>JASHOB010000149.1 GCA_030041335.1 Alphaproteobacteria bacterium | reverse complement strand
CGAATCTCGGCACCGGGGCGCCGGCCGCCACACTCCGGGCGATGCTGCAGGCCGCGGCGGCGCGCCTCGGGTTGATTCGCGGTGTCGCGATGCAACGCGGTTTCACGCGGCTCGCAGCCTGGCTTGGGAATCTGCTGAAGGTCGTGCAGTGGGCCAGCCTCGCCGGTGGATCGACCGTGCTCAAGTTCAGTGCGCCCGGACGGCAAACCCTGTCATTCACGGCCTTGCCCAAAGCTCTATCGTCGGCGCCGCTGGCAAATCTCGACGCCGCCGTCAGTCAACTTGACCTGCCCCCGTCGGTGCAACCGGCAAATGCCTATCGCCTTCAACGCAGCGTCAGCACCAGCTTCGCTCCGCAATCGGACTTGGCGCCGCGGTTGCTCGCGGCGTTACACCCGGTTGCGGCTCCCGCTCTCTATTCGGCCTATTCCGGCCTTGCCGCGCCTACCGGGAGCGTCGAGGTATACGCGGCGCGCGTCAAAGCCGGATTGTTTGCAGCCAATTGGACCGGGGCGGCAACGTACAGCGACGGCACAACTACGTTCACCGAACCGTCAATCAGCACCGCTTGGAGTGGTGCCGCGGCGCAAATCGATACCGGAATCACGGAAGTACCGCTCGATGCGACCTACGACCAGATCGAACCGGGAAGCTGGGTAGCCGTGGTCCGGCCGGCGGTTACCGTTTCCGGGGACCCAAACGCCACCTCGAGCGCAGCGACCACCTTTCACGTCGTCACCTCGCTGCGGACAGCGAACCTGATCGCGAACCCCGGCGGTTTTGCCGCCAAGGTGACTCTGCTCACGTTGCAGCCGCCGTGGTTGAGCGACCTGACCGCTGGGCAGCGTCGCCCGGCGCTCGATGCAACCGTGCTGCTTCACGAGACCATCGTCTATGCCCAGGCGGAGCCGCTAACCGTGACCGAGGAGCCCCTCGATACCGATATCAGCGGCAGCAAGGTCGACCTTGACGAAGTCTATGACGGGTTAACTGCTGGTCAGTGGGTCATCGTTTCCGGCACCCGAACCGACATTCCCAATGTCAGCGGCGTCACCGCTGCGGAGTTGGCGATGGTTGCCGGCGTGGCGCAGGGTGCCGACGCTCCGCTTTGCCGGACGTGGACTTTGTCGGCGCCATTTTCCTCGATTTTCTACACGACCGACGCCAATGCGTACGGCGACCGGCTCGTGGTAGGGACGTTGGCAAATCTTACGGTTCCGACCATTGCACCGCCGGACATGGTTAATCAGGAATTTTGCGATCAGGTCGAGCTGGCGACCGGCGTGTATGCTAACGCCTATGTGCCCACACCCGTGGAATTGACTGGCAACTTCTCGGCGTTCGACGGGCTCCTGGTCGATCCGCTGACGAACGTGCCGCTCGAGGGCGGGATAATCGACCCGAAACGAACCAGTACCGACGGCCTGTTCGCATGGCGGATCTCGTCCGACCCGATCCATACCATCCTCACCTTTGCCTCGCCGCTCGCCTATACGTACGACCGTGGTTCGATCACCATCTACGGCAACGTCGTCGACGCGACGCAGGGGCAAAGCACCGGCGAGGTGCTGGGAAACGGGGACGGTACTGTTGCTTATCCGACATTCAGTCTGAGCCAATCACCTCTGACTTATATATCAGCGGGGACACCGTCGGGCGTTGCCAGCACCTTGTCCGTGCAGGTCAACGAGCTCGACTGGACCGAGGTGAACGATCTGACCGAGGCCGGCCCTGCCGACCGGGTGTTCATCACGAGCCAAGACGATGCCGGCGACACGACCATCATGTTCGGCAACGGCTTACACGGGAGACGCTTGCCGACCGGCACGGCCAACGTCAAGGCAATCTATCGTTACGGGATGGGAAGCGACGGCAATGTCGCGGCCGGCCAGATAAGCCAGCTCGCAACCATGCCCCTCGGTGTTCAGGGCGTTATCAATCCATTGCCGGCGACAGGCGGCGCCGATGCTGATCCGGTCGAACGCGCGCGGGCCAACGCGCCGATGGCGGTGATGGCGCTCGATCGTCTGGTGTCGGTTGAGGACTACGCCGATTTCGCCCGCACCTATGCCGGGATTGGCAAGGCGGTATCCGCCAAGCTGACCGACGGGCTAAAGCAGTTCGTTCACGTCACCATCGCCGGCGCTGAAGACATTCCGATCGACACAACCTCGGATCTCTATGCCAACCTTCTCCGGTCGCTCAGCAGCTATGGCGATCCCTATTTGCCGGTCGAGGTCGATATCTGTCGCGTACGTCTCCTCGTGATCGCCGCCACCGTCGGTCTTGAGCCCGACTATGTCTGGGACGATGTCGCTCCGAATGCAACGGCCGCCGTGCAGGCATTGTTTGCCTTCGATGCACGCGCCCTCGGCCAAACAGCGTACTGCAGCGAGGCCGTTGCCGCGATCCAACAGGTCGCAGGTGTGGCATGGGTCAACATCACGACCTTCGACAGTGTCGCGCAAAGCGTCACCGCAGCCCAGCTTGCCGCTTTAGCCGGCACCTTGAGGCTGCGGAATTACGTTCAAGCCGCATTAGCCATGGTCAATGCCAAGGCGGCGCCAGGTTCGACCGACCGCATCCTGCCGGCAGAGCTGGTCTTCATGACCAGCGACATTCCCGAAACGCTGATTCTGACGCAGAGCATGTGAGGACGGCTCATGAGCGACAACGCCGATAAGCTCTACGATCTCGTCCCCGTCGTCTATCGGCTACGCGACGCCGATCGCGGCTATCCGATGCGCGCGCTCCTCCGGGTGATCGGTGAGCAGGTCTCTGTAATTGAACAGGACATTGCCGGGCTCTACGAGAATTGGTTCATCGAGACTTGCCAGGATTGGGTCGTTCCCTACATCGGAACGCTGATTGGTTACACTCCGGTCAGTACGCCACCAACCAACAACAAAGGGGCGCGCGCCTTGGCCCGGGAACGGATCATGATGCCGCGCCGCGAGGTCGCGAACACGATTCGTTTCCGCCGACGCAAGGGGACGCTGGCAGTGCTCAATGATCTTGCCGAAGCGGTCGCCGGCTGGCCGGCGAGGGCGGTCGAGTTCTACCGCCTGCTCGCCTGGACGCAGAACATCGACTATCTGCACATGGATCGTGGCCGGTTGGTCGATGTGCGCGACCGCGACGCGCTCGACAATATCGGCACCGCATTCGACGAGTTGGCGCACCTCGTCGATGTCCGGCGGGTCAATTCGTCGCGACGGCAAGGTCGTATGAACATACCGGAAGTCGGCGTGTTCATCTGGCGGATCGGCGCCTACACCGTCACACAGGCACCCGCCTACAATTACGATGAGGAAGGGCCGAATTGCTATCTGTTCAGCGCGCTCGGCAACGACACGCAACTCTACATCAATCCAACCGCGACTGGGGCAAATCCAGCGCTGCCAATTCCGATCAGGCACGACGCGTTCGAGCTCCATGAGATCCCCGGCACGAACGGCCAGCTGACATCAGGCGTCCCCTACTATTACGGTCCGGGCGAAAGTCTCGCGATCTGGATGGGAACACCGCCCGCCCCTGTCGCGGCAGCGCGCATCATCCCGGCCAATCTCGCCGATTGGAGCTACCGGCCGACGGGCGACCAGATTGCCGTCGATCCGGTTTTGGGGCGGATCGTCCTGTCCTCAGGTCAGGCGCGCCGCACCAATCTCCTGGTGTCCTACACGTACGGATTTGTCGCGCCTATCGGCGGCGGCGAATATCCGCGGACCCTCAGCCAGCCCGCCAATGCGAAGCTTTATCAGGTCGGGGCGGGCGCCGCCTTCGCTCAGATCGGCGCGGCGCTGACGCGATGGAAAGAGGATACGCCGCCGAGTGCGGTAATCGAAATCGTCGACAGCAATGTCTATGTCGAACCAGTTTCCGTGACGCTCGCGCAGGGACAGTCGCTCGAACTGCGCGCCGCCAACGGCAAACGGCCAGTGATTCGGTTGCTGGACTGGCAAGGCGACGCGAGCAACGGCATGAGCATCGGCGGTGCGGCGCAGAGTTGGTTCGTTCTCGACGGCATTGTCGTTACCGGGCGTGGCGTCCAGATCGGCGGCGATGTATCGGGTGTCACCTTCCGCCATTGTACGCTGGTCCCTGGCTGGGGACTCGATTGCAACTGTGGCCCCAAGCGACCGACGGAACCAAGCCTCGAAATTGTGGACGCACCGCTCTGTGTGACCATTGAACACAGCATCGTCGGCGCAATTCAGATCGAGCGTGACGAAGTGCTGGAAGACCCGCTCAGACTTCGCATCAGCGACAGTGTCGTCGACGCCACCGATCCCGACCGCGTCGCCATCGGCGCTTCGGCCAAACGCTGCGCCGACGTCTCTTTAACCCTTTACCGCACCACGATATCGGGCCGTATCGAGGCAAACGAGATCGAACTTGCCGACAACAGCATTTTGCTCGGCACGGTTCTCGCCTGTCGGCGCCAGAAAGGCTGCCTGCGGTTTTGCTATGTACCGCCGGGATCGCGGACGCCACGGCGCTATGAGTGTCAGCCCGATCTTGTCGAGCAAGCGGTGACGCAGCAGGCGACAGCGGAAAACTTGAGCACGGCCGACCGCGCGGCGCTCTTGGCGGCGGCGCGGCTTCGCGTCGTGCCGCAATTCGACAGCGTTCGTTACGGCACCCCGACCTACTGCAGGCTCTCCCTCGTCTGCGCGGTTGAGATCACGACGGGCGCCGACGACGAAGCCGAAATGGGGGTTTACCACGATCTCTATCAGCCGCAGCGCATTGCCGGCCTTAGTCAGCGGCTCAGTGAATACACGCCGGCCGGAACCGATGCCGGACTCATCTACGCGAGCTGAGGAGACCTAGCGGTGAAAGCCGATCTCACGCGCAAAAGCCTTGATCTGCTGAAGCATTTCAGCCAGGTACTGAACCAGCAGGGACGGGTGCAGCTTGACGCCGATTGGAATGAGCAAGGCGGCATCCTGCTCCATATCGTCCGGCAACTCGCGGCCGACGAATTGGGTCCCGCCGCGCCGAGTCCGCAGAACGGCGGCTTCACGATTGCGCCGCTCGAGTTGGGCACCACCCCGGTCAACAATGATGTCGGCATTACGCCCGGCACCTATTATGTTGATGGTATTCTGTGCGAGCTCGACGCGACGCCGGTAGCGCTCACTGCCGTCAATTCGTCAAGCAATACCGTCACCGTCGCCAATTGGACCGTGGACGCGGTGCCGTTTGCGGCCAAACAATATGTCAGGCTGTGGAATGACAACGCCAATCCGGGCACGCAGCCGCCGGCGCCGACACCGCCCAATCCTTTGGCGGTATCGCAGATCGCGCAGACCAATTATGCCGGCCTGGGGTTGACGCTCAACGCCCTGCCGACGAACCTCGCCACCCCGAGCCCGCCATGGAACTTCCTGCAGCGCATCACCTCTTACCTGACGCAACCGGATTTGCCGAACCCGCCGGCCTTGCCCAACAACGCGAGCAGCTTGCTCTACCTCGATGTGTGGGAGCGGCTGATCACCTATATCGAAGACGATTCGATCCGCGAGGTCGCCCTCAACGGCCCCGACACGGCCGCCCGGGCGCGCGTCGTGTGGCAGGTCAAGGCGCTCCCGAGCCAAACCACCTGCATCACAGGCGCGCAGATTGGCGAACTGTTGCAGCCGTGGACGCGCGGTTACCTGCGGGCGCGCGTTTCGCCGGCTCAAGTCAGCGCGGATCCGTGTACCATCTCGCCGACGTCGCAATATCGGGGCGCCGAGAACCAGCTCTACCGCGTCGAAATCCATACCGGCACCATCGACGCCAACGGCAATCCGACCAAGGCTGCGCCGACATTCAAATGGTCGCGGGAAAACGGCTCAGTGGTCTTTCCCGTGGTCAAGGTCACTGTATCCAACGCCACCACCACGGTCGTTCTGGGCAATCTCGGCCGCGACGACCGCTACGGGCTCGAGAATGGCGACTATGTCGAACTGCAGGACGACGCTTCCGTCCTTAACAACATGACCGGCAATTTGCTTCAGGTTCAGTCGATCGATACGACGAGCCTGACGGTCATTCTGGCCGGCACCAACACAACGCCCACTATCGGCACCAATTCCGCGCTTAATCCGTTGCTGCGGCGCTGGGATCACCAGTCCGGCGACCCCAGTCAAGGCGGCGAAAAAGTGGCCGCCGATGGCGCGCTGCCGATACCGACCGGCACGGTGCAATGGCTTGATCTTGAAGACGGCGTTCAGGTCCAGTTCCAGGTTCTCGGAACCTTGGCCCTCACCTACCGCAGCGGCGACTATTGGCTGATCCCTGCCCGCGTCGCCACCGGCAATGTGATCTGGCCCAGCGAGACCGTGACCGACGCGCAGGGCAACACCGTCACCAATCCGGCCGCACTGTCGCCCGACGGCATCACGCATCACTATGCGCCTCTCGCGGTCCTCACACTCAAGGGCGGCGTCCCGTCGGTTTCTTCCTGCGGTAACGTGATTACCCGCCGACAGCCCCTGAGCGGTGCCGGCCAGCCGGTCGGCAGCGCCGTCGCCGAGGCGAGCCCGGCTACCCCGCCCGCCACTTCGGCGGGTTAGCGGCTCAGGTCCAGAACAGCTTGCTGGCGAGGCGAGCACCCTCGGCCATGGCGGCGAGCTTGGCCCAGACCACGTCGGGATCGACTGCGGCCTGGCCGACCCAGGTTCCGTAACCGCAATCGCCGCCGGCAATGACATTCTCGCGCCCGACCAGCCTGGCGTAGCGCTCGATGCGCTGGGCCACCAGCTCAGGATGCTCGATGAAATTGGATTTCGATTCGATGACGCCCGGGATCAGCACCTTGTCCGCGGGAACGCGCACGGTCTCGAACAGCTTCCATTCATGGGCATGACGCGGATTAGCGGCCTCGAATGAGATGCCGTTAGGCCGCGCGGCAAACGCGATGTCGATGATGTCGGCGAGCGGTACGTCGCAATGATGGGGACCGTCGTAATTACCCCAGCATAAATGAACGCGCATACGGTCGGGCGGTAAGCCGGCCAAGGCATGGTTCATCGCCTCGACATGAAGCTGCGCCTTCTTGCGAAATGCCGCGAGGTCGAGATCGGCAAATTGGATATGGCGGCCCATGCCGAGATCGGGGCAATCGAGCTGAAGGATAAAGCCGGCATCGACGACGGCCTTGTATTCGGACGTCATCGCCTCGGCGATGGCAAACACATAAGCCTCATGCGTGGAATAATAATCATTGCCGAAGAACAGCGAGATGACGCCAGGGGAGGCGGCGCTCATGAAAGCGCCGACGACGCCTTCGCCGCCCAGGGCCACTTTCATGTTGGCGATGTCGGTCGCAACCGCGGCGGCATCCCGCAGCGCGATCGGCCCGTTGCACGCGGGCGCGGAACGCCGCGCCCGGCCCGGATCGGAGAAGACCCGCTTCTGCATGCCGGGAAAGCCGATGAGATCCTGATAGACCGGCGCCTTGGTCGTGCCGCCGAAACCCGTCAGCCGGTCCTTGACGTAGGTGGCGTAGCTCGGCTTCGACATTTCGCCGTCGTTGACGATGTCGATGCCCGCCTTGACCTGGCGCTCGACCACTTCGCCGACGGCGGATTTGACCCGCGCGGCCAAGGCGCCCAGATCCACCGGAACGCCTTCGGCCTTGGCGAACATGATCTTGGTCAAATCCTCCGGCCGCGGCAGGCTCCCGGTATGGGTGGTCAGGAACCTTTCGCTGCTGCGCATCGGCTGCTCCCTTAATGCATTGAAATGCTTTTGAATTGAACGATTTTCGGATGATTACCCGGCGAAAATCGAAAAGTCCAGGACACCTTGGGCGTGACGATTGCCGCAATCCCGTCTCATGGTGGTGGTGTGCACCCCGGTGTCAATCTGCATTGCGACGCGGTTCGATGATGTCGCCAGGGTGTCGTCGGCCGCACCACGGGCCTCGGTGCCTGCCCTCAATGGCGCAAAAAAAGAGGCCGGGAACGTTACCGGTCCCGGCCGACGAATTGAGTGATCCTTAAGGCTTTACCCGCCCCTTTTTCCGCGGAAGCAGCGACGCCGGCAGCATGCGGCTTCCCAACACGGTCCCCGCCGTCATTGCCGGTAGGCGGTCCGCGCGTTAGTCGCATAGGGATTGGGCCCGACCGTCGCACGAATTTCCATTTGTGCGTGACGCTCGACATTGGGCTTTGCCGAGCCGCCGCCCTCTTCGCCCCAGACGAGCGTAACCTCGGTGCCGGGCTCGCTGTACTCCACATCAATCATTGCCAGCGACAATATCAGCCGTTCGTTGGCGCTGTAACCGGCGAAGGTGGAAATGCCGACCGTCTTGCCGTCTTTGACGATCTTGTCGTAGGGCAGCGTGGCATAAACCGCCGACGGCCATTCGATAAATTTGCCGGGCAGGCCGTCTCTCTTGAACAAGGATTCGATCACCTTAGCGACCGCAGCACCATCCCATGCCAGCGTCACCTTTTTCCGCCGCTGGTTGCCGCTGGCGATTTTTTCCAGCGCCCCGCGCCCAATAAAATCGTGATCAAACTTGACGTTCTGCCCGTAACCGAGATCGTACGGTGTCAGGTAGTAATCCTCGATCCGGTCGGAATAATAGCTGCCGCCGAGTGACGCCGTCGCCTCATAGCTGTCGTCGGAAAGCCATTGACGATAAGACTTCATGGCCTCGCCCGAATAGACCGCGGGCAGCGGCGAGGGAATCCAACCGGACTCGAGGGCATTGGTTGAATACGCCCGGGCGCCGCACTGCTGCAGCCCAAACTCGTGCCCCGCCTCGACGATCGCGGATCGAATCTCCTCGCCCTCGGCAAATGGCCCCCAAATTTCGAGGCCGGGTTCACCGGCCATGCCGTGACGCAGCGTCTTCACTTTGCGACCCGCAAGGGTCATTTCGCCGAGGCCGAAGAACCTGCTCGAAGGCAACGGACCGCCATTGAGTTTCTCCAGCACTTTCATCGCGGTCGGGCCTTGAACTTGGTAGCGATAGCGCTTGCGGACGGGCGGACCTTTCCGGTCGGCGGTGCGCTCGTCCCTTTCGACTTTGGCGTTATAGCCGCCGGTCTCGCAATTGTACTGCACCCAGTTCATCACCGAGGGACGCCCGACCAACGTCGCGCGATCCTTCTCCAGATAGAAGAGGATGACGTCGCCGATAACGTAGCCGTCAGGGTTACACGGCGAGAACTGCTTGGCCCGGCTGCCGTCGAAATTCGCGAAGCTGTTGGTACCGAGGCGCTCGAGCAGCTTGAGGGTATCCGGCCCCGCCACGTCCATATCGGTCATGTGGTGGGATTGATCGAACAGCACGCAGGTCTCGCGCCAGGCGTGCTGTTCATCGCGCCAATTGCTATATTCGGCCCGGACCGGATAGACATAGGCGCCCAGTTGCGAATTGCGCAGCAGCTTCACCGCACTGCCGGCGGCGTTAATCGCATCTTCCAAACTACGCTTGCTCACGTGGCATCACTCCTGAACAGCAATCATTGGTCTATGATACCGCCGCGACGGCCCCGGCGAAGAGGGGCGCCGGTCCTTCGTTCCGCTGCGGCAGGTTGAGGCTTTCGGTCACGATATGGGCATGTTCGCGCATTAGCGTCTCGACGCGCCCGCTCTGACTGTTGGCGAGGGATTGCACAATCGCGTGATGCTGGCGCTGCGCGTAGCGCAGCAATTCGAACATGAATGCCGCCGGCATCTTGTCGAAAGCGACTGCACCGGCCGCGGCAAACGGCACGCGGTCATTCGTGACAATGGCATCGGCGATCACTTTGCTGTTGGCCGCTTCGACAATGGCGGCGTGAAACCGTGCGTTCATTGTCGCGAACAGTTCTTCATCACCTTGGGCAAAACTGCTCTTGGCGAAGATACGGTCACCGTCCTCGAGACAGGATCGCAGCGTCTGCAACAGCGACGGCGATGGCCCGCGTTCGGCAACGAGGCGCGCCGCCATCCCTTCCAAGAGTCCGCGCAAATCGATCGCGTCGACGACATCTTGTTGGCTGAAAGCACGGACGAAATAGCCGCGCGTCTCGGACGCCGTCAACAGACCCTCACGCGCCAGCGCCGGCAGCGCCGCCCGGATCGGCGTCCGCGACATCGCGAGGCGCTCGCCGAGCCCCTCCTCGGTGATGCGCTCGCCGGGGCCAAGTTCGCCGCGCAGAATCATCTCCCGGATCTGCACGATTGCCCGATTCTGATGAGTCGCCATTGTCCAGTTTTGTATCCAATACCCAACCATGTCAACGCTGAGTTGCGCCATTTGTGCTTGAATTATCATCGTATCTGTCGATGATGTATCCAAACTCGTCGACGAGGCATGTTGCAAGAAGGCCTTCGGGAAAGGGTGGGGTGACGCTGCCAAGGCTGGCCCCGGTCCTCGCTCGAGCGGCCAAGCGTGGAGATGGATGATGTTGAATCGCGAAGATAATGAGCTACTGACGCGGATCGGACCGGGCACGCCGATGGGCGAGATGCTGCGTGAATATTGGGTGCCGGCTTGCCGCTCCGCCAAACTCGAGGCCGATGGCGCGCCGGCGCGGGTCCGCCTCTTCGGCGAGAATTTCGTCGCCTTTCGCGCCTCCGACGGGCGCGTGGGTTTTTTCAATGAGGGCTGCCCGCATCGCTGCGCCTCGCTGGCGCTGGCGCGCAACGAAGGCAACGGATTGCGCTGCATCTTCCACGGTTGGAAATTTGATGTCAGCGGCAAATGCGTCGATACGCCGACCGAGCCCGAAGACCGTCGCCTTGCTTTTGCGGCCCGCGTGCCGGTGAAACACTGGCAGGTGCGGGAAGCCGGCGGCCTGGTCTGGGTTTATCTCGGCAAGCATCAAGAAGATCCTCCGCGCTTCCACGATTTCGAATTCACCAAGCTGCCGGCGAGCCACGTCACGCCGCGCCGGGGCGTGATTCATTGCAACTGGCTGCAAGGGCTGGAGGCGCTGCTCGATTCGGCCCACGTCACATTCCTTCATGCTTCCGGGCTTGGCAGCCCGACCGGCAAAGAATTCTATAAGACGGAATCCGACTACATGTTGAGCACCGGCGCGCCGGTGTTCGAATTCATTCCGCAGCCTTATGGCTTCCGCGAGGGCGCGTTGCGCGATCAGCCCGACGGCAAGACCTATGCGCGCATCCGCGAGGTGGCTTTTCCGTTCGCCTCTTTCATTCCGGGACCGCCGGGCGGTTACGGTCTGGTGTGCTTTTCGATCCCGATCGACGACGAGTGGACGGCGCAGTGGTATGTCGGCTTCAACGTCAACGAGCCGGTCGATCTCACCCGGCGCACCATCACCGGGCGTGATTCGGGCGACCCCGATTTCTTCAATTCCGACATGGGCAGCCTCGAGAACATGTGGCACCAGGATCGCGCGGCGATGAAAAACGGCCATTGGACCGGCATTCTCGGTCGCGGCAACGCCTACGAAGATTTCATCGTCCAGGAATCGATGGGCCCGATCGTCGACCGTAGCCAGGAATTTCTCGGCTCCTGCGACGTGGTGATCGTGCGGTCACGCAAGATCTTGCTTGATGCGATTCACCGCTACCAAAAGGACGGGACCATGTCGTTCACCGGGCCGGAGATCGATTTCAGCCGTATCCGCGCGATATCCTTCGCCTACCCGAAGGGTGGCGACTGGAAAGAGATCGACCCGTTCAACCCGCCGGTGCAAAAGGCGGCCTAGGCTCGGAAGCCGAGGATCGACCCCATTCGCGAGTGGTCGAAGCGCCTGGCCGCGCGGGTGATTTTTCTTGTGCCAAAAAGGATGTCGCCTCATCCTCGGTGTGCCGTTTTGCTCTTAGGATGGTGCGGGCCGTCAACGGACGCAGGTTGCTTCGGCAGCGGCGTTGTCGCTTACCGTTGGCGATGTTTCGCAAAGCTACTTTGCAAGCATGACGAAAAAATGATCGGGGAGGTGACATGGTTAACCGCGCCAGGTTCGCGGCGGCGCTTGGCGTTGCCGTAACAATCGCCCTACCGGCGGCTGCGGAAAAACATTACGCGCCGGGCATCACCGATACCGAGATCAAGATCGGCCAAACGGCGCCCTATAGCGGCCCGGCCTCGGTGGTCGGCACCATGGCCAAGGGCCATGTCGATTATTTCAAGATGATCAATGATCAGGGTGGCGTGAACGGCCGCAAGATCACGCTCATCAGCCTCGACGACGGCTTCAACCCGGCGAAGACAGTCGAACAGGTGCGCAAGATGGTCGAGGGCGACGGCATCGCGTTTCTCTTCGGCTCGGCCGGCAGCGCCACCAATCTGGTGATCCGGCCCTACATCGAAAAGATGCGAGTGCCGCTCTTGTTTCCGATCTCTGGCAGTCGCGCCTTTTATGATCCGGCCCACCATCCCTGGATCATCGGGTGGTACCCGACCTATCACCTCGACGGGGTGATGAATGCGGAATACGTGCTGGCCCACGCGCCGCACGCCAAGGTCGCGATCCTCTATCAGAATGACGAGTTCGGGCGCGAGCACGAACACGGATTTCGCGACGGTCTCGGCGACAAGGCGAAGGATCTGATCATTGCCGAAGCCACATACGAGCCGTTCGATCCCACGGTCGAATCGCAAGTGATCCAGCTGCAGCAGTCGGGTGCGAATGTGTTCTATATCATCGCCCTGCCGAAATTCGCGGCGCAGGCAATCCGCAAGAGCAGCGATCTCGGCTGGAAGGCGATGCGTCTTCTCGACTACGGCGCACAGTCGATCACCGGCACGCTGATGCTGGCGGGGCTGGACCGCTCCAAAGGCATCATCTCGCACATCTTCATCAAGGACCCTAAGGATCCGCGGTGGAAGGACGATCCCGACATGGTCGCGTTTCATGCCTGGGAGAAAAAATATTATCGCGAGGCCGATCCGACCGACCCCAACATCATCACCGCTTATGGCCAGGGTTTCACGCTCGTCCAAGTGCTGAAACAATGCGGCGACGATCTGAGCCGGGAAAACATTGTGCGCCAGGCCGCCAATCTGCACGATCTGCAGGTGCCGCTCATTCTTGGCACGCTTAGCACCAGCCCGACGGACTACGAGCCGTTCAAATCGATGCACCCGATGCAGTTTGACGGCACGCGCTGGCAGCTGATTCCCGAGTGATGGAAAATCAACATGGCGTGCCGGCCTTTCGGCAACGACGCCGCACATGACCGCGACATACGCGCGAGGGAGGATCATGATCAAACGACGCATGCCGCCGCGTTCGCTCGCCCCGGTCTTGGCGGCGGCGATCCTGGCTGTCGGCGCGACGGCAGCCACCGCGGGGGGCGAAAAATACGCGCCGGGGGTTACCGATACCGATATCAAGATTGGCCAGAGCGCCGCCTATAGCGGCCCCGCCGCTGTGGTCGGCACCATGACCAGGGCGCACGCCGACTATTTCAAAATGATCAACGAGCATGGCGGCGTTAACGGGCGCAAGCTGGCGCTGATTAGCCTCGATGACGGCTTCAATCCAGCGCGCACGGTCGCCAATGCCCGGACCTTGGTGGAGGATGATCATGTCGCCTTCATGTTCGGCACCACGGGCGATCCGACGAACTTGGCGATTCTCCCTTACCTCGAGAAGCGCGGTGTCCCGCTTCTGTTTCCGATCTCCGGCTCGCGCAATTTCTACGATCCGAAAAACAATCCACAGGTGGTCGGCTGGTATCCGACCTACTATCTCGACGGCCATCTCAAGGCACGCTACGTGCTGAAGCACGCGCCCAATGCCAAGATCGGCATTCTTTATGAGAACGACGCGTTCGGCCGCGAGCATGTCGCGGGGCTGATGGACGGGCTCGGCGGCAATGCGACGAGCATGGTCGTGGCGCAAGCGAGTTACGAGCCGACCGACGCCACCGTGGATTCCCAGGTCATCCAGCTGCAGCAATCCGGCGCCAATACGCTTTATCTCATCGCGCTCTCCAAGTTCGACGCGCAAGCCATTCGTAAGGCCGACGAGATCGGCTGGAAGCCGCTGCGGCTCCTCGACTATACCGGTCAGTCCCTCGAGGGCATGCTGAAGCTCGCCGGATTGCAGCGTTCAATCGGCATCATCTCGCACGCCTTCCTCAAGGACCCGAACGATCCCAAACTAAAGAGCTCGCCCGAACTGAAGACCTTCCTGACCTGGGAGAAGACGTACGATCCCGAAGCGGTGCCGTCAGACGCCAACATTGTGGCCGCCTACGCACAGGCGATCACCCTGGTCCATGTCCTCAGGAAATGCGGCAGCGATCTGACTCGCGAGAACATCGTGCGACAGGCGACGACACTGCACGACCTTCACCTGCCCATGGTGTATGGAACCCTGGGCAACAACCCGCACGATTACGAACTCTATGACGACATGCAGACGGAGCGATTCGACGGCAAGGAGTGGGTGATCCTGCCGCCTTCAGAGCAGTGATAGCGCCGGATAGTCGGTGTAGCCGTTCGCGCCCTCGGCGATGATAGAGGGCACCTTCAGTTCGTTGAGCGGGCCGTCGCGGCGGAAACGTTCGACCAGGTCGGGATTAGCAATATAGAGCCGGCCGAACGAGATCATATCGGCACGATTGTGGCGACGCGCCGCCAATGCACGAACGCGATCGTAGTTGTTGTTGGCAATGTAAATGCCGCGATACCGCCGGCGCAGCCGTTCCCAATCGAAGGGGATTTCCTTCTCCGTCGGGTCGGTCGCCCCCTCGACCACATTGAGATAGGCCAGGCCGTAGCCGTCGAGGCCTTCACTGACGACGGCGAACAATTTTTCCGGATCGCTGTCGGAAATGCCGTGATGAACGTTGGTCGGTGAAATGTGAATGCCGACGCGGTCGGCGCCGGCGATACCGACGACGGCATCGAGCACTTCCCACAAGAGTCGGCAGCGGTTCTCGATCGAGCCGCCATATTGGTCGGTGCGCTGGTTGCTGGCATCCTGGAGAAACTGGTCGATCAGGTAGCCGTTGCCGGAATGCACTTCGACGCCATCGAAACCGGCCGCCAAGGCGTTTGCCGTGGCCTGGCGGTACTGTGCCACGATACCCGGCAACTCTTCGAGCTCAAGCATGCGGGGTTCGGCATGCTGCTCCCAGCGCCCCGCCATGGTCATGCCGCCGATCGACCGGATCGGCGATGGTGCGACCGGGGCCGATTTGTCGGAACGCCAATCCGGGTGCGTGCAGCGGCCGCAATGCCAGAGCTGAAGAAAAGTGTGTCCGCCGTTGCGGTGGATCGCGTCGGTGACACGGCGCCAGCCCGCGATCTGTGCGGCGTTGTAGATACCAGGCGAATCGCGCCAGCCCAGCCCTTGTTCGGAGATCGCGGTCGATTCCGCCACGATCAGCCCCGCGGTCGCGCGCTGGCCATAATATTCGACATTGAGATCGCCCGGTATTTCGTTGGGCGAGCGGTTGCGCGTCATCGCCGCCATGACCATGCGGTTCGTGAAGCGATAGCGGCCGACTGCGATCGGCTCGAACAAATCGGTCTCAGTCATGGTCTACTCCGCTTCGAGATTGGACAGATCGACGCGTTTTTCCACCCGCATCAGCGCCACATTGATAAAGGCAAGGGCGGAGGCGCAGAACAGGAAAATCGACATCGACCTCGTGCCGCCGCTGCCGGTCATGATCAGCGCCGCCACGGCCGGAATCTGCGCACCAATCAGTCCCGAGATGGCGTTTCCGATCGCAATGCCGCTGAAGCGGACGTTGGTATCGAATTGCTCGCTGAACATTGTGTAAATCGGACCGTACATGGTGGCGATGCCGAGACGCATCACCAGCATCGCCAGGAACACCAATGCCGGCTCGCGGGTATCGACCAGCGGAAAGAATGCGCCGCCGATAACGGCGCCGATCGCCAGGCCGATCAGCACAACCCGCTTGCGCCCGAACCGATCCGAGATGAAGCCGGAGTAAAGCGTCAGCGGCACCTCGCAGAGATTGGCGGCAATCGAAAAGGCCAACAACATCGGTTGCGGCAGGTGCAGCACGCGCGTGCCGTACGCCAACATGAAGATGAAGATGTAGCCTTGCGTGTTGGGATAGAACAGCGCCACGATCAGCTGCACCACCGGCTTCCAGCGGTTCCGGAACAGGGTCGCGATCGGCACGGTTGCCATATCCCGGCGCTGCACCATGGTCTCGAACACCGGGCTTTCCGCGATCCGCAGCCGGATATAGGTGCCGATGGCGACGAGCACGATGCTGAACAGGAACGGGACGCGCCAACCCCAGGCCAGGAATTGGTCGTGGGTCACCAGCACGCTCATCAGCAGAAAAATCAAATTAGCCACGACCACGCCACCGGAAACGCCGATCTGCGGGAATGCGCCCAGTAATCCCCGAAGACGCAGCGGCGCGTGCTCAACCGCCATCAGCACCGCACCTGCGCCCTCACCGCCGATGGCGAAGCCCTGGATGGCGCGCATCGCCAGCAAAATAAGCGGTGCGGCAACGCCGATCGCGGCATAGCTTGGAATCAAGCCGATGATCGTGCTGCCGATACCCATCATCAGCAGCGTCACAATCAGCATGCGCTTGCGCCCCAGCCGGTCGCCGAGGTGCCCGAACACCACAGAGCCGAGCGGGCGAAAGAAATAGCCGACGGCGAAGGTGGCGAACGCCAGGAATGTCGCAAGCGTCGGCGAAACATTGGGATAGAAAACCGATGGAAAGGCGAGCGCTGCGCCGGTGCCGTAGCCGAAGAAGTCATACTGCTCGACCGCGTTGCCAAAGAACGAGGCAATACCGACGCGCAACTGTTCGCGCGACAGCCGGTCGGCCGGCGATACCGGATCTTGGAGCCCGGGCGATGCCACCGTCATCGTCTCCCCCTTGGACGTCAGGCCGACAGCCACACCTCCTGAAACTTCGGGGTCAACAGCAGACCGTAGGCCAGGTTCTTGACCTTGGGGCTGGCCACGGCGATGCCGGGGCCGATGAACTGCGGCAGTTGCAGCGCCTGTTCGATGACAAAGCGCTGGAGCCTGGCGAAGGCGGCCTTGCGCGTCGCTCGGTCGGGCGCCGCCATGGTCGCGTCGAGCAGCTCGCGGAAGCCCGGCAGCTCGATCTTGCCGGCGTTTCTGAGCGCGGTCTTGCCGAAGAGCGCCTCGTAGGCCTGGCTCGGATCGGGGAAGCCGCCGCCGGGACTCAACAGCATCGCGCCTTTTTTCTCCAGCATGAAGTTCTGCATCGCTTGCTGCGGCGCGACCGGCGTGAGCTTGAGGTGAATGCCGGATTTCGCCAGCTGCGACAGTATCAATTCCTGGCGCTGCATCGAGATCTGGTCGGGCCAACCCCAGGCTTCGATCTCGATGCCATTCGGATGACCCGCCTCGCTTAGCAGCTGACGTGCCTTGGCCGGATCGTAGCGGTAATAGTGAACGGTGCTTGGATCGCAGGCCCAATGCTCCTTGGGCAGAATTGCGCTGGTGGGCTGCCCGAGACCGGAAGCGATCACCTGGTTCAGCTGGTCGCGATCGACACCATAATTGAGCGCCTGGCGGATACGAACGTCATCGAGCGGCGGCCGTGCATAATTGAGGAAGGCGCCGAGAAACACCAGCGACGGCGTGACGATAATGTTGACGCCCGGAAAACGCCCGGCGATGGCACGCTGCTGTGTCGCGAGATCGATCGCTAGGTCGGTCTCGCCCGTGAGGGCGGTGCGAACCGCGGTGTTGAGTTCGCTGATAATGCGCATGTCGATGGCGTCGAGATAGGGCAAGCCGGTGCGCCAATAATGGTCGTTCCGCGCCAGGGTGAAGCTGGCATTGTCCTGCCATTCGACGAACTTGAAGGGGCCGGTGCCGACCGGCTTGCGATCGACGTTGCCGCCCGCATGGATCGAATTAGGCGATACCATCAGACCGACACGGTTGGTAAGGATTGTTGGCAGCCCGGCGTTCGGCTTGTTCAGGTGCAGGATCGCCCGGTTGGCGGCGACGACTTCAACGCCGTCGACCGCCGTGAGGTCGGCCTTGACGTTGGAGCGCTGGTCCGACTTGTAGCGTTCGATGTTCAGCTTCACCACCGCGGCGTCAAAAGTGGCGCCGTCATGGAATTTGACGCCCTCGACCAGATCGAGGGCCAGGGTCTTCGGATCGGAGAAGCGCCAGGATTTGGCAAGCCCGGGCTTGAGCTCCAAGGTCATGGGATTGAAATCAATGAGCGCGTCGAACACCGCATAGAGCACGTTGAAATCGGTGAGGTTGCGCCCGGTCATCGGATCGACGGACGCGGGATTGTAAGGCATCGCCAATCGCAGCGTGCCGCCGTGTCGCGGCGCATCCGCCGCAATAGCAACGCCCGGGAGCAGTGCCGCCGCGCCTGCCGCCGCACCGGTCTTGAGGACGCGGCGACGGCCGATCCCGTGCCGCCCCTTATTGGCCTCGCTCGTCATCGCGACCTCCTCCCCTGGCATTTGTATCCAATATCATCGCCGGCAAAACAAGAATCGGCAAGAAAACTCGATTCTGGGCTAGAAAGTCGAAAAGTATGGATACATAATCCGCGACAAAATCCGGGAGGGGCGACGTGAAACGCAGCGAACACCGCATTCTGACCACTCATGTCGGCAGCCTGATCCGGCCCCAGGCGCTGTTGGACAGCGCCAAGGCGGCGATGGAACAGCCGGCAAGGCAGGCGGACTACGATACGTTGCTGCGCCGCTCGGTGGCGGAGGTGGTAAAGCAGCAGGCCAGCATCGGGCTCGACATCGTCAACGACGGCGAATACGGCAAGGGCAGCTGGGCCAATTACATCCTCGAGCGCGTCACCGGGTTTGAGGTTCGTCCCAACCAGTTACGGCCGGTCTACTGGCTTGGACGCGACCGCGAGCGGTTCCTCGACGCGATCGCAGTCGAGATGCCGCGAGTGAAAACCGGTGATCCGACCGAAGCCTGCGTCGGTCCTATCAAGTACAAGGGCCACGCCATCATCAAGCGCGACATGGAGAATCTCAAAGCGGCGGCGCACTCGGCCAAGGTCGAGGAAGTCTTCTTCACCGCCGTGGCGCCTGCCAGTACGGCTTTCGATGGCGTCAATGAGTACTATCCGACCGAGCACGATTACGTCTTTGCCATCGCCGATGCCCTGCGCGAGGAATATCGCGCGATCCACGAGGCGGGCTTCATCCTCCAGGTCGACGACGCCGTGCTCGCCAACATGTACGATCATCTGGTGCAGCAAAGCCCGGCAAAATATCGCGAATGGGCCGAACTGCGCGTCGCGGCGCTCAACCACGCGCTCGAGGGGATTCCGGAGGACCGCATCCGCTATCATATCTGCTTCGGCTCGTGGCACGTGCCGCACATCGCCGACGCGCCGCTTGAGGACATTGTCGACCTGGTTCTGAAGGTTCGCGCCCAGGCCTATTCGATTGAGGCCGCCAATCCACGCCACGAACACGAATGGCGGGTGTGGGAGAAGATCAAGTTGCCGCCCGGCAAGATTCTGATCCCCGGGGTGGTGACGCATCACACCATCACCGTCGAGCATCCGCGGGTCGTCGCCGATCGCATTATCCGCTACGCCAAACTGGTCGGCCGCGAGAACGTCATTGCCGGCACCGATTGCGGCTTCGCTCAGGTCGATTTTATCCAGCGCGTCCATCCGACGGTAATGTGGGCCAAGTTCGAAACCCTCGTCGCCGGTGCGCGGCTCGCCAGCCGCGAATTGTGGGGCTGAGCGGAATGGAAAATCTCCGCGGCAAGGCTGCTTTCATCACCGGCGGTGCCAGTGGCATCGGGTTCGGCATCGCCAAGGCCTTTGCCAATGCCGGCATGACGATCGTCATCGCCGATATCCGGCAGGATCATCTCGACCACGCGGTTGCCGCTTTCACGTCGCGCGGCCAGGCCGTTCATCCGCTCCATCTCGACGTCACCGATCGCGCCGCGATGGCCGCCGCGGCCGCGACCACGGAGAGGCTTTGCGGCAAGGTTCACGTGCTGGTCAACAACGCCGGAATCGGCATCGGTGGACCACTCAAGCTGGCGAAGTACGACGATTGGGATTGGGGCCTCGACGTCAATCTCAACGGCGTCATCAACGGCATCCAGGAATTCCTGCCGCGGATTCTGGCGCATGGCGAAGGCGGCCACGTCGTCAATACCGCGTCGATGGCGGCAGTGCTGCCGATATCGCGCGCCGGCATCTATATCGCGGCAAAGGCGGCGGTGATGGCACTATCCGAAGTGCTGCGCGGTGAACTGGCGGACGACAATATCGGCGTCTCGGCATTCTGCCCCGGGCCGGTGCAGACCAATATCGCGCAAACCGGGCGGTTGCGGCCAGAGCGTTTCCGCCGGAACAGCGGCTATGTCGAGTTCGAACAGCGCCTCGGTGAACGGCCGAACAATCCGCTGTGGATGGATCACGAGGAAGCCGGCGAGCGCGTCCGGCGCGGCGTCGAACGCAACGACCTCTTCATCTTCACCCATCCCGAATTCAAGGACGGGGTCCGGCAGCGTTGCGAGGCCATGCTCGACGCCTTTCCCGAGGAGCCGATCAATCGGGAACGCGCCGCCGCGATCGGTTTCCTGACCTCGAACCCGATCTATGCTCAAGCATCGAGAGGAGGGCGCTAAGCGGATTCCAGGTTCAATTGACGCAATCCAAGTAACCGTCTAATAGGGGTGGAAAAATTTAGGAAATGGCGCCGGCTTCGATCGGCCCGCAAATGCCAAAGAGGGAGGCAATTGTCATGAAATTATGGAGTATTGTGCGCGCGTTTGTCCTGACCTTGACTGGGGCAGGCATCATTGCGATCGGCGCCGAACGCGCTGTGGCGGCCAATGACGTGCCGGCGCCGAGCGCTGCGGAGCAGCAGACGGCGCTGGCGACGGTGCCGCCGAGGGCGCGCATCTACTACGATCATTATTGGTACAACGCTCCGGTCGCGCCCGATCCTTACGCCAATTGGACGCCGCCGGCGCCGCCCTGGCAGTTCTGCCTCAATGATTCCATGCTCGGCACCTCGTGGCGCACCGACCTGCTCAACGAGTTGAAGAAGCTCAACGCCCAATACCATGCCGCCGGTTTGACCAAGCCCGACGTGCTGGTGACCGATTCCAACAACAACATCAGCGTTCAACTGACTCAGTTAAACAACCTGTCGCGGCAAGGCTGCAACGTCATCGTTTCGACACCCAGCAACCCGACGGGCCTGTGTGCGGGGATGCATGATTCCCTGGAAAAGGGCGTGATCAACATCACGGTTCAATCACCGGTCAATTGCAACTACGCCATCAATGTCGGCAGCAACCAATATTATGGCGGCCGCGAACTCGCGGATTGGGTTGGCAAGGCCCTGAACGGCAAGGGCAACGTCCTGATCCTGAGTGGCGTGCCGGGGATTTCAACGACCATCGGGCTCGAAGCCGGATCGAAAGCCGCCTTGGCCAAGTATCCGGGAATCAAGATTGTCGGCACCGTCTATGGCTTCTGGAACGAGGCCACCTCCAAAACCGAAATGGTGAAATGGCTGGCGACGCATCCGCAACGACTCGACGGTATCGTTTCCTACGGCGACATGGCCGTCGCGGCCGACGAGGCGCTCGCCCAATCGGGCCGCCCGCCGGTGATGCAGGCCGATGGTACCAACGAGTGCGCCTACATCGCCTATTGGCATGACAAGCAGCTGCACAGCCTGGCGTTGTTGGCCGGCGGCGGCTCCAATGGCTATGAGGCGTTCCTGGTCGCGATCAAAATGCTGTTCGGGCAGAAGCCGGTGACGAATATGATCTGGTTCCCGTTGCCGCCGCTGAACGACGCCGGCGCCGCAAAGCTTTATGCAGCCTGGCCCGGTATCACGCCGACCAGCACGTGCTGGGCGGACGAGCCCGATCATCACCTGGCCCCCGATTCCTATATCGCCATGTTCTTTAAGGGCGGCAAGCCGGTCGAGCCCAAACCAAACCCCTGATCCCAACGTGAACGAGTAGTTTGGGGATGGGCGGCAGTTCAACTGTCGCCCATCCGCCTTCAAGGACAAAACCCATTGGGAGGTGGCATGAAACCTTGGTATGTGGCGATGCGGGCGGCGGTATTGCTCGCAACGGCGGCGTTTGTCCTCGGTCTCGCCGGCAATAGTGGCAAGGCCGCCAACGCGCCGCCGGCGCCGGCCGCGGCTGAACAGCAAACCGCAATGGCAAAACTGCCGGCGGAGACGCGTCCCAACTACGACCACTACTGGTATTTCGCTCCAATATACGACAATCCTTACCAGAATTGGACGCCGCCGCCGCCGCCTTGGCAGCTTTGCTTCAACGACTCCATGCTGGGAACCTCGTGGCGCACCGATCTTTATAACGAGCTGAAGAAGCTCAATGCGCAATATCACGCCGCGGGACTAACGAAGGCGGAGGTCCTGGTCACCGATTCCAACAACAACATCAACGTCCAGCTCACCCAGTTCAACAATCTGCACCGGCAGGGCTGCACCGTGATCTTCACCATCCCGAGCAATCCGGTCGGTCTGTGCTCGGGCATGCACGACGCGCATGAACAGGGCGTTTTGGTTATCACGGTTCAAGCCGCGGCGGAGTGCAACGACGCCATCAATATCGGCGGCAACGGCTATGTCGCCGGCAAGGTGCTGGCGCAATGGGTGGCCGACGCCATCAACCATCGCGGCAACGTCCTCATTCTGAGCGGCGTGCCAGGTATTTCGACGACGGTCTCGCTCGAGGCGGGATCGAAGGACGTGCTGGCGAAATATCCTGAGATTCGGCTCGTCGGCACGGTCTATGGCTTCTGGAACGAGGCCACAGCCAAGACCGAGATGGTAAAGTGGCTCGCGACCCATCCGCAGAAGCTCGACGGCATCATCGCCTACGGCGACATGTCCGTTGCCGCCGACGAGGCGCTGCGGCAATCCGGAAGGCCACTCGCCATGCAGGCGGACGGTACCAACGAATGCGCCTATATCGCCTATTGGCACGACAAGAAGCTGCACTCGCTGTCTGGCAACGCCGGCGGCGGTTCGATGGGTTATGAGGCGTTTCTGATCGCCATCAAGATGCTTTTCGGGCAGAAACCGATCGTCAATACGATTTGGATGCCCCCGAGCGTGATCGACGATGCCCGTGCGGCACAGCTCTATCAGCCGAGCATGACGGTGACGAGCACTTGCTGGGCGGATCCGCCTGACCATCATCTGATTGCGGATTCTTATTTCGACCAGTTCTTCGAAGGCGGTAAGCCGGTCGAGCCCAAGCCTAACCCTTAAGCCCGAAACGTTTGGCGGAGCTTGACTTGTATTGCCGGTCGGGTCGGGGCATTGAGATACGCGACTTCGACCCGACCGGATCGCCTTGCGAGGCGTGAGCGATGAATTGGCTGCGACATAGGCTTGATGTGCTTGCGCCTTTCGCCATCGCGGTCGGCCTGTTCGTCGTCACCGCCGCCGTTATTCCGGGTTACGGCAATCTCGTCAGCATCCGCTCGCTGCTCTTGTTGGCGAGTCTGCTGGGCATCGCCTCCGCCGGGCAGACCTTGACGATCATCATGGGCGGTATCGATTTGTCGGTGCCGGCGGTGATCGGGCTCGCGTGCGTAGCGTTCGCGGTGGCCTTCGGTCAGGGCGTTTCGCCCTTCATAATCGGGCCGGCCGTAATCGTCGCCGGCATTGTCATCGGCGCCATCAACGGCTTGATTTCGCGCACCCTGCGGGTCAGCTCGTTGATTGTGACGCTCGCCACCAGCACCATTATCTACGGTGCGATCTGGGCAAATACCAAGGGTGACAACCGCGGCAGCGTCCCCGATTTCGTCACCGATTTCGTCTCGGTGATCGGCTGGACCGGGCCAATCCCGCTGCCTGGCTCGGTGATTTTGTGGATCCTGCTCGTTGTCGTATTTGTGGTGCTGGAGCGGCGTTCCGTGCTTGGACGTTGGAGCTATGCTTCCGGCGCTAATCCCGGCGCGGCCGAACTCGCTCGCATTCCCTCGCTGCTGCTGTGGACCGTGGTGTTCGCCATCAGCGGCGGCTTATCGGCGGTCGCCGGGATATTGCTGGCGGGCTTCAGTAGCGCGGCGGATCCGCAGGTCGGGGACGCCTATCTCTTCACCACACTCTCGGCAGTAGTGATCGGCGGTACGCCGATCATCGGCGGACGTGGCGGCTATGCGCGCACCATCGCGGGCTGCTTCATCATCACCGAGCTGACGATGTTGCTGATCGGTCTCGGTCTCGACGAGGCCGCGCAGCAAGTGTGCCTCGGTATCCTGATTGTCATGCTGGTCGCGATCTACGGCCGCGAGTCCCATGTGAGAATGCAGATATGAGCGTGGCGGCCACCAACCATCTATCGGCCGAAGCGACGGCGCCGGCGCCAATAGCAAGCTTTCGTGCCCTGCGGCGCAACTTCGGAGAGACGATCGCGCTCGCGGATTGCTCCTTCGCGATCGAGCCAGGCGAGATCCATGCGCTGGTCGGCGAGAACGGCTCCGGCAAAAGCACACTGATCAAAATCCTGAGCGGGATCTTGCCGCAAAGCGGCGGCGAGCTGGTGTGGAACGGCCAGGTCGCGAATTTCGACAATCCACGCGCCGCCCAAAAGGCGGGCATCGCAACGGTGTTCCAGGAAACGCTGGTCCTCGATCAATTGTCCGTGCGTGACAACGTCGTGCTCGGCCTCGATCATTTGTTCCGTCGCGTGCTGTCGAATGCCGAGGAAACGCGGCTCGTGCGTCAGGCGCTGGACACCATCGGCATGGCTACCTTGGGAACCGAGACGCCGGTGGCGGCGCTGTCGCTGGCGCAGCGGCAAGGCGTCACCATCGCGCGGGCGCTGCTCCGCCCGTGGCGGCTGTTGGTGCTCGATGAATCGACCTCCGCGCTCGACGTCGATGCGCGCGACCGGCTGTTCGAAGCGTTGCGTCGGTTTCGTGCCGAAGGCCGGTCGATCCTGTTCGTGTCCCATCGCATGGACGAGATTCTCGACATCGCCGATCGTTCAACGGTGTTGCGCTCCGGGCGCAGCGTCGCGACGCTGACGCGGGGCCAAACTTCGACCGAAACACTGCTCGAGCTGATGTCGACGCATGAAGAGGCGGAGGCCGCCGAAGGCGCGGTGGCGGCCAAGATCCGGCGCGCGATCGGCGCGCCGGTCTTCGAGGCCAAGCGGGTTGCGATTCGTGCCGAATCCGCCGCTTTCGACCTTACCGTTCGTGCCGGGGAAATCGTCGGCATCGCCGGCCTCGAAGGCCACGGCCAGGTTGCCTTTATCGAAGCCATCGCCGGCCTGCGGCGGCCCGCGCGGGGCGCGGTCGAGACTGAGCGGGGCGCCGTCACCTCATTCGGCAACGCGGCGCGTGCCGGCATCGCCTATCTGCCGCGCGAGCGTAAGACGGAGGGCATTTTCGCGCCGCTGTCGGTGCTCGATAATCTGACGATAGCGGCGCTTCGCCGCTTCTCCCATTTCGGCCTGCTGGCCGAGGCTCGGCGCCGCGCCGAGGGCGCACGCCTCATCAAGCAATCGCACGTCGTCGCGCCCGGTTTGACGGCACCGGTCGCCGCCCTAAGCGGCGGCAACCAGCAAAAGGTCTTTCTCGGACGGCAGTTGGCGCTCAGGCCGCGCGCGCTGGTGCTGAACGACCCGATGCGCGGCGTCGATCTCGGCGCCAAGCAGGACATATACAAAATCCTTGAACAATTCGCGTCTGACGGCGGCGCGGTGCTGTTGCTGTCCACCGAACTTGCCGAACTGTGCCTGCTGTGCGATCGCGTCGCGGTCTTTCACAACCATGCGCTGTTTGCCGTTATCGGGCGCGAAAGCTTGGACGCACAGGCGCTGATCGCGGCCATGTTCGGACAGGCGGCCGCGGCGGGGCGCCAGCTATGACGTTGAAGATCGACCGGCAAGCCTACTATTGGCCGGCGCTGTTCGGCTTCGCCATCCTGTTTTTCGCCAATTTCGTCGCCAACCCAATCTTTGTCAGTCATGACAATTGGCGGCCCGTCCTGTTGGGAGCCGCGCCCTTTATCATCACGACCTGGGCGCAGACCGTGCCGATCATGTCCGGCAATGGCGATCTCGACCTTTCGGTCGGACCGCTCGCCGGCCTGGTCAACGCCATCGCCGCCGTGACGCTGCCGAGCCTCGGCCTCACCGATCCGTTCTCCATGATCACGATCGCGCTCGGCATCGGCGTTGCCTCGGGACTATTGAATGGTTTCCTCGTCACCATCGTCCGGGTTCAGCCGATCATCGCGACGCTCGGCACGTTCCTGACCTATCAGGGGCTGACTCTCGAAGTCCTGCCGACTGCCGGGGGCAGCGCGCCGCCGTGGATGCGGGTCATCTCGGGCGAGAGTTTCGGCGTGCCGGGAATTGTCTGGGTCTTCGTCATCATCGCCGTGCTGTGGTGGCTGCTCGGTAAAACCGCGTACCGCCGCAATCTTCTCGCCGTCGGCGGCGACATTCGGGCGGCCTACACCGCCGGCGTCAACGTCACCGCGGTGCGGATCGTAGCCTTCGTCATCGCCGGCGTGCTCGCCTCGGTGACCGGCCTGGTTTTCACGGCGACCCTTGGCTCGGCCGACCCGACCGTGGGTGCGCCCTATATCTTGACGTCGATCGCCGGTGTAGCGCTGGGTGGCGTCGCGTTCAGCGGCGGGCGCGGTGGCCTGCTTGGCGCCGCCGCGGGTGGCGCCTTGCTGTTCCTGATCGAAAACCTGTTCTCGCTGGCGCAGGTTTCGATCTACTACATCCAGATCGCCTATGGCTCGATCCTGTTGGCGGCTTTGGCGCTGAATTCGATCACCGACCGGATCCGTCGCCGCAAAGCCGCCGCCGCTCTGGTCTAGTTTCCGGCTTTGAGAGGCGTCGGCCGCGGCGCGCCGGCGAAAACTTGCCGGGTTGCGGACCGTTCGCCGATGGCGCGGAGCCAAGCCATCGCCCGCGGCGCCGCGGCTTCGCTCATCGCCTCCGGCATCAGCCGCGGCACCGCAGATGCCATCGGGTAGGTGCAGATGTCGGCAAGCGAGTATTCGTCACCGGCCAGCCATTTGCGCTCCGTCAGGTCGGCTTCGAGTTTCTCGACGGAAAAGCGAATCTTACGGCGTTCCTCCGCGAGCAGTGCCGGATCGAAGCCGTGACGCGCGTTGCGCCATTTTACCTTCTGCTCATGGAGCGGCACACGAGCGACAAAGGCCTCGAACGCTGCCTCGGGCATGTCGCGCACCACCCGCTTGCCCATCGCCTCCCACCCGAGCGTTGAAACGCACCAGCAGAAATATTCGTCGACAAACTTGGTCCATATGCGCATTTGCGCGCGCCAGTATTCGTCCCTGGGGCGCAGCGGCACCGCCGGGAAAACGGCATCGAGATATTCACAGATCACGGTCGATTCCGTGATGATGCGTCCGTCATGGATCAGCACCGGCACTTGCCCGCGCGGATTGATCTTCACGAATTCCGGTTCGTGCTGCTCGAACCGCACCAGGTTGAGCCGATGATCGACATAATCGATGTTCTTTTCCGCGAGGGTCAGCAGCACCTTGAGCGAGTTGGCGCCGGGGCCGCCATGATGAAGTTCGAGCGTCATGATTCCCTACCCGACCGCCGGTTTCGGCAAGCCGAACAAAGTGTGCATACCGGGATGGCGACCGAGCCCGCCATAGAGCTCAAAGCCGCGATCAATATAGTCCCGCAGCGGATCGTCGTCGTGCAACGGCGGCACCTTCGCCACCGACGCAGCCCATAAAAACACCGCGAGAATACAATAGTCGGCGTAATTTGGCTGGCTGCCGCCCAACCACCGCGTTTCCTTGAGCAGGACACGCAGCGGTTCGAGCGCCGGCGGCACCAGTGGCAAGCGCTCCTCTCGTCCCGCCTGCAGTTCTTCGAGTCGCCCGCCTAAGATGCGTTCGCGGCTTTCGCGGACATAGGCATGGTCCCGCGGCATCGACAGATCGTGATAGTCGAGAATATAGCAGCGAATCCAAACGCGGATCGCCGTGCGCCACAGCCATTGGTCGATGAACTTGGTGAGCACCTTCATGCTGTCGCCCGCGAACAGCATCGGCCGGTCCGGATATTTGGCGTCGAGATATTCGGCGATCTTCCAGCTATCGATCACCCATTGGCCGTCGTCGACAATGACCGGAAGACGCTCCGACCGGCCTCCCGTCAGTTCCTTGATGCCGGTAAAGCCATTAGGCACCAGTTCGATGTCGAAGCCCTTATGTTTCAGCGCATATTTGGTGCGCCACACGAACGGGCTGATGGTACAGCCGCTGGCCAGTACCAAGTCGAATAACGTGATGGTGTCGTTCCTGGCCATGTTAGTTGGCGCCCGGCATCGGACGGCCCTGTGCGGCACGGAGCCTCATGCGCCGCGCATAGTCGGGGTGGTCAACGTACTGGTTCAAGGCGGCGATGACTTCGCCGTTACGCTGTTCCATCGTCGGGATGAACTCGGGGAACGGCAGGATCCAGAAATCGTTGCGCTCGATCGCGTCGCGGACAACGCGGCCGAGTGCGACCGGGTCGAAGCCGCCTTCGATGACGGACTTCAGGCGCTTGAAGGTTTCGGGATCGGCGCCGTAATAGCCGCTGTCGCCGTACCGGTCGGGCCGAGCCAGCACCGATTCGTGGATATTGGTGTTGACGGCGCCCGGGCACAGGCAAGACACACCGATATCGAACTTGCCGAGTTCGATGCGCAGCGACTCCGACAGGCCCCGGACCGCATATTTGGTGGTGCAATAGATCGCCGTGTTCGGCAGCGCGACGAACGCCGACATCGAGGCCGTGTTGACAATGTGCCCACCCTGGCCCCGCTCGATCATCCGCGGTAGGAAGCTTTGAATCACATTGATCATCCCTTTGAGGTTGACGTCGATTTGCCAATCCCAGTCCCCGAACGTCGCCTTTTCCACCGGGCCGAACTGGCTGACGCCGGCGGTGTTGCACAAAAGCTGGACCGAACCGAACCGGCTTTCCGCCTCTGCGGCGGCGCTCCGGCAGGCATCGCGGTCGGTGATGTCAAGCCTTATCCCGTGCACCGCCGCGTTCTTCCCGCGGAAATAGGCGAGCGCCGTATCGAGATGATCCTGCCGAATATCGGCGATCACCACGTTCATCCCCACCTCCTCGGCGAACACTTTGGCCTGACCGAGAGCGACGCCCGATCCACCGCCGGTAATAAACGCGACCTTTCCCGCAAGCTCTTTCATGCCCCGCCTCCCTTGAATCGGTTCGCATTCTCGCGCGCCCAAACCTACTTCTCGGGCTGGAACGTCAGCCTCGGGTGCCGGAAATCCGGCCCTTTAGGGCGGCGACGACGTTAAGCAAAACCATATGACATTAACAAACGCATATGATAACCACGCAGCAAACCGGCGCCACAGCAACCACAGCGCCAAAACATAGCCGAACCCTAGGGAGGGTGGATGTGACAAGTAAAATTGCGCTCCTCGGTGCCATGACGGTCATGGCTGCCGGCGTCTTTGCCGGCAGCATTGATTTGGTCCGGGCCCAGGATGAAAAGCCGTTGCGGGTCGCGATGAATGCCGATCCCGATGTTCTCGATATGACGCAGTCGACCAACCCGCCCCAAGGGCTGGCGACGCTGACCAACGTCTATGAAGGCCTGTGGGGATTCAATCCGGACGGCAGCAAACGGCCGGGCCTGGTGGAGACCTATGATGTCTCGCCAGACGGCAAGGTCATTACCTTGCATCTGCGTCACGGGGTCAAATTCCAGTCGGGCGATCCCTTCACGTCGCAAGACGTGCTGTGGAGCCATCAACGCATGTTGAAGAAGACCTGGTTTTACAGCGGCTTCGCGCGCTTCATCGATCACATGGAGGCACCCGACGATTACACCGTCACAGTGATCATGAAGCAGGTCGACGCCCAGTTCCTTGCGATCCCCGCTCTCATTATCGCCTCGAAGACCTATTACGACCGCGTCGGCGAAAAGGAATTCGCAGCGCATCCGGTCGGCACCGGTCCTTACAAAATTGTCGACTACAAGCCCGCGCAATATCTCGATCTCGCCACCTGGGATGGCTATTGGGACAAGCAGCCCGCGATCAAGAGAGCGCATTTCGTCTTCGTCAGCGACGACAATACCCGAGTAACCAAACTGCAGGCGGGCGAGGTCGATATGATCATGGCGACCCCCTACGCCGCCTACGATCAGTTGAAGAACGCCGGCTACACGCTGGTGAAACTTCCGGTGCATCCGACGCAGTCCGTTCAGATGTCGTTGATCAACAAGCACACGCCCTGGGCCGATGTCCGCGTCCGCCAAGCCATGGCCTATGCCATCGACAAGAACGCGATTGTGAAAGGTCTCTTGCACGGCGTGCCGACCGACTATCCGCGGCTCATGCCTGACGAGCTCGGCTACGATCCCGACCTGAAGGACTACAAATACGACCCCGCCAAAGCACGTCAACTTGCGCAGGAGGCCGGTTACCCCAATGGCTTTGACATGCCGCTCTACGTGTCGACCGGAGTCTATTTCGGTACCCAAGAGACCGCCGAAGCGGTCGCCCTCTATCTCAAACAGAACCTCAACGTCAACACCAAGATACAGGGGATCCAACTGATCCAGCTGTTGCAGCTCATCGGCCGCATGGCAAAGGATCCCAAGGGCGAATATGTGTCGGTCGCGGGATTGCCTGTCGCCAATCTGCCGACGCCGCTCGAAGGCGTCTCGCTCGCCTACTACGGCAAGGCGCCGTTCGCGCTTAACCACGATGATCAGATGGATGCGCTCTACGAAAAAGCGGACGCCACCCTCGATCTCGCCAAACAAGGTGCGTTGATCGCCAAAATGATGGAGATCGAGCAGAACGTTCTGCAAACCATTACCCTGTGGCAGTACGTCGACGTCTATGCCATGCGCAAAGGCGTCACCTACCGTCCCGTCAGGCACGGCCTCGAGGTCGTGTATCTGCCGGAAGTGCGTGTCGCGATGTGAAGCATGTGATGCCGACGATCTGAGCGTGCGGCTTCCGGGCCCCGACGCAGCACAGACGGTCTCGAGCAGTCTTCGAAGGGAGCAGGCCGATGGCAGCCAAGTTCAGGCCGGTCACGATTTTGGCGATTGCGGCGGCATTCACGGTGGCCGCTTGGAGCCCGCTATTCGCGGCAGATCAGACGCCCTTGCGGATCGCCATGAACGCCGATCCCGATGTGCTCGATATGACGCAATCGACCAATCCGCCGCAGGGCTTGGCGACGCTGGTCAACGTCTATGAGGGGCTGGTCCGTGCCGACGCGGAGGGCCACACCATCCCCGCATTGGCTCAATCCTGGGACACTCTGGACGGCGGCAAGGTGATCGTCATGCACCTGCGCCATGGCGTCAAATTCCATTCCGGCGATCCGTTCACCTCGGCCGACGTTTTGTGGAGTCACGAACGCATGTCGAAGAAGACATGGTTCTATGCGCTGAGCTTCGCCAAATTCATCACCAAGGTCGAGGCGATCGATCCCTACACCGTCAAATTCAGCTTCAAGCAACCAGATGCCCAGTTCCTTTTGGTGCCCGCGCTGATCATCGGGTCGAAGAGCTATTACGATCGGGTTGGCGAAAAGGAATTTACGAAGCATCCGGTCGGCACCGGTCCATACAAGATCGTCGACTACAAACCGGCGGAATATCTCGATCTGGCGGCGTTTGATGGCTATTGGGGCAAGGCGCCGCAAATCAAGCGTGCCCATTTTGTCTTCGTTCAAGACGACAATACCCGCGTTTCGAAGCTGCAGGCGGGCGAGGTCGATTTGATCATGGCGACGCCTTATTCGGCCTACGACCAACTGAAGAGCCAAGGCTTCAGTCTGGTCAAGCTGCCGGTGCATCCCACGCAATCGATCCAGATGCAGTTCGCCAACCCGCACACGCCCTGGCACGATCTGCGCATCCGCAAAGCAATGGCTCACGCGATCGACCGCGATGCGATCGTCAAAGGCTTGCTGCACGGCATGCCGACCGATTATCCGCGGCTGATGCCGGACGAAATCGGCTATGACCCGAATCTGATCGATTACAAATACGATCCAGCAGAGGCGCGGCGCCTCGAGGCCGACGCGGGTTACCCTAATGGTTTCGACATGCCGCTCTATTATTCGACCGGCGTCTATTTCGGCACGATGGAGACGGCTGAAGCAGTGGCTCTCTATCTCAAGCAAAATCTCAATGTGAACAGCAAGGTTCAGGGCATTCAGCTCATCCAGTTGCTGCAGATGCTGGGCCACATCGCGCGCGATCCCAAGGGCGAATACGTCGGCGTGGCCGGGCTGCCGGTTGCCAATCTTTCGACGCCGATCGAAGGCGTGTCGCTGGCTTACTCGGGCATGTTCGCCATGTATAAGAACGACCAGCTCGATGCGCTGCTGGCGAAGGCCGACGCGACTCTCGATGTCGCCAGACAAGCGCCTTACATCAAGGAAATGATGAAAATCGAGCAGGAGGACCTCTCGACCATCACGCTATGGCAATATGTTGATGTCTACGCGATGAGGAAAGGCATCGTCTATACGCCAAGCAAGCACGGACTCGAAGTCGTTTACCTGCCGTTGGTGAGCGAGAAAACATGATGCGGCCGCTCCAGCTGGCGTCGCTTGCGGTGGCGTCGCCTGTTGGCCGAAGGCCTTGCGCGGCAACCCTCGCGGTCACCACCCGTGAGAGGTCTCGATTTCACGGTTCACTCCGCGGCACGCTCTCACCCGGTCCTTGATGACCGCAAGCCGATCCGGTTCGCGCGTCAGCACCCGGTCGCCGATCAGGACTTGGGCGACACGAGGAGAAGCATGTGCCGGTTTCGGCTAAGGGCAGATCACGCGAGGTTCCGTAGCACCCTGGCGCGTCGCGCCGCCCGCCCTTCGAGGATCACCTTGTCTTCGCGGCCCCCGGATTCACTTCCATTGCAATTTATTTGATAACGAGCCTTTACTGCCGAGGGGCCGCGGACGGCGATGGAATTCTTTCTGGAGCAGATCCTCAACGGCCTGGTCTATGGCGTTCTGCTGTTTCTGACCGCGGCCGGGCTATCCCTGATCTTCGGGTTGATGAACGTCGTGAGCCTGGCGCACGGCTCGTTCTTCATGATGGGAGGCTATGTCGCCTACTCCCTCTACCGGCTCACCGGCAGTTTCTGGGCGGCTTTGCTGCTCGCGCCGGTGCCGATCGTGGCCGCCGGCGTCGCGATGGAGGTGATCTTCCTGCGGCCGCTTTATCGGCGCGGTCATCTCGACCAGGTGCTGTTGACCTTTGGCTTCACCTTTATCTTTCTTGACGCTGTACAGACGATCTGGGGTCGCGACGTGCTTGCTCTGCCGCCGCCCGCCGTCTTCGACGGCGTCGTAGCGCTCGGCACTGGCGTGTTCTCGAGCTATCGGTTGTTTCTCATCGGATTCGGCCTCGCCATCGCCCTGCTGCTGTGGCTGTTCCTCGATCGCTCGCAGCTCGGCGCCCGGGTTCGTGCCGGCGTCGATGACGCCGCGATGGCGGGCGGGCTCGGGTGCAACATATCGGCGCTGTTCACCGCGATCTTCGGCGCCGGCGTCGCGCTCGCGGCGCTGGGCGGCGTTGCCGCCGGACCGATCTTCGGCATTTATCCCGGCGAAGACGCCGAAATCCTGATCCCGGCCTTCATTGTCATCGTGGTCGGCGGGATGGGTAGCCTGCGCGGCGCCTTTGTCGGGAGCTTGCTGATCGGCGAGGCCGATACATTCGGCAACGCCTATATGCCGCAGCTGGCGCTGTTTCTGATCTATCTGGTGATGGCGATCGTACTGCTGGTGCGGCCCCAAGGCCTGTTCGGGATCAAACACGGCCTCGCAGCAAGTCCCTCGGGCAGCACCCCGGCCGCACCGCTGCCGTCGCGGCGAGCGCTCGCCATCGGCCTGATCGGCGTCGCCGCCCTGGTAATCTATCCGCTACTGGTGGCCGATTATCAGCGCTCCCTTGTCACCGAATTGCTCATCTTCGCCATCGTCGCGATGAGCCTCGATCTGCTGCTCGGTTTTACCGGCCTGATGTCGCTGGGGCATGCCGCCTTCTTCGGGCTCGGCGCCTATGTCGTGATCGTCCTCGGTACGTTCTTCGATTTCAATGCCTGGTTCGGCGTGGCGCTTGGGATCGGCGCCGCCGCCCTGGCGGCCCTGGTCATCGGCTATTTCTGCGTGCGTGCCAGCGGCATTCCGTTTCTCATGCTCACGCTTGCCTTTTCGCAGTTGGTCTATTCGGTTGCACTCAAATGGCGCGATGTTACCGGCGGCTCCGACGGCATCGGGCTTGCCGTGAAGCCAAGCCTCTTCGGCTTCACTCTCTCGAATTCACTGACGATGTATTTTGTCGCGCTCTTCTTCTTCGTCCTGTGTTTTCTCGGACTGCGCCGATTAGTGTCCTCGCCGTTAGGCCGTGTCTTCATCGGGATCCGCGAGAACGAGGCACGCATGCTCGCTATCGGCTACGCGACCCGACGCTACAAACTCGCCTCTTTCACCATCGGCGGTGCCGTCGCCGGCCTGGCCGGCGGGCTTTACGCCGTCTTCAACGGCTTCATTTCCCCCGACGCGGTCTATTGGAGTGCGTCCGGTGACATTCTCATCATGGTCATGCTCGGCGGCGCCGGCACGCTGTTGGGACCGGTGTTCGGCGCGGCCGCGTTCCTTCTGATGAAGAATCTCGTCAGTACCTACAGCGAGCACTGGCTGGCGATCATCGGCGTCGTCTTCGTCGCCTGCGTCCTGTTCTTTCCCGGCGGCTTTTGGGGCACCTTGCGTCAGGTGCGGATTATGACCCGCGAGAAGGTGCCGGCATGAGCGTGCTGCGCACCGAGAGTCTCTACTGCGCCTTCGGCAGCCTGGTCGTTACCAAGGATGTCACCCTGACGGTGATCAAAGGCGAGCGTCACGTCATTATCGGCCCCAATGGCGCCGGCAAGACCAGCCTGCTCAACCAGATCGGCGGTCAGCTGCATGCGGGCCGCGGCCGCATCTTGCTAGGCGGCACCGATATCACGCAGTGGCCGCCAAACCGCATTGCACAATCGGGCATTGCGCGCACCTTTCAGCGCAACAATCTATTCCCGAACCTGACCGTGCTCGAGAATCTGTGCCTCGCCGTCGAGGCTCGGCGTGGCCGGCCATGGGATTTCTTCAGCCTGGCCGACCACCGCCACGCTGTTATTCGCCGGGCAGAGGCTCTGCTCGCGCAGGTCCATATCGCCGGCGACGCGAGCCGCCCGGTTCACAACCTGTCTTACGGCGAGCAACGCCAGCTCGAGATCGGCCTGGCGCTGGCCGGAGAGCCGACGCTCCTTTTGCTCGACGAACCGACCTCGGGGATGTCTCCGGCAGAGACAAAAAGCATGATCGCGCTGATCGCCAGCCTGCCGCGCACGCTCTCGATCCTGATGATCGAGCACGATATGAACGTGGTCTTCACCGTCGCCGACCGCATCACCGTTTTCTACTACGGTGAGGTGCTGGCCAGCGGTCCGCCCGCCGAGATTCGGAACGACCGCCGGGTCCGCGAGATCTATCTCGGGATGGAGGACTAGCATGCCGAGCTCGAGTCCCGACTCGGCACTGTTCCGCGTCGGTTTGGTTGGGCGATCGCAAGCCGGTGCGTCGCATTCCGGCGAACGCGGCGCCGAGGCATGCCGATGGCCGGCGCCAGGGCCGGGCCTAAATTACCCGGGCGCCTGAGGATGCTCGAACTCGACGGTATCCACACCTATTACGGCGACAGTCATGTGCTACGCGGCGTCTCGCTCAGCGTCGGCGCGGGAGAAGTGGTCTGCCTTCTCGGCCGCAACGGCGCCGGTAAGACGACCACGATCCTCACCGCGATGGGTTACGTGAAGCCACGCACCGGCCGCATCGCCTACCGCGCGCGCAACATCACTGCGCTGCGACCATTCGAGATTGCGCGGCTTGGCGTCGGCTATGTGCCTCAGGAACGCGGCATCTTCCCCAGCCTCACCGTGGTCGAGAATCTCACCGTGTTCGCACGAGGGACGAGGCGAGGGCGGTGGACCCTGCCGCGCATTTTTGCCCTCTTTCCCGTGCTCGAAGCGCGCGTCGGCCATCTCGGTTTCCAGCTTTCAGGAGGCGAACAGCAAATGCTGTCGATCGCCCGCGCGCTCATGCTCAATCCGACCTTGCTGCTGCTTGACGAACCATCAGAAGGCCTGGCACCCATGATTCTGCAGCAGATCGTGACGGCGATCAAGAGTCTCAGGAACGAGGGCCTTGCGATTCTCTTGGTCGAGCAGAATCTGCGCACGGCACTGGCGCTCGGCGACCGCCACCATGTTCTTAACAAAGGCGAGATCTGTTACACCGGCAGTTCGGCCGAGCTTGGCGGGAACGATACCGTGCTCCGGGATTACCTCAGCGTTTGAGCGTTGCCCTTTGGGTGGCTTTTTGCGCGGCCGCCCGATCGTGCCGGAACGATGCCGCGGGAACCATGGGGCGAACCGCGCGGATAAAATATAGAGGCCGCCGAAAAGAATGCTCGAGGGAGACGCTTCCCCATGCCAGCGCGGCTGACGAAAAGACGCCCCTCATCGCAAGGGCGCCTAAACCCGCGACGCGTCCGCCGGGTCGAAGTCGATGACTATTCTTGCCGCCGATGGCGCAGCGGTCCATCATTGCCCTAACGACCCTGAAGGGAGGAAACATGGCACGACGCATTCGCGGCGCTACACGGATAACGCGGCGTGACGCCGCAATCGGCGGGGCCGTGGCGAGCGTCGCGCTGGCGCAAGCGATATCGGCGCCGGCGCTGCTGGCGGCGACCACCGCGCCCCTCAAGATCGGCGTTCTCAATACTTTCAGCGGCCCTTCCGCCTCCACCGGCGTGTGGAACTTCAACGGCGTTGAGGTCTATCTCGACCAGGTCAACCATCGGCTCGCAGGCCGCCAGGTGGAGATTCTGAAAGAGGACGATCAATTCAACCCGCAGATCGGACTCGAGAAGATGCGACGCTTCGTCGAGAGCGACGGTGTCGATCTGGTGACCGGCATACAGGGCAGCAATATCGCCCTAGCGGTTCTCAACTACGTCAAACAGAGCAAGGCGTTTCTACTGGTGTCGGGCGCCGGCACCGACGCACTGACCTGGGAACGGGTGCCCTACATGTTCCGCTCCTCGCTCTCCTCATGGCAGCTGTGCCATCCCTTTGCCGAGTGGATTTACGACCATCTCGCCAAGGAAATCGTTCTGGTGAGCGAAGACTATGCCGGCGGGCGCGACGTCGCGCGCGAGATCAGGGAGTCCTACGTCGCCAAGGGCGGCAAGATCGTCAAGGAAATCTATGTGCCGACGACGGTCACGGATTACAGTCCCTATTTGACCCTGGTGCGCTCGCTCGCTCCCAAGGTGGTCTACAACTTCTCGACCGGTGGCGCGCACGCCATCCGTTTCGTGCAGCAATGGGGACAGTCGGGTATCGGGGCGAAACTGTGCGGTTTTGCCGGATTCGTCGACGCCTCAACCATCGAACAGCAAGGGCGTGCCGCCTTGGGGGTTTTGTCCGCCAGCATCTATACCGACGGCATCGATTCCGCCATCAATAAGAGATTCGTTGCCGACTACCACGCCAAGACCAAGGAACATCCCAATTTGTTCTCCGACTACGGCTATGTCTCGATGCAAGTCATCGACGAGACGTTGAAGGCCACGGACGGCGATGCCTCCAATAAGGATAAGCTCGCCGAGGCAATGGCCAATGTACGCTTCGAGGCACTGCGCGGTCCGTTCCGTTTCGATAAGGTGACGCATACGCCGGTCCAAAACGTCTATATCTGCGAGGAGCGCGAGAAAGACGGGGCGTTCTATACCGCGGTGATCGACACCAAGAAGGACGTGCAGGCGCCGCCGACCAGGAACGGCTGATGCAGCGCAGGCGCGATCATATCCTGACGACTCATACCGGCAGCCTGCCGCGACCTGTCGAATTGCTGGACCTGCTGAGCGCCGGCGAGCGTGGCGAACCGGTCGATCCCGCGTTATTCGCGCGGGCTGCGGCGGCTGCGGTGGCCGAGATCGTTCGCCGACAGGAGGAGATCGGGATTGACCTCCTCAATGACGGCGAGCAAAGCAAGCCCGATTACTCGACCTACATTAAAAACCGGCTCGCCGGCTTCGACGGCGAGATGGAGATGCACCCGGTGTCACGCGATGCCCGGGATTTTCCCGACTATTTCGCCACCCTCAACCGCGGCAGCGTCGTGGCCGCGCGTCCTTGCTGCACTGGGCCGCTGGCGTGGCGCGACCGCGATGCGGTCGATCGCGACATAACCCGGTTCAAGGCAGCGCTTGCGGCGGCGGGAATTGCGGCGGACCGCGGCTTTATGACTGCGGTGTCACCCGGTCAGGCGGCACGCTTTCTCGGCAATCGCTACTACGACACCCACGAGGCTTATCTGCGCGCACTCGCAGCGGTCCTGAAGGAGGAATATGACGCCGTCATCGCCGCCGGCTTTGACTTGCAGGTTGATTGCCCCGACCTGGCGTCGGGTTGGAACAATCAATTCGCCGAATGTTCCTTGTCCCAATTCCGCGACATCGTCCGCCTTCACCTGGCGGTACTCGACGATGCGCTCCGCGACGTCCCACCGGAACGGCTACGGCTCCATCTCTGCTGGGGTAATTATGCGGGCCCTCACCATCACGACATTCCGCTCGCAGACATCCTCGATCTCGTTTTGACGTCGCGAGCGACAATGATTTCCTTTGAAGCTGCGAACCCGCGCCACGAGCATGAGTGGCGCGTCTTTGGCAAGACGGCGCTGCCGGCTGGCAAGGTGGTTATTCCGGGTGTGATCGATTCGGTTTCGAATTTTGTCGAGCATCCGCGCGCCGTGGCCGACCGCATCGTGCGCTTTGCCCGCGTGGTCGGCCGCGAGAACGTCATTGCCGGCACCGATTGCGGCTTCGCCACCTTTGCCGCGAGCGGAACCGTTCACCCGAGCATTGCCTGGGCAAAGCTCAGGGCCTTGACCGAAGGCGCAAGGCTCGCGTCCCAAGAGCTGTGGGGCTGATCCTCAGCGCACCGCAAAATAGCGAAAGATCGAATGATCCAAGTGCCGGTCGCCGGAACCGACGAACACCGTTCGCGTCAGCCAATCGTGGGGCCCGACCGGTGCCTCGAAAGATGGTGCGACCCGCATGTAGTATTCGCGGTGATCGACCGGCTCGAACGCCTCCATGCGCTTGAGCACGTCGGCCGGTGCATGGCGGAAGCCACGATTCTTGATGACGATCAAGGTGCCGTCTGTGGCCTCGAGCATGTATCGCGCGTCGAATTCGACCACGCCGTTGGGCCACCAGCTGGCAAAATCACCGCCGCTGTTGGGTACGACGCGACCCTGCAAGCGCGGCCCGGTGATCTCGCCGCCGGAGGTTGGCGTATAGCCCCGACGGACGCCGCTTGGCAGGACGCCGACCCGGTCGCGCGAGGCGAACCGCACGCTGATCTGAAACACAAATTCGAGAGTGGGATCCATTGCCCTTCCCCTGATTTCTCGACGGCACCGCTCTTTCACGGCATGGCGTTATCACTTTAACGTCGCCCGATTGTCGGATACAACCGGCGCGACGATTCAATCGACGATTGGAAGCAGCTCAATGGCCCCCGTAGCCCTGAAGAAAGCCACGGAAAAGCACCGCGTCATTCCGCAGCCGGAGCCCGGCCTCACGGCCGAGGAGGTGATCGCCCGAGCCGTCGCGCTGCGACCGATGGTTCAGGCGCAGGCGGATGAGGCCGAAGCGCTCGGCGGCTATACCGAAGCTCTCCATCGCGCGTTCGCCGCCGCGGGCTTTTACCGCATGACGACGCCGAAGATGTTCGGCGGCTACGAGTTCGACCTTGCCACCTATTTCCGGGTGATTATCGAGATCGGGCGCGGCGATCCGGGCACCGCCTGGTGCCTCGCGCTCGGCGCCTCGCATGGCTGGATGGTGGCGTCACACTGGCCGGAAGAAGGGCAGCGTCTGCTCTTTGGCGAGGACGGGCATTTCGTTTGTCCCGCGCGCGCGCTCGATCCAGGGAGCCGCTGCGAAGCGGCGCAAGGCGGTGGCTTCCGGGTCTCGGGACAATGGAATTATTGCTCCGGTTCGACATACTCGACGCATTTCATCGGGCTCGCGCGCAGTTTCGACGCGCAAGGCAATGAGGGACCGCCGGTCTGGGCTGCGGTGCCGCGCGCGCAATACCGAATCCTCGACGATTGGGGCGGCGACAAGGTCATGGGGATGCGTTCCAGCGGCTCCAACAGCATTCGCGTCGAGAATGCGGTGGTGCCGGAGAGTTTCGTGGTTCAGTCGCGGAACATGTTCTATCTGCCGGAAGGCGATCGCGACGGTACCCCGGGGACACGGCTTCACGGCAACCCGATGTACCTTGGTCAGCTCATGGGGCCGTTCCATTGCTCGCTCACGGCGCCGGTCATTGGCGCCGCGCTCGCCGCCGCCGACGAATTCGAGAAATATGCGCTAAAAATGAAGACCTACGAGGATGCGACATTGCTGCGCGCCGACAGCGACCGGTACCAGCGCAAGCTCGGTCAGGCGTTGGCGATGGCCGATGCGGCGGAAATGATCTTGCTTGGCATGCTGCGCCGCCACAAGGAACGCGGCGAGCGCTGGGCCAGGGGCGGCGGGCCGCTCGCCGTCAAGGAAGGCATCGGCGAATGGGCGTTGATCCAGCAGGCCGGCAAGCTCGCCGCCGAAGCGGTCGATCTCATGTTCCGCGCCGGCGGCTCGTTCCTGACCAAGAAGGGCAACCGGTTGCAGCGCTGCTTCAACGACGCGCAGATGTATCGCGGCCACATGTCGTCGCAATACGAGGAATTCGCCGGCTATCTCGGCCGTATACAGCTCGGCCGCAAGGCCGGGTTGATGGGGCTCTAGCGCATGAAAGCGGTATTGCTGACCGGGCATGGCGGGCCGGACATGCTTCGCTACGGCGACGCGCCCGATCCGGTCGCGGGTGACGGCGACGTCCTTGTTGACGTTTTCGCCGCCAGCATCAACGCCGCCGATTACAAAGTGCGGCTCGGCGGCGGACGCTACGGCAATCTCAAGTTCCCGCATATTCTGGGCCGCGATTTCTCCGGCGTGGTCAGGGCGGTCGGAGCCGGAGTGAACGACGTCGCCGTCGGTGACGAGGTGTTCGGCGTTACCGATCAGGGCATCGAAGGATGCTACGCCGAGAAACTCGCGATCAAGGCGCGGCTCGTCGCGAAAAAGCCGCCGCGTCTCAGCCATGTCGAGGCGGCCGCGCTGGGGCTGATCTCGCTCACCGCGGTCTGGGCCATCGAGGACACGGGTCGGCTGCAGAAGAACGAAAAAATCTTGATCCAGGGCGGCGCGGGCGGCGTTGCCGGCTTTGCGATCCAACTTGCCAAGCACCTCGGCGCAACCGTGATCACGACGGCAAGCGCGAGCAATCACGACTATGTCCGGCGCCTGGGCGCCGACCAGGTGATCGACTACAACAAGCAGGATTTCACGACCGAGGTCTCTGGTTGCGATGTCGTCTTCGACACGGTCGGCGGCGCGGTGCGCGCGGGGTGCTACAAGGTATTACGGCCGGGCGGGCGGCTGATATGGATCGCGCCGGCGCCTGAAGGCTTCGAGCCGCCGAGCGACCAGCAAACGCTGCGGCCAGCGGTCAATCGCGACCGCGCCCATCTCGAGCGCATGCTGACATTGCTTCAGGCCGGCGCCGTGTCGCCCCCCACCATCACCCGTTATAAACTTGCCGAGGCGGTGGCAGCGCACCGCATCAGCGAGGCCCGTCACCTTCAGGGCAAGCTTGTATTTGAGGTAAGACCTGGGGCCTAGCCTCCGGGAACGAAAGTCAGAAGAGGTATCCTGAATGTCGCCAATGATTCGTGCGGACCATGTCGGTAGCTTGAAACGCTCTCAGCAACTGATCGAAGCGCATCAAGCGCACGACCAGGGCAAACTGCCTGATGCCGAGCTGCGCGCGCTCGAGGATCGCGAGATCGAAGCCTGCATCCGCATGCAAAAGGAGGTCGACATCGACGTTCTCTCGGATGGTGAGCTGCGGCGCGGCGGCTGGACCGGCGATTTCGTCTACGCCGTCGACGGTTTCGAGCGGGGCACGCCGCCGGTGCAACTGCGCTGGGCCAACCGCGACCTGGCGCAAACGGCGCAGGCGCAGATCATCACCAAGCCGCTGAAACAGCGTCGGCGCTTCACCAGGACCGAGGCCGATTTTCTCAGGCCTCGGGCCGACCGGCCGTGGAAGGTCACGCTGCCCGCCGCCTCCTATCTGGTGTCGCGCGGGTACAAGCCCGGCGTTACGGATAAGGTTTACGCGAATCGTTCCGAGGCGCTCGCGGCAGTGGCCGCGATTCTCCGGGGCGAGATCAAGGCGCTCGTCGAAGAGGGGGTCGATTACGTGCAGATCGACAATCCGCACTATCCGGACTATCTGATGGAGAGCGTGCAGTCGCAGTGGCGCGCGTTGGGGATCGACCCGACCCAGGCGCTGGCCGATGACATCGCCGCCGATAATGCCTCGGTCGCTGATTTGCATCGGGACAAAATAACGGTCGCCATGCATTTCTGCCGCGGCAACGGCGGTTCGGCCTATTGGCACAGCGAGGGTTCCTACGAGCCGATTGCCGAACAATGTTTCGGCGCGCTCGATTTCGACCGCTTTCTTCTCGAATACGACACCGAGCGCGCCGGCGGTTTCGAACCGTTGCGCTTCGTGCCCAGAAACAAAACCGTCGTGCTGGGCCTGATTTCGACCAAGGTCAGCACGATGGAATCACCCGATCTCGTCCAGCGGCGCATCGAGGAAGCAGCGCGATATTTGCCGCTCGAGGCGCTGGCGCTGAGCCCGCAATGCGGCTTTTCCTCGACATTGCTGGGAAACGACATCAGCCCCGACCAGGAGCGCACCAAGCTCGCGCTGGTGGTCGAGGTGGCGCGTAAAGTGTGGGGTAAAGCCTAGAATCGGCTTTACCTTGTCCAGGCCATGAAGTAGGCGGCTTCGGCGAGGAAGAAGGGGGGCTCGATCAACAACATGTCGAGCATCGAAACAACGATGCTCCCCGTTTTGCAGGCAGTGCTTAGCGGAATTCTGGTCGGTGGGGTCTACGGTCTCTTATCGATTGGGCTGAGCCTCGCATTCGGCGTCATGCGCATCGTCAATTTCGCGCATGGCGACCTGGTGATGTACGGCATGTATGTCGGCGTGGTCGCCTCGACGTTGCTCGGGATCGATCCGCTCCTGGCTTTGCCGGCGAGCTTCGTGCTGATGGCGATTTTGGGGGCGCTGCAGTATCGCATCGTATTTCGCCGTTTCGTCGGGCACACCACGCTCAACCAATTGTTGGCTGCAATCGGCCTGGGGTTGGCTTTGCAGATGGCGGCCCAATTGGTGTTCGGCGTTGATGCGCGCAGCGCTCCGTCGATGTTTGCCGGCAGCTACGATCTGGTTGGACCGTTCTTCTTTGCCCGGGCGCAGATCGTCGCCTTCCTCGTCGCCGGGGTCGCGACCATTGCGGTCGAGCTGCTGCTGCGCAAGACGCAGTGGGGCAAGGCGGTACGCGCCGTCGCCGACAATATCGAGGCCGCTGAAATTGTCGGCCTCCGGTCACAACGCATCAACTTGACGGCGTTCGCCCTGAGCTGCGGTTTGGCCGGCATCGCCGGCACCATTATGGTGACTTATTACCCGACCGATCCCACGAAGGGCTTCACCCTGATGCCAATCGCGATCATCGCGACCACGATCGGCGGTCTTGGCAGCGTGGGGGGTGCCTTCCTCGGCGGCATTTTCTGTGGCGTGATTCAGCAAACCACAGCGATGTTATGGAACTCGGCACTACAGGACGTGCCGCTTTATTTCTTGCTTCTCGTGTTTATCGCCTACCGCCCGACCGGATTGTTCGGCCAGAGGTCCGAGTAAGATGACGGCCGGGGCGACGCCCGAAGGCACGACCGAACGTCAAGCGCCGCTGCGGGGCAGCTTCCTCTATGGTGTGGTTGCCGTGGCGCTGGCCGCGGGGCTGCCGTTTTTGCCCTTTGCCAACGATTATATCATCGCCGTCGCGGTGCGGATGCTCATCTTCATCGCGCTCGGCCAGGCCTGGAACATTGTCGCGGGTATTGGCGGCTTGCTGTCGCTCGGGCATGGCGTGTTCCTCGGCCTCGGTTGTTACGCCGCCGGCATCCTGTTCAACGAGTACGCTGTGCCGCCCTGGCTCGGGATCTGGGCAGGCGGGGTGCTTTCGGTGGCGGTGGCGCTGGTGATGGGGGCGATGACCCTGCGCATGCGCGGCGTGTTCTTCGCCCTGGCGACTATTGCCGTGTCCTTGGCGCTCGATCAACTGGCGCGCCACTATGTCGACCTTACCGGCGGCGACAATGGACTGGCGCTTCGATTCCTTGGCAACTCGTTGTGGTTCATGCAGTCCCGAACGCCGACGCCATTTCTTTATGCGGGGCTCACCTTCGTGATCGCCTATTACTGGATCACGCAATGGGTGCTGAGAACCCGTCTTGGTTCAGAAATGAAAGCGGTGCGCGACGATGAGGCTGCCGCGGCCGCGGCAGGCGTTGCCGTCTTTCGCACCAAGCTCCTGGGACTCTTGCTGAGCGCGGTCATGACCTCGTTTGCCGGCACGCTCTACATGCAATCCTACCAGGCGATCGACCCGGAAACTGCGTTTGGCTTGTCGCAAGCGATCCAACTTCAGCTTCCCGCGCTGATTGGTGGACTCGGTACCTCGTGGGGACCGATTATCGGCGGCACAATCATGATCCTGTTGTCGGAATCGACCAACTGGGGGTCGACCAAACTCGGCATTGCCGGGGTCGATATTCTGGTTTACGGCCTGTTGCTGTTGGCAGTGGTGATGTACGCCCCCAAGGGCATTATGGGTCTGTTCGACAGACGAACGCGGGGAGCATGGCGTCCGTGACCGCAATCGCGCTCGAAGTCACCCACATCGCGAAACAATTCGGCGGGCTGGTGGCTTTGCGCGACGTCTCGTTTCGGGTGCGCGAAGGCGAGGTGATGGGGCTCATCGGCCCGAACGGTGCGGGCAAATCGACGTTGTTCGAAATCGTCAGCGGCAATCTGACGCCCTCGAGCGGGCGCGTTGCGTTTTTCGGCCGCGACTGTACCGGCGATCCTGCGCACCTGCGCCGTCGCGCCGGATTATGTCGCACCTTTCAGAAGGTGCGTCTTTTCGAATCGATGACGGTCGCTGAGAACATCGCAGTGTCGGCGCGCCAATGCGTCAAGCCGGGACTCGATTGGCGCGTCGAGGTCGATGCCATTCTGCGACGATTGCGGCTCGAGCCGCAGGCCGACCGGATGCCGGCCGAGATTACCCTTGCCGACCGCAAGAAAGTGGAAATCGGCCGTGCCGTCGCCGGATTTTGCCGGGTGCTGATGCTCGACGAAAGTTTGTCCGGTCTCACCCACGAGGAAGCAGAGGAAATGATCGGCGAGATCCTCGCCCTCAACCACGACACCGGCATCACCGTCATCGTGGTCGAGCATGTTCTTTCGGTGTTGGCCGCGATGGTGAAGCGATTGGTCGTATTGAACAACGCAACCGTGATCGCGGATGGCACACCCAACGAGATCGCGCACGATCCAGTGGTCATTGCGGCCTATCTCGGTACCAAGGCGAGCGTGCTGCGGTGAGCCTGCTCGAGGTCAGCGATCTCAGCGTTGCCTACGGCGATCTTGTCGCCGTGCGACAGGTGTCGTTCGCCGTCGACGAAGGCGCTGTGTTCGTGCTCCTGGGCGCCAACGGCGCCGGTAAAACCACGATCTTGCGCGCCATCTCCGGGCTGGTGCCGGCGCGAAGCGGACGGATTTTTGCCGATGGCCGCGACCTGCAGGGTTCTGCGCCCAATCAGGTTGCGCGCGCCGGCATCGCGCACGTGCCGGAGGGTCGACAGATCTTCGCCAATCTCTCGGTCGGGGATAATCTGTCCGTCAGCTATCTCGCCGAACGGACCGAGGCGCCGATGACGGCAGCTCTCGACGCCGTGTTTCAGTTGTTTCCCCGCCTCGCCGAGCGGCGCCGGCAATTAGGCGGCACCCTTTCGGGTGGCGAGCAGCAGATGTTGGCGATCGGCCGGGCGTTGATGAATTTTCCAAAACTCTTGATGCTGGACGAGCCGTCGCTGGGACTGTCGCCGGTGCTGGCGGATTTGGTGTTCGAGCGTCTGGCAACGATCCGAGCACTCGGCACCACGATTCTGCTGGTCGAGCAGAACGCCACTTGTCTCGAATTGGCGACCGATGGAATCATCCTAGCCAACGGCGAGGTGGCGCTCGCTGGCGGCCGCGACAGTCTCCGAGACTCGGAATTCGTTCGGCGCGCCTATCTCGGCATTTGAAGGCCCTCGAGCGGGGCAAAAAGGGAGGATATCGACTATGGCCTTGACACGCAGGCAAGCCCTCACTCGTCTGGCGGCGGGGGCCGCCATTTTGGGCGCACCACGGCTCGCGCGTTCGGCCGAGCCGGACGTCGTCATCGGTGCGCCCAACTCGCTAACCGGCGGTCTGGCGGAGGGCGGCGTGCGTTTTGTCGCGGCGCTGCGCATCGCCTTCGACCAAATCAATGCCAAGGGCGGCATCAAATCCCTTGGCGGCGCCAAGCTCCGAATGGTGGTCGCAGACACGACCTCGGAAAATCCGGCCCAGGCGGCCAGCGTCACGCGGCGCATGATCGACCAGGACAAGGCGGTGGTGATCGCCGGCGCCACCGCGAGCGCCATGACCCTCGCCGCCCAGATCGAATGCGAAAAGGCCCAGGTCCCCCTGGTGACGAATTCCTACGCCGATCCAATCGTGCTGCGCGGCATGAAGTATACCTTCAAATACATGCCGCAGGGCAGCGCGGTGTGGAACATGGCGATGGATGGCATCGTCGAAATGTACAAAGCGACCACCGGCGCGCCGCCAAAAAACTGCGCGATTTTCATGAGCAATGATGCCGTCGGTCTCGGGGTGCAAAAGCAGCTGCCTTTGGAGGCCAAGCGGATTGGTTTGCCGGTACTGTTTTCGACGCCCTACCAGATGGGTCTGACAGACCCGTCGGTGGCAATCGCGCCGATCATGGCGCACAAGCCGGACATTCTCTTCCTCGGCGCCTTCACCAACGACCTCATCCTCATCATCCGGGCGATGCGCGGCCTCGGTATCAACACGCCGATCGTCAATGGCGGCACGTTTTATGGCGAAGCGGTGATCAACGCCCTCGGCAATCAGGCCGACCGTCTTTTCGGCGTTGAGACCTGGAATTCGGATTTGAAACTGCCGGGCAACAAGGAATTGGTCGACACCTACATGCAGGCCAATCCCAAGGCACATCCCGGGAACGAGCAGCTGGGGGTCGGCTTTACTTGCGGCCTCATCATCGGCCAGGCGCTGGAAAAGGCGGGGAGCCGCGACGGCAGCAAGATTCGCGATGCCTTGGCCAATACCGAATTCGACAATCTGCCGGTGCCTGCGACCAAGGTGAAGTATGGGCCCAACGGGCTCAACATCTATAATATGGGCATTCTCGTCGAGTGGCAGTCGGGCGTGTTGCGGACCGTATGGCCGCTCAAACTACAGATGGCCAAGCCGCAGATCTGAGGAAAAGAAGCATGGCGGAGCAGCCCACAATCGGCTTCATCGGCCTGGGCACGATGGGTGCCCGAATCGCCGGCAATTTCCAGAAGGCCGGATACCGGCTCTTCGTCCACGATCTTCGACGGGGCGCCGCCGAGCCCCTGCTCTCCGGCGGCGCGGCCTGGGCCGACACGCCGGCGAGCGTGGCGCGCGCCGCGAGCGTGATCTTCACCTCGTTGCCCGGTCCGCCCGAAGTGGAAAGCGTCGTTTTTGCCAGGGACGGAATCCTCTCCGGAATTCACGGCGCCGCCCGCTATTTTGACCTCTCGACCAATTCCCTGTCGGTCGTAAAGCGCGTCCACGCGGCCGTCGCCGAGCGGGGCGGCCATATGTTCGACGCACCGGTCAGCGGCGGGCCGGCCGGTGCCGCGAGCGGCAAATTGGCGATCTGGGTCGGCGGCGAAGAGTCGATCTACCGCCAGAATGAGGCGATATTGACAGCGGTCGCCGACCAAGCCCGGTACATCGGACCGATCGGCTCCGGCACCATTGCCAAGCTGGTGCATAATTGCGCCGGCTATGCCATCAGCACGGCGTTGGCCGAAGTCGTGGCGCTCGGGGTGAAGGCCGGGCTTGAACCTCTTCAATTGTGGCGAGCGGTCCGCCAAGGGGCTGTCGGTCGGCGCCGCACGTTCGATGCGCTTGCCGGAAATTTTCTCACCGGTCAATTCGAGCCGCCCAATTTCATGCTCAAGTTGGCACATAAGGATGTCAGCCTGGCAACGGCGCTCGGCCGCGAACTGGGCGTGCCGATGCGGATCGCCAATCTCACGCTCGAGGAAATGACGGAAGCGATGGGCCGCGGTTGGGGCGAGCGCGATTCGCGAGTCGCGATGACGCTCGAAACCGAACGTGCCGGAATCGAAATCAAAGTCGATCCCGAGAAGATCAAAAAGATTCTCGACACCGAGTGACGGACGAAGCGCAACGCCGGCTGCTTCGGCCGACGCCGCTAACCAGGTACCGGGACCGCGATCACCAGGAGAGAGACGGCAACCGCTGCCGTCTGGAGACGGTGCCCATGACATCGACCGCGGCGCTCTCGGTCCCCGGAAGGTGGGGTGGCGATCGATCGACGCCCTTTAGTTTGCGGCACCCTCACAGCTGCCCGCGCCAATGATTCACCACGAATTCGATGACAATAATGGCGGTTAGCCAGCCAATAATGACGCGGCCGAGATGCCTGCAAACGACCGGCAACGTCTTCTCTGCCGGCGGGGATGCTTCCGCCGCTGCTCCAAGGGCGCGCTCTACCGCGGCTGACGCCATCTCGTCTCGATTATAGGAGAACATAAGACACCGAATTGCAGCATTGCGACCCCTCCAGCAATAGACGGGGCGGCCATAAAGATTCGATGCGGAAATCGCGGCCTTTTCATAAAAGGTCGATATTTACCGGGCTCTTTATTTTTCGGCAGAAAATCTTTATGCGGACTTTATAACAAACGACTAAAATCCGTATGGAATTGACATGAAGCAAACCCCCTTTATTGGCGACGGATAGGATTATCCGTCGAAAGGCGGGGATATGCTTGACGCGATATTCGTCGTACTCGGGATCGTCATCTTTGCCGGCGCCTGCGGCTACGCGGCGCTGTGCGATCGGATGTGACCGCGATGTTTGATTACATTCTTGGCGCGATCGTGACCGTGGCGATCATGGTCTACCTGGTTTACGCGCTGATCCGGCCCGAACGATTCTAGTGGCGCTGCCGCCCCGCGTCGGCGTGCGGGAGTTTCGTTTCTTTAGCAAGGACTTGTGCCCGTCCAACGAGGAGAGGGGCTATGACGGCTAATGGTTGGCTCCAAATTGCGCTATTCAGCGTGGTCGTGATCGCGCTGACAAGCCCGTTCGGCGGCTATATTACGCGCGTGGTGAACGGCGAGCGCACGCTGTTTTCGCCGGTGTTGCGGCCGGTCGAGCGAGGCCTCTACGCGCTTTGCGGAGTCCGCGAAAGTGAGGAGCAGAACTGGCTCGCCTATGCCTTCGCTATGCTGGTGTTCTCGCTCGCCGGGTTCCTCATCCTCTACCTGCTGCAGCGTGTCCAGGGCCTGTTGCCGTTCAATCCGCAAGGCCAGTCGAATATCGAGGCCAGCTCGTCGCTTAATACCGCGATCAGCTTTGTCACCAACACCAACTGGCAGTCCTACGTGCCGGAGACCACCATGAGTTACCTGACTCAGATGGCGGGGCTCACGGTTCACAATTTTGTCTCGGCCGCGGCCGGCATCGCCATGGCGATCGCGGTCATCCGCGGCTTCGCGCGGCGCACGACCAAAACCATCGGCAATTTCTGGGTCGATCTCACTCGCATCACCCTCTACATCCTGCTGCCGATCTCGATCGTGGTTGCGCTGATCTTCGTCTGGCAGGGCATGCCGCAGAATCTCGGCGCCTACACCGAGGCAACGACGCTCGATGGCGCCAAACAGGTAATCGCGCAAGGCCCGGTCGCTTCCCAGGAAGTGATCAAGATAATGGGCACCAATGGCGGCGGCTTCTTCAACGCCAATTCCGCCCATCCGTTCGAGAATCCGACGCCGCTCACGAATTTCATACAACTTGGCCTGATCTTCTCCATCGGCGCTGCGCTGACTAACGTCTTAGGCCGCATGGTCGGTGATCAACGCCAAGGCTGGGCGATCTTCGCGGTGATGGGCATCCTCTATCTGGTCGGAACGACGACCGCATACTGGGCCGAGTCGGCCGGCAATCCGGCCTTTGCACACTTCAATGTCGACCAACATGCAAGCACCGCGAGTCCGGGCGGCAATATGGAAGGCAAGGAGGTCCGTTTCGGCATCGCCAATTCGGCGCTGTTCACGACCGTCACCACCGATACCTCCTGCGGCGCCGTCAATAACATGCATGACAGTTTGACGCCGCTCGGCGGCATGGTGCCGCTGGTCAATATCATGCTGGGCGAGATCATCTTCGGCGGCGTCGGCTCGGGTCTTTACGGCATGCTCGGCTTCGCCATCGTCGCCGTGTTTATCGCCGGCTTGATGGTGGGGCGCACGCCCGAATATCTCGGCAAAAAACTCGAGGCCAAGGAAGTGAAGATGGCGATCCTGGCGATCCTGTCCTTGCCGTTCTCGATCCTCATCGGCACCGCCATTGCCACGGTCAACGTCAACGGCCTCGCTGGCATCGCCAACGGCGGCCCGCACGGCTTTACCGAGATCCTCTATGCCTTTGTCTCTTCGACGGGCAACAACGGCAGCGCCTTCGCCGGCATCGGCGCCAACACGCTCTTCTACAACACCATGCTCAGCGCCGCGATGTTCATCGGCCGCTTTATCTTCGTCGTGCCGCTCCTGGCGGTGGCCGGCTCGCTCGCCGGAAAGAAGATCCTGGCGCCGTCGGCCGGCACCTTTCCGACCACGGGGCCGCTCTTCGTCGGCCTGCTGGTCGGCGTCATCGTCATTGTTGGCGGTCTCACTTATTTCCCGGCCGTCTCGCTCGGTCCGGTCGTCGAGCAGGTCGCGATGAATCACGGCGTGCTCTACGCCGGCCCGTAACGCGCTCTTTCGTCGAAGGACATACGTCATGGCGCTCCAGACCGAACAGTCGATCCTCTACAAGCGCAGCCTGCAACCGCTGCCGCTGTTCGAACGCAACCTGATCGTGCCCGCGATCGGCGCGGCATTCCGCAAGCTCAATCCGCGAACGCTGATGCGGAATCCGGTGATGTTCGTGGTGGAGATCGTGTCCGTGCTGACCACGATCTTCTTTGTCCGCGATCTGATCACCGGCGGCACGAAGGTGATCGGCACCCATCCGCTGTTCTCGGGTCAGATCACCCTGTGGCTGTGGTTTACCGTACTGTTCGCGAACTTTGCCGAGGCGGTGGCGGAAGGCCGCGGCAAGGCGCAGGCGGATACGCTGCGCCGCATGCGGACGGAAACGATGGCGAAGCGCCTTGCCGACGCCAGCGGCGCTAAATTCGAACAAGTGCCAGCCGCCGAACTCAAGCAAGGCGATGTCGTGCTGGTGGAGACGGGCGATTACGTCCCGAGCGATGGTGACGTCATCGAGGGCATCGCGTCGGTCGACGAATCGGCCATTACCGGCGAATCGGCGCCCGTGATCCGCGAAAGCGGCGGCGACCGTTCGGCCGTTACCGGTGGCACGCGCGTCACCTCCGATTGGCTCAAGGTGCGGATCACGGCGGCCCAGGGTTCGACCTTCCTCGACCGCATGATCGCGCTGGTCGAAGGCGCGGTGCGCCAAAAGACGCCCAACGAGATCGCGCTCAATATTCTGCTCGCCGGCATGACCATCATTTTCGTCTTCGCCACGGTCACGATCCCGAGCTTTGCCAGCTATGCCGGCGGCGCGGTGTCGGTGGTGGTCCTGATCGCGCTGTTCGTGACGCTGATCCCCACTACTATCGGCGCGCTGCTTTCCGCGATCGGCATCGCGGGCATGGACCGGTTGGTGCGCTTCAACGTGCTCGCCATGTCGGGCCGCGCGGTCGAGGCCGCCGGCGATGTCGACACGCTGCTTTTGGATAAGACCGGCACCATCACGCTCGGCAATCGTCAGGCGACCGAGTTCCTGCCGCTTCCGGGGGTCGACGAGCGCGAGCTCGCCGATGCGGCGCAGCTCGCGTCGCTGTCGGACGAGACTCCGGAAGGCCGTTCCATCGTCGTGCTTGCCAAGGATAAATACGGTATTCGCAGCCGCGACATGACGACCCTGAACGCGCGCTTCATTCCCTTCTCGGCGCAGACGCGGATCAGCGGCATCGATGGCGGCGGACTCTCGATTCGCAAGGGCGCGGTTGACGCCGTGCTGGCCCATGTCCATCCCGGGCTGGTGGCCGCGGCCAGCCAAGGCAGCGTCACCCTCGACCAGCGCAGTCTGGGCTCTTATGGCAACGTGCGCGATCTCAACGCCATGGCCGAACGTATCGCAAAATCAGGCGGTACGCCGCTCGCGGTCGCCAAGAACGGCAAGCTCCTCGGCGTCATCCATTTGAAAGACATCGTGAAAGGCGGCATCCGCGACCGTTTTGCCGAGCTGCGTCAGATGGGGATCCGCACGGTCATGATTACCGGCGACAATCCATTGACCGCTGCGGCGATCGCCGCCGAATCGGGCGTCGATGATTTTCTGGCCCAAGCCACACCTGAAGCGAAGCTTAAATTGATCCGCGACGAGCAAGCCAAGGGCAAGCTGGTCGCGATGTGCGGAGACGGCACCAACGATGCGCCCGCGTTGGCCCAGGCCGATGTCGGTGTTGCCATGAATACCGGCACCATGGCAGCGCGTGAAGCAGGCAACATGGTCGACCTCGACAGCGATCCGACTAAGCTGATCGAGATCGTCGCCATCGGCAAGCAATTGCTGATGACGCGCGGTGCGCTCACGACCTTCTCGATCGCCAACGATGTTGCGAAGTATTTCGCGATCATCCCGGCGATGTTTGCCGCCTTCTACCCGCAGCTCGCGATCCTCAACGTGATGCAATTGAGGAATCCGGAAAGTGCCATTCTGTCTGCGATCATCTTCAACGCGCTAATCATCATCGCGCTCATTCCCTTGAGCCTGCGGGGCGTCCGCTATCGCCCGACCGGTGCTGCAAGTATCTTGCGGCGCAATCTTTGGCTCTACGGCGCCGGCGGCATCGTCGTGCCGTTTATCGGCATTAAAGTCATCGATCTGATCGTCACATCGATCGGTCTCGCCTGAGGAGGAGGACCGCCACTATGCTCAGACAAATCCGTCCCGCCCTTGTGATGATCGTCGTCATGACGGTGATCACCGGACTCGCCTATCCGCTCGCCATCACCGGCATCGCAGAAACAATTTTTCCCTATCAGGCGCAGGGCAGCCTGATCGAGAAGAACGGCAAGATCGTCGGCTCGGAGCTGATCGGCCAGAATTTCACCAGCGCCAAATACTTCCACGGCCGGCCCTCGGCGACGACCGAGCCCGATCCGAAGGATCCGTCGAAGACGATCTCGGTTCCTTATGCCGCCGACAATTCTTCCGGGTCGAACCTTGGACCGACGGCAAAGCCGCTGATCGACCGCATCAAGGACGATGCCGCGAAGCTTAAGGCAGAAAACCCGAACACGCCGATCCCGGTCGATCTGGTGACGACCTCGGCAAGCGGACTGGATCCCGACATCACGCCGGCAGCGGCCGCGTTCCAGGTGCCGCGCGTGGCCAAGGCGCGTGGCCTAAGCGAAGACCGGGTCCGCGCCTTGGTCGCCGCCGCGACGTCGGGCCGGACCCTGGGCATACTCGGCGAGCCGCGGGTCAATGTGCTGAGGCTCAACCTGTCTCTTGATGCTCTCCAAGGCCATTGATTCGCGCTAAAGTGGGGGAATGACCGAACTCGATCGCGACCGCACGGAAAAGCGGCCGTCGCCCGACGCCCTGCTCGAGGCCGCGGCGCGGGAAGCGCGTGGTCGGCTTAAGATTTTCCTCGGTGCCGCGCCCGGCGTCGGCAAGACCTACGAGATGCTGACGGCGGCGCAGGCGCGACGCCGCGAAGGCGTCGATGTGGTTGTCGGGGTCGTCGAGACTCACGGCCGCCGCGAGACGGAAGCGTTGCTCGAAGGCCTGGAGGTGGTGCCCCGCCGGCACATCGATTATCGCGGCCGCGCACTCGACGAAATGGACCTCGACGCGATTCTGGCGCGGCATCCGCGCCTCGTCCTTGTAGACGAGCTCGCCCATACCAACGCACCGGGCGGGCGTCATCCCAAGCGCTATCTTGATGTCGAGGAATTGCTGGCAGCCGGCATCGATGTCTACTCGACGCTGAACATTCAGCATGTTGAGAGCCTCAACGACGTGGTCGCGCAAATCACGCGCATCCGCGTCCGCGAGACCGTGCCCGACAGCATCCTCGATCGCGCCGACGACATCGAGATCATCGACCTTGCGCCCGATGAGCTGATCCAGCGCCTGAAGGAAGGCAAGGTCTATGTCCCGCATCAGGCCGACCGTGCCGTCAGCCACTATTTCAAGCCGGGCAACCTTACCGCATTACGTGAACTCGCGTTGCGCCGTACCGCCCAACGCGTTGACGACCAGATGCTGCGCTATATGCAGGCGCACGCCATCAGCGGGCCCTGGGCCGCCGGCGATCGCGTGCTGGTCTGCGTTAACGAGTTTCCTTCCAGCCTTGGTCTCATCCGCTACGCGAAGAGATTTTCCGATCGGCTGCATGCGCCGTTTACGGCGCTTTATGTCGAGACGGCGAGAACGCAGAAATTGTCGGATGCGCAGCGCGACCGCGTCGCCGATTCATTGCGCTTTGCCGAACGACTCGGGGGCGAGGCCGTCACGCTGCCCGGCGACCGGATCGCCGACGAGGTGGTTCGCTACGCCTGCGAGAATAACATCACGCAGATCGTGATCGGCAAATCCGAACGCTCGCGCTGGTTCGAGATTCTCCACGGCTCGGTCGTCCATGAGCTGGTCCGCCGCACGGCAAATATCAGCGTCCACGTCATTAGTGGTAACGAGGAAGCGGCGCCGAGCGAAGGTCAAGTGGCGACGCAATCGGGGGGCAATTTCGATCCGATCCCTTATGCGGTCACGGTGGCTATTGTCGCAGTAGCGGTCGGGGTCGGCATGGTGTTGCAACAATCCCTCAGGCCCGCCAGCATTTCGTTGGTGTTTCTGACCGGCATCCTGATCTCGGCGGTGCGCTTCGGTCTGTTTCCGTCATTGTTCGCCTGTGGCGTAAGCGTGCTCGCCTATAATTTCTTCTTCTTGCCGCCGGTCTACACCTTCACCATCGCCGATCCTGAAAATGTGGTGGCGCTATTTTTCTTTCTGGTGGTTGCCATTCTTGCCAGCAATGTCGCGGGCCGGGCGCGCAATCAGCTGGTCGCGGCGCGGGCGCGAGCCCGCACCAACGAGGAGCTGTTCGGTTTCAGCCGCAAGCTCGCGGCCATCGGCTCGCTCGATGATCTGCTGTGGGCCACGGTCTACCAGATTGCGCATATGCTGAAGCTGCATGTCGTGATTTTGATGCCGTCCGTGCAAGGCATCGAGGTGAAGGCCGGCTACCCGCCCGAGGATGAACTGGATCAGGCCGATCTCGCCGCCGCGCGCTGGACCTGGGAACATAGTCGCGCCGCGGGACGCGGTGCGGACACGCTCCCTGGCGCCAAACGCTTGTTCCTGCCGCTAAGGACCGGCGGCGGACCGATCGGCGTTCTCGGCATCGATCGTGATGAGCCCGGACCGCTGCTGACGCCGGATGCCCGCCGCCTGCTCGACGCGCTCGCCGACCAGGCGGCGATCGCCATCGAGCGTATCACCCTTACCGCCGATATCGCCGGCGCCCGGATGACCGCCGAGACCGAGCGGCTTCGCTCCGCGCTCCTCACTTCGATCAGCCATGATCTGCGCACGCCGCTCGCCTCGATTATCGGCGCCCTCACCTCGTTGCGTGGTTTCGGCGACAGTTACGACGGTGCCGTGCGCGCGGAGCTGATGGCGACGATTGAGACCGAGGCGGAACGGCTCAACCGCTTTATCGGCAATCTTCTTGACATGACCCGGCTCGAATCCGGTGCAATCGAATTGAAACCGGCGATGGTTGACGTCGGTGAGATCGTCGGCACTGCCCTGCAGCGCGCCCGCCGCTTCCTCGCCGATCACCGCGTCGATGTCGACCTCGCGGCCGACCTGCCGATGGTGCGCCTCGACTACCTGTTGTTCGAGCAGGTACTATTCAATCTCCTCGACAATGCAGCGAAATACGCGCCGGCGGGCACCTTGATCACGGTGCGCGCCCGCGTCGTCGGCGAAATGATCTTGGTCTCGGTCATTGACGAAGGACCCGGCATTCCACCCGAAGATGTCGAGCGCATTTTCGACAAATTCTATCGCGTCCAAGCCCAGGACCGTCAGCGCGCCGGCACCGGCCTCGGTCTGGCGATCAGCCGCGGCTTCATCGCTGCCATGGGCGGCACCATCACCGCCGCCAACCGCAGCGACCGGTCTGGCGCGGTGTTCACCGTCACCCTGCCGGCACAGCCGGCCGCACCTCGTGAGCTCGATGAACAAACGGACGACAATTCTGATCGTCGATGACGAGCCGGCGATTCGGCGCTTTCTACGCACCAGCCTGACGGCGCAGAATTTTGCCGTCGTCGAGGCGGAGAATGCCGGGGCGGCGGTTGCCGCGATCGGGCGCGACAAGCCCGATCTCGCGATCCTCGATTTGGGATTGCCGGACATGGACGGGATCGAGGTCATTCGCCGTCTGCGTGCCTCGGGCGACCTGCCGATCCTCGTTCTGTCGGTGCGCGACGACGAACGCGGCAAGGTCGCGGCGCTCGATCTCGGCGCCGACGATTACATAACCAAGCCCTTCGGCATGGAGGAATTGATCGCGCGCGTGCGCACTGCCTTGCGTCACCGTTTTCAGGCCCAAGGCGAACAGCCGGTTTTTGTATCGGGCGATCTGTCGGTCGATCTCGTGCGCCGAATCGTGAAATTGCGCGGCCAGGAAATCAAACTATCGCCCAGGGAATATGACGTGCTGACGTTGCTGGTCGCCCACGCCGGCAAGGTGCTGACACATCGTCAAATCTTGACCCAAGTATGGGGTCCGGCGCATGCCGAAGATGCCCAGTATCTTCGGGTGGCGATCCGCAGCTTGCGCCAGAAGATCGAAGCGGATCCGGCACAGCCGCAATTCATTCAGACGGAATCCGGGGTCGGCTACCGGCTGCGCACGCCCGGTTGAAGCCGCGTCCATCGCGTAGCCTGGTCGTAGGCTTGGGCCAATTGCAGCAGATGCCGCTCACCACCGATGGGCGCCACGAGTTGCATTCCCATCGGCAACCCGCGCGAGTCAAATCCGACCGGCACGTTGAGCGCCGGGCAACCGCTCATGGTGATGAGGATGTTAGTTTCCATCCAGCGATGATAGGTCTCCATGGGTCTGCCTGCGACCTCCCGCGGCCACCGCCATTCGACCGGGAACGGAAAGAGCTGAGCCGATGGCACCAAAACGAAGTCATAAGCCGAAAAAAAGCGCACCATCGCGCGATACCAGTCGCTACGCCCGATCGACGCCTCCGCGACATCTTGTCCCGTCAAGGCCAACCCGCGTTCGATTTCCCAGATCAACTCCGGTTTGAGCAGCGCTCGCTTTGACGCATCGCGATAAAAAGCCGCGTCGCCCGATGCGATGTGCCACGATCGCAAGGTGACGAAATCGCGCCATAAGCGGTCGAGCGGATAAGCCGGGGCTGCCGCTTCGACGATGCAACCCAACTCGGTGAACACGCGGGTCGCCGCCTCGCACAATTCGAGCACGCCCGGCTCGAACGGTATGCGGCCGCCGAAATCGCCACACCAGGCGATGCGCGCACCTTTGATTTCGTCGCCGAGCGCGGTGGTGAAGATCGCCGGATCGACCGGCAGCGAAGACGGAACGCGGCGATCGTAACCCGCTTGTATCGACAGCAGCAGCGCGAGATCGGATACCGTACGCGCCATCGGACCAAGCACGCCGGGCGAGGGAAAGAACAGGTCGGGCAGCTCCGCCGGCACCAAGCCCGGCGACGGTCGTAGCGAGAAGATATTGTTCCAGGCGGCGGGGTTACGCAGGGAGCCCGCATAGTCGCTGCCGTCGGCGAGCGGCAGCATCCGCAACGCCAGTGCGACTGCGGCGCCGCCGCTCGAACCGCCGGCGCTGCGGGTTTGATCGTAGGCGTTGCGGGTAGCGCCAAAGACCTCGTTGAAAGTGTGCGAACCCAGCCCGAACTCCGGCGTATTGGTCTTGCCGATTATGATCGCGCCCGCACGCCTTAACCGCTCGACCATGATCGAATCGTGGTCGGGGACAAAGTTGCGGAATAGCGGCGAGCCGAAGGTGGTGCGGATACCGGCGGTCAGCACCAGATCCTTGACGGCATGGGGAAAACCATGCAACGGCCCGAGAGGCTCTCCGCGCGCGATCTGGTCGTCACGCGTCCGTGCCTCGACGATGAGGCTAGCGCGGTCGCGCAATGACACAATCGCGTTGACCTCAGGGTTGAGCCGTTCGATGCAATCGAGATAGGCATTCATCACCTCGACGCACGAAATGCCGCGCGTCGCGATCGCGCGCGACAGTGCTGCGGCATCGAGCTCGATGATGTCGTTTGCCGCCATCAAGATCGTTCATCATCCGCCCAGGCAGAATTGCGCCATCCGGTTTCGTCGTAGTCGGCCATGCACTGATCGACCAGCGCTTCCATCTCCGCAAGGGTGGTGGCTCGCGTCGCCGACTGGTAGGTCTGCATCCGCACATCCTCCCAACTGCCGGCGTAGTTGCGCTCGTAAAGTTCGTGCCGGCCGGCGAACTCGGTGCCGGTCGCGTCCCATAACAGCTTCAAGATCTTGATGCGCTCGCGATGGCCAATGCCGTGGGAGCCCCGGACATATTGTTTGAGATAAGGGTCGATCGCGGGATTGGCAAAATCCTTGGCCGAGGACGGCAGATAGATCAGCGCCGAGGTGACGCTGCGTTCGACGATGTCGCGAATGCGCGGATAGACGTCGGGTGCGAACACGCGGTAGGCGTAGGCTGCTTTCGACTCCGGCAGCAGCGCACCCGCGACCCCGCCGGGCCAGGGCTCGGCGTTGTGGCACATCGCGTCCGACAGGGCCCAGAACAGGTTGCGATAGGCGATCGCCTCGCCCAGGAGCGACTGGTTGAGGCGCGACTCGTCGCCGCCGGTGCAGCGCAGCGCCTTCGCCAGCAGGCCGCAGAAGAAATCGAGCTTTACCGCGAAGCGGGTGCAGCCCTGGAGGAGATAGCCGTTCTGGAAGCCCGAGCGCGGATGAAACGAAAGGACTCGCGCGGGATCGCGATAGATGATCACGTCCTCCCACGGCACGAACACCCGGTCGAGCACGAAAATCGCGTCGTTTTCATCGAACCTTGACGATAACGGATAGTCAAAGGGGCTGCCGTTGAGCTTGGCGGCTCGTTCATAGGAAGTTCGGCAGAACAACTTCAGGCCCGGCGCGTCGATCGGCACCAGGAACATCAGCGACATCGACAGATCTTCGGTGGCGGTCTTCGAGCTTTGCCCCATGAAATTATAGTGGGTCATTGCGGCCGAGGTCGCGACCACCTTGGCGCCCGAGACGATGATGCCGCCGTCGGTCTCGCGATCGACCGACACGAACACGTCCTTCACCTGCTCCGCCGGCAGGTGCCGATCGACCGGCGGATTGACAATGGCGTGGTTCATGAACGGCACCGTCTCCTGCGCCCGCCGGTACCAGCGCCGCGCATTATCCGCAAACCGGCCGTAATACTGGGCGTTGGCGCCCAGCGTGTTGGTAAAGGCGGCCTTGTAGTCCGGCGTGCGGCCCATCCAGCCGTAGGTCATGCGCGCCCAATCGGCGATAGCGTCGCGGCTTCGGATCATCTCGTCGGGCGAGCGCTGATAGCGAAAATAGCGGAAGGTATAGCCGGCGGAGCCGGTATCGGTGGGCGCCGTCAGTTTGTCGTGCCAGGCCGGCTCATGCAGCGAATCGTAAAGCCGCGACAGCGATCGGATCGAATTGCAGAACGCGGGATGTCTGGTCACGTCTTTGACCCGCTCACCGTCGATATAGACCTCGCGGCCGTCGCGCAGGCTCTCGCGATATTCCGCCCCGGTATAAGGTCGCTTCTTGTCGGCGATGACGTCTTCGGGTGGCATTCAGTCCTCCGGCGATGCTGGGAGGTTAGTGACATTGGCGACGCCCGCCAGCGGGGAAAAATGCGCGTCAGGCTTCAGGCGCGATCAAGGCTCGGCACATCGCGATCGGTGGCGGTCGGGCTTTTCGCCATCTGCGGAGGCGTCGCGCTGCTGCTCGGCAGGAGCGAAGCCAGAAGTGCGGCGAGCGCATCGCGCCGGAACGGTTTGGTGAGCCGCTTCATGTCGGCATCGGCGCCCGCCAGATTGGCGTAGCCGGTGGCCAGTACGATCGGCAACCCGGGCCTGAGCATGCGAATTCGCCGCGCCAATTCGACGCCGGTCATGCTCGGCATGGCATGATCGGTGATGACCAGGTCGCAGGCCGCGCCCGACTTGAGGATTTCAAGTGCCCGCGCCGCGGAGTTGGCAAACGTTACCTCGTGGCCGAATTCCTGGATCATGGTGGCGATGGCTTCGCCAACCAGTTCGTCATCATCGACCAACAATATCGCGCCATGCTTGGTCGCCGGGTCGAGCGACCGGGGTTGGGTCGCGACAAAGGTCGGTTGCTCGCCGGCGGCGACGGGCAGCCAGACGCGAACCGTCGTTCCGCCGCCGATGGCGCTCGCAATCTGGGCGGCGCCGCCCGACTGCGCCGCCAACCCATAGACCATCGACAGGCCGAGGCCGGTACCTTTGCCGGCTCCCTTGGTGGTGAAAAACGGTTCCGGCGCGCGCTTCAAGGTCTGCTCGTCCATACCGACGCCGGAATCCGCGACCGCGATCGAGACATAGGACCCGGCGCTCAAGCCATGAGCATTGTCCCGATCGACGCGCTCTTGTCGCGCCGAGATCGATAAACGGCCGCCAATCGGCATGGCGTCGCGGGCGTTGAGCGCCAAATTCAGAACCGCGAGCTCCAGCTGGTTGGCGTCGACCCGGACCGGGGCCAGGCCATCCTGGAACTCAGTGACAACGTCGATGGTGGGTCCGATCGAACTGCGCAGCATTTCGATCATGCCGCCAACCAGTTTCGCGACGTCGACGATCTCCGGCTTGAGGTCCTGCCGTTTGGCGAAGGCTAGCATCCGATTGGTAAGAGCCGTGCCGCGCTCCGCCGCCTTGATCGCGGCCTCAATCAGGCGCCTGCTCCGTGGCGTCGCCGCAATGTCGCGCGCGAGCAGATCGAGATTGGTCAAAATTGCCATGAGCAAGTTGTTGAAGTCGTGGGCAATGCCACCGGTGAGCTGGCCAAGACTTTCGAGCTTCTGCATCTGGTGCACCTGCGCAAGCGCCGTTTCGCGCTCGAGGGTGCGCAGTTCGACACGCCGCTCCAAATCGGCGTTGGCTTGAGCGAGTTGAGCCGTCCGTTCTTCGACGTGCCGCTCCAGCTCGGAATTGAGGCGTTCGAGTTGATAGGTCTTGCGATAGAGATCGGCAAAGACTCGGACCTTGGCGCGCAGAAGCGCCGGCACGATCGGCACCGGAACATAATCGACGCCGCCCGAATCGTAGCCCTTGAGCCGGTCGAGATCGGTCATCGCGACCGCAGAGACAAATATAATGGCGGTATTCCGAAAGCGCGGATGATCGCGAATCATCGCCGCCAGCTCGAACCCGTCCAGGTCCGGCATCACGACATCGATCAGGACGACGGCGATGCTTTTTTTCAACAAATGCTCCAGCGCCTCGCGGCCTGAACTGGCCGAGATCAGATTCTCGCCCAACTCCTCCAGGATCGCAGCGTAGCTCAGCAGCTTTGCCGGCTGGTCGTCGACGAGGAGAATGTTGACTGGTTCCTTGTCGCTCATGTCGCGTCGCGTGCCCGCTCAGCGGTGCAGCCACATGCGTAGGGCCGCCAGCAACTGCTCGGTGTTGACCGGCTTCGCCAGGTAATCCGAGGCGCCGGCCTCGAGGCACTTTTCGCGATCGCCTTTCATCGCCTTTGCCGTCAGGGCGATGATCGGCAGGCGCCGGAGAGACGGTATCGCGCGGATCGCCATCAAGGTCTGATAGCCGTCCATTTCCGGCATCATGATGTCCATCAGCACGATCGCGATGGCCGGAGTCGCTTCGAGCAGGCCAATCGCCTCCCGGCCCGTCGTCGCGGTGACGACATTCATGCCGCGGCGCTCCAACACGCTGCTCAAGGCGAAAATATTGCGCGCATCGTCGTCGACCAGCAGCACTGATTTGCCAACCAGATCGGCATCCGAATCGTGAAGCCGTTTGATCAGTTGTTGCTTGTCCGGCGGCAGATCGGCAATAACGCGATGGAGGAACAGCGCCGTCTCGTCGAGCAGCCGTTCGGGCGACTCAACGCCCTTGACGACGACGCTGCGCGCCATGGTGTGAAGCTGCGCGTCTTCCTCGGCCGAGAGTTGCCGGCCGGTGAAGACCACGACCGGGAGGTCCGATAGGGTGGGATCGTCGCGGAGCTGCGCCAGCAGGTCAAACCCCGACATGTCCGGCAGCCGCAAATCAAGCACGACGCAGTCGATCGGATCCTGGTGCAACACCTGGCACGCCTCGGTGCCGGTCTCGACCGCGATAATGTCGATATCGTCATGGCCCAGGAGCGCCGAGATACTGAGCCGTTCCGCCGAATTGTCCTCGACCAGCAAGAGCCGCTTTCGCCGCGGTTCGGTAAAATCCTTGATGCGGCGGAGCGCCTGGTCGAGCCCCTCCTTTGTCGCGGGCTTGGTGATGAACGAGAAGGCACCACGCGCCAACCCGTGCTGCCGATCTTCGTCGAGGGTCAGGATTTGTACCGGGATATGGCGCGTCAGCTGGTTCTGCTTCAGTTCGCTCAGCACGGTCCAGCCCAGCATGTCAGGAAGGAACAGATCAAGTGACACAGCGGTTGGCTGATATTCGGCCGCCAACGTCAAGGCCTCGGCACCACGCGCCGCAATCAGAACCTTGAAGCCCGACTCGTGCGCCAGGTCGGCGATGATGCGACCGTAGTGCGGATCGTCCTCGACGATCAAAAGAACCTTGTCGCCCGGTTGGAGCGTACTGCGATCGTCGGGGAGGTTCTCGACCACCCCGCGTTCGAGCGCCAGGCCCGCCGGCGACGGCGGTGACGCAGATGGCGGCGCAATGTTGGCCGGCATCCGTTGCGGTACCGTCGGACCGGCGTATTTGGTCGGCAAATACAGCGTGAAGGTGCTGCCCACCCCCGGCACACTCGCCAGCTGGATCTCGCCACCGAGCAGATTGGCGAGCTCGCGGCTGATCGCCAAACCCAATCCCGTGCCGCCGTATTTGCGGCTGGTACCGGCATCGGCCTGTTGGAACGCCTCGAAAACGATCTTTTGTTTTTCCGGCGGAATGCCAATGCCAGTATCGGAAACTTCGAACGCGACGGCAGCTGGGGCATGGCGAAGAATGGGGTGATCCGGCGTCCAGCCGGCCGTCGCCGGGCGAATTGCCAAGCGAACGCCGCCATGCGCGGTGAACTTAAGGGCATTGGACAAGAGATTCTTCAATACCTGCTGCAGCCGTTTCGAGTCGGTGATGATGCTGCGATCGAGCCTCGGATCGATTGCGACATCGAAGGAAAGCCCGCGGCTCTCTGCTTCGTGACGGAACGGACGCACCACCATTTCGCCCAGATTGGTGAATAGGATTTCCTCCGCTTCCACCGACACGGTACCGGATTCGATTTTCGACAAATCGAGAATGTCGCTGATCAGATTCAAAAGGTCGGTACCCGCCGCATGGATGGTACGAGCGAACTCGACCTGCCTACCGGTGAGATTCTCATCGGGATTTTCGGCGAGTTGCTGGCCGAGAACCAGAATGCTGTTCAACGGCGTGCGCAGCTCGTGGCTCATGTTGGCCAGGAATTCCGACTTGTACTTCGAGGTCAGTGCCAGCTCGGTGGCCTTCTCCTCGAGGGCGCGCCGCGCCTGTTCGATCTCTTGGTTCTTGGCCTCGACTTCGACGTTGCGTTCGGCAAGTTGTTGCGCCTTCTGCTCCAACTGCTCATTGGTCTGCTGCAATTCGCGCTGCTGCGACTGCAATTCTCTCGCCAGCTTTTGCGACTGCTGCAACAGCGCCTCGGTTTGCATCGTCGCCTCGATGCCGTTCAGCACGATACCGATGCTCGCAGTCAGTTGATCGAGGAAGGACACCTGCAGGGGGGTGAAGACACTTACGGAGGCAAACTCGAACACGGCCTTGACCTGGCCCTCGAACAAGACCGGGAGGACAATAATGTTGGCAGGATTGACTTTGAACATGCCCGAACGAATCGGTACGACGTTGCTGGGAACCTCGGTGATAAGCACGCGTCGGCCATCGGCGGCGCATTGCCCAATCAGCCCGTCACCGACCGCGATTTGCGCCGGATGGCCGTCGGTTTCATCGCTCGAATCGGCATAGGCCGACAGCAGTTCGAGATGCGCTTCGGGAACGGCCTCGACCAGATAAATTACGCCGTTTTGGGCGTTGATGAGCGGCGCCATCTCCGACAAAAGCATTTTGCCAACGATGCCAAGGTCCCGCTGGCCCTGCAGCATGTTGGTGAAGCGTGCCAAATTGGTCTTCAGCCAATCCTGTTCCGTGTTGCGGTCGGTGGTCAGACGCAAATTGTCGATCATGGTGTTGATGTTGTCTTTGAGCTCGGCCACCTCGCCGCGGGCGTCGACCTGAATCGATCGTGTCAAGTCACCCTTGGTGACGGCAGTCGCAACCTCGGCGATAGCGCGCACCTGGTTCGTGAGGTTGGCGGCCAGGAGATTGACGTTGCCGGTCAAATCCTTCCACGTGCCGGCGGCGCCCGGCACATGCGCTTGACCGCCGAGACGGCCTTCGACGCCGACCTCGCGCGCCACCGAGGTCACCTGGTCGGCAAACGTCGCCAGGGTGTGGATCATGTTGTTGATGGTTTCGGCGAGGGCCGCGACCTCGCCCTTTGATTGCACGGCAAGGTTGTAGGTAAGGTCGCCATGAGCGACCGCCGTGACCACCTTGACGATACCGCGGACCTGCTCGGTCAGATTGGCAGCCATGACGTTGACCGTGTCGGTCAGGTTCTTCCAGGTGCCGGCAACCCCGGGGACGGTCGCCTGGCCGCCGAGACGACCGTCGGTTCCAACCTCGCGCGCGACTCGCGTGACTTCCGATGCAAAGGCGTTGAGTTGGTCCACCATGGTATTGACGGTGTTCTTGAGCTCGAGGATCTCGCCATGCACGTCGACGGTGATCTTGCGCGACAAGTCGCCGCGCGCTACCGCCGTGGTCACCTCGGCGATGTTGCGCACCTGTGTGGTCAGATTGGCGGCCAACAGGTTGACATTGTCGGTCAAGTCCTTCCAGGTGCCGGCGACCCCCGGCACCACGGCCTGGCCACCCAGTCGACCCTCGGTAGCGACTTCCCTCGCCACGCGGGTTACTTCCGAGGCAAAGGAATTGAGCTGATCGACCATCGTGTTGATGGTGTCCTTGAGCTGCAGGATCTCGCCGCGGACATCGACGGTGATTTTTTTCGACAAATCGCCGCCGGCAATCGCGGTCGCAACTTCGGCGATGTTGCGGACCTGACCCGTCAGGTTGCTGGCCATGGAATTGACGTTGTCAGTCAGATCCTTCCAGGTGCCGGCGACGCCCGGCACCGTCGCCTGCCCGCCGAGCTTGCCCTCAGTGCCGACTTCCTTGGCAACCCGGGTCACTTCCGAGGCGAAGGCGTTGAGCTGGTCAACCATGGTGTTGATGGTGTTTTTCAGCTCGAGGATTTCGCCCTTGACGTCGACCGTGATCTTGCGCGACAGATCGCCGCGTGCCACCGCCGTCGTTACCTCTGCGATATTGCGGACCTGACCCGTCAAATTGCTTGCCATGAAGTTGACGTTCTCGGTCAGATCCTTCCATGTGCCGGCGACCCCGGGCACGTTGGCCTGACCGCCAAGCCGGCCTTCCGTGCCGACTTCCTTGGCGACACGTGTCACCTCGCCGGCGAACGCATTGAGCTGATCGACCATCGTATTGATGGTATCTTTCAATCGCAGGATTTCGCCGCTGACGCTGACGGTGATCTTTTTCGACAGGTCGCCGCGGGCCACGGCGGTCGACACCTCGGCGATGTTGCGGACCTGCGCGGTGAGGTTGCTCGCCATCGAGTTGACGCTCTCGGTCAGATCCTTCCAGGTGCCGGCAACCCCCGGCACGTGGGCCTGGCCGCCGAGCTGACCTTCGGTGCCGACCTCGCGCACCACCCGCGTTACTTCCGAGGCAAAGCCGTTGAGCTGGTCCACCATGGTATTGATGGTGTTTTTCAGCTCGAGGATTTCGCCGCGGACTTCGACCGTGATCTTGCGCGACAGGTCGCCGCGCGCGACAGCCGTCGTCACTTCGGCAAGGTTGCGGACCTGATCCGTCAAGTTGTCGCACATGGCATTGACGGAATCGGTCAGGTCTTTCCAGGTGCCGGCAACGCCGGGCACCACCGCCTGACCGCCAAGCTTGCCGTCGGTGCCGACCTCACGGGCCACGCGCGTTACTTCCGACGCGAAAGATCGCAACTGATCGACCATCGTGTTGATGGCCTCTTTGAGCTGCAAGATCTCGCCGCGGACGTCGACGGTAATCTTCTTCGACAAATCACCGCGGGCGACGGCGATGGTGACATCGGCGATGTTGCGCACCTGCGCAGTCAGGTTATTCGCCATCGAATTGACGGATTCCGTCAAATCCTTCCATACGCCCGTCACTTCGCGGACTTGGGCCTGGCCGCCCAGCTTGCCATCGCTGCCGACCTCGCGGGCGACGCGCGTCACTTCGGACGTGAAAATGCTGAGCTGCTTGATCATCGTGTTAACGATGGTTGCGGAGCGCAGGAACTCGCCCTTGAGCGGCCGGCCGTCGACCTCCAACGGCACGGTCTGCGATAGATCCCCGCGCGCGACCGCGCCGATCGCTCGCGTCACCGCGTCCGTCGGCCACAGCAAATCATCGATCAGGGAATTGATCGAGCCTTCCATGTCGAGCCAGGCACCGTGCGACAAGCCAAGCCGCAAGCGCCGCCTGGTGCGGCCTTCACGGCCGACGATATTGCCAACCTCCTCGAGCTGCATTGCCAAGCGCTGATTGGCGGCGACGATCTCATTAAAGGCATCCGCAACCCTGCCCGCCAGACCTGATAAATCGCGCGGCAGTCGGACCGAAAAGTCGCCGACGCGCACCGACTGGAGCGCGTCTAAAATGAGTTGCAGCTGGGCGCGCCGCGCACGGCCGTCCCCATTACCATTATTGCGTGTCGTCGTCTGTTCTGAAACATCCCCAAGGGGTGCCGGCCGAGCCTCATTCCGGCTATCCGATTTGGCGATGCGCGCCATATCTGTCCTCCCCGTCGAGCGCTCCGGTAGTAGTGCTGGTGACTAAAAGTTCGCTTCGTTTGTGATTTATCCTGGGCTGCAATGTGGCAACTCTATGGCGCCTTTGGTGACGGCGGGTGCCGGCGACTGCCGGCAGCTATTGGGCCCCAACACGCTTTGCCGCCCCTCGCGCGCAAACTGTTCCATCTCCGCACCGCCCATCGCACGGGCTCGTCCGCGACCGCGCCGGGAAGCGACGCGAAAGGTTGCAGCCGCGCGCTAGGGGGAAGCGGGGTTGCCCTCGAGCACGGATCGGATCGCGGTCGCCAACTCGAGCCGGCGATAGGGTTTGGCTAGAACCGGGAACCTCTCCGTGCGCGCACGGCTGCCATAGCCCGAGCACAATAGGACTCGGATTCCCGGGCGCAGCACCGTCGCTTGCCTTCCGAGCTCTCGGCCGTTGATGCCGTTGGGCAGAACATGGTCGGTGAAAAGCAAATCGATGGGCGCGTCGCCGGCGAGCCGTTCGAGCGCCTCCTTGCCATCGCGAGCCGGTATCACATGGTAGCCAAGCTCGCTCAGAAGATCCGAGACCACGTCGCGCACATTCTCGTCATCTTCCACGAAAAGAATATGCTCGGAGCCGCGCGGCTCGGCTTCGCCGGCGGGAGAAGCTTCGTCTCCCGGCTGGGCCATCCTCGGGATTGACCGTGTCATCGCCGGCCCCCTCCACTCGTGTCGTCTCTGACCGCATCACCCCCAGCACATTTTTTATCGACGATATCGGCGCCACCACAATTGCTCCACTTAAGAGCAGGTGACAGCGAATTTCAATAGTCATCGTTGCAGCGGCGATGAGGCCAACCGTGTTTTATCGAAGCCCTTTGCAAAGGCAATGAATCAGCCCACGTCTGTCGCTTCCGTTTGCGTCACGGCACCAAGCGCTTGCCGCAACCGGCGCGTCGCCGCGTCCAGTTCGTTCGCGTTCATGCTGGCAAAACCAAGGCGCGTTGCGGGAATCGCTCGGTCCGTGATCGCGAAGCTGCCACCCGGCAGTATTTTCACGCCTTGGGAACGGGCGGCCCGGACCAGTTCGCCCATGTTGACGCCGTTGATGAATCTTACCCAGATGGCCAGCCCCCCAGGGGGCAGGGTGAACTCGATGCGTTCGCCGAAGCGTCGCTTCAGAAGCTCCGCCATCAAGAGTCGGCGCTCGGCATAGAGGCGCATTGCCTTGCGCGTGTGGCGATGGATCTCGCCGTCGGCGATCAACTCGGCGATGGCAAGCTCCGTCGCCGGATCCCCCTGGCGGTCGATCATCATGATCTCGGCCGCGATCCGGTCGACGAAGGCTTTGGGCGCGGCGATGTAACCCAAACGCAAGCTTGGTGTCAGCAATTTCGACAGCGAGCCGATATAAACGACCTTGCCCCAGGGATCGACACTGGCCAACGGCAGCATCGGTTGATGAATGAAATGAAACTCGTGATCGTAGTCGTCCTCGATGATGGCGAAGCCGAATTGCTCCGCCAACGCCAGTAGCCGCAACCGCCGGTCGGGCTTTAGGAGAACCGTGGTCGGAAATTGATGGTGCGGCGTCACATAAACGACGCGAACCCGTTTTTTGCGGCACATCGACTCTAATTCGTCGACACGCATGCCCGACTCATCCAGCCCGACCGAAAGCACCTCGGCACCAGCCGCGCGAAACGCTTCCCGCGCAGGCGGATAGCTCAGTTCTTCCATGAGCACCTGATCGCGTGGCCCGGCGAGAACGCGGATCGCGACATAAATCGCCATTTGGCTACCGCGGGTCAGACAAATATTGTCGGCTGTGGTGGTCAAGCCGCGCGTGATGTTCAGCATCGTGGAAATCGCTTCGCGCAGCGCGAGGGAACCGCGCGGATCGCCATAGCCAAGGCGATTGTGCTGAGCCGCCTTGGCTAGCGCCGAGCGGTAGGCGCGGCTTAGCGCCGCGACCGGGACGTGACGCGTATCGGGCGTGCCGTCATCAAACAGCAGGAGATTTTTTTCAGGCAGGATTGCCTGAATATTGGGCGCCGCGCCGACCATGCGGAAGTCGGGTCGATCCGGCATTGGTCCACGCAGCGGCTTCCCCGGCGATGCGTTTGCTTCTTTGAGTATCGGCAGTTCCTCCGAAACAAATGTGCCGCGCGTGCGGTCCGCCTTGACCCAACCTTGCGCGGCCAGTTCGCCATAGGCGTCGACCACGGTTTTGCGGTTAACGTCGAGACGCAGCGCCAATTCGCGCGTTCCGGGCAAGGCGCTGCCAGGCGCGAGCCGCCCGCGGCGGATCTCCTCGATTAAAGCGTGCGCAATTTGGAGATACACGGCGATATGGCCGCCGTGACGGATGGCAATTTCGAAATCCCAAGGACGCAGCAACTGGCCCCGCAAATATTTGAAAACTGGATGGTCGAACTGGTCCAGTCCTCGCATGCCCCGTGCCAGAACCGAAAAAAGACACTGATTCGGGAGGAAATCGGGTCCCGATTAGGCGCGGGCGGTCGCCGGTTGGTTGACGCAGGGTTGTCCGATGTCCCAGTCTCGATTGAAGTCCAATTGTCTCAACTTCTACGAATTACTGGCGCAGGCCGTAGCGCTGATTTCGCCGACCATGACCGCGGCGCTGATCATTCCCGTGATGTATTCCAACACTGGTGATTGGAGCTGGCTGTCCTATGCCCTGGGAACGGTGATGCTTTTGTTCGTCGCTTACAACCTCAATCAATTCGCGCGACGTTCCACAACGTCGGGCTCGATGTACGCATATACGTGCCGCGGCCTTGGCGTCACCGCCGGCGCCGTCAGTGGTTGGGCCTTGATCTGGGCCTACCTCGGCATCTCGATGGCCGGGGTCACTGGCTTCTCGATCTTCGCGGACACGCTACTGGGCATGATTAGTGTGCATGTTCCCTTCATCCTCCTCTTTGGTTTATGCGTCTTTGTCGGCTGGTATTGCGCGTGGAAGAACGTTCAGCTCTCTGCGATGCTGATGCTGATCCTGGAGGGCATTTCGATGTCCTTCATCTTGGTGCTGTGCATCATCGTCCTGTTCCAACATGACTTCGCGCTTGACCGGGCGCAGTTCACCGTCGCGACGCTGCCCTGGTCGAGCATCGGTCTCGGCGTGGTCGTGGCGATCTTCAGCCTGGTTGGCTTCGAGTGCGCCACCGCCTTCGGCGACGAAGCGAAGAGGCCGCTTAAGACGATCCCGCGGGCGGTTTCACTCAGCCTGGTGATCGCCGGTGCCTTTTTTGTCTTCGTCACTTATGTCGAGGTCATGGGGGTACGCGGCTATGCGACGTCGCTCGATAAGATCGATGCGCCGCTTAATGTCTTGGCCACGCTCGCCCATGTGCCGGCGCTTCAGGCGATTCTGTCACTGGGTGCGATGGTCAGTTTTTTCGCGCTTTGTCTATCGTGCATTAACGCGGGCGGACGGGTCATCTATGCCATGGGCCGGCACGGCCTCTTTCATGCAGCGACCGCGGATTCGCACCAAAAGAACGAAACGCCACACGTTGCGGTAACGCTGATGGCGCTGCTCGCTTTTGGCGTGCCGGCAGGCGCCATCATCGGCGGCGTGGCACCGCTCGACTGCTTTAATTATGTCGGCACCTGCGCTGCGTTCGGCTTTATCGTAGCCTACGGCCTCGTCACGGTCGCGGCTCCGGCGTATTTGAAGGGTCTGGGCGAGATGACTGGACGGGACGTGGCTGCCTGCGCCGCGGCCCTGGTGTTGCTGGCGGTGCCGGCTGTCGGAAGCGTCTACCCGGTTCCGGATCCGCCAGTGAACTATTTCCCTTATTTATTCCTCGTCTATATGGCCGTCGGCGTCGGGTGGATTTTCGCTTTCTATCGCCGCAGACCCACAGCGGTCGCCGTCGTGCAGGCTGATCTCGACCGCATCCACAGCAGTTATCGAGACACGCCCGCCGTGACAATGGCCGGCAGTTGACATCGCGCGTGCACAGCCTGGTCCCGCCCGGCGGCGAAGTGTGGTCGCCGCCGGGCGGAGCCTTGATTGAGACACGCGGCCATGCCTTATCGGCGTGATGGATGAGCTTACCAGCTTCGGCTTATTCGCCGTTACCGCCATGTTGGTGTGCTACGCACTCGAAACGCGCAGCCGATGGTACATATTGGGTTTCGCCGGCGCTTGCGTGCTGGCTTCCATTTACGGCTTCCTGCAAGGCGCCTGGCCTTTTGGATTGGTGGAGGCGATTTGGGCACTGGTGGCCTTGCGCCGTTGGCATGCGAGGGTGGGGGCGACAAGGTGATTGAGCCGGTATCTGAGCGCGGTCGGGGGGCTCGCCCGGCCACGGTGAAGGAGCTCTACATCTACCCGGTAAAGGGAGCGCGGGGACGTCGCGCCGATGCGCTGCACATCAACACTCTCGTCGGGGTGGAGGGTGACCGCCGCTTTGGCATCAAGCGCCAGCTCGACCAGCCGGATGTCTGGGCTGCCAAAGTCCATTTCCGGATCTCGATGAATACGCCGGAGATGGCGGCGCAAGTACCCCTCTTTGCTGACAACTCGAACGGAACCGGTGCGACTGCTGACCTGGATCGGCGCTGGTTGAGGCAAGTCGGCGCGATGTTGGGGGAAAGCGAGGTGGGCGTCCTCGACACGGCGGGTCGATTTAATCTGGTCGACACCGATCCGTTCAAATTTGGGCCGACCCTATCGTTTCTCAATCTGGCGACGCTGCGCGCCCTCGAGGCCCAGACAGGCTGGGTCATTGCACCGGAACGGTTTCGGATGAACGTCTGGTACGACGACGGACAGCCATTTTCCGAACTCGCCTGGGCCGACAGTTTTCCGGGAACCCGGGAATTCGCGGTCGGCCCTTTGCGGTTGCGGATTCAGGATGCCTGCGAGCGCTGTCGGGCCATCGAAGCAAACCCAAATACCGGACAACATGATCTTCCCCTTCTCGACGCCCTTGATAATATGCTTCGGGGGCTCGGTTACCCAGGATCGCCTCATCGCGGAACCTTCCGCGTGATGGGGTTCCTGGCGACTCCTCTCGGGAACGAGGTCTTGACGCGCGGCCTCGATGTTCGGCTTCTATAATTGTGCAGGGACGAGCCGGCGTCGGCTCACCACGGGGAAGTTCGTTGAAATCCGGTCCACAGCTGGCTCGTTACCGGTTTTGTATGGCGCCGAGGGTACATCCAAAGCGGCCCGCAATGTCGCCTGGTTTGGACTCCCGCCGTTCAATGTCGACTTCGGTCAACTGTTACTGACCGCCAGGGACACGCCTTTGCCGCAACTGGAGCGCGATCATAGGATTCCTGACGAGCTACGCCTAACGGCCGTGGGGCGAGTGGCCGCTGGCCTGGTTCATGATGCCAACAACGCTCTAGCCGTCGTGATCTGGAGTCTGGAGCGCGCCGCCCACGCACCTCCAGTCGGCAACAAGGAAGCCGAAAGCGCCAAGTCGGCCATGGCATCGGCTCTGAAGGCAGCAGCGTTACTACAGCGATTGCTCGAATATTCGAGCCATGTTGCCTACGACCCGAGCTTGGTGAATTTGGACGAAATATTGGCGCGGCTGTTCGTCAAAGCGTCGGCAGCGGTCGAGGGCGACATCCGCGTCGATTGCCAGGTCGGAAACGATGTCGGACCCGTGGTGGTCGACGAGATACTCCTCGAACTTGGCTTGCTCGATCTGGTCGCGGGCCTCTCACCGCAAATGGTCAAGAACGGGTCGATATTGATGAAAGCATTTGATCTGCCGCCTGGAGAAGCGCCACCGCCCGAAGCGCCCAAGGCAACCGTGCTTTTGTCTGCGGAGTGCATTGGCCTTGCCAACGCGCGTTTGCCGTCGGAGCAAGTGGCAATTTTGCAGCGATTGGCGAAACTAGCCGGCGGCAGCTTGACAATTTCGGTGGCGGGAGATCGTTGCGAAATTCGCCTCTATCTGCCGCGCGCCGTCGCTTCCTCGGTCGATGGTGACGCTTTCGTCTGAGACCCGGCGAAGGGCCGCCGCGTCACTGCGGGGCGCAATGTTCCGGCCTGCAAGCCGCCGGATGGCGAAAGGCGGTGTTGGCTGGCGCGATACGACGGGAGGTGCCGGGGATGGACCCTTCCCTTGGCCCAAGGCAGCGAAGCGCGATCGACCGGTGGCCGCAGCCGCTCCGGACGGTCGCGGAAATACCGCCCCAGAGCGTTCGGTCGCGCTCCCCCGATACTTTCATCGAGAGCTCCCGATTCAGTCGGCGGCCGAAGACGTTGCCGCCCGCCCCATGGCCCGCAGCGATTCCTGACGCAATTTGCTCCATAGCCGGCTGGTGATATCGCCAAACCGTGGATCGGAAATAACCCGTGAATCGCGTGTCCGATGCCACCCCGTCATCACCGTTTCGACGAAATGCCCGGGCCGGCTCGACATGACGCCGATTCGATCGGCGAGCATCGCGGCCTCGTCGAGGCTATGAGTAATGAGAAGGACCGTCGCGCTGGTTTGCCGCCAGAGCCGCAATACCTCGTCGCCCATCAATAGACGCGTCTGCTGATCGAGTGCCGCGAACGGCTCGTCAAGCAATATCAGCCGCGGCCGTAGAACCAACGTCCGCGCCAAACAGACCCGTTGACGCATGCCGCCGGAAAGCTGGGACGGGCGATGTCCGGCGAACTCGCTTAGTCCCATGAAATCGACGGCGTCGCCGACACGTCGACGAATCTCGGCCGCACCCAGTTTGCGGCCCCGCAATCCGAACGCAACATTGTCCCACACCGACAACCAGGGGAAGCTCGCATCTTCCTGAAAGACCACGCCGAGCCCTTCTGGCACGGTGCCGCCGACGAGCTTGCCCTCGAAGATAACACGCCCCTCGCTCGGTACGATCAGCCCGGCAATGATGTCGAGCAGCGTCGACTTGCCGCAGCCCGACGGTCCGATAACCGCGAAGAACTCGCCACTATCGATGCGCATCGTCACTTCAGTAAGTGCCCGCACCGACCCCCGGCCCTGGATAGCCGGGAACACATGTCCGACGCTCTCGACCAACAGCGCCGCATCATTACCCATCGTCTAACTCTTTCGCCGCGCCGTAACCGCCAACAGCGCGACGCTGCCGCAGCCCGCGAACAGAAATACCAGCACCACAATCGCCAAGATTGTCGGATTGTCGTCAACCCCGATCGAGGCCATGAGGAGATGCCCGATACCATTTGTCGAGGCAAACATTTCACCAACCAAGACGCCCAGCAGAGCCTGCGCGAAACAGATCCGGAAAGCACCCAGAACCTCGGGTATCACCGCGGGAATCAGCAGGCGCCACGCAAACTCGCTCGGCTTCAGCCGCAAGGTCCGAGCTGATTTACGGTAGACCGGCTTGAGATTGCCGATCGCCGCTGCGGTAATGATTGCCACCGGCGGCAAACCATGGAGAACACCGAAGGCGATCTTGGCAGCATCACCGAGGCCAAACAGCAATAGAATTACGGGGTAGAGCGTGACTTTGGGAGTCGCCACCAGGAGATGCATGAGCGGCTCGAAGCTCTGACCGATGAATCGCCAGCCGCCGAATAGAACGCCGAGCGCCAATCCACCCGTCATGCCAATGGCGAGCGCCACAGCATAAGCCGCCGCCGTGTTGGCCAGATCGCGATCGAAGCTCGGGCGCATGACCAGCACGAAAATGTGTTTCGCCGTCGCCAATGGCGGCGGCAAGGTGTGCGCGCCCACTGCCATGGATACGAGCTGCCAAATGACCAATCCGATGAGGATGACAAATCCGGTATCGCGCCACGAGGCGAGCGTGGGTGAACTCATGTTGCGCTCGGACTAAAGCGGGCGCGTAAACGGCCCAGACCGATATTGATTGTTGCAACGCAAACACCGAGTCCCAACATCAGCCCGTACATCCGCGCCGTCTGAAACATGTCATAGGCATCGGCGATGGCGTGGCCGACGCCTCGCGACGCCAGCAGAAATTCGCTGGCGATCACCGCGACGAAGGCATAGCCGACGCTGAGGGCAATGGCACCAGCAATATCGGGAGCGCAAGCCGGCACCAAGACACGCCAAGCGGTTGCCAATGGATCGAGTCGGTGAACGCGCGCACACTTGTGAAATACCAACGGGATACGGTCGAGCCCGGCCAGGGTTCCCATGACCACACTCATCACGGCGTACAGCACGCCGGTGGCGATGATCGGGCTGGTCCCGACCCCAAGGACCACGACCAACACCGGGTAGAGCGCGAACAGCGGTAGCGCGTAATAGCTGGCAATAAATGGTTCGGCGGCGCGCCGCCAGCGCGGCACGGCATGAAGAACGATGCCTGCGGCAACGCCCAACACGGCCGACAGCACCACGGTGATCGCTACCGAACCGAGCGTGACCAAAAAATCGTTCTGTGTATCGGGATCGGACAGCGCCTGTCCCAAGGCGAATATCATGACGGACGGCGGTACCAAAGTTGTCGGTCTTACCCAGCCCAGACGGCAGACCAGCTCAAGGGCTGCGATTAGGGCGAGCGCTGAGCCGTACCGAAGCCAGCGTCCTCGGTTCATGACGACGCTACTGTAGCGGGGCGACGCCGGGCGGCAGAAATCGATTGTCGGTCATTGCCTTGAAGTCGATCTTGCCGTTTGCTTCGCCGGTTAAATTCAGCACCTGTTCCAAATTGGCGAGAGCCGTATTGTTGAATCCTCCCTCCGACCAGAAGTGGAATTGGACCAAGCGCGCCACGGCGCGCTCGAGCACCGCCTGGTCGGCGCCGACCATGTAAGGTGTGGCGAGATCAGCCGCCTGCTTTGGGTTCGCATAGATGAAATCGACTGCCTGTTTATGGGTCAGCATGATGGCGCGGAGCTGCTCGGGATGCTGGTCGATCATGTCTTGCGTCGCGACGAGGAACAGTGTGGCAATCCGCGGGAAAACCTCGCCGATGTTGGCGATGACGCGGTATTTGCTCTCGTCGCGACTGAACAACGGCTCGTATTCATAGGTTGCATCGATCTTGCCGGCGTCGAGCGCCGCTATCCCCGCGCCGGTACCAACCGGCACGGCGTTGACATCATGCAATGTCATTCCGTTTTTTTTCAGCAATAGTTCGGCATATACATAGGTGACGCCCCCCGGTGCGGTAATGCCGAGATTGCGGCCGCGCAAATCGCGGAAGCTGTGATAGGGCGACTGCTTGGGCACGACCCAGGAATTGTCATCGGCACTGTCGACTCCGACACCGATAATCCTGACCGGCAGCCCGGCGGAGATGCCGGTAACCGTCGCGCCGGCCGAGACTTCGCCGAAGCCAAGTCCGCCCGCCAACATATTTCGGATCGTCGTGCCACCGCCTTGCGACGAAATCACGTCGGTGACATTGACGCCGTTCTTCTGGAACAGATGCTGCACCAGTGCGATTGCCCATGGAACCGTCGGCATCACTTCGCCGTAGTGCGAGAGATGAATCGATTCCGCTCGGGCACCGGGGCAAATGGACAGCAAGCCAACGAGCGCGAGCGCGAATTTGCGCAACATCTCAATCCTCCCCTTTGTCAGCGTACGGCACGCCGGCGTCTGTGTCTTGCACCGTCTCAACGAGTGGGGCCAATTTACGCCATTGGGATCTTAGGTCCACCACGTGGGCCGCGGTCGCGCGAGCGTCGTCGCCAGATGCAGTGCAGCGGTTGCGCCGGCCGCGTTGCCACCGCAGGCCTCTTGGTAAACGACGGACCCTGGCGCGCACCTCGAGGTCCTGCAACCATGACGACTGAGAGCGACCTGGTCCTGGGCCGATCGCGCCCACTGTCACATCGGGGGGTACTCATCCGTCATTAACCTGATGCAGT
>JASHOB010000148.1 GCA_030041335.1 Alphaproteobacteria bacterium | reverse complement strand
GACGAGTCCAGACTGCGTGTCCGGACGCGATGCACTATCCGCTCCGGCGGCTTCGAGGATTTTGGGCGCGGTGATGTGCGCTTGAGGAAGCTGAGTCCGCGGCGCGCGGCGGAGACGTGTGGCTCGTCGTGAGATCGAGCACGGCGGAAGGCGCGCTGCTCGCTGTGCCCTGGACAGCACCGGGCGGCCGATCCGAGACACTTGAGGCTGGGCATGGGCCGGTAGCGCCCTTTCAAGCCCCGGTGTTCCTGCGAAGCGCATTTTCCTTTATTGGCCACGGACGCTTTACTGCAGGGAGCGCCGGTCGCGCTTCGAGGACCCGCCGTGGCCGAAGCGGATCCATGGGCCTGGTATGCGACCCGCGCTTGGCTGGATGGGCTCGTGAATCATACCAACGCGCGATTCCCCGCCCCCGCCGGGCACGGACAAGGTTCGCGCTTCGTTGCTCGATCGTTTACGGAAATTCATAAATACAAGGGGTAGGAATGATCGTCATCCCGATCGGCGTTCTCATCGCCATTCTGACATTAGGCAGCGCTATGACGGCGCTCTACATTCAGCGACGGTTGCCCGACGCTGCCAAATCCGACTCCGTTCGAAGCTTGATCGGGCAGATATCCGCGCTGCTCAGTCTCCTTCTTGCGATTGTGTTAGGGCAGTTGGTGGCAACAAGCTTCAGCTTCTTCTTTACGCAGCAGGCCAATCTGAACAACTTCGCCGCACAGGTCCTTCAGTATGACCAAGCACTGGCTCAATATGGTCCGGAGACAAAGCCTGCCCGGTTGCGACTGAAGGAAGGCATTGTCAGCAGTTATAACCTGTTTTTTGTCCAGCGCGACGTGAACGCAGCCGCGCTCACGGTTGCCAAACCTCTGAAGGACTCGGCTGCGATCGCTGCGTTTCTAGTTTCGCTCCAGCCGACGACCGAAGCGCAGAAGCAGGCGGTCGCCAAGGCCAATCAATACGCTACCGCGATGGAGAAATCCCGTCTGTTGATGTCTCTCGACGTGGCTAGTCAAGGAGTGCCGTGGCAATTAGTCGTTGTTCTTGCGGTATGGGGTATCGCGATTTTCTTCGGATACGGTTTGTTCGTACCGCGCAACCCCGCGATCATGACGGCGCTGGCCTTTGGAGCCGTATCAATCGGCCTTGCCGTGTTTCTGATCTTCGACCTCCGTCAGCCCTATACAGGTGTGTCGCGTATATCTCCCGCAGCGCTCGAACAGACAATCGCTTTCATAAACAATTAGGCGGGGATTGTGCGTTCGTCGCGAATGCCATGATCCCTGTGGGGTGCCGGTTACACACTCCCCGGGAGAGAGACCGGTTCGGGCAGCTCGCCATCGGTCCGCCACCGATGACTGATTTTCGCGGCCTAACGAACGAAAAGACCTGCTTGCGCGGCTCTCCCGGGTCTCGGCCCGAAGCATTGCAAAATATAGGCGTCATCCGTCGGAGTGACCCGCGGCGGCACCGCGCGTTAGGCCCCAGAGCGGTTCGGATCGCGCCATTCGCGCTCGAACGGCAGCCGCCAGGCATGCGGCGCCACGAGCTGATGCACTGATTTCGGCCCCCACGAGCCTTGGGCATAGAGCCGTACAGGCGGCGGGGCCTCCAACAGCCGCTCCGATGCTTGCCACAGCCGTTCGATGCCCTCGGCAGTCGTGAACAGCGTATGGTCGCCGCGCATCGCGTCCAGGATCAGACGCTCATACGCCTCCAGCACCTCACCCAAGAGCCCGGTCTCGTGCATTGCGAATTGCAGGCTCTGTTTGTCTAGCCGCATGCCCGGTCCCGGCCGCTTGCCGTAGAAAGATAGCGACACTTTCGACGCGTCGGCGAGATCGAAGGTGAGATGGTCGGGGCCTTGCGCGCCGACGCCCGAGCCGGTCGGGAACATACTCTTCGGCGGCTCGCGGAAGGCGATCGAGATGATACGTTGGCCATCGGCCATCTTTTTTCCGGTGCGTAGAAAGAACGGCACGCCGGCCCAGCGCCAATTGTCGATCGCACATTTGAGGGCGATGAAGGTCTCGGTGTCGGACTCGGGGTCGACGCCGTCCTCATCGCGATAGCCGGCATATTGTCCGCGCACCACGTCGCGCGGGTCGATCGGTACCATCGAGCGAAACACCTTGTTCTTTTCTTCGCTGATCGAGGCCGGCTCGAGCGCGGTCGGCGGCTCCATCGCCATGAAGCCGAGGATCTGGAACAGGTGTGTCACGACCATGTCGCGATAGGCGCCGATCTGCTCGTAGTACGCCGCGCGGCGATCGAGGCCAAGCGTCTCCGGCACATCGATCTGGACATGGTCGATGAAGTTCCGGTTCCAGATCGGCTCGAACAGGCCGTTGGCGAAGCGGAACGCGAGAATATTCTGGGCCGGCTCCTTTCCGAGGAAATGGTCGATGCGAAAAATCTGATCTTCCGCAAACACCTCGTGCAGTTTGGCATTGAGTGATACCGCACTGGCAAGGTCGGTGCCGAACGGCTTTTCCATGATGATGCTGGCGCGTTCGACCAGTTCCGCCTCTGCCAGGAGCCGTACCGCTGAGAGCGCCGCGTTGGGCGGCACGCTGAGGTAATGTATGTGCCGGCTGCTGCCGCCCAGAGCCTTCTCGGCCTTCGTCACCGCGGCCTTGAGCGCGGGCACGCCCGACTTGAGCGGCACGTAGTCGAGGCCGTCGGCGAACTCGGTCCAGCCGCCGTCCTTAACGTTGCGGGTCGCGAACTGATCAAGTGCCTGGTGCGCCAACTTGCGGAAGCCGTCGGCGTCGAGCTCGTCCAGTGACACGCCGATGATGCGGCACCCAGGAATGAACCCGGCACTCGCGAGATGGAACAGGCCTGGCAACAATTTGCGCCGTGACAGGTCGCCGGTCGCGCCGATCAGCACCACGACCTGCGGATGCTTCGGCCCGAAATCTTTCGGAATTCTCGGCACAGTCCTGTCTCCAAACGCCCCGCGCCAGATTAGCGCAGATGCGCAGTAACATCATCGCCGCTCAAAATTTCCTCACTTGTACCAAAAATCACGTCCGAACATCATGGTGATGGAGGCCGCCAAGGATTGAACAAACCGCGATGGCCCCTGGTGCGATGCACGAGCCGGGGACGGGCGCGGCCATGTCTAGGAACAGGTGAGTTCGCACTCGGTTGTACAACGCGACACACACCTGCTCCTGAACAGGGTGTGCCGGCGTCGTAGATCCCTTCGGCGACAGCTTGATAATAGCCGCCATGCTCGCCTTGGGCCGTCCAGTTGGTACCGAAGGTCACGGCGTCTTTGGCCATGACGTTTACACCGAAAAGGCACACCGCGCATACCGCGCCCATACAACGCGACAGCATCAACTTAGTCCTGCTTTTCGCAAATATGATGCGTGATTTAGTCATCTGCCTTCTCCGCGAAGCATTTTGTCTGTAAACGAGAAAGCAAAGGCGGTGCCAGGGTCTTGCTTTTTTCCAAACCGCTGACTGTTTTATTGAGAGCGATACTCCGTTTCACGACATGCCGAAGAGGATCGTCTCCCCCGCGCGCTATCACGGTTCTGGCAACTACGCCGATCGCGCTCGCAAAACGTGCGTTGGAAAATATCCCGAAGGCGCCGCTTCCGCTCCTGCAAAGGCAGATCACGCTAGTCTTCGCCGTCGAGGAACAAGAGATCAAAAGCAAAGTAGGTGAGGGCTACCGAATCCCTCCTGCCAGTGGCAGCCCGCAGCTCTGCGAAGCTCGATGTTCCGTTAAGTCTGAGTGCATATAATTCGCCATTCATATGAGCGGAATGTGTCGGAATCCGCACGAAGCCCGCCGCGATCGCCTCCTGTCGATGCGTCCAATCGAGCCCCGTGCATGTCAGGAGCCGCACCTTATTAACGCCGATTCGCGCCTGAATTCGGCAGCCATCGTACTTGATTTCGTGGCACCAGGCGTCCCCTTGCGGCGGCTTCTCCACCGCCAAGGTCAACCGAAGTTCGACAAAGGCAGGCGGCTCCGGTCGAGCGTGGCGCGAATCAGACATTGAAGGAAGGTGGCCTAACGCTCGGCTCCATTCCTTTTTCGTTGGAGGCCGTCCAACTTTCCGATGCACTGAGGGGGCGAAAACTCCTCGCCGAGTTTTCGCCGGTCCCCGCACGCGCGCTCCGCGCCCATTCTCGCTCTCATCGATCGACGCGCTCCGTCGCGCGCCGACTGACGAGGCGAGGTGAGCGATGGAAGACGAGAACGATCGAGCCGCGAGAGCAAGGAAGGGCAGTCCGTTCCTGAGCACGGCACAGGCGGCGCACTATGTCGGTCTCTCGCGCCGTACCCTCGAGAAGATGCGCACGGTCGGCGGCGGCCCGACATACCGGAAGCACGGTCGTTACGTGCGCTACCACATCGACGATCTCGATTCCTGGTCGGTGGCGCGAACTAAGCGGAGCACGTCCAATGCGTGACTGCTTCGCCTGCCTGTGGCTCGCCGGCGAGCTCCGGCCGATGCCGCGTTTCAGACGCCACCGCTGGCGCAGCCGGTTGATCATGCTGGTTGGAGCCACCGGCATTATGGGGCTCGGCGTCCCTGTGCTCGTTTACCCGATACCCCGCTTTGTCTACAACGCCAGCGTTAGCGCGCCGCTTGGCTTCTATTCCGTGACCCGACACGGCGCCGTTTCTCGTGGTGATTTGGTGGTCGCGAGGTCGCTGGATGCGGCGCGCCGCCTCGCCGGCGATCGCAGGTATTTGCCGCCCGGCGTTCCAGTCGTAAAGCACGTAGCAGCCATCTCTGGTGACATTGTCTGCGCCAAGTCCGGCATCGTCGTCATCAATAACCGCGTGGCCGCACGAACCTTGTCGATGGACCGGGCGGGCCGTCCTCTGCCGCCTTGGCAGGGCTGCCGACCGCTCATCGCGGACGACATCTTTCTCCTGAACGCGGACGTCGTCGCCTCCTTCGACGGCCGGTATTTCGGGCGGATCAGCAGTTCGGCGGTGATCGGGAGGCTCCGGCCGCTATGGACCTGGTGATGCTCCCCACAATCTGCGCAATCAGTTCGGGCGCGCCTGTCGCCCACGAACATGAGCATCGCATCAATCGAGTGATGCTCGCAGAAATGGACCCAATCGACCAATGGGAGCCTCTGATCGCCGAAGCCTCCCGGCGCTTCGGCATCCCCGCCGAGTGGATTCGCGCGGTGATGCGAGCAGAGAGCGTCGGCCGGACGACGCTCGAAGGACCCCCGAACACCTCGCCCACTGGCGCGATGGGGCTCATGCAAGTCATGCCTGATGCCTACCGAAACCTGCGTCAGGCGCTCGGGCTTGGCGGTGATCCCTACGATCTTGAGCGACACCATCATCACGGGCACGGCATATCTCGCTGACATTCACAACCACTTCGACTATCCCGGACTTTTCGCCGCGTATAATGCCGGGCTTGAGCGCTTTGCTGCCTGCTGTGGGCCCGCGACCCGTCCCGGCGGCTCCAGAAACACGCACGGAGTGAGCCCAAATTCCAGTCGGAAGGTCACTGTTTTTTCGTGTTCGGGAACCTGACTTTTGCCACTCTCGGACCTTCAAATCGGGTCGCCGAGCGTAACTCAGGATGCCAATCGGCACTCGATTTTGGTAACGCTGCGTCGCGAAACGCAGCCTTCTGCGGCATCAAACATCCGCACTTTGTTCGTGCCGTTGTCGCATCGCGACGATTAGTTTCGAAGGAAGAGAGCGTATGTGGTCGGGCAGGAAACGCCACAAAAGGTCAGAGCCGCGGCACCGCAAGATAAAAGACGCCCTCCTGACATCGGGGATGCCTCTGTCTGCACATCGTTTTTGATGGAGGGTCGCTTGATCCGCTCGTTTGGCAACCCTCCACACCGAGGCGTAACCCCTTGTTCCGGCGCCATCTCGATCCCTCCGGCTTGCGCCATGGCGGATCGGGGTTTGTCGTGACGGTGTCCTTGCTACAACGAAACAAGATCCATGGCCAACCGTGACGCCGAATTCGAACCTCAGCTCGTTGGGACCGGCAACCGTGATGCCGATGTGCGCAGCCATTATCTGCGCGACATGAATCGAGACGTTGCCCGCGCGGGGCGCTGTCATAGCGCATCCACGTCGCGAGACCGTTATGACGCCTTTCGCACGAGGCGCGTCGTCATCAAGACCCGGCTGATCAAACTGGCGGGACGAGGTCTCAACGCTGCCCGCGCCCATCTCCGCTATCTCCAGCGCGACGGCGTCACTCGCGAAGGCCTGCCCGGCGATCCCTATGACGCAACGAACGACCGGGCGGACGGCGCAAGCTTCCTCAATCGGTGCGACGGGGACCGGCACCAGTTCCGGTTCATCGTCTCGCCCGACTACGCGATCGACTATCCGGACCTCAAGGATTTTACCCGGCGACTGATGCGCCAGACAGAACACGATTTGGACACGAAGCTCGATTGGATCGCGGTCGATCAGTACAATAGTGGCCACCCGCACGGCCACATCGTACTCAACGGCAAGGATGATCGCGGCAAGGATTTGGTCATCGCCCGCGACTATCTGAGCCAGGGCATGAAGGACCGGGCGGAAGATCGTCACCCTGGGTCTTGGACCTCGGACCGATCTTCAGGTCGAAATGCGGCTCCGGGACCAGGTGGAACAGGAGCGTTTCGCCAGTTTGGATCGCGGCCTGCTGTGCGAGCCCGGCGCCGACGGCATCGTCCGTTCGGGCACCACCACTGGCGACGCCTTCCCCCGGACGCTCCGGGCCGTCGTCTTCAGAAGCTGCGGTGCAGGATCTTGATGATGTCGACCCGTTCAGCCATCCAGCGGATCACCGGTTCGAGATCGCCAGCGAGGCGCCATTGCAACGGCGCGATCCCGTCGGCTAGGCTAGACCGAGGCGCCGCCGCGCGGTGGCGCGGGAAGCTTGAGCCGCGGCGACGCCGACTTCGCCGTCTACGATCCCTTGGCACCGGACGTACGCCAATTGGTCGGACGCGTGGTCGCCCGTGGCTTGTCGGATGAAATGGACGACCGGCATTATCCCGTCCTCGATGGCGTCGACGGGCAGATGCATTACGTCAATATCGGCAGGGGCGACGCCGTCGAGCCGCTACCGCCAAGGCGTCATTGTCGCGATCGATCCCACACGGAGTCGCACGCCGTCGATCGCACCGTCGCCAGATCGCTGCCGCAGACGGCGGCCGTTACGGTCTCGACATCCATCTCCGGCACGATCCAACCGGGAGCGTTGCCTTCGCCGAGACCCATCTGCGTCGCCTGGAAGGCATACGGCGGGCGTTAGCGTTGGGTAGAAAGCCCGTCAGTCCCCCTTTCGAGGCATTGATTGGCGGAAGCCGAATGGCCGCTTTCGCGCGGCAAGAGAGCGGTAGCAGTCGACGGGTTCCACTCGACTGCCCTCACTCCCTCACAGTTCAGTCATTGGCACCGGCAATTGCTCAAGATCGGCGATCAAGCTGGGACCGGTCGGTTGCCATCCGAGCTTTCTCCGCGTTTGCGCGCTGGAAGCGGGCATGTCGTACCGGGCGAACATTGAGAGCCAGCCGAAATAGGCCGCCGCCTCTTCCTGGGCGATGGATTTGACCGGCAGCTTCAGGCGACGACCAATCGCTTCTGCAATATCGCGCATCGGCACACCTTCTTCCGCGACCGCGTGATATTTCGCGTTCGGCTCGGCCTTTTCGATCGCCAGCCTGTAGAGGCGGGCGACATCGAGAAAATGCGCCGCCGGCCAGCGATTGAGCCCGTCCCCGATGTAGGCGCACCCGCCTTTTTCGCGATAGATCCCGATCGCAGGGGTGATGAGACCCTGCGTGACCTGGTCATGAACCTGTGGGAGTCGCACCACCGACACGTTGACCCCGTCCGCGGCGACAGACGCGGCCGCCTCTTCCGAGGCCGCTCGGGGATGCACGCTGGAACCGACGATCGGATTGTCTTCCTTGGCCGACTTGCCGGGCACAGTGTTGGCGATCCCGGTCCCGGAGGTGACGATCAACGGTCGGTCGGAGCCTGCAAGGGCAGAGCCCAGCGCCTGGATCACGCGGCGATCGTCCTCGCAGTTTTGGACAAATCTCGAAAAATCGTGATTGAAAGCCAGATGGATGACGCCGTCGGATCGGGCGGCGCCTTCCCTTAGGCCGTCCGGATCCGCGATCGATCCGCGATAGACCTCGGCGCCGGCGGCCGCGAGCGCAGGCGCCTTGTCGTCCGAACGGCAGAGGCCGATCACCTGATGGCCTGCCGCAATCAACTCCTCGACGACTCTCGAGCCGATTCTTCCGGTGGCGCCAGTAACAAATACACGCATGAGCAACTCTCCCGGTTTCACTGAAGACAAATATCGGCGAGCGTCTTATGCTGGTAAAGTAGTGAGACCATCATATTAAGATCGCTAACAGGATGACCGAACTTCTCGCCACCGAGAACCTGCTCGGAACCTATCTCAGGGACCGGCGCATAAAGTTGGATCCGGCCGCTCTGGGCTTTCCCTCGCAGCGCCGCCGCACCTCCGGCCTGCGTCGCGAGGAGGTGGCGCAGCGCGCCAACATCAGCCCGACTTGGTACACCTGGCTCGAACAGGGGCGGGGCGGCGCGCCCTCGGCAGGCGTGCTCGACCGGATTGCCCGCGCCCTTATGCTGACGGAGGTCGAGCGAGAGCACCTCTTCCTGCTGGGCCTCGGCCGCCCGCCCGAAGTGCGCTACCGTAAGAACGACGACGTCACGCCACGCTTGCAGCGCGTGCTCGATGCGCTGGACCCGAGCCCTGCTGTGATCAGGACCGCGACATGGGATGTCCTGGCCTGGAACCGGGCAGCGACCGTGATGCTGATGGACTATGGATCGCTCCCGCCGGGGCAGCGCAATATCCTGCGCTTCATCTTCCTCGACCCCCGCGCCCGGGCGGCGCAATACGACTGGGAAAGCGTGGCGCGGTTCGCATTGGGCACGTTCAGGGTGGATGCGGCCCGCGCCGGCGCCGCGGCGGAAGTGAAGCCTCTCGTCGATGAACTCTGCCGGCTCAGCCCCGAGTTCAATGCGATGTGGGCCGAAAACGATGTTCGCGGTGGTCAGCATGAAGCCGTCAAGCACATACGCCACCCGGTTCTTGGTCGGCTCGCGTTCGAATATTCGGCCTTTTCGGTCGACGGCCGGACTGATCTCAGCATGGTGGTCTACAATCCGGCGACCCCGGAGTACGCTGCCCGAATCAGATCACTTCTCGGTCGGCGTTCAGCCGACACTTCTCGTTGACCGATTCGTGGCATCGAAGCGCCGGTAAGATCGGCGGAGACAGATCCTCAGCTGCCAGGGGAAGCGGCGAGCCCATTTTTGATGACCGATATTCGGGCGCGGAGCCAGCCGGTGACCGGTCTTGGGATCACCTTCTGGAGGTCATGCGTCCGATTTGGGTCTGCCTGCCGAAGCACTTGCCCACTTTTGTCGTCCGCTCTGCCGCGTTGCGCGCCAACAACCGTCGTTTCGTTTTCGGCCAATAGCAGGTTCGCGCCCATCCCGGTCACAGCAGTACCGGTCGACTTGCCAAAAGCGGACAAAGCATCCCAGGGCCTATTCGACCGGCATGGGTGGAAACCCGTCCTTCATTCGCCCCGGTTTGAACGGCGAGGTCGTGCCAGGAACCACTGTTTGCACGGCAACAAATTCGGAGTGATTTTCAGCATTGGCAAATCTGCCATTGGGCGCCTGGACGATTGGGCAGCAGTCTATCGAGAGTTGACAGATGAAC
>JASHOB010000147.1 GCA_030041335.1 Alphaproteobacteria bacterium | reverse complement strand
CAGCGATGATCGCCGTGCGGGCGGAATCAACCACTGGGCGAGAAGCAAGGTCATGGGAGTGGTGCCTTTCTCGGATCCATCGCGCGTCAGAGCCACGCGAATGATGAGCCGATGAGACGACGGAAATCGAAAAGGAGCAATCGCACTTATGTACGATCTACATCACCTCGACGTCCGCGGCTCATGGCGCTGCCGCGAATGTCCCGAACGAAGGTGGTTCGTTCTCGCGCCAGTGGGATATTTTGCGTCGCCGCGACATCCGCAGCGAGAGCGAACGGGCTCTTTGGTGGTGGCAAAGCTGTCCCTTGCGAGTGAGGGTCGAAGGGCAAGAATCCTCCTCCCTGAGCAGTCACTCGTTGCAGCCGACCGCGAGGGGAAGAATTGTCCCAACTCCATCGAAGAGCGGCCTGTCAATCGGTCCCGGAGCAGACATCGACGGACGTCACATGCCGGCGGCCTCGCGCCCATCCCAGTCGCCGAGCGGCCCTGGGTTGCTCCTCGAGAGCGGACCTATCCGCAGGTCCTATCAATGATGCAGAAGGGTGGAAAGGCGACGGTCCGCTCTCAGGCGTCGTTGCGGTGACTCCGGACATTCGCATCACGCCAGGGTTGGCCGGAAGCAGCCTGACCTGACAACCGTTAAGGGCGATGCCTCGTTTGCGAGAGGAAGGACAATGTGGAGACTAAAGCCGCATTCACTCGTTTACACCGCGATCTATGTGGGAATGTCCCGCACCACCTCAGTCAACTTGCCGGAACTGATTTCGTAGAAGAAGCCGTAGAGCTTGATGTGCTTCGGCACTGCCGGGCTCGAACGAAGCAACTTGATGTCATAGTTGAGCGACTCTTCGAAATCCATGATGGCGAGGCTATCGTGATCAAACAACGTCGAAATATCGGCGTGATGATGATCGTGAAACTCCTCGATCATCAGCTCCGGCGTGAGAGTCGTCGTACCGCAGAACGAGTGGTGAACTACAACGACGTTTTTGACATCAAATATATAATCCATAGCAGCCACAGACTCTAGAGCGAAGGCGGCGCGTCCACCTGCGTTGGTCGCGGCAAACAGTGTTCGCGTGGATCCAACTCGATTGCCATTTGCATCGGTGATGTTTTCTCCCGGGTAGACCTCGTCCCCGAAATACTCGGCGACGGCCTGGGGGATTTCGGCCGCCCGAGGGTCAAAGCAGTGGATCACAAGTGTCTTCATCGGGATGGCCTGGTTCGCGCCCTCGAAGGTATTCATATCGAACCCGGGTTGTCTCCTATACTCGTAACCGCTGAACTTGCCCATTCTCTTGCTCCCTTCGCGTTTAACTGGGTGATAGCGGTGTGGGGACCGATTATCTGAGAAGAAGACCAAGCGCCACTCGCGGAAGTCGGACCGCGCCAGAGTCCTGACGCCTATGTATGTGGCCCGGTAAGTGAACCCGCGAGCTGCTGCCGGCCGAGGTCAGTCCTTCGTGACCGCCACGCAATCGACCTCGATGTCGAAGGGCCCGGTCCACTCAGGCACGCAGAAGAAGATGCGAGCTGGGGGGTTTTTCGGGAAGTAGCGCTTGTAGACTTCGTTGAAGGCCTTGAACCGATCCGCCGAGATGCACAGCACATTGCACTTTAGGACATGGTCGAGGTCCGACCCGGCGGCCTCGAGCGCCTTCTTCAGCTGCTCGAGGATCAGCTCAACCTGGCGCTCGAAAGGGGCGTGGACGAGGATCTCGCCGGTCTCAGGATCGAAGGGCGGCATGCCCGAGACGAACACCATGTTGCCGGCGCGGGTGCACGTGGACACCGGCGCGCCCCACTTCTCGAAGTTGCTATCAATCGGCTCGACCCGGATGATCTCTCGTCGCATGAGTCCGTTCCTGGTCCATGTGTCGCCAATCCGAGGTCTTGGAGACCGTTGAAGAATCCATTGAACGGCAAGTTCGGGCGTGATTCAAGCTTGTGATGTGGACCCAGCGACGTGCGGCAGGATGGCCGAAATTGATAAGAAGACCAAGCGCTACCCGACGGATTTTTAGCGACGAGGACTGGGCGCGGATTGAGCCGTTCCTGCCTGCGGCCAAGAGCGGCCGGCCGGCCCGGACGGATTTGCGCAAGGTTTGAACGCGATCCGATATCTGGCCCTCTCGGAAACGAACTCTAAGGCCCCAGTTGTCACCGACGCTGCGTTCTCAGCTATTGCGGGTGCTGTCAGTGATTTCCTCAGCATGGGTTTTAAGATACCCCCCAATTCAGAAGGCTTTCTCTTCTCCGATACGTTCAGCGCAATGTGTGGATTTGTCGTTGGTAGCGCGATTTCAAAACGCATCGCGTCCATCAGACTGATGCCGATGCTGGTCCAAACGCCGTACATTGCGATCGGCTTTGTGGCTGCACTATCGTACACGCTCCTACGGGCGGTCTCTTCGGCTACCGAGCTTCAGTCGAGCAACGACATGATCTTCCCAATGCTGAGCTGGCCCAGCGCGCAGGCGCGGCGTCCCAAGCTCCGTGGTATCGGTTACGGCGTTCGGAGCGACTTCGAATTGAACTTCGGCCGGTACCTCCCTGCGCTCGGGCGGGCGGACGGCGGTGATACGGATACGCGGCCTGACTGATCGTCGCCCGCAATCGACGGCGGCGCGTGGCTTTGGGCGCCCCACGAGGCGTGACGAATACTCCGACAGATAAGGAATCCGCTATGGAGCCTGCGAAGAACTCTAGTGTCGACTGCAAGCTTGAGGTCGTGGTCATCCCTGTTTCGGACGTCGACCGCGCCAAGAGCTTCTACGGCGGCTTGGGGTGGAGGCTAGACGCCGACCACGCCTCCGACGATGGCTACTTCCGCGTGGTCCAGTTCACGCCGCCTGGTTCCGGGTGCTCGGTCATCTTCGGCAAGAACGTCACCGGGGCGGCACCCGGCTCCGCCCAGGGACTGTACTTGATTGTCTCCGACATCAAGGCCGCCCGTGACGGACTGATCAGTCGCGGCGTAGAGATCAGCGAAGTGTTCCACGGCGCCGACGGCGTTTACGCTGGTACGGACGAGCCCTACCTCTTTGGGCGGCGCCGGGTTCGCGGTCTGGACCCGGAACATCGCAGCTACCGCTCGTTCGTCTCGTTCCGCGATCCGGACGGCAACGGCTGGCTGCTCCAGGAGATCATCGTGCGATTGCCCGGACGCGTGGACGCGGTCGCCACGGCCTTATTCGGTGCCGGATGATGCGAGGCGGCACAGACAGTACCGCGCGCTCAATGCCATTTCGGCATCGTCGGCAGGCAAGATATCGCGCGCACCGCTGTCTCACGACCCACCTGATTCATGCTCCGCTCGCGGAGGATTCTTCGATCTCATTGGCTAAAGATGTCGTCGCGAGACCTCTTTCAGAGGGTCCCAGACATTGTCGAAGCGTTGCCTTCGCTTGTTCCGCAAGGCCGCGCGAAGCGGAATTCGGTGACATTTTCTCTCTACACCGGAACAGGCTGCCGCGCCGCCGCCTTGGCCGCCTCCACCCGCATGAGCCAAAGAATTGCGGCCACGGCGATCAGCGAAGGCACCGCCGCAATCAAGAACAATGCGTGCAGGCTGACTTGCAACGC
>JASHOB010000146.1 GCA_030041335.1 Alphaproteobacteria bacterium | reverse complement strand
GCGTTGCAAGTCAGCCTGCACGCATTGTTCTTGATTGCGGCGGTGCCTTCGCTGATCGCCGTGGCCGCAATTCTTTGGCTCATGCGGGTGGAGGCGGCCAAGGCGGCGGCGCGGCAGCCTGTTCCGGTGTAGAGAGAAAATGTCACCGAATTCCGCTTCGCGCGGCCTTGCGGAACAAGCGAAGGCAACGCTTCGACGATGTCTGGGACCCTCTGAAAGAGGTCTCACGCGACATCTTTAGCCAATGAGATCGAAGAATCCTCAGCGAGCGGAGCATGAATCAGGTGGATCGTGAGACAGCGGAGCGCGCGATATCTTGCCTGCCGACGATGCCGAAATGGCATTGAGCGCGAGGTACTGTCTGTGCCGCCTCGCATCATCCGGCACCGAATTGGGCCCCCGCGTCGCGCGGAAAAATGAGCCCGCAAGAGTGCATGGACCACCAGGCGCATGACCGCGTAGGAGGTGTTTCCGGCCAGCAAATAGTGGATTCAACATCGCTGCCTTTGCTGAGACGGCGGCAGGCGCGGCAGTGGGAATGGGCGGAGCAGATCGAACTGGCGGCGCAACTTGGCGAGTTGCTCGACCCGGCCTGTGTCTTTTGGACGGCGGTTGACAATCAGTCGTGGTCGAAAGTCGCGGGGATATTGCGCAAGAAGCGCGGCTGCCGCAGCGGAACACCCGACCTACTCGTGTTGTGTAAGGGGCGAGTGATTTTCTTGGAGCTGAAATCGCTCATCGGCAGGCTGAGCAGGGCCCAGAAGGAGGTCCGGCTCGAAATCCCGCGAGCGGGGGGCACGTGGTGGATGTGCCGCACCGCGAGGGCGCTGGTGGCTCTGCATCGGAGCGGGGTTACATTCCGCCGACGCTGGCAGCCCCCCGTGCTTGAGCCGTGGGAGGAGCCGGTTGCCGACCCGGAACTGCCGATGGTCCAGCACCCCGAGGTCCTGCGCGAGTGGCGCGACGACAAGGAGCGGTGGCGGGCACGTGCGAGAGAGAGCACCCGATGAAGGCAGCACAATGAAACGGGTGGGCATTTGGATCAGATACGCGCAGCCCCTGGCGTATCGTCGCCCGCATCCCTATTTCTTCATCAACGCATCTCGCTGCTTAGCCAGCCTTTCAAGCTCTTCAGTCTGCTCCGCAATCCGGTCCGCGTTTCGGTTCTCATCCCCAGCCCCTGAGGTTGAGGCAGCTTGTTCAATCAGCTGCCGGAGATTGTCGCGGGCAAGAGCGATGCGTGTTTCAAGTTCGGAGAGCGAAAGCGAACTGCCGTTGCTCATCACGTTTCCTCGAAGTGAAGCTCCTCAGAGCTGTAACTCGTGCCCTCGCCGAAGACCAGCCCGAAGCCTAATACGGCCGGTAGGAGTTGCCGACAATACAGGCGCGTTCTTCGGTCGCAAAGCATGCCGCTAACGAAACCCGGCAGCCGCATTGGATCCCGAGGGCTCCCCCGGTAGCCGCGATTCTTGGACCTGACTAAGAAAGGTATATTTCCTACTCAGTTGGGATTCGCCAGGACGACCCGTACTGTGTTCGCCGTTGGGGGTGTGACCAGTTTGTCCGAGCGCTCATCGTCAATGCTGGGAGGTCTAGGCGTTCGCCCTCATGGCAGCTGCGAGTTTGCAGTTACGGGTCTTTATGGAATAGCGCCTTGTAACGGACGCGCCAATCTTTAGAGAGCGTCCTCATTCCGAGAACGCCCGTACCCTGTCCGCGGCTAAGCATCTCCGTACCCGGTGCGCCAGGGCGCCGTCTCCTGGTTGGCTCCAGTTCCTCTGACCTTATGCTTCAGCTATTTGGGCCTGCGACTTGCTCCGCGTTCAAACGATCTTCTACACTTCTTCAGGAATCTTCTGCGTGATCCATGACGCTCGCCGCGACTTCATAGGCATCGCGGTAACCCGGCATCCGACAATCGGATGGATCGTACAGCAGCGCGTCGAATGCTCCGGATCGGACGGCCAGCCCCTACGCTTTCTCTCCATGATCGCGACCCCGCTCTGGTCTGGGACCGCTTTCGAGCCTTTTACGCCCTACAGGGCCGCGCCGCGTAGAGTCCGGAACAATTCTGACCACTTCATCCCCCTCGACTAGTCAGAACCGACTGAGCCTGGGTGGCATTGAAACACGCACCTTCGCCATCGATTTCACTCCATGGTAGTGTGCAAAAAGTGGAAGAAATCAACAGAATTTGGCCATAGAGTGGATTCCTCGATATCGAAGCCATCGCCGGCCTAACGCCCCAATGGCGGGATCATGGATATGAGCATCAACCCGGATCTTGGGACGCATGTCGCGCTGGTGACAGGGGCCTCGCGAGGGATCGGCGCGGCGATCGCGCTCGCGCTTGCTGAGGCGGGCGCCTCAGTTGCCATCAACTATCGGCAGAATTCCGCCGAAGCGTTGGCCGCGCGGATCCGTAGCCGCGGCGGCCGGGCCATCGCGGTCGGCGCCGACGTCTCGCAAGCGACGCACGTGGCGGCGATGATCGAACGCGTCGCCGCGGAGCTCGGCCCGATTGATGTGTTGGTCAACAATGCCGGCATCGGCATCGCGCGCGGGATCGACGACTTGAGCGAAGCGGATTTCGACCAGACCATCGCGGTCAATCTGAAATCGGTTTTTCTATGCACGCGGGCCGTGTTGCCGGCTATGCGCCGGCGGCGATGGGGGCGCATCGTCAACATCTCCTCAGGGGCGGCCCGTGGCGCGGGCGGTATCGGGGTGCACTACAACGCGTCCAAAGCCGGTATGGAGGGGCTGACCCGCGGCTATGCCGCCCGCCTCGTCACGGAAGGCATCACCGTCAACGCGGTGGCTCCCTCACTGATCGAGACCGACATGACAAGCGGCCGCCGCGACGAGGTCGTGGCGCGCATCCCGCTTGGCCGCATGGGTTACCCACAAGAGGTGGCGCAGGCGGTGCTGATGGTGATCGGCAATCCCTACATGACCGGCCAAACCGTACAGCTCAACGGCGGCACCAATTTTCTCTAAAGAGTTCCTGAAGAAACCGTGGCTAACGGAGTAGCGACGCTTCCGGCTATGGTTGCGATCTTGGCACCCTTTGAAGCCCGTTACAAAGCCGCCTGGGACGCTGCATATGCGAGCAAGCGGCGTGAGATCGAGACGACGCGGATCGATGACGGGGCGGGGGAGGAAGGGTTGCATCGGCGCCAAGATCGAAAAGATTTGAACCTTCGACCTTCAGGTTATGAGACCGTCGCGGTGAAGGGTGGCGGCGAAGGTCTTCTGCCTTCGGCAGGCTATAAGCGGCGGGCGTGGGACGAGAGGACGCGCGCGAAGGGATATCATGCTACACCAAGATCAAGCGGTCTGGATCCGCTTCCGAGGCGGCAAATCCGGCGAACCGACGCGGCCGTTCAAGCGAAGCGCGGGATGATCTCCGCAGCCATTAACTCATGGGTTTCCTGGTCGTTACGGTAATCGCTGTTGATCAGCAGGTCGACGCCAGCCTCCTGATAGCGGCCGATCAAGTCAATCGCCTTTGATACCGTGCCAGTAAAGCCACGGAGCGGCCCGCGTGCTGAGAGCCTTTGTTTCTTCGCTGCGACCTGGGTGTCGTCGCGGGCCAGAAGAATGCTGAGAAGGCTGGTCTTTTCGATCGCGTCGTAATCTCGTCCAACATCATCGCAGTGGCGACGGAGGACCTCGAGCTTGTGCTCGAGCTGATCAATTTCGACCGTTAGATTGCAGGTGTCTCCAAGGCGCGCAACAACACGCAAGGTGAGTTGCTCGCCGCCGCCGGCGATCATTACTGGTGGATGCGGCTTCTGCACGGGCTTTGGTTCGAGGATGGCAGCCTCGGCGTGGAAGTACTTACCGAGGAAGGTGGTGCGAGGTTCGGCCCACATCGTTAGGACCAGCCGGACTGCCTCTTCCAGCTGCCCTATGCGGACCGCAGGCCGCTCCGGGAATTCCCAACCATATTGGCGGTACTCAGCCTGGTTCCAGCCGGCGCCGATGCCGAGGGTGAGGCGGCCGCGGCTGATGAGGTCGACACCGGCAGCGATCTTGGCCAAATGGGCGGGATTGCGAAAGCCGACCGCCGTACAGAGCGTGGCGAGACGAATCCGGCTGGTCACCGCAGCCAAGGCGGAAAGCACTGTCCAGCCTTCAATGAACGGTTGATCCGGCGCGCCCACCCCGCCGATCTGAATTAGATGGTCCATCACCGAGAACCAGGTGAAGCCATGGGTCTCAGCCCATTGCGCCTTGGCCTTGACTCCCTCGAACGCCCCGGCGGGGTCAGAGCCGTACAGCCAAGACGGGTTGTGAATACCGAACTTCATGGTCGGTCGCCCTCTTTTTCCTGGCCCCGCCGGCGCGGCCAGCGGAGATGGCGCGGCGGAACATCACTCATCCTGACACAGTCTGATTAGTCTTGCTGCTTGCGTAGCGCAAGCCGTCACGCCAACTGCCGACGCGTCACCCTGGTCTGGGCAATGACGCTACGACAACGGCCTTCAGAAACACACTAGCCGGGCGGATCACGTAACCACCCCGCGGCTCCGCTGAATAGATCCAGAAAGCCCGTTGCTTGACCATGTCGAGTCAGTCTCTGCGATGATCGCCAGTTCGACTTAGCTGGATCGACCTTTGCGCCGACGCAGTGTTTCGGATGGACTTTCGCCGAACATCTGCCGGTAGTAGCCTGCAAAGCGCCCTAGTTCCCAGAAACCGTGATCAAGGGCAACTGCCGTGACGGTCGTTTCGTCCGGGTCAGCGGCCAGCAATGCGCTTCTTGCGCTGGCTAGCCGCCTGACGGCGAGATAACGGGTAGGACCAATTCCGAGGCTCTCATGGAACACACGCTGGAGCGTGCGCAGAGACACGCCGAGCCCATGGCAGATGTCGATCACCGATTGGGCCGGTTGCTCTTCGATCAGGTCCTCGACCTTCCTGACGAGGCTTGCTCCGGGCTGCGCAACGCGGCGGGACGATGGGTCGTTGGCCGCAACCACCCCGATCAGAAAAGGGAGCAGGAGCGAATGCTGAAGCATCGCGAGCGGCCGACCCGAAATCGACGGATTGGCGTTCTCTACGCGAGAGACTAGGCCTTTCACGTGCTCTCTGATCCTGGCCCGGACCAGTGGCGAGGCGCGATGTCGCCGCGGACGTTCCCAGGTGGCGAAGTCCTTGAGCGCTTCAAGCAGGGGACTCAACTTGTCAAACGCATCTACGCCGAGCGAGACAGTCGCGTAGGACTGGAGACCGGCGGCCCGCCCTTCCTGCTCTGCGCCTGCCGGCATGAAGAATATGTCGCCGGGAAGGCAATCTAGGTTCCATTGCGACATAAGTGAACCGTCGCCCATGAACGTGCCGAATGTGATGTGTTTATCAGAAAATCGGCCACGCGAGCGCACGGCGCTCTTGAACTGCCCAGCGCTGAGCACAAGGTCCCCGACATTCGCGGACACCATGCTTCCTGTGAAATGGCCAGGCTTCAGCTGAACAACCTCAAGTTCAGCCCCCCGGATGCATTGCCTGAAGTCTTCGATATTCCCGAAGTCCATTCTAACGGTCTGCAAATGACACTCCATTTCTTTCCTCCAGGGTGGAAGGCTTGCTTCGATGCCGTGGATCGCCGGTCCAGGACCAAGTACATCGGGCGCCAAAGATCACAATTTCGGAGGATGGCGTTTTTTGCATAGCCGCCATTCCCGCGAAATGGTAGGAAATCCACCGCGGCTTGGCAGGGGAGGGCCTCCCAGTGCGCATCGTCATTGATCTGAACAAATGTTTGGGGTACGCGCAATGCGTCCCTCTCGCGCCAGAGGTGCTCAAGCTCAGTGGCGAGGAGGCGGTGATGTATGATCCGAACCCGGATGACACACAGCGCTTGCGCGTCTTGCGAGCGGTGGCGTCCTGCCCGGTGCAGGCGATCCTGCTAGACTACCGAGACGACCCAGGCAAGACGACAAAGCCATGATCACCCGCTCCTTGGACGCCTTCAAGGCCAACGGGCAGATCGTCATTGTCGGCGCCTCTCTTGCCGGGCTCCGCGGCGCCGAGGCCCTGCGGGATGAGGGCTTTGGTGGGCGGCTTACCATCATCGGTGACGAGCCACACGCGCCTTATGACCGTCCCCCGCTCTCGAAACAGGTGCTGGAAGGATGGGTGAAGGCGGACCGTACGAAATTGCCGCACAGGCGCGAGATCGATGCCGATTGGCGGCTCGGGGTGGCCGCGACCGGCCTGGACCGGACAAAGAAGCTGGTTCGGCTCGGCGACGGTACGGAGGTTCCGTTTGATCGCCTGTTGATCACCACGGGAGTTCGTGCGCGGCAGTGGCCGAACCCGGCGGAGGCCGGGCTGGAGGGTGTGTTCACGGTCCGCACCTGCGATGACGCGGCGCGACTGCAGGCCGCATTGGCCGCGCGGCCGCGAAGAGTGCTGATCATCGGCGCGGGCTATATTGGTTCAGAGATGGCGTCGGTGTGCCGTAAGCTCGGCCTCGACGTAACCGTTGCCGAACGAGCCGCGGCGCCGCTAGCCGGCGCGCTCGGCAATGTCATCGGGGCAATCGCCGCCGAGATGCAGCGCGATGCCGGCGTGGATCTCCGCACCGGCGTCTCTGTCTCGGCGCTCGAGGGCGATTCGCGCGGCCATGTCTGTCGGGCCCACCTATCGGATGGGACGAGGCTTGACGTCGACCTCGTGCTGGCCTCGCTCGGCTCCATCCGCAACGTTGAATGGCTGGACGGCGCCCGGCTGGCGGCCGGTTATTGGGGCCTCGGCTGCGATGCCGGCTGCCGCGTCTTCGACGTCCACGGTGTGGTCACCGACGACATCTTCGTGGCCGGGGACGTCGCCCGTTCTCCGCACGTGCTGTTCGGGTACCAGTTCCTCTCGATGGAACACTGGGACAATGCCGTGCTCGGGGCTGCGGTCGCCGCGCACAACATGGTCTGTGAAGAGCTCGACCGCCGCGCCCATCTGCTTGTGCCAACCAATTGGTCAGGCCAGTTTGGCGTTAATATCAAATCCGTCGGCGTGCCCTCGTTCGGCGACGAGATCGCCTTTACGCAAGGGGCCGTCACGGAGCGGCGTTTCGCGGCTGCGTACGGCCGGAACGGTCGCATCGTGGGTGCTGTCACATTCAACCAGGGCAAATGGTTGCAGCACTACGAAGCGCTGATCATGCGGTCGAGCCCGTTCCCGCCGCCGCCCGCCGGTTTCGATGTTCCCGCCGACGCGCGGTCGGTACCGGCCGATTTCCCACCCAGAGGAGTGGGGGCTCCAGATGTGATCTTGACCGGCCACGATCCGAACGAGCGGCAAGCGGAGCTCGTCCAACCGCCGCGCTGACCAGCAAGAGACAACGAAAGACGCACCGCACAAGATCAAGGGAAGGGAAGACATCATGACCCCGGAGCAAGCTTTCGCGGAAGCCATGAAGTTTGAAAACCGCCCGAACCCCTACCCGTTCTTCGACGAGCTTCGGAAGACCCCGGTGGCGCGCACGGCGCACGGCATTTACGTGGTGACCGGATACAAGGAAATTATCGCGCTCGCGCACGATCCACGGGTCAGTTCCGATCTTCGCAACGGCAGCCTTCTCGCGATGATCAGGGGCGGTGATAGTTCCGGGGCACCGTCCGACGCGGATTCGGGCATGGCCGAAATGTTGGACAAGTACGGCGGGGACACCATGATGATCTTGAGTGATCCGCCCGATCACAGCCGCATGCGCCGCCAGGCGATGCGGCATTTCGGCCCGCCACATTGCCCGGATCTGATCCCGAGCATGGAAGAGTATAGCGTGCGGATTGTTAACGACCTGCTTGACAAGCTCAAGGGCAAGCACCGCTTCGATGTTGTTGACGACTATGCGTATCCGTTGCCGGTGGCCGTGATCTGCAAAATTTTGGGCGTGCCGGTGGAGGACGAAAAGCAATTTCACGTTTGGATTGCGGAGTTCCTCGGCGGCATGGATCTCGGCCCCGAAGCGGCGACCGAAGAGGGGAAGCGGCGTCAGGCGAAGGGTCGCGAAAGCCGAACGGAACTTACGAAATACCTGATCGGACTCATTGAGCGCGCCGAGAAGAAAGGCGGAGAGGGGATGATCGCGCAGCTGGTGCACGACACCGGCCCCGACGGACGCATGTCGTCCAGCGAGATCCTGCAAAACTGCATCCTTCTGCTTGTCGCCGGCCACGACTCGACGGTCAACCTGCTAGCTCACTGTGTGCTCACCCTGCTGCGGAACCCAGGGTCCATCGATAAACTGCGCAAGCGGCCGGAGCTCATACCGCGGGCCATCGAGGAAGTGCTGCGCCTTGAGTCGTCGGTGCAGTTCTTTCCCAGCCGATCCGCGCTCAGCGATATCGAGATCGCCGGAACCACGATACCGAGCGGTGCGCCGATATTCCTGATGTACACCGCCGGAAATCGCGATCCGGCGCAGTTTCCCGACCCGAACACATTTAGTCTCGAACGCGACGCGAAAGAAAGCCTCGGCTGGGGGGCCGGTGTCCATACCTGCTTCGGCGGTCCCCTAGCGCGACTTGAGGTGAACGTTGGTCTGGAAACGTTCCTGCGCCGCGTCAGAAATCCCAGGCTCGTCGTCGATCCGCCGCCCTATCGGCCGAGCCAAATCTTCCGGGGGCCACTACATTGCGAGATCGAAATCGACGGTATCGAAGACCGAGGGGCGTCATGAAAGCCTTCCAGATGGTCGCCTGGCAAAAGCCAGGAGAACTCCGAGAGGTTCCCGTTCCGGCGCCAGGGCCGGGGCAGGTCCTGGTGAAGATCGGCGGCGCCGGCGCGTGCCACTCCGATCTCCACCTTCTGGAAATGCCGCCCGGGGCCCGACCGTTCAAATTGCCCTTCACGCTCGGTCATGAAAACGCGGGCTGGGTCGAAAAGCTCGGACCCGGCGCAAGCGGCTTCGCACCCGGAGATCCGGTGATCGTCTATGGTCCGTGGGGGTGCGGGCTCTGCATGAACTGCCGCCAGGGAATGGAGAACTATTGCCAGCGGCCCGAAGGTCCGAACCCCGGCGGTCTCGGCGGCCTGGACGGTGGAATGGCGCCCTATCTGCTCGTCCCGGCGACGCGGTTCCTGATCCCGCTCGGAAGCCTCGATCCGCGTGATGCCGCCCCGCTGAGCGACGCGGCGCTCACCAGCTATCACGCCATCAAGCGGTCGCTGCATCTGCTCGGACCTGGCTCGACCACGGTGGTGATCGGCGTCGGCGGCCTCGGCCAGATGGCGGTCCAGATCCTGCGGACCGTTGCCGCCGCGACGACCATCGTCGCCGTGGACACCGATCCGGACAAGCTGGACCTCGCCAAGCGGATGGGAGCTGACGAGGCGTTGGTCTCGGGCGAGAGCGCGTTCAAGCGCGTCAACGACATCACGCAAGGACACGGTGCCGAGCTGGTGCTCGACTTGGTCGGCGTGAACCCCACGCTGGCGATGGCGGCGCAGATGTCCCGAAAGCTCGGCCACCTGACGATCGTGGGCATCGGCGGCGGCGCTTTGCCGGTCAATTTCTCCAGTCCTCGAAACGAGTGTTCCGTTTCCTCGCCGTTCTGGGGCTCGATCCCCGAGCTCGTAGAGGTCGTCGCTCTTGCCCAAACGGGGAAGATCAAAATGATCGTGGAACATTACCCACTGGAACGAACAGCCGAGGTTTATCACTTGCTCCACGAGGGGAAAATCCCGGGACGCGCCGTCATCACCCCAAACGGATGACCTTCGGGGAAGTACGAACATGATAAGTCATCCTATAATACTTGCCACTCTAAGAGGTTGACCCGAAGCGCTCTGGCAACCTCTCTGCGAGTCAATTCAACTGACTAGGGCTTAAGACTCATGAGGCCCACCAGACGATTGTCAAAACGAGACAGACCGACGCCGGGAAGTTTCGAGCCAGCTCGTCGTAGCGAGTGAAGATACGTCGGAAATCTTTCCGTGGCAGAAGGCGTTTTCAATATGGTGCCGTGGTGTGTTGTTTGGCTGAAGCTGAACCGTCGGTTCCGATTGGACCGTTTCGGAATGACCCGTGTTGCTGCCCCGTAGCTCGCCCCACCGCTGTCCAAGACCGACAGAGGTCGACGAAACCAACGCATGGCAACACGCGCACGGCGCGTTGCCAGAGACCGTAGTGGTCGTGGGCACGTGGCGGGACTGGACAAAGCCGTGAATCGCGCCTTGGCGGCAGTGGCGGGCGAAAAAGGCTCCCTGGGTCCGGAGGTTCAGGACGCCGTCCAGGCAGCGTTGGTCGTGCTAGAAAATGGCGGGACCACCGCGCTCGCCGAGCGCGCCTTCAACAACGTTCTCGCGGGTTTTCAGAAAAGCGGCGTGACGGCAATCTGGCGGATTGACTACGTGAGCGTTGCAGGTGCGCTAGTGAATGGCCATGCAGCCTCGCTAGTTACCCCGGTTGGCCCAATCGGCCTCAATCTCACCCGGGTGTCGGCGGCTTCTGATTTAGGTGAGCGGGTGGCGAAGAAGCCGCTCGCACCGGCTACGTTAGCCGGTGAGATCGAGCGCATTCGGACACTGCCAACGCCACACAATCGGTGG
>JASHOB010000145.1 GCA_030041335.1 Alphaproteobacteria bacterium | reverse complement strand
AATTTCCGAGGGTAAAGGTCGTGGAACTCCTCCAAATAAATAACCGCCGCCGACAACCTCTACGTCTTCACGTTTCGTGACCAGGCGAAGACTCCGTGCCGCACATTCCGCACCATCCTAGATCGGCTCGTCCGAGGCAGAGGTCAGGAGCTTGAATCTCTTTGGGCGTGCCAAACTCGCACACCACCGTCCGTGGTTGAGATCGTGAGCGTGGGATTGTGCCGTCGACGCTGCCTTTGACCCTCCGCGGCGTCGCGGATGGGGCTAGCTGACTAAGGTGGTGTTTCGTCTCGGCTATCGGAATATGGCGTTCCTCCGGGGGCTCGTGCCGTTAGCTGCGATGGCGTCCTTTGTCGTTGGTCTCAAGTATCCGTATGCTGTGCACATTCTCCAACGACGGCTGAGCATTGAGGCTGGCCGGTCAGCAGCGCTTCCGGACCCGTGCTGGCCGATCGGTCTGCGGCTTTTGGGAGGCCAAGCCGTCCCGAAGTAGATCAAACGCGTGGTTGGTCGCGCGGACGGCCTCCGGATAGCGGTCCGTGGCGGACTCGCCATTCGTAAGGCACCTGTGATTCATCAAGGTAAGTTCACGTTGCACCATGATCACCTGGGCGGCGATGAGACGCGCGGTCAGCGGATCAAAACCATTGTCACGCAACGCTTCCGCCAGCGCGTCTATGCCGCGTGAGGTGTAACGCATCAACCGCGCCGCCAAGCTCTCGGTGCTGGTGATCAATCGCAGGAAGGCGATGATCTCGGGATTGTCGTTAAGGCCGGTGCTTGGATCACGCCGCCGCAACGCGTCCAGCACCGCCTCACGCAGCGCTTCCAACGGCGGCTGATCGGGGCGCCGTGCCCGGACCGTCCGGGCCGCTTCGTCCTCATGGTCGGCGAACCGTTGCAGGATGAGGTCTTCCTTCGTTGGGAAGTATGCAAACAAGGTTCGCCGCGAGACTTCAGCCTCCAGCGCGATATCGGTGATCGAGACTTGGTCGAAGCCGAGCTCAAGGAACATGCGGGTCGCCGTGGCGGCGATCGTCTCGCGGATGCGCACCTTCCTGCGTTCCCGCAATCCCATCGGTTCAATCCTATTGCCGACCATGTTGCATTAGTATATTAGGTGCATTAGTATATCAAGTCTACTTTTCAGGAGACGCTATTGCGCGCCGAGGTCATCGTCGTCGGAGCCGGTCCGACAGGACTGATGCTGGCCAGCGAGCTGACGCTGGCGGGGGTACCCGTGGTGGTGCTGGAAAAGGAGCTCATGCGTCGTTCTCAGTCTCGGGCGGAAAGCCTGCAACCGCGCACCGCCGAGGTGCTTGATCTGCGTGGGCTGTTGGATCCGTTGCTCGACCGGACGCTGCCTCGCGGCGAGTTTGGCGGACATTTCGCCGGGCTCCCTGTGGAGTTGGACTGCCGGCCGTGGCGGACCCGGCACCCGTATCCGGTCGGCATCCCGCAAGCTCGGCTCGAGGCTTACCTCGAAAAGCAGCTCGTCAGCCAAGGTGTGCCGGTACTCCGTGGAAATGAGGTGTCGGCAGTGGATCAGGATGACGAGGGCGTCAGAGCCGGTAAGGTTCGCGGCAGTTACCTGGTTGCATGCGACGGCGGCCATAGTACGGTCCGCAAACTACTGGGTGTCCCGTTCCCCGGCCAGGAGGGCAGACTATCCGCCGTCGTCGCCGACATTACTCTGGCTTCCCGATCTGCCGCGGTTCCTGACACGCGGCGACATTTCAGCCAGCACATCAAATCCGCCGCAGGGTACTTTGGTATCCTCATCCCCATTGAGGGCGATCTTTACCGGCTGATGTTTGGCAAGCTTTCGGGCATGGGCCCCGGTCGCGAGGCGCCCGTCACGGCCGCGGAGGTCAGTGAAGCGCTACGGGCGGTCTATGGGAGTGAGACACACTTAGGACAAGTCCGCGAAGCATCCCGGTTTAGCGACGCCGCCCGTCAAGTTGAGCAGTACCGCGAAGGGCGAGTGTTCTTCGCCGGGGACGCGGCCCACATTCACCTGCCGATCGGTGGCCAGGGAGTGAATCTGGGCATTCAGGACGCTTTCAATCTGGGCTGGAAACTGGCCGCTACGGTGCGGGGATGGGCACCGGACGGGCTCCTTGACACCTATCATACCGAGCGCCACCCCGTCGCCGCGCGGGTGCTGCGCAACACCCGCGCACAGGGCGTGATACTCAACCCTAGTCAGGAAGGGAACATCGCCGCAGTGCGCGATATGTTTATCGATCTGCTTCGGCTGCCCGAAGCCAACCGCTTTATTTCGGGCATGATCTCCGGCCTCGACGTCCAATATCCCGGGCTTGGCCCGCGTATGATTGACCTGGACCTAACCGCCCAAGGCCGCCAGACGCGAGTCAGCTGGTTGACGCGTTCCGGCCGGGGTCTTTTGCTTTCTCTCGACGGCAAGCCGAGGTCGATTGGAAGTTGGGCCGACAGAGTCGATCACGTCACAGCCAAAACCGATGAGAAGCTCGACACCGTCCTCGTGCGGCCCGACGGCTACATCGCTTGGTCCGGCTCTGATGATGCATCGCTTGAAACCGCCCTCGTCCGATGGTTCGGCCCACGGATACAGCCAAACCAATCGATCCATTGATGCTCTGGGGAGACCTCGTTTGGTTTGAACGAGGCAGCTAAGGCTGGCGGTCGCGCAAGGCCATTGGCGACGTCACCGCTCAAAGCGGTCTTCGAATAAGAGCAGAGACTCGGCACACCACGTTACTCCACGGACGAGGAATGACCTTCCAAGTGGGATTCAGATCTCGTAAGCCTTTACCGACGTTGAGACTGGTCTAGTGATCGAAGAACCGCGAGACATCAAGTGGACAACTATAGCTGCTCAGCACTGACGCTTGTGGCGAGAGCGGCCGAAACATTAGACATCAGACAGTCACGGCTCGTCACGATCACGGCTTTGCGTCGGAACAGTCGGGCCGAGAATTCGCGTCAGTTGATCCGCCGACGGGAGCGCGAGATGCAGCGCTTTCGATTTAGATCGCCGGATCAGTCCGTTTCATATGGTTTCACGCCGCCGTCCACCACGCCTTCAACGTCCAGCGCCATCTCGTATCTTGCATCATGCTCTGGGTCCTCCGACGCGAAGCATTCCCGATGTGGCGAGCGGCTATCAGCGGCTGAGGGCCGATTGACGTCTTTCGCGTGCTCCTTCCGTTAAATCCGATTCTCGCGACAATGCCGTTTATTCTTCGGCCGGCGGCAGGATCAAGCCCTCGCTCTCCTTGATGGTGCGCATGATGAAGCTGGATCGGACATCCTTGACGCCGGGAATCCGGCGAAGCTGGTCAAAGACGATGTTGGAATAGGCCTTTGCGTCGCGGGCCGCGACATAGAGGATCGCATCATAGCCGCCCGAGACGATGTAGCAGGAGATGATTTCGGGAATAGCGCGGATCCTTTCCGCGAACTCATCGGCGGTCGCCGCCGTAACATAGTCGAGCACCAGGGTAACATAGGCAACGAAGCCGATCCCCACCGCTTCGGGCTCGAGAAGTGTCGTGTAGCCGCGGATGATTCCGCGCTCCTCCATGCGACGGATGCGGCGTGAGCACGGCGCCTCCGACAGGCCGACCTGCCGCGCAATTTCGACATTCGTCGCACGGGAGTTTCGCAACAGCTCGATCAGGATGGCGCGGTCGAAGTTGTCGAGCACAGCACGGTCGTGCGGAACGGGTCGCACCGGACTGTGTTCGCGTCCATGGCGAGGTGTTTTCGCTGCGTATGGCGATACCACCATTTTAGGTGTTTTCGCCGGTTTCATGCGTCAGCTTTGCCTTTCAAGATGAGACCTTGCGTAAAACCCCTCCGATACGAATGAAATCGCAAGGACGTGTTGCCGTCAATCTGCTTAACCTGGTTCATCAACCTTGAGCGGAGCCTGAGGGGGCAGCATGGAGACCGACGTCGGACACGGTATCGCATCGGCCGAACGTAATCATAAGCTTGTGTTCCCGATCATCCCGTCGCGGCAGCGGATTAGCGACTTCGGGCCCTCCGTTAGCTTCGAATTCTTTCCACCCAAAACGGCGAGCGCCGAACAACAGCTCTGGCAGACGATCGGCCGCGTCGCCCCCATTGGCCCCGCCTTCGTCTCGGTGACCTACGGCGCCGGCGGGTCGACGCGCGATCACACGCACAACACCTTGCTCCGCATTCGACACGAAACAGCATTGGAGCCGGCGGCGCATCTTACCTGCGTCGGCGCAAGCCGCGCTGAAATCCACGAGATTGCGAGCCGGTACTGGGCGGCCGGCATCCGCCACATCGTCGCGCTGCGGGGCGATCCGCCGGCGGACGTTGCCGGTTTTGCGCCGCATCCGGCCGGTTATCGGCATGCCGCAGATCTGGTCGCGGGGTTGAGCCGCATCGCACCCTTCGAGATCAGCGTTGCCGCCTTTCCAGAAGTGCATCCCGAAGCGCGTTCGCCGAAGGCCGATCTCGACAATCTCAAGCGCAAGATCGACGCCGGCGCCACCCGCGCCATCACGCAATTCTTCTTCGATGCGACGGTTTACCTGCGATTTCGTGATCGTGCACGTGCGGCCGGCATTGCGGTGCCGATCGTACCCGGCATCCTGCCCGTCACCGATTTTGTGCAGATGACGAAGTTCGCCGCACGCTGCGGAACCTCCGTGCCGCCCTGGCTTACCGAACAATTCGCCGGCCTCGAAGATGATCCCGAGATGCGGCGCCTGATCGGCGCGACGGTCGCGGCGGAGTTGTGTCGCGTGCTGCAAAGCCACGGGGTCTCTGAGTTCCACTTTTACACCTTGAACCGCGCGGAGCTGAGTCTTGCGATCTGTCGGATGATTGGCGCGCGCGGGCCCGCGGTGGCCGCTGCAACGGTGCGCTGAGGCGATACACCTATGGCGCATCTCCTCGACGTTATCGTTGATCACGTGCTGCTCTGCGATGGCGCCGAGGGCACGCGGATCCAGGCTCAGGGCCTCGATACCGAGCGCGATTTCCTGGGTCACGAGAACTGCAGCGAAATCCTGAATGAGAGCCGGCCTGATCTCGTTCGCGACATCCATCGCAGCTATCTCGCCGCCGGGGCTGATGCGATTCAGACCAACAGTTTCGGCGGCTCGCCGATCACGCTCGGCGAGTTCGGCATCGCCGAGAAGGCTTTTTCGCTTAACCGCCGGGCCGCTGAACTGGCGCAGGAGGCGCTTGCGATGTTCGCGGGCGACGGACGGACGCGGTTCGTGTTTGGCTCGATCGGACCAGGAACGAAACTGCCTTCCCTTGGACATATCGGCTATGACGCGATCGAAGAGGCCTAC
>JASHOB010000144.1 GCA_030041335.1 Alphaproteobacteria bacterium | reverse complement strand
CGGCAGCTTTGAGCACGGGCCGCAACTCTTGTTCCGGTACGATTTCGCCGCGGACAAACCTTTCCAGGAGCGCCATGGAGGCCTCTGGCAACGCCTGCACCGGGGTCCCTTCCGCAGCAAGATCTTTGCTGTAAAAGCGGATGTCGGCGAGCAAACTGGCGGCACGCTCACGTTCCGGCTTGAGCGTCTTGTTCGCTTTGCGTTTCATGCCGACCTCCGGGTGTAGGCGGGCGTCGCTGGCCGCAACAGGGGCCGCGCGCGCAGCCGCTTGGGCGCGAACTCGGACCCGAGCGCGACGATGTTGGGGATGATGCCGCCGAGCCCGATGCCGGTCAGGAACCGCGTCGCAGCGAGGCCATCGGCGCTGGTCACGAACACCGTGGAGTAGGTGAAGATCGCGACGATGAGGCAGCCGATGATCAGCGACAAAAGGCTCGATCCTACATGCGGCGCGGGTACAACCGCCTATGTCGCCGAGCAATGGGGGCGGCGCTGGATCACGATCGACACCAGTCGTGTCGCAAAGGGTTGGGAAACGTTGCGGAGAACGCCGCGGAAAAAATCCTGGGCCTGATACCACCCTGGCCGGGAAACCATCCAACCCAAAAACCGCATATGGAATCGTGTTGCTAGAGTGCACAATGTCGCAAAAGGTTTTCTAGGGGGCAGTAATGCACGGCCGCAGAGCCTGACGCGCCGTGGTGCGGCCACATTGATCGCCCCAACCGTTTGGAAGCTGACCGGAACAGCCGTACAGCATTAGTCGAAATCACCAGACAAAAGGTCACCGACCAAACACATGGAGGATGCGATGAAGTGGAACCTATTCAGTTGCGTTGCCATGGTCGCGATTGTGATTTCGACCCCACTCATCGCCACGCCGGCGTTGGCAGCGGATTGTGCGTCGCTTACCAAGTTTGCCGGTGCCGATGCTACCGTGACGGCGGCGACCGCGGAAACCGGATCGTTCGAATCGCCCAAAGACGGCTTGGGTAACACGACGAAGGTGACATTACCGTTCTGCCGGGTCGAAGGCATCGCCAAATCCGAGGCCGCTTCGCGGATCGCGTTCGAGCTATGGCTACCGGCCGCCGATCGATGGAACAGCCGCATGCTGGCAAGCGGCGATCTCGGCCAATCAGGTGCGCCGAACTATCCTGCCTTGAATGACGCGTTGACGCGCGGCTTCGCGGCTCTCGGTGACAATCTCGGCCATCAGTCGAACGCTTTCACGTCCGACTGGGCGGTGGGGCATCCGGAGCGGGTAAAGGATTTTGGGTATCGCGGCAGCCACTACAGCGCGCAAGCCGCGAAGGCGATCATCGCCGCCTATTATGGTAGCGGACCAAAACATTCGTACTTCACCGGCTGCTCGCACGGCGGCGGCAGCGCGTTGGCCGAAGCACAACGGTATCCCGAGGATTACGACGGGATCATCGCCGGGGCCTTTGGCACCAACTGGACCGGCGTTCAGGCTGCCTACATCTACGAGGCGCAGGCGGCACTCAACGACAAGGCAAGCAACCTTCCTGCGGCCAAGCTCGCACTGCTCGGGAAAGCAGTTGTCGCCGCTTGCGATGCGGCCGACGGGTCCACGGACGGCATTATCGACAATCCGCGACAGTGCCATTTCGATCCGGCGGTGTTGCAGTGCAAGGCGGGCGATGGTCCCGACTGCCTAACAACGCCCCAGATCGAGGCGGTAAAGAAACTCTATGCCGGCCCTAAAGATAGCTCGGGCAAGCAGATTTTTGCAGGTCTGGAACCGGGCAGCGAGTTCATGTGGGGATTCCTGGTGGCAGGGCCAGGAACATTTCTGGGTGGGGATTTCTTCAAGTACATGGTCTATGACGGCAGGGATTTTGACTGGCATAAGTTCAGCCTCGACACCGACGTCGCCGCAGCCGAGAAGAAACTATCGGCAGACATCGACAACCGGAACGGCGACCTCAGCAAGTTCGCGGCGCGTGGCGGTAAGGTGCTCATGTACAATGGTTGGGCCGACGGCCTGATCCAACCCGGAAACGCCATCGAATACTACGACAGCGTGGTCAAAGCGGCGAACGGCGACGCCGGCAAATTCGCACGACTCTATCTCGCGCCCGGCATGGGCCACTGCTCAAGCGGGCCTGGTCCCAACGCCTTCGGCGGCACACGATATCTCAACGCCGGTCAGCCGAACCCGCCGACCCTCGATCCCGAACATGATCTGATCTCGGCGATCGTCGCCTGGGTCGAGGAAGGAAGAGCGCCAAGCGCCATCATTGCGACCAAGTTCAAGGACGATGATGCCGCGAAAGGTGTCGCGATGCAGCGTCCGCTTTGTCCTTATCCCGAGGAGGCACGATACGACGGCACCGGGGATACGAATGTCGCGGCGAATTTCAGTTGCAGAGGTCCGTGAGACGGCCTCGGCCGTCCGTCTGATATCGACGTCCGCAAGACCGCCTATGCTCCTGATTTGTTCTCGACCCTAGTTTCAAGACCCGATCAGCATTGCGCGAGGGCAGAGGATGTATCATAGCAGCCACTTTGGCGCCGCACGCCGGAAGCGGAGCGGTATGCATCCCATCTGCTTTGGAGCAGTAGCGCCACCGAACCGAGTGGCAGTTATGGGGGGCGGCGGGGCCATTCGGACGATCTAACCGTCCGCTCTTCCACACCGTGACGGATCGAGGGACAGTTTTTCGCCGCTCCCAGCGCTGGCCGAATGTGGCTCAGCATGGGAACCACCGCTCGACGACGAAGATGACGACCGAGACTCCGAGCATTTCATTCGACGTCAGCACAATTGACCAATTGACTTCATTACGCCACTGAGCAACGTCGCCGGCTCGCGCTTTCGCGCTTTCGGCGCAATAGGTCTCTCGACGTAACCCAGGCGAACGAGTGCGGCCCGGCTCAAGATCCGGATTGCTAATTCAATTTTAGGGTACACACATCTTAGGTGCTGATCTCGTCTCTCTTGCATACATGCCCTACTTATCGGAGCGCGTCGGCGGCGACGTAGGGTTACTCATCGATTTGGTTGAAAAGAACTTTACCGAAGGTGCACTTAGTCTGGGCGATCGGCTGCGGGCGCACGGTGTGCCGAATTGGCGTCCAATCGCCGAAATTGCGGGGACCATCGCCGATCATATGAACAAGCGGCGCACCAATCCCTCCCTCTGGGACGTCGTGGTTGTTCGCAAATGAGCCCCTTTGGGGAAATCACTGTTCCATTTCAATCTGCGAGGCAAAACACAAATCCCCTTGAACTAATCCAACGCGCCTGATCGACGAGATTAGATGCTGCTATTGCGTGATCGGGATGATGCCCATTGGCGAGGTTACCGTCGTCGGGAGCGCGGCCGTTGGGGGCGGATTATAGCTGGCGCCGTTAAAGCAGCTTTCCTTGCCCGTACCGGCGCATGATGTCCAACCGTTGGGCTCTCCAATGATGAAGGTAGCATTATCGCCAGTGCATATGGCGGGCGGAGGATAAGGCCCGGTGCCTGGATTAGGTGGGGCGCAAGCCGGCGTCGTTGCCGCATAGCTTATAGCGTATTCGGTTACTCTGTTGTTTAGGGTGTCTGCGACAAAAAGATTGCCCGACGAGTCGAAGGCGACATAGGTCGGTCCAGCGAGCGAGCCAGGGCTCGGGTAAGCGTAATTGTTCACCTGGTTGGGCTGGGAATTGGACGAACTGCACGGGAGTTTTGGCGCACCGGAACCTTGACCGAGTATCGCGATGATGTTCGGCGTGTTGTTCCAATCTCCTCCCTGCTGCTCCAACTCGACCACGCGATTGTAATTCGGGGAGATATAATTCGGGTTGTCGCCGTCAGCGACCCAAAGGATGTTGCTGCCAACAGGTGCAACGCCGAAGGGGCTGAGCAAATATGTGCCCGAGCAATTTTGCGGTGGACCAGGTATGGCAGTAGGAACCGATTTTGCTGGCTGCTGGCCGTTCATGAACCCGATACCGTTCGTTTGCCCTAGCAAGGTGTTGTACTGAAACTCGAAAACCCCACCGGAAGCCGCCACCCAAAGGTTCTTGTTTCCATCGAATGCGAGGCCACGGGGATTACCTATGGGGTTTGTCGGCGAACAAGCGGATGTAAAACTGGTTTCCGCCAGAACAGCATAGGCCGATGGTTGATTGGGATGATTCGCCCCTAGACTTGCCTGGGGGAATATTAAAATCCGGCAGGCACCAGTATCGGCTACGTAGAGATTGCCGCCACTGTCAAACGCGATCCCTTCTGGGGTGACAAAGCTACTGGCGTTGACGGCGGCGTTTGCGGTTGTGTAATTGGGCTGTCCAATCACCTGGCTTGCCGTAATCCCTTGTAGTCCACCGTCGATCTTTGATTTCTCGAACTCCAATACCCGGTCATTGTTTTGGTCGCTGACCCACAGGTTGCCGTTAGGATCTAGCGCGATGCCGGTAGGAAAGCTCAGGGAATATTGCGTTGTACCGGAGGAATTGGTCGAGGTGGCGGTCTGGCCGATCACTCTAACGATGTTTCCGACCGGGTCGCCATAGTTCGCGCTGCATGACGGCAGGTTTGTACATTGTACTGGATCGACCGGAATAATCGGGGGCGTGAATTGGATTAAAACGACCCTGTTGTTCCCCGCGTCGGCGATCCATACCTGCTCCGGAGGAGGTCCGCCTGGTTGCGGACAACCACCGGCCGTTAAGCCAATTCCAACAACCAGCAAAAGTTTGCAAACAGTTGTTAGGCGGATCATTTTGCGCCCCTGGCCTAGTTGACAACTGAACCCAGCTCAACCAGTACCCGCAAAAGTTCCCGAAAGTGTGATGGGACAATCGCGCTAGTAAACACTTTTGACAAGCTTAAATGGAACGAACTTCAAATTGACGGGGCGATGGAACAATTCCAGCAGAGCAGTGCGACGGTGCCCTCGTCCATCGCGGGTTAGCGTTTCGGCTTCGACTTTTTCAATCTCACCCCGGCGCCACTCCGTTCACGGCGATAAACTCGACGCCGGCTTTTTCGAGAGCGCTGCGGATGGCCTCAAACTGATCGCTTGGGAGTCCAGCTGCGCTGGAGAGTCCGGTAAACTCATAGCATCCATACGGTACCAGCCCTCACGCCAAGTTCTCTCGCGGTTTCTCCGGAAATAGAAATCGGGTTTCGAGCTTCTTCGCCTTCTAAATTGATGAGGCGCCTTACCTCTTCAGTAGCTTCATTTGGATCGGCAAATCCGGCCACATAACAGACGAGCGAATCTGCTCCTTTAATCCAGACGGGAGCGATCCATGCCTTCAAGGCTTATTCCCCTCAAGATTTCTTCGTTTGGTATTTCCGCGAGTATGACACGCGTCGTGTCATTCCGCGAGGCGATTCGGCAAGTCGACTTATCCCATTTGTCATCGGCACATGGCTTGACACCGCCGCCACGGGTCGGCGATTTCTATTGGAAGGGGATGAGATGGCGGGAGCAGAAAT
>JASHOB010000143.1 GCA_030041335.1 Alphaproteobacteria bacterium | reverse complement strand
TTGCCGCGCGCCTCGCGGGCTCGGGCGATCTCTTCGACCGGATGTCACGGCGGCCATGGGCCTCGGTCAACTATGCGGCCGCGCATGATGGCTTCACGCTCGCCGACGTCGTGAGCTACGAGCAGCGCCACAACGAGGCCAACGGTGAAGACAATCGTGACGGCCAGGCCGAAAATTACTCGGCAAATTGGGGGATTGAGGGTCCGACCGACGACGCGGCGATTCTCGAGACGCGTGGCCGGCTGCAGCGCGCGATGCTGGCGACGGTGATGTTTTCGCTCGGCACGCCGATGTTGCTTGCCGGCGACGAATTCGGTCGCACGCAAAACGGCAACAACAATGCCTATTGCCAGGATTCGGAAATTTCGTGGCTCGACTGGGCGAAGGCGAAATCGCCCATGGGCGCGGCGCTGACCGACTTCACCGCGCGATTGATCGCGCTGCGCAAGGCGCATCCGGTCTTGCGTTGCCGCAATTTTCTTTATGGCAAGAGCGAAGAAGCCCCGGGCGTGCTCGACATCGCCTGGTTCGACGAGCGTGGCGCGGTGATCTCGGTCGAGGCGTGGAATCAGCCGCAGGAACTGTGCCTGGTGTTGCGGCGGGCGGCGCGCGGCAACGGCAAGGTTGCGGTGGCGACGCTGCTGCTCAATCCCTCGGGCGAGGACCGGCATTTCCATTTGCCCGAACCGCACGTCCCGACGCGGCTCGTGCTCGATAGCGGCGATCCGGCGGCGGCCGAACGCCTGCTCGAGGGTCCAGACCTCGAAGTCCGCGCGCGCTCCGCCCTTTTGTTGATGGCCGAATTGGACGCAGCCCCGTGACACCAACGATCGGCCGCGAGTACCGGTTCGGCGCCCAATATTTGGGCCACGACCAGGCGCGGTTTCGTTTCTGGGCGCCAACGCAAAAACGGGTCACGCTCGAACTCAGGAGTCGGCCTCCGATCGCGATGCATGTGCGCGATGGCGGCTGGTTTGAAGCGGAAGCCCGATGTCAGCCGGGCACTCCCTATCGCTACCGCCTCGACGACGGCACGGCGGTGCCCGACCCGGCGTCGCGCGCCCAGGAAGACGACGTCCATGGCTGGAGCCTTGTCGTCGATCCAGATGCCTATCACTGGCAGCACCCGGAATGGCCCGGACGGCCGTGGCATGAGACGGTGCTTTACGAACTCCATGCCGGTCTCCTCGGCGGCTTCGCCGGCGTGCAGCAAATCCTGCCGCGGCTTGTCGAGCTCGGCATCACCGCTGTCGAGCTCATGCCGATCGCCGATTTTCCGGGGCGGCGCAATTGGGGTTATGACGGCGTGCTGCCCTATGCGCCCGACGCCGCCTATGGCACGCCAGATGAACTCAAATCGCTGATCGACGCGGCCCATGGCCTCGGACTGATGGTCTTTCTCGACGTTGTCTATAATCACTTCGGCCCCGACGGGAATTATCTTCATCGCTACGCGCCGGACCTGTTTCATGCGGACCGACATACCGGTTGGGGTGCCGCTCTCGACTTCAAAGTGCCCGAGCTGCGCCGCTTCTTCACCCTGAACGCGATTTATTGGCTGAACGAATATCGCTTCGACGGCTTGCGCTTCGACGCGGTTCACGCTGTCGGCGAACGAGACTGGCTCGAAGAGACAGCCACTGCGGTCCGCGCCGCTGTCGGCGCGGGGCGGCGTGTTCACCTCGTGCTTGAGAACGACCGCAATGACGTCGGCCTTTTGAGAGCGGGCTATGATGCCCAGTGGAATGATGACGGACATCATGCGCTGCATGTGCTGCTGACCGGCGAGACCGATCGCTACTATGCCGATTATGCCGGCCGGCCGGCCGAACATTTGGCACGCAGCCTCAAGGAAGGGTTCGCCTATCAGGGCGAGCCGTCGCCCTACCGCAAGGGCACGCCGCGCGGGGAGCCGAGCGCCGATTTGCCGCCGACCGCCTTTGTCCTCTTTCTCCAGAATCACGATCAGATCGGCAACCGGGCGTATGGCGATCGTCTGACGGCCTTGGTGACGCCCGACGCCGTCGAGGCGACGCTGGCGTTGCTGCTGCTGTGCCCGCAAATTCCCATGCTCTTCATGGGCGAGGAGGATGCGAGCTCGACGCCCTTCCTGTTTTTCACCGACCATCATCGCGAATTGGCAGAGAGCGTGCGCAAGGGCCGCCGCAGGGAGCTTGGTTTGCCGGCAACGGCCGCAGCGCCGCCCGATCCCAACGCCCATGACACGTTTCTTGCTTCGATTCCACATCCGGATCCGAGACACGGGGCGGACCGCTTCGCTCTCGTCAAACGGTTGCTGACGATACGCCGGAAGCAAATCGTGCCTTGGCTCGAGGGGATGCGCGCCAGAAAGGCCGAGGCAATCGGGGCGTCGGCCGTAACGGCGGAATGGCGGAGGGCCGACGGCCGTACACTCTTCATCGCCACCAATTTCGGCGCCGAGCCTGTCAACCTCGCTGCACCCGACGCCGCACTGTTGTTCGAAAGCAGGAAGGACGGCTTCCATAACGGCAAGCTCTCGCCGCGCGTTACCCTCGCATGGTTGTCCGAACCGGCATAGGCGATCGTGGGCCCCGTCATTTAGCGGCGAGCCCCGGCATCCCGGTCGACAGCGTCGCGGCAGCCGGGACAGGTTACGTGGCATCGAACAATGAC
>JASHOB010000142.1 GCA_030041335.1 Alphaproteobacteria bacterium | reverse complement strand
GATGATCATCGGCGGGCTCCTGGTTGAGACGATGGCCGGGCTCTCATAACATCGCGCGGGCTCGTCGAGGAGGCAACAATGAACGGAGCCGAGAGTCTCGCGCGCACGCTCGCCGCAAGCGGCGTCACCGTCGCCTTCACCAATCCCGGCACCTCGGAGATGCATTTCGTCGCGGCGCTCGATCGCGTTGCCGAAATGCGTTGCGTGCTGGCGCTGTTCGAAGGCGTCGTCTCGGGTGCTGCGGACGGCTATGCCCGGATGGTGGAAAAGCCCGCCTGCACGCTGTTCCATCTTGGCCCGGGCTTCGGCAACGGCATCGCCAACATGCACAATGCGCGGCGCGCCAACGTGCCGATCGTCAATATCGTCGGCGAGCATGCGACCTATCACAAACGCTACGACGCCCCCCTCAATTCCAACATCGAAATGCTGGCGGGGCAATATTCGGCCTGGCTGCGTACCTCGGCCCGCGCCGCTGACGTCGCACGCGACGGTGCCGAGGCGGTTGCGGCCGCCCGTCAACCGCCCGGCCGGATCGCGACCCTCATCCTACCGGCCGATACCGCGTGGAGCGATGGCGGGAAGGTTGCGGGGCGCGTTCCCGTGACGGCGGCACCGCCGCCCGCGGCGGCGACCGTTGCACAAGCGGCAAAAATGCTGCGCGGCGAGGTGCCGACCGCGATCGTGCTGAACGGCAACGGCATGTTTGGCCGCGGGCTGACCGCCGCGGGCAAGGTCGCCGCCGCAACCGGCGCGACGCTCTTTTCGCCCTATTCGACGCCGCGCATCGAGCGTGGCGCCGGCCTGCCGAGTGTCGAACGCGTACCCTATGTCGTCGAGCAGGCGGTCGAGCGGCTCAAGCCATTCCGCCAGATGATCCTGGTCGGTGCGCCGGCGCCGGTGACCTTTTTTGCCTATCCCAACAAAAGCAGCGTGCCGACGCCGCCGGATTGCGAGATCTATCCGCTGGCACGACCGGGCGAGGATTACGTCGGCGCGCTCGAGGCGCTCGCCGACGCCGTCGGAGCGTCACACACCGAGCCGACCCGGCAGCGCGCTGAACGCCCGGTCGTGCCGACCGGCGCGATCACGCTACCGGGCTTGGCGCAAGCCGTGGCGGCGCTGCTTCCCGAGCATGCCATCATCGCCGATGAATCGGTCACCTCCGGCCGCGGCATGATGGCGGCGAGCCGCGGTGCGCCGCCCCACGACTGGCTTACCAACACCGGCGGCTCCATCGGCATCGGCATGCCACTTGCGGTGGGCGCCGCGATCGCCTGTCCCGACCGACCGGTCCTCTGCCTCGAAGCCGATGGCAGCGGCATGTACACGCCACAATCATTGTGGACGATGGCGCGTGAGAAGCTGAACATCACCACCGTGATTTTTTCCAACCGCGCCTATGCAATCCTGAAAGGCGAATATGCCAATGTCGGTGCCGGCAACATGGGACCGCGTGCTCTCGATATGCTGGAGATCGGCAGGCCCGACCTCGATTGGTTGTCACTGGCGAAAGGAATGGGCGTGCCGGGCAGGCGCGCGACCGATCTTGACCAGTTTGTGATGGCGCTCCGTGCCGGCTTTTCCGAATCGGGACCAAAACTGATCGAAGTCACACTATGACGATGTCATGCTTCCGCGATCCTGCTCCGATTTGGCGCGCACAGCGCCTCGTTGGGGGAGGAGCGGGGCTGAGTGGGCTTCGAGCATCGCGCCGTTCCAAGCGAACATGCCCCGGGTCTTCCCCACAAAACCTGTCGGCTGGCTGCGGTTGGGGACGTCGCCGGACGGTCGGAAGAATTTTCGATTGCGCCGCTGGGCAGTGATGGCAGCGACACCCTGGTCCAGGACTTGGACCTTCTTCGATGGCGCTTGGCATGAAGGCAACGTGCCGATCATGGGTGCGCGCACGCATGCCGCTTGGGCTGGGACTTCGGTGTTTGACGGCGCGCGCGCCTTCGAAGGTGTAATGCCCGACCTCGATCTCCATTGCGCCCGTGTCAACCGCTCGGCGCAAAAGATGATGCTGGCGCCGGTTGTTACGGTGGACGAATGGATCGGCCTCGCCAAGGAAGGCGTGAGCAAGTTCGGAGCAAAAGCCGAACTTTATCTGCGACCGTTCTACTGGGCGGAGGCGGCGGGCTTTTCCTCGGTTGTGCCGGGCGCCGACACGACACGCTGGTGCCTTTGCATCTACGAAGCGCCAATGGCGCCGCCGACAAACGGGCTTTCGATTACGCTTTCGCCCTATCGTCGACCAACACCGGATTCGGCGCCGCTCGAAGCCAAGGCTGGCTGCCTCTACCCCAACAATGCCCTCGCCATGGCCGAAGCACATGACCGTGGCTTCGACAACTGCGTCATGCTTGATCAGCAGGGATTCGTCGCCGAGTTGGGCATCGCTAATCTTTTCATGGCAAAGGATGGCGTCGTGTTTACGCCCGTGCCGAACGGCACCTTTCTCGACGGCATCACGCGTCAGCGCGTTATCAAGTTGCTGCGCGAGGAAGGCGTTGAGATTGTCGAGACCAGCCTGGGCTATGCCGATTTCGTCGCCGCCGAGGAAATCTTCACGACTGGCAATCTCCACAAGGTGCAGCCGGTCGTGCGAATCGACGATCGCCTGCTGCAGCCTGGGCGGATATTCCGCAAAGCGCGGGAAGCCTACTGGGCTTACGCGCACGCGCCGACGTCAAAGGCTGCCTCGGAAACCGCGTGAGATCTGGTTCACTTCGCTGGGCGGCTGTCGCCTCGTCGCCGCCAGCTTCGGCACCAGGCCAAGCGCGTGGGCGAATCGCGGGGCGCAGGATTTCGGCGCCACCCCCGAACGGCGTCGGGGTCCGATTGGCCGACGGGACCGCCTCGCGGGCGAGCTATTCCCCGATAAACCTGGCCGGGCGCTTTTCCAGAAAGGCGGTGACGCCCTCACGGAAATCCTGGCTGTTCGACGCCGCCTGCTGAAAATCGCGTTCCAGCGCCAGTTGGCTGTCGAGATCGCTCTCAAGGGAGGCATCGATCGCGGCCTTGGTGAGGCCGAGCGCCAAAGTCGGGCCGCGTGCGAGTTTTCTCGCCAGCGCCGTCGCCTCTGTCATCAGCTCGTCGTCCGGCACCGCCTTCCAAATCAGCCCCCAAGCCTCGGCTTGCGTGGCACCGAGCGGTTCGGCCAACAAGGTCAAGCCTTTGGCGCGCGCAGTGCCGATGAGTCGCGGCAAGAAAAAGGTGCTGCCGGCGTCGGGGATTAAAGCAATGCGGGTGAAGGCCTGTATGAAAGTCGCCGAATGTGCCGCGATCACAATGTCGCAGGCGAGGGCGAGGCTCATGCCGGCGCCGGCTGCCGGACCGTTGACGGCCGCGATCACTGGCTTTTTCAGCCCGCGCAGGCGATGTACGCGTGGATGGTAATGCCGGTCGAGCGCTTCGTTGGTCCCGCCCTGTCGCCCGAGCCGTTCCGACAAGTCCGCGCCCGAGCAGAAGCCGCGGCCGGCACCGGTAATGATCAGCGCGCGAATAGCAGGATTGGTTTCGACCTTGCCGAGCGCGTCCGCGATATCGAGATGCAGCTGGTCGTTCAGGGCATTGAGCTTATCGGGACGATTCAGGGTCAGCGTCGCAACCCCCTCTGCGAGGGTGAACAAAACGGTCTCCCATGCCATGGCGTCCTCCATTCCGGGCCAGGCCCACCATAGCGGCCTGGAACGCGCGATAAAATCCACGGTTGAACCCTTAGGGTCTCGCAATCACCGTTTGGGTCACGAGTGCACGCGTTCGTGAGTGCGTGTCAGTAGTCTTTCATTGGGGAGCATTCCACAACTTCTTGTTTTTGTCGGTTGCGGTTAGGGTAGAGCCGCACAGAGGAGGCAAGCGTTATGCAGTTGGTCGCCAATACCGGTGTTCGAGGTGATCGCCAGGACTGGGCCGCGCGCTACGATGCGATACGCGCCCACACCGAATCGCTGGCAGCGCCCCTGTCGGCTGAAGACCAAACCGTGCAATCGATGCCCGATGTCAGTCCGACCAAATGGCACCGCGCTCACGTCAGCTGGTTCTTCGAGAATTTTCTGCTGGTACCTCACCTTCCCGGGTATCGCTTGTTCGATCCGGGTTTCGGTTACTTGTTCAACTCCTATTACGAGGCGGTCGGGCCGCGCCACCCGCGCCCGATGCGAGGCCTGCTGTCGCGCCCCGGTATCGAGGAGATCGGCCGCTACCGCGCTCATGTCGATGGCGCAATGCGGCGCTTGATCGGCATCGCCGGCGACGAATCGTGGCAGCAACTGGCAGCGCTGCTCGAGCTGGGTCTCAACCACGAAGAGCAACATCAGGAGTTGTTGCTGATGGATATTCTCCATGTGCTTTCCTGCAACTCGCTCGATCCTGCCTACGATGACCGGCCGTTTGCCAAGGAGAGGCCTCTGCCTTCGCTCGAATGGGTAGGCTTGAGCGGCGGCTTGCGCGAAATCGGTCATGCCGGCGAGGGCTTTGCTTTTGACAATGAAACCCCGCGTCACCGGGTATGGCTCGATCCCTTCGTGCTGGCATCGCGCCTCGTCACTTGCGGTGAGTACCTCGCCTTCATCGGCGACGACGGCTATTGCCGCCCTGAATTGTGGATGTCCGAAGGCTGGGCGACCGTCAATGCACAAAGTTGGAATGCGCCGCTTTATTGGCGCAATGACGGAACCGGTTGGTCGATATTCACCCTCGAGGGCCGCAAACCGGTCGATCCAAGAGAACCGGTGCGCCATGTCAGCTTTTACGAGGCCGACGCCTACGCACGGTGGGCCGGCAAGCGTCTGCCGACCGAGGCGGAATGGGAGGTCGCCGCGACTCAAGACGAGCGATCTCTGGACCAGTTGCAGGGCCAAGTGTGGCAGTGGACCGCCAGCCCCTATGTCGCTTATCCGGGATTTCGTCCGCTCGCCGGCGCAATCGGCGAATATAACGGCAAATTTATGAGCAATCAGATGGTGTTGCGCGGCGGCGCGGCGATCACGCCCAGAGGGCATACGCGTCCGACTTATCGCAATTTCTTCCCGCCGAGCGCACGCTGGTGCGTGGCCGGCATCCGTCTGGCGGAGGACGCGTCGTGAGGCCGAGCGGCACCATCGCATTCCACGATTTGGCCCCGAAGCTCGAGAGCTTCCGCGACGCGGTGCTGGATGGGCTGTCGCAGCCGCGAAAGCGTATTCCGTGCCGTTTTCTTTACGATGAACGCGGCTCGGACCTGTTCGAGGCGATTTGCGAGACGCCGGAATATTATCCGACACGCACCGAGATGAGCATTCTCAAGAAGCACGCCCGCAAGATCGCCAAACTGATTGGGCCGGAGGCGACACTGATCGAATATGGCAGCGGTGCCGGCCAAAAGGTGAAGCTGCTCTTGCGCACGCTCGACCGTCCGCGCGCTTACGCCGGCATCGACGTATCACGCGAGATCTTGTTGCGCGCCACCGACGACTTGTCGATGGCGGCACCCGGTCTCGAAGTGGTCGCGATCTGCGCGGACTTCCTCACGCCAATAGCGTTGCCGCCTTCATTGCGGCGCGGCGGCGGCCGGCGCGTGGCGTTCTTTCCCGGCTCCAGCATCGGCAATCTGACGCCCGAAGAGGCCACCCGCTTTCTGGCACAATGTCGTGCCATGGTCGGGCCCCAGGGCGCCATGCTCATCGGTGTCGATCTCAAAAAGGATCCGGCGCGGCTCAATGCCGCTTATAACGATGCCGCCGGCATTACCGCGGCCTTTACGCTCAACCTCCTCGAGCGGATGAACCGCGAACTTGGCGCTGATTTCATAATTGAACGATTTGCCCACCATGCAACCTACGAGCGGTCGGTCGGTCGAGTCGCGATTCATATTCGCAGCCTGGTGGACCAGACCGCGACGGTCGCGGGCCGTCGCTTCCGTTTTGCCAAGGGCGAGGGCATTCATACTGAAGATTCCTGGAAATACGCGGTCTCGGACTTCCAGATGCTGGCGCGCGATGCCGGCTACACGCCGCTGGCCTGCTGGACCGATTCGGCCGATTTATTCAGTGTTCACTATCTCGCCGCGTGACACCGCCTGACCCTCGGCCTTCCATCGCGATCGCGATTTAAGAGAACATTTACCAAACCTTCCGATACTGGGGCCCGAGGGTCATCCAATAGCGGGGGGATCGTCTTGGGCCTGTCGTTTCCCGTTCCCGCGAATGAGCCGGAGCGCCTCGCAGCACTGCGGCGCTATCGCATACTCTACGGCGTGCGGGAAGAAATCTTCCATCGCATCACGGAGATGGCCCGGTCGATGTTCAGGACCAAGCATGGTCTCGTCGCCTTTGTCGATGCCGAGCAGGTCTGGTACAAGGCCGGCGGTAACCGCGACCACCTGCCGCGCGGCGCCTCCTATTCGACTTACACGATTCTAAGCGACGACGTCCTGGTCGTTCCCGATACGGAACGGGATCGGGATCATCCCATCGATCGCACTTTGGCAGCGACGCCGGCGCGGTTCTACGCCGGAACGCCCTTGGTCACGCGAGACGGCTTTCGAATCGGCGCACTGTGCGTGACCGACGACAAACCGCATGACGATCTGACCAGTGAGCAGCGCGACTGGCTGCGCATCTTGGCCAAGCTCGCCATGAACGAGATCGATCTGCGTCGCGAGCTCGCGGCGCGCAATGAGGCGGAGCGCGACCGCGAATTGCTGAACCAGCTCATGTTGGCGATCGCCGAGGCGCCCGGGGCGACCGATGCGCTCGATACTTCGGTGCGCCTGATCTCGATTGCTGTTGGCGCGGTCCATGGCGCGGTGTTTGAAGTGGTGCCGCATCGGCAGACCATTCACTTGATCGGCGCCTATGGCGCCACCCCGTCTTGGCGCGCCGAAAGCGACCGGGTCAAGCATGCGACCATCGAAGTGGCCAACAGCCTCACCGGTCTCGCGTTGCTCGAAAACCGGCCAGTAGTCACCGATGTGCGCGAGGCGGTGAAGCGTTTTCCGCAACTCGGCGAGAAGGTCGCGCGCGGCTCACAGACCTCGATCACCATCCCGATAAGCCAGGGCGGTCGGCGCTTCGCACTGCACTTCTTTTTCGAGAAGCAGCCGACGGATGCCGAACAGATGGCGCAGCGCATTGAGGAACTGGCCGAGAAAGTTCGGCCGGCGCTGGCACGGAAATTATCGGAGGAGCGGATCGCCTGGCTGCAATCGATGGTGATCAATGCCGACGACGGCGCCATTCTGATGATGCCCGACAATGTCGCGGATCCGAACTCGCCGCTGCGGGTTGCCTACGTGAACCCGGCAATGACGCGCATCACCGGATTTTCAGCGGACGAGTTGACCGGCCAATTGCCGGCGGCTCTGTGCGCCAACGGCGACGAGTTGGCGCCGCTTCAGCACCTCAAGCGCGATGCGCCGCTGCGGCGCGAACTGCAGTGGCGGCGCAAGGACGGCAGCTTGTTCTGGGTCGGCATCAACGCAGCCGCGGTCGACGCCACCGGAGAGGGCGGCAGACAAGTGGTCGCGATACTGCGCGACATCTCCCGCCGTCGCGGCCTCGAGCAGGCGCTACGTGAGCGCGAGCAGACCTTCCATCTGATGTTTTCGCGCGCGCCGGTGCCGATGATGCTGCTCGATATCAAGACGCAGCGCTATGTCGAGGTCAATGAAGCGGCGATTTCCGCATTCGGCTACAGCCGCGAGGAATTCCTGGCGATGTCCGCCGAAGCGATCCGCTCGCCAGACGAGCTTGCACGCTTTAAGGCGGTCATGCGCACCCCGGTGCCCGAATCGGGCCGCCGCGGCTTGTGGCGATACCTCAAGGCGGATGGCAGCGAAGTCGTCGTCGATGTCAGCGTTCATCCCTTTCGTTCTCAGGGCCGGCCAATGGCGGTGTGCGTCACCGTCGACGTCACCGAGCAGAAACGGATCGAGGAGCAAATCAGTCGCGCGCGCGACGCCGCCGAGGCGATCAGCCGCGCCAAATCCGATCTTCTCGCCAATATGAGCCATGAGCTGCGCACGCCCTTGAATGCGATCATTGGCTTTTCGCAGATCATGCGCGACCAGCTCTTCGGACCCTTGGGCACGCCACGCTATGCCGCCTATGTCGGCGACATCCTTGAAAGCGCCCATCATCTTCTGGCGATCATCAACGACATTCTCGATCTCGCCAAGATCGAAGCCAATTCCTTGCAGTTGAAGGAACGTGAGATCGATACAGAGGACGTGGTTCAGTCGGCGCTACGCCTGGTGCGGCCACGCGCCGAGGAAGCGGGAATTCAGCTTGAATTTATTGATAATGCGCCCGGCACCGTGCTGTTCGCGGACGAAACGGCGCTGAAGCGCGCCTTGGTCAATCTGCTCGCCAATGCCATTAAGTTCTCCGAGAGTGGCACGCGGGTGACGGTCGAGTGTCATCGCGCTACTGATGGCGGCATGTCGCTAGCAGTAATCGATCGCGGCATCGGCATGGCGCCCGAGGACATTCCGGTGGCGCTCACACCCTTCCAACAGGTTGATATCGGCTTACGCCGAAAATATGAAGGTACGGGTCTCGGCTTGCCGATTGCCAAACAACTGATCGCGCTTCACGGCGGGATGCTTGTCATCGAAAGCGCGCGCGGCGTCGGCACCACCGTAACGATCGCACTCCCTCCGGCTCGTGTTATTGCATCGGAACAACATCAGGCACACCGCCTGCCGGAAATAAAAACCGGCGACGTCGCGACAATCGCGACGCCGCCGAAGCTCGCGGCGCTCTGAGCGCAGCAAAACACGCGCGGGAAAACTGACCCGCGCCGCGCTCGCGGCGGAATTGGACTAGAGGCCGGACTTGAGCTTGGCGCCGGCTTTGAAACGAACGCCCTTGCTGGCTTTGATCTTGATGGCTTCGCCAGTGCGGGGATTGCGTCCCATGCGGGCCGCGCGCTTGCTAACATGGAAAGAGCCGAAGCCGGGAATGCCGAATTTCTGGCTCTTCTTCAGCTCCTTGCCGATCGTCGCGACGACGGCATCGACGGCGCTGGCGGCATCAGCCGATGTCAAACCGTTCTTCCTCAGCGCATCCACGAGAATTTGTTTGCTCACGAGGCTTTTCCTTTTCGTCTCTTGACGGCGCGTCCCGCAGGACGCCACCCCTCTACGCCCTGACTCTGCGTTCCAGGATCGACCCCGACCACTGGAAAAAGCAGCAATAAAGCCTGTCACTCTCCCCTTTGCCGATCAATAGATTCCTTGCATTTTGGCGTCTTTTTCGGTGCCTAAGAACCGCGAATCGCATTGATGCCCGCGCTTTTAGGAGGGTTTTTGTGGATAACTTGGGTCCATCGCGCGTGCCTCCCTGCCGTCTCGCGTTCAGTTCCCGCGACTCGCAGTCGCCGGCATGAGATGGGTCACGGCAACAATCGGTGTGCCGCCGAGCGTCAACCAGGCAAAGTCGCGCCAGCGATATGCCAAATCGCTGTAGTGCGGGGAAAGCGGGTTTGAGGACTGGCCCGGCGCAATGAGGAAACGCGCCGTCGCCGGCGCCGCCAGATCGACGATCATGCGCAGGCCTGGTCCGTGCTGATTGGCGAAAGGCGTCTCACTATTATATTCGATGTCGCCGCGATTGACGGTGTCGGTGCCGCCGTCGGTCGGTATGTCGAGGCTAAACCAGCTGCGTACCCCCGGTACGTTAGACCAGAACTGATTGGCGAAGGGCGCAACGTGGGCGCGACCCCAAGTCCAACCGGCTATATCGTCGCCGTAGTGCGCCGCCAATTCAGCGAGCGCGCGGTGCAGCGAAGTCGCCAGCAGCGAGACGCAATCGCCGGAGGTGCCGTTTTCGGGGAGGCACCAATCGCGGTGGTCGGTGAGGATGCCGCGCACCACCAGCGGCCGCGGCGCCCAGTAATCGGGAAACACGTCGCCAAGCTTGTTGGCGAACAAGGCGCGCTCGAACTCGCGCAGCCAGGCCGTGAAAATCAGGGGCTCGACCAGACCGCGATCCATGCGGAAATTCCACGCCTTGAGCCGTTCGACAGCGTTCTGGTCGCGTGCGTCGCGCGGCCGGATCGCGGTCATTAGCGGCACCAGATCACGCGCCATCAGCGACAGGGTGTCGGCCTGGATCGCGGCGAAATCATCGGGGCCTAGTTTGCGGTGTTGGGCGGCGTCGAGCAGCTGATTGATGCGCTCGGCGCGATTGGGAATGTCCCAATCGCGACTGATGAAATATTTGTAGGAGTCGGGGACGATCTTGGCGTTGGCGGTGACAAAACGGCCGCTCGCCGGGTTGACGGCTTGGGGCAAATCGTCAAACGGGATGAAACTCTTCCAATCGTACTCGCCGTTCCACCCCGGCACCGGCATGTAACCGTCGCCCTTGGCACGGATCGGAATGCGCCCGGGTGCGATAAAGCCGATCTCACCGGCATCGTCAGCAAACACCATGTTTTGCTGGGGCGCGACGAATAGCTTCATCGCGTCGCGGAACTCGGTCCAGTCTTTGGCGTAATTGATGCCGCGCAGCGCCTCGGGCGTGCGGTCATCCGGCGTCAGCCAGGTGGTCTGCAGCGCGAGCACGGTACCGCCCGCGACCGTGGCCCCGTACCGACCGCCAAGATCGGAAATCACCGGTCCGTGGCGCGTCTCGCGCACCATCAGTTTGACCGGCGTGGCGCCGCGGACCGCGATCGTCTCTTCGCGCGTCGCGAACGCCGACGATCCCGTCGGGGTCAGATAATGAGTCGCATCCTTGGGGTCGATCTTTTCAATGAACAAATCCTCGACGTCGCCGGTGGTGGTGGTGAATCCCCAGGCGACGTGTGCGTTGTGACCCAACACGACCCACGGGGTGGCGGGCGAGGTTACACCGCTGACATCGAGTTGCGGTGTCTTGATGTGGAGGAGGTACCAGACGCCCGGTGCAGTCAGGTCCAGGTGCGGATCGTTTGCCAGCATCGGTTGGCCCGAGGTGGTATGCTTGCCGTCCACCACCCAATTGTTCGACTCATAGGTGGGGCCGATGAATTTCGGCAGCGCCGCATAAATCGCGTCAAGGTCGAGACCCTTGAGCGAGGCGCTGCGGTCGCCGGTTATGCTCGGCGCATCCTTGGGATAGGGCGGAAACAGCACCTCGAGTTCGCCAGGCTTGATATGCCGTTCGATCCGTGCCCGCAGCAATTCGTCGCGGAAATTGCCTGCGAGCTGCAGGTCCATCAGTTTGCCCCAGACCAGCGAATCCGCGGGCTTCCACGGTTCGGGCTGCGCGCGGATCAGGTAATATTCCGGCGGCAACGCGACGCTGCGTTGGGCAAGCCAGGCGTTTACACCGGCGACATAGGCGTCCAATTCGGCGCGTGCCTCAGGCGACAGCGCGCGATATTGCGCAGCGGCCGCGCGATAAAGGCCGAGCACGCGCATATATTTGTCGGTCGGCAGCGCCGCGGGCCCGAACCATTCCGATAAGCGCCCGGCACCGAGTCGCCGGGTCAGCTCCATCTGAAAGAGTCGCTCTTCGGCATGCAGGAAGCCGACGGCGAAGAACGCGTCGCGTGCATTGGCCGCGGTGATCGTAGCGATGCCGTAGCGGTCGCGCTCTATGGCGACCGGCGCGGTCAGGCCGCCGACGCGCAGCGTCCGCTCCGCGCCCGGCCCGGTCGTGCCCAGCCATAACAGAACCGCTGCTACCAGGATCCCGACGATCAGGACGATCCGCGCGACCCAGCGCATGATACCCCCTCGTTTGCTGCGGCGTTAGCCGCCGCTGCTCACTCTGCTGCCAGCAGACGTCCCGTCGGGTTCTGGCTGCGGCGCATTTCGCGCCAATAGGCGCCGTTGAAGTCGAGCGCTGCGGGCGCGACGAAATCGCCGCCGCGCGCGCCAAGGAAGACCTCGGCATTATCGACGCCCGGCGGGGTCACGCCTTTCTCCGTGTAGTCGCGCACCGCCAGCAGTAGGCGCCGGCGCGTAACACCGATCATGGCATCGCTTGGCGCCAGGTGCTCGAATGAATGATCGATGATCGCACCCATGCTTTCGGTCATGCACTGGTCTTCAAGCGTGATGTCGTGGAGTCCCGAAAAACTGCGGCCGCTGCGTTGCGCCGCGCGGTCGATGCAATAGTCGTTGCTGCTATTGGCATCGAGACGATATCGGCCGAGCCAATCGGTGGTGTTCGGCAACAGGCCATGCTGGCCAAAATTGACGTTGGGGATCGGCTCGCCATTCTTGAGGAGCCGCGCCTTGGGCGTGGTGTCGTTCCATGCCCAGATGAAGAACATGCAATGCGTATCGTCGAGCGGCACCCAGGCCCGTGCCACGACATGCGTCGAGAAATCGCCGTCGGGCGGAATCGTCCAAAATGGAAACAGGAAGTGCGCCACCCGCCAATAATTGGTGCCGCTCTCGGCGGCGCGGTGCGCGCCATACATCGTGCCCCAATCGGTGACTTCGCAGGCATATTCGGGGGCACGGTTCCTGATCGAATAATACCAAGTCGAGCCGGGCATCAGCTCGCGATAGTCAAGTGCACCGGCGTGGAGGAAGGCAAAATGCGAGGTGTCGATGTCACCTTCGAGCGCTTGAAGATAGTTGCATTCGCGCTGGACGATGCCGATCCGCACATCGGATTCCGGCAGCATCGTCGCCTCGAACATGGGCAAGCCCGGTGCCGTGGCGCGGCCGCCCATGTAAACCCAGATCACGCCGTTGCGCTCGGCCGCCTTGTAGGCCTTGGCCTTGACCTTGTCCTTGAACACCTGGTGCGGCGGCAAGTTCGGCTGGTCGAGGCAATTGCCGTCAACATCGTATTTCCAGCCGTGATAGATGCAGCGAATGCCGTTCTCCTCGTTGCGGCCGTAAAACAGGCTGGCGCAGCGATGCGGGCAGCGATGATCCATAAT
>JASHOB010000141.1 GCA_030041335.1 Alphaproteobacteria bacterium | reverse complement strand
CGAGACGCTCGACGGCATGGCCGCGATCCTTCGCTCGGGCGGCTACCCGGTGGAGATTGACCTGGAGCGCCGCGAGGACGAGGTCGGTCTCGCGCCGCTGGCCGCAGCCGCGCTCTCGGAACTGCGCACGGCATTTTCCGTCTTTGCCGAGTCCCCCGCGCCGGATGCGCCGTCGCAGCCGCCGGCGAAGCCCAAGACCGGCTTCTTCCTTCCGGACGCTTTCACCAACCCGGCACACGTCCACTACGCGCTGAAGACGACCGGCGCGGCGATGTTCTGTTACGTCGTCTATTTGCTGCTCGACTGGCCCGGCATCCATACCTGTTTAATTACTTGCTTTATCGTCTCTCTCGGCACCACCGCCGAGACCGTCGAAAAGCAGATCCTTCGCTTTGCAGGATGTGGCATCGGCGCCGCGGCCGGCATCGCTGCGATCGTCTTCCTGATGCCGAACGTCACGTCAATCGGCGGCTTGATGATCATCGTCTTCCTGGCCGCTCTGCTCTCGGGCTGGATCGCCGCCGGGGGGCCCCGCATATCCTATGTCGGCTTCCAGCTCGCGTTCGCCTTCTTCCTCAGCGCGGTCCAGGGCTCGGCACCCGCCTTCGACATGACGATCGCGCGCGATCGGACGGTCGGCATTCTCTTCGGCAATCTCGTCGTCGCGATCGTCTTCACGCAGGTCTGGCCGGTGACTATTGCCAAGCGCATCGATCCGGCGATCGCAAGTTTATTGCGTCAGCTCTCCCTCATGGCCGCCGCTGCGACCAGGCCAAAACGCGTGGATGACGCTGCGGATGCCCGAGCGAAGCTCTCGGCCATTGAGCAGGATCTCGATCTCGCGCGCTATGAGCCTTCCTCAATCCGCCCGCCCGCGGCGTGGCTGGACACGCGGCGGGCCGTCGCACGCGCCTTGTCGTCGCTCGGAGCCCTGCTGCTGGTGGCCGCGGATCAGGAGCCTGCGGGCCGCGCTGCCACGTCACGCCGCCTCGAACGGCTGGCGGAGACTCTGGGCGACGGCTTCGTGCGACAAACCGCAGTCACGGCGACAGTTGCCGCAACCGGCCAAGCCGCGTCTGACCCAGACCCGATCGGCCCAAGCGCTGTCGCCGCAGCGGTCGAGGTGCCGCTCGCCGGATTGGAACGGCTCGTCGCCAGCCTATCGGAAAATCAAGCCCAAGGAGCGAGCGACTATGCGCGGGCGTGAAGGCACGATCGGCGCCTTCCTCGGTTCGGTCTGGCTCGCCAGCTGCGCGACCTCGGCGCTCGAGATGGCGCCAGCGCGTCCCGACCGGCCGTGGACGCCGGCCACCACCCAGAGCGGCGAAATCATTGCCGGCGCACCCCAGGGCCCGCCGACGGCGGACGGTTATGTCCTGCCGGTCGATCAGGCCCTGAGCAAGATCGCGTCGCCGCCCCACGTCGAGGCCGCCAAGACCTATTCGCTGTCCGCACTGATCGACCTTGCAGAATCGACCAATCCGGCGACGCGGATCGCCTGGGAGGATGCGCGGCGCGCGGCGCTCGCTGCGGGAATTGCGGAAAGCGCGTTTCTCCCGAGGATTACTGCGGGCGCTATCGGCGGTTATCAAGGCAGCACCGGTCCCCAGACCGCGCTCGGAACGAGCTTCTCGAGCAGAAACTCACTTGATGGCGCTGTCTCCGCCGTGTCGCTGCAGTGGCTCCTCTTCGATTTTGGGGAGCGCGCCGCCGTGGTGGACGCGGCAAAGCAGGGGTCGGTGATTTCGAACATCGCGTTCACCGCCGCACATCAGCAACTCATCTACCAGGTTGCCATTGCCTTCTACAACTATGCCGCGGCCGAGGCGCGTCTCAACACCGCCCGGCAATCCCTCAAAAACGCCCAAGACGTCCAGGCGGCGGCCGAGGACCGCTACAAGCACGGCGTCGGGACGGTCACGGCGGTGGCCCAGGCCCGCCAAGGTACCGCACAGGCAAACCTGGCCGTGGTGCAGTCAAAGGGCGGCAGCGAGGACGCTTACCTCGCCCTGATCACGGCGATGGGCGTCTCGCCGCTCACGAAAATCAGGATCGCCGACGTATCGGGTCGCAAGCTTTCGCCGTCGATGGCGGCGCCGGTCGAAAGGATCATCGCGGAAGCCGTCGCCCGGCGGCCGGATGTGCAGAGCGCTTATGCCGCGCAAAAGGCAAGTCTCGCGAATGTCCGGGCGGCGCGGGCGGAGTTCATGCCGAAATTCTTCCTCTTGGCAACCGGCACTTACAACGCCGGCAACTTGGAGGTGACGAGCCTGCCCTCGGGCGGCGAGCAGCCTCCGACAGTGAACATCAGCGGTCATAACCTCGGCGGCAGTATCTTCGCCGGCGTGACCTTTCCGCTCTATGACGGCGGAACGCGCGATGCGCAGCTCGCCCGGGCTCGCGCGGAAGCGGAGAGCGCCGACGCTCGGCTGACGCAAGTGCGGGAAGACGCAGTCAGGCAGATCGTGCTTGCGGACAACGCCCTGCGCACCGGCCTCTCAACCTACGCGGCGTCGCAAACCCTGGAGGCGGCCGCGCAGACGACTTTTGATTCGGCGCTCGCCGCCTATCGCAACGGCGTCGGCTCGATCACCGACCTGACGCTTGCGGAAACCCAGTTGCTTCAGGCGAAGAATGCATCGACGGACGCGTACAGTATGGCACTAGCGGCGGCGGCGACGCTCGCGCTTTCGACCGGAGTGCTGGGCTCGGCTCCGGCGTTGGGCGACGGCGGGTCATGATCGCAAATATAGTTGGCCATGCGTCTGTCGCGCATGATGAAGCACGATCGCTCTAGGGAGCAGCCATGCTTCTCGACGTCGCATTGAAGCTCGTCACCATCGTTAGCGTCCTCGTCGGCGGGGTTGCCGTCTATATCGCCCTCCGCAACAACAGCCGGCAGATCGGGGCACAGATTTTTTTGACCTATTCCTCCCGTATCCACTATCTCCGGGAGACGCGGCTGTTCGACGTCGATCTCCACCATTGGCCGCGCCAAACCGACGAGGCCGAGAATATTCGCCACGCCATCCTCGCGGCCTATTGGGTTATCTTCGAATTCTACTCGCTGCGCCGTTACGGCTTCGTTGCCAACTCAATCTGGAAGATCTGGGAGGCTGACATTGTCCGGCTTCTGGGCACGCCAGCATTTCAAACCGAATGGGACGTGATACGACCGCACTTCGAAGTTCATTCGCATTTCACCGCTTGGGTGAACGCAAGACACGGCTCGGTCTGATGCGACGGTCCGGATTGCGCCCGAGGGGCTGAACTGCCGTCCCTTGGCGACGACCGCCGAAACGGACTTTCGCCCGCAGGAGCGCGAGGGTAGTGTGCGGGTCAATCCATGACTGCTTCGCAACGGGCTTCACCATCGCCGACCATGATCCCACCTCGTCATATTTCCGTTGGTAACATCTTAATCGGCAATGATCGGCCGCTGGCGCTGATTGCGGGGCCGTGCGTGCTCGAGAGCCGGGCACACGCCATGGAGATGAGCCATGCTCTGGTCGAACTGACAGGCAGACTCGGCATCGGCCTCATTTACAAAACCTCGTTCGACAAGGCCAACCGCACGTCGATCGAAAGCGAGCGCGGCTTGGGTCTCGAGGCGGGTCTGCCGATTCTCGCCGATGTCCGCGAAAAATATGGATGCCCGGTGCTGACCGATGTGCATTTGCCGGAGCAGTGCGCGCCTACGGCTGACGCGGTCGACGTGCTGCAGATCCCGGCCTTCTTGTCGCGCCAGACTGACCTGCTGGTCGCCGCCGCCAAGACCGGTCGCCCCATCAATATCAAGAAAGGCCAGTTCCTGGCGCCCTGGGATATGAAGAATGTCGCGAAGAAAGTTGCGAGTGCCGGCAACGACAAAATCATGCTGTGCGAGCGCGGTGTCAGCTTCGGCTACAACACGCTTGTCTCCGACATGCGGGCGCTGCCGGTGCTGAAGGAAACGGGCTATCCGGTCGTGTTCGATGCGACCCACTCCGTCCAGCAACCGGGCGGGCAGGGAACCGTCTCAGGCGGCGAGCGGCGTATGGTGCCGGTGTTGGCGCGCGCCGCGGTCGCGGTCGGCGTCGCCGCCGTCTTCATGGAGACGCACCAGGATCCCGACCACGCGCCCTCCGATGGGCCCAACATGGTCAAGCTTGCCGACATGCCGGCCCTGCTCTCGACTCTGATGGCGTTCGACCGGCTTGCCAAGGCGCAGCCGGTCAATTGATAAAGAACCGATGAGTGCGATCGCCAATATCACGGGCCGCGAAATCCTCGACAGTCGCGGCAATCCGACCGTCGAGGTCGAGATCGAGCTCGAAAGCGGCGTTATCGGCCGCGCCGCGGTGCCATCGGGCGCCTCGACCGGCGCGCATGAAGCCGTCGAGCGCCGCGACGGCGACGAGAAGCGCTACGGCGGCAAGGGCGTGCTCAGCGCCGTTGCCGCAGTAAACGGCGAGATCTTCGACGCGCTCTCGGGGATGGACGCCGCCGATCAGCGCCGTCTCGATCAGGCGATGATCGCGCTCGACGGCACGGCGAACAAATCGCGGCTTGGCGCCAATGCCATACTCGGCGTCAGCCTCGCCGCCGCCAAGGCGGGCGCGGCCGAGCTCGACATGCCGCTCTATCGCTATATTGGCGGCCTCGCGGCGCGGACCTTGCCGGTGCCGCAGATGAATGTGATCAACGGCGGCGTGCATGCCGACAATCCGATCGACATTCAGGAATTCATGATCATGCCGGTGGGCGCTCCGAATTTCGCCGAGGCGCTGCGCATGGGCGCCGAGATTTTCCACGTCTTGAAACAGCAGCTGGCCGATGCCGGCCACAACACCAATGTCGGCGACGAAGGCGGCTTCGCGCCTCAGCTTGAATCGGCCGACGCCGCGCTCGCATTTCTTGTGCGCGCGATCGAAGGCGCCGGCTATCGCGCCGGCGATGACGTGGTGCTTGCGCTCGATGTCGCGGCGACCGAACTCTACCGCAACGGCCGTTACGAGCTGCCCGGCGAACAAAAGAAATTCGATTCTGCCGGCATGATCGATTATCTCCAGCGTTTGGCGGGGAAATATCCGATTGCTTCCATCGAGGACGGCATGGCCGAGGACGATTGGGAAGGCTGGGTGGCGCTGACCAAGGTCCTGGGCGAGAAGCTCCAACTCGTCGGCGACGATGTGTTCGTCACCAATACCGCGCGGCTCGCGCGAGGGATCGAGAGCCACTGCGCCAACGCCATCCTCGTCAAGGTTAATCAGATCGGCACGCTGTCGGAAACGCTCGACACGGTGGCGATGGCGCATCGCTTCGATTATCGCGCCGTGATGTCGCACCGCTCCGGCGAAACCGAGGATGCCACCATTGCCGACCTCGCGGTTGCCACGGATTGCGGGCAAATCAAGACCGGATCGCTGGCACGCACCGACCGCATAGCGAAATACAACCAGCTGCTGCGCATCGAGGAGGAGCTGGAAGAGGCGGCGCGCTACGAGGGCAAAGCCGCGCTAAGGAAAGGCTAGCGATTTGCCAGCCCGTTGGCGCCCGCGGAGCAGCGGGAAGAAAGAGCAAAGGCGTTTCGGGCCGGCTCTTTGCCCACCTCGAAGCGCCGCGCCGCAAACGGGAAAATATTCGGTGGCCCAGGCATTAATCACCACCTCTTCGCCTTGACACTGAGGCGACGCAGTGATTCGCTGGAGCCTCATGAGGGTGCGGCGGACGATCGCGAAACTGGGGCGTGCGGTCATGGGCCCGTTCCTCGCGATCACACTGATCGTCTATTTCGGGCTCAATCTGGTGCAGGGCGATCATGGCCTGCTGGCCTGGGTGCAGCGCTCTCGCCAAGTGCATAGCGCCGAAACCACGCTCGCCGCGACCGACGACGAGCTCGCCCACCTCCGCCATCGTGCCGACCTGCTGAAGGGCAATCACCTCGATAGGGACCTCCTCGACGAACGCGCCCGGGCGGCCCTCAACGTCATCGGCCCCGACGAAATCGTGATTTTCACGCCGCCCAACGAAAGCGGCCGGGAGTCCAAATAACCTAAATTCAGTTTATTGTAATTTTTGTAATTTTTCCAATAACTTAACGTTCTTGCATAAGTCGCCAAACGGCGCCATGCTGGCGACTCGCGCAAAGGAGATCCCGGCATGGCGATTGCCAAACGCAAGCTCAAACCGGTCAAGTCAGCTGACCTATTGCCGACCCCGGCCGAGATGGAGCGGCTCTATCGCGACATGCTGCTGATACGCCGCTTCGAGGAGAAGGCGGGGCAGATGTACGGGATGGGACTGATCGGCGGCTTTTGCCACCTCTATATTGGCGAGGAAGCGGTCGTGGTCGGCGTCATGTCGGCGGTCGAGGAAGGCGACAGCATCATTACTTCCTACCGGGACCACGGCCATATGCTGGCCTCCGGCATGGACCCGAAGGGCGTGATGGCGGAGCTGACCGGGCGCCGCGGCGGCTACTCCAAAGGCAAGGGCGGGTCCATGCACATGTTTTCGCTCGAGAAGCATTTCTACGGCGGCCATGGCATCGTCGGCGCGCAAGTGCCGATCGGCACCGGTCTCGCGTTTGCCCACAAATACAAGAACGACGGCAAGATCGCGGTCGTGTTCCTCGGCGACGGCGCGATGAATCAGGGCCAGGTGGCCGAGAGCTTCAACATGGCGGAGCTATGGAAGCTGCCCGTGCTCTACGTCATCGAGAATAACAAGTACGGCATGGGTACCTCGGTGGCGCGCTCTTCGGCCTCGAAAGATCTCTATACGCGTGGCGAAGCGTTCGGCATTCCGGGCGGCCAGGCCGATGGCATGAACGTGCTGGCTGTGAAGGCGGCCGCCGCGGACGCCATCGCCGAGATCCGCGCCGGCAAAGGACCCTATCTCCTCGAGCTTCTGACCTACCGCTATCGCGGCCATTCCATGTCCGATCCGGCAAAATATCGCACCAAGGACGAACTCAATCGCATGCGCCAGGAGCACGATCCGATCGACCAGATGAAGCGCCGCCTGATCGAGGAAGGGATCGCTGACGAGGCCAAACTCAAGGACTGGGATCGCGGCGTGAAAGACGTGATCACCGAGGCGGCGGAATTCGCGCAATCCTCGCCCGAACCAGATCCTAAGGAGCTCTATAGCGACGTCTACGTCGAGGCCTGAGCTGTGGCGACGCAAGTGCTGATGCCGGCGCTCTCGCCGACCATGACCGAGGGCAAGATTGCCAAGTGGCTCAAGAAAGAAGGCGATCCGGTCAAGTCCGGCGACGTCATCGCCGAGATCGAAACCGACAAGGCGACCATGGAGTTCGAGGCTATCGATGACGGCAAGATGGGCCGCATCCTGGTGCCCGAAGGCACCGAGAATGTCGCGGTCAACGAGCCCATCGCCGAGATCCTGGGCGACGATGAAGTGGCGGGCGCAACCCCGGCGTCGAAACGGGAAGCCATCGTCAAGCCGGAGGAGGCGCGACCGTCCGCGGCGCCGCCGATCGCGCCGCCGGCGTCGTCGGCCGCCCCAAAGCCGCTGGCGGCGCCGGCGCCGCAGGAGAGCGAATGGACCGGCGCAACCGCATCGCTCACCGTCCGCGAGGCGCTGCGCGACGCAATGGCGGAGGAAATGCGCCGCGACGAGAACGTGTTCCTGATGGGCGAGGAAGTCGCCGAATATCAGGGCGCCTACAAGGTAAGCCAGGGTTTGCTTGAGGAGTTCGGCGCGCGCCGGGTGGTCGACACGCCGATCTCGGAACATGCTTTCACCGGGCTGGGGATCGGTGCCGCGTTTGCCGGTCTCAGGCCGATCGTCGAGTTCATGACCTGGAATTTTGCCATGCAGGCCATGGACCAGCTGATCAATTCCGCCGCCAAGACACGCTATATGTCGGGCGGGCAAATGCATTGCCCGATCGTGTTTCGCGGACCCAACGGCGCCGCGGCGCGCGTCGCGGCCCAGCACTCGCAGGATTATTCAAGCTGGTACGCGCATGTGCCGGGCCTCAAGGTGATCGCCCCCTATAGCGCCGCCGATCACAAGGGCCTGCTTAAATCCGCGATCCGCGATCCCAATCCCGTGATCTTCCTCGAGAACGAGCTGGTCTACGGCGCCACATTCCCGGTGCCGCTAACCGACGACTACATCGTGCCGATCGGCAAGGCGCGCATCGCGCGTGCCGGCGATGCCGTCACCATCGTCAGCTTTTCGCGCCTGGTGCAAGTGGCACTCGATGCCGCGGCGAAGCTCGCGGAAGAAGGTATCTCGGCCGAGGTCATCGACCTGCGTACGCTGCGTCCGCTCGACGCCGAGACGATCGTCGCCTCGGTCAGGAAGACCAATCGCATCGTCACGGTCGAAGAGGGCTGGGCCTATGCCGGTATCGGCTCCGAGATCGCGGCAATCATGATGGAACAGGCTTTCGACTATCTCGACGCGCCGCCCGCGCGGGTTGCCGCCAAGGATGTGCCGCTGCCCTACGCTGCCAATCTCGAACGGCTTGCCTTGCCACAAACCGATGACGTCATCGCTGCCGCCAAGGCGGCGCTCTACCGCTGAACGGGGCGTGCCATGCCGATCGAATTGCTGATGCCGGCGCTGTCGCCGACCATGACCGAGGGCAAGCTCGCCAAATGGTCGAAAAGGGAAGGCGACCCGGTCAAGGCCGGCGATGTCATCGCCGAGATTGAGACCGACAAGGCGACGATGGAGTTCGAAGCGATTGATGACGGCACCCTCGGTAAAATTCTGGTGCCCGAAGGCGCCGAGAACATCGCGGTGAACCAGCCCATCGCGATTCTGCTGGAAGAGGGTGAAGACCAATCCGTATTGGCCAAGCTGCCGAAAGCGACGATGCGGAACGCGCAGACGCCGCGGGCCGAAGCAAAGCCCGACATTCCGCCGAAGCCTGCCGCTCCTCCGATCGCGCGATCGCCTGAAGGCGTGCGCGCGCCATCGAGCGCGGCGGTCGGAGCTCCGCCCGCACAGCCCGCGGACGGCCGCATCTTCGTGTCCCCGCTCGCCCGTCGTCTGGCCGCGCAAGCACAGCTTGACCTTCGCTCGATCACTGGCACCGGTCCGCACGGCCGCATCGTGCAGCACGATGTCGAAGCCGCCATCAAACGCGGCCCCCCGCGCACGCCGGCCCCAACCACTGCGGGGCCCGCCGTCGCCAGCGTCGCGCCGCCGGCCGGCACGGTGCTCTCGAAGGGGCAGGTGTTCGCGCTCGCCGGCAATACACCCTACACCGAGATCCCGATGACGGGCATGCGCCGCACGGTGGCGCGGCGCATGGTGGAAGCGAAAACCACCATCCCGCATTTCTATCTCACCATCGACTGCGACATCGATCCGCTGATGCGCGTGCGATCCGACCTGGTCGAGGCGGGCGGCACCAAACTCTCGGTCAACGACTTCGTCATCAAGGCCGCGGCGCTGGCCTTGCGTAAAATCCCGCGTGCCAATGCCTCCTATAGCGACGAGGCGATCCTGTTATGGAACGAGGTCAACATCGCCGTCGCGGTGGCGCTCGATGACGGGCTGATCACCCCGATCGTGAAGAACGCCGATACCAAGCGACTGCCGGAAATATCCGCGGAAATGAGGGATCTCGGCGCCCGCGCGCGCACCGGCAAGCTCAAGCTCGCCGAATTTCAGGGCGGTACGTTCTCGCTGTCCAATCTCGGCATGTACGGCATCAGGGATTTCGCCGCCGTGATCAACCCGCCGCATGGCTGCATCCTCGCCATCGGCGCCGGCGAACAGCGACCCGTGGTGAAGAACGGGGCGCTCGCGGTCGCCACCGTCATGAGCTGCACGCTCGCATGCGATCACCGCGTCGTCGACGGCGCCGTCGGGGCGCAATATCTCGCCGAGTTTAAGAAGTTTGTCGAGCATCCCGCGATTCTGCTGCTCTAAAGATGCACCATGGCTGACAATCCAAACGCCTTTGATACCGTTGTGCTGGGCGGCGGCCCCGGCGGTTACGTGGCCGCCATCCGCGCGGCGCAGCTTGGCATGAAGACCGCCGTCATCGAACGCGACCGGCTGGGCGGCATTTGCCTCAATTGGGGCTGTATTCCGACGAAGGCGCTGTTGCGCAGCTCCGAAATATTTCATGCCCTGCAGCACGCCGACGCCTACGGGCTGTCGGCCAAGGACGTGTCCTTCGACACCAGGAAAGTCATCGAGCGCTCGCGCAAGATCGCGAAGCAATTGTCCGACGGCGTCGGCTTTTTGATGAAGAAAAACAAAATCACGGTGATCGGCGGTGACGGCCACCTCACCGCTCCGCGCCGGCTCGGCGTTACCAAAGAAGGCAAGGCGGTCGGCGAATTTCAGGCCCGGAACGTCATCCTTGCCACCGGCGCCCGGGCCCGCTCCCTGCCCGGGCTCGAGCCGGACGGCAAGTTGGTCTGGACCTACAAGGAGGCGATGATACCGGAGGCGATGCCGAAATCCTTGCTGGTGATCGGTTCGGGCGCGATCGGCGTCGAGTTCGCCAGCTTCTATCGCGATATGGGCGTGGCCGTGACCATCGTCGAAGTGCTCGATCGCATCCTCCCCGTCGAGGACAACGAGGTCTCGGCCTTCGCCCAAAAACAATTCGAAAAACAGGGCATGACCATTCACACCGCCACCAACGTGAAGTCCCTGAAAAAGAACAAGGACTCCGTCACTGCGCTGCTCGAAAAGAACGGCAAGACCAGCGAGGTGACGTCGGAGCGTGTCGTGCTCGCCATCGGCATCGTCGGCAATGTCGAAGACATCGGGTTGGAACAAACCAGGGTGCGCGTCGAGAAGACCCACATCCTTGTCGACGAATGGCAATCGACCGGCGAGGCGGGGCTTTACGCGATCGGCGACGTGGTCGGGCCGCCTTGGCTCGCGCACAAGGCGATGCATGAGGGCGTGATCTGCGTCGAGCATATCGCCGGCCTCAACACCGCTCATCCGCTCGAGGTGAAGAACGTGCCCAGCTGCACCTATTGCCGCCCCCAGGTTGCCAGCATCGGCCTTACCGAGGCGGCGGCGAAAGCGGCAGGGAAGGAGGTGCGGGTCGGGCGCTTTCCCTTTATCGGCAACGGCAAGGCGATCGCGCTCGGCGAACCCGAAGGCTTCGTCAAGACGGTCTTCGATGCCACGACCGGTGAGCTGCTCGGCGCCCACATGATCGGGGCCGAAGTGACCGAATTGATCCAGGGCTTCGCCATCGCCAAAACGCTGGAAACGACAGAACAGGAGCTCATACGCACTGTGTTTCCGCATCCAACACTGAGCGAAATGATGCACGAATCGGTGCTTGCCGCTTATTCGGGCGCGCTCCACATCTAGGGCATGAGCGAGATCGCATTGCGCCACCCCGAGAAGGCGCACCGGCCCGACAATCCGGCGCCGCCCAAGCCGCCGTGGATCCGTGTTAAGGCGCCGACTTCGCTCGCCTATCGGGAGACGCGCGATCTGATGCGCGCGCTCAAGCTAAACACGGTTTGCGAGGAAGCGGCGTGCCCCAACATCGGCCAATGCTGGAGCGAGCGCCACGCCACGGTGATGATCCTCGGGAGCGTCTGCACCCGGGCCTGCACATTTTGCAATGTCGCGACCGGGCGGCCCGACGCGCTCGATCCCCATGAGCCGGCGCGGGTCGCTGAGGCGGTGGCGAAGCTTGGCCTCAACCACATCGTCGTCACCTCGGTCGATCGCGACGATCTGGCTGACGGCGGTGCCAGCCAATTCGTCCACACCATCCTCGCCATCCGTGCCTCCGCACCAAGTACGACCATCGAGGTCCTGACGCCGGATTTTCTGAAAAAGGACGGCGCGCTCGAAGTGGTCGTCGCGGCGCGGCCCGATGTGTTCAACCATAATCTCGAGACCGTGCCGCGCTTGTACGGGGAGGTGCGGCCGGGGGCGCGCTATTTCCATTCACTGCGGCTTCTCGATCGCGTCAAGGAACTGGATCCGTCGATGTTCACCAAGTCCGGCCTGATGGTCGGACTCGGCGAGGAAAAAGCCGAGGTGATGCAAGTCATGGATGATCTGCGGGCGGCACGGGTCGATTTCCTGACCATCGGCCAATATCTGCAACCGACTTCGAAGCACCACCGCGTCGACCGCTTCGTCACCCCGGACGAATTCAGCTCTTATCGCCAAATCGCCTATGGCAAGGGCTTTCTCATGGTGGCGTCGTCGCCGTTGACGCGCTCTTCCTACCTCGCCGGTGAGGATTTCGCACGGCTCCAAGCGGCACGCGCGGCGCAAAGGGCGGCGGCCGAGAACTGATGCCGACGCATGCCGAGCGCAGGCATCTACCGTATCGCGCCGATCAACTCTTCGATCTGGTGGCTGATGTCGCGCGCTATCCCGAGTTCCTGCCGTGGTGCACCGGCGCGCGCATCCGCGAGCGTCAGGACAATGTCATTATCGCCGATCTCCTGATCGGCTTTCGCATGATACGTGAGCGCTTCACCTCGCGGGTCACGCTCAATCGGCCGGACCGCATCGATGTTGCCTACAGCGAGGGTCCGTTCCGCTATCTCGAAAACCACTGGCTATTCGAGGAGCAGGCCGACGGCTCCTGCGTTATCGATTTTTATGTCGATTTCGAATTCCGGTCGCGCGTGCTGCAGCGCCTCATCGGTGCGTTGTTCAACGAGGCGGTCCGCCGTATGGTCGGCGCCTTTGAAGGCCGTGCCAGGCAGCTCTATGGCGAGCCCGATCCCCGCGGCGCTGCCGCAAAGCCGATTTAGCGGACCCTATTGAACCTTGGTAAAGACCGTTCCCGAACGGTGCGCGGCGTTGACGGCCTCACCCTCCATGCCGCCCACGTCGGCCATGGTAAAGGTGTAGACTGTCCCCTCCGTATCCGTGAAGGTCATCACATTCGTGCTGACTTCAGCGGTGTATCGTTTGCATTCGGGGCGCCGCCGCGCCGCTGCGTTCGAGCCAGTGCATTGTTCGACCGTGGCGGTGGTGGGGGAGATGACTTGGACATAAAGGCGCGCGCAAATCGGCTCGACATGCCCTTTCGCTGCGACCGGCCACTGGCCTTGCCAGGTACCCGCAAACGCAGGAGCCGAACCCGACACGCCGGCGGCGGTGCCGGGCCTGACGGTCGCGGCCGGCGCGTCGCAATCGGCGGCCCAAGCGCTGTTCGCGACCGGCAGCAACAAAATCGGCGCCAAAATCTGCAGCGCGACGAAGACGAATCGGTGATTTACTTTCATGTGATCTCGCGCCCCTACTCGCTTCCGTCCCCACTTGCCGGCACCTGAAACATCGCGGCGGCTCAAACCTCGACCGCGGGCGCGCCGGTCAATCCCATCGGCAAGGCCGGGTCGGAACTTGCATCGCTATCGGCTGGAGACGGCGCGATCTGGGTCGGCATAGAGGGGAACGATGCTAAGAACGCTCGGTCAATGGTTGCCGGTATTCGGATTCGGTCCTTCGCCTTCGGATCCCCCCTGCGGCGAGCTGAACCGGCCAAAATTGCCGATCAGCTGTTCGAGGACGGTGAACTCGCGACCGGGGGCAGGTGTCGCATCCGGATTCGGCTCGACATCCTCATGCTGTTTCATGCCGAGATAGGCCACCCGTTGCACCACTCCCTTGCTATCAAACGAGATGGTCACCACTTTCTCGTCTTCGAGCGACGGCTTGAAGAACGCGATCTCCTGCGTCTTCTGGCTGATATAATACCAAGTATTCGGATCGAAGGTGGCGACCGAAGAAGGCGAGCCCAACAATTTGGTCACCGAGGCTTTGTCCGTGACCCCAGGCCTGATCGCCGCCATCGCGGCCTTGTCGGGATCGTTGCCGCGCAAATCGACGGGCGGACTGCAACCGACCAGGGTGAGCGCGATGGCAAAGCTGCCGGCGCCCAGGACGAGGGACAATGGCTTATGAAGCATAGCGAGAACCATGTCTCCATGAGGCGACGCTTGTCAACGCCGCCATCGCCTGCGGCAGCGGGTCGGATTGACAGGTCCCCGGTTGGGGGAGCCTAACCGTCCATGACCAAGAGCCAAGAGGAATGATTGCTGCTCTGAGACGTCGGCGGCGGCGCCGCGATGCCGCCCTCGCGGCTTATCGCGCCATCGTTGCCAGGGCTCGAACCCCGGGCCTGTTCACGGCCTGGGCGGTTCCCGATACGCTCGACGGGCGCTTCGAGCTGTTGGCGTTGCATGCCTTTCTGGTCCTGAACCGGCTTAAGCAGGAAGCCGCCAAGGAATTTTCCCAGGCGCTGTTCGATATCATGTTCGCCGATCTCGATCGTGGCGTGCGCGAGATGGGCGCCAGCGACGTTACCGTCGGCAGACATGTCAAAGCCATGGCACGTGGCTTCTATGGGCGAATCGCGGCTTATGAGAAGGGCCTCGGCGACGAGGCGGAATTGAGGGCGGCGTTGCGGCGCAACCTCTTCGGCACCGTCGATCCCGACCCGGACCGGGTCGCCGCCGCGGCGCTCTACCTGCACAGGCAAAGAGCGGCGTTGGCGGCGGCATCGGTCGAGACATTGACGGCCGGAGAAGTGCCGTTTGCGCCATGGCCATGATCGAATTTTCGCGTCCGATCGACGTGACGCGGCTCGGTGCCGGTGAGACGGTTTACAACATCACCGCCAATGAGACCGAGCGTGCGGCTTTGGCGAAGCGCTTCGATCTGGTGTCATTAGAGAAGCTCGCTGCCCGTGTCACCTTGCGCCGTCTTGCCGGTGGCCTCGTGCGGCTCACGGCCTCGCTCTCCGCCGACCTGGTGCAGACCGATGTCGTGACGCTCGATCCGGTGCCGGCCCGGGTTGACGATGATTTTAGCCTGCTCTTTGGCGGCGACGCCGACGACGCGGCAGCCCTCGATCCCGAGGCCGAGCTGGTAGAGCCGCTCTTCGACGGCCACATCGATATTGGCGAAGCGGTAGCGCAACAACTGTCGCTGGTGATGGACCCTTATCCGCGGGCGCCCTCGCCATGAGCCCGATATGGCCGCGACCGCGCCGGCTGGAGCGGAACAGAGGGCTCGTGTTTGCCAAATCCTTGGGGCCCGCCCCGGTGGCCGCCCATCCCAATAACTTGCCACCGCCCGCCTTTTTGGCTATTGACCTGCAGCGCGCGCCCGAATCGGGCGCCAATCCCGAGTGACATCCATGGCAGTACCGAAAAAGAAGACCTCGAAGTCGCGTCGCAACATGCGCCGCGCCCACCACCATTTGAAGCCGTCGAGCTACGTCGAATGCCCGAATTGCGGCGAGATGAAGCGTCCGCATCATGTCTGTGCCGCTTGCGGCCATTACGATGGTCGCGAAGTGGTGGCGACAGCGGCGACGTGACGCCAGCCGAGTTACCGTGACCGTACCGGTCATCGTCGCGCTTGACGCGATGGGCGGCGACCGAGCGCCGGGCAGTGTCGTGCACGGTGCCGCGATCGCGATGCGCCGCCTGCCGCGGACCCAATATTTGCTGTTCGGCGACCAGGCTCGCCTCGAGCCGCTCTTGAGGCGCTACAAGAAGCTGCGAGAGCGCTGCCAGATCCGCCACACCGAGGAGCGCGTCGCCGACGACGCCAAGCCGTCGCTCGCGTTGCGTGCCGGCCGCAATTCCTCGATGCGGCTTGCGCTCGACGCGGTGGCCGAAGGCAAGGCGGACTGCGTCGTCTCCGCCGGCAATACCGGCGCACTCATGGCAATGGCTCGCTTCAGCCTCAAGATGTTTCCCGGCATCGACCGGCCGGCGCTGGCCAACGTGCTGCCGACCCAGCGCGGCGAAAGCGTAATGCTCGATCTCGGCGCCAATATCGAGTGTGATGCCGAAAACCTGGTTCAGTTCGCGCTCTTGGGCGAAGTATTCGCGCGCACGGTATTGGGCCAGAGACAGCCTTCGGTCGGCCTGCTCAACGTCGGTTCGGAGGAAATGAAGGGGCATGACGCGGTGCGGGGTGCCGCGACGCGCTTGCGGGCGCCCGGTTCGCCGATCAACTTCTTCGGTTTTGTCGAGGGCGACGATATCGCTGCCGGCACGGTCGATGTCCTCGTCGCCGACGGTTTCACCGGCAATGTGGCCCTCAAGACCGCGGAGGGCACGGCGCGGCTGATGTCGGATTTCCTGCGTGCCGCCTTCCGCCATTCGTTGACCGCGCGCATCGGCTATCTCTTTGCGGCGCCGGCACTGAAGAAGTTGAGCCGGCGGCTCGATCCACGCGGCTACAACGGAGCCGTGTTCCTTGGCCTCAACGGCATCGTCGTCAAGAGCCATGGTGGGGCCGATGCGTTCGGCTTTGCCAACGCGATCGGCGTCGCCGTCGACATGCGCAACAATGGCTTTCTCGATCTCATTCGTGACGGGCTGCAACGCCTCAAGGATCTGGCGCCCGCACCGGCGACAGCAGGCTGATGGGTATACGCAGCTTGGTGCGCGGGTGTGGCGCCTACCTGCCCGAACGCATCGTGACCAACGACGAGCTGGCAGCACGGCTCGATACCTCCGACGCCTGGATCGTTCAGCGCACCGGCATTCGGCAGCGTCACATCGCGGCCGAGGGAGAGACCACATCCGATCTGGCGACCCACGCGGCCGAGCGTGCGCTTGAAGCAGCGTCTCTCGCCGGCGCCGATCTCGATCTCATCGTGTTGGCAACGGCAACCCCAGACCATACCTTCCCCGCGACCGCAGCCAATGTGCAGGCGCGGCTCGGCATGCGGCGCGGCGCAGCGTTTGACGTGCAGGCGGTGTGCACGGGCTTTATTTATGCGCTCTCGGTTGCCGACAATGCCATCCGTGCCGGTCAGGCCAAGCGGGCGCTCGTTATCGGCGCCGAGACGTTTTCGCGCATTCTCGACTGGAATGATCGCGGCACCTGCGTGCTGTTCGGCGATGGTGCGGGCGCCTTGGTGCTCGAAGCCGTGCCCGATGACGGCGGGCTCGCCCGCGGCATCTTGTCGACCCATCTCCACAGCGACGGCACCGGCTACCGCCTGCTCTACGTGGACGGCGGTCCCTCGACCACGGGGCTGGCGGGCCATTTGCGCATGGAGGGGCGGGAGATTTTCCGGCACGCGGTTGCGCGTTTGGCCGAAGTGGTCGACGAAGCACTGACAGCCAACCGGCTTGATGCCGGTGCGGTCGATTGGCTGGTGCCGCATCAGGCCAATCTGCGCATCATCGATGCGATGCGAAAGCGCTTGGGGTTGCCGACGGAAAAAGTCGTCATCACCATCGACCGCCATGCCAATACCTCGGCAGCATCGGTGCCGCTGGCACTCGCCGAAGCAAGTGCCGACGGCCGCATCCGTCCCGGGCAATTGGTGTTAATGGAAGCAATGGGCGGCGGCCTGACCTGGGGTGCCGCGCTGGCGCGCTGGTAATGTGCTGGTAATATTCTGCGATCACCAGCGATTGCAATTAAGAGATTCACCCAACCATCTGTAATTGACGGATTTCCGGCCTGGCGCTACCCTTTGCAAAAGTTCGGGGGAGGCGAGATGGCCGTACAAACGGTAACACGCGCGCAGCTGAGCGAGGCGGTGTACCAGGAGGTTGGCCTGTCGCGTAACGAGTCGGCGGAGCTGGTCGAGACTGTCCTGGAAGAGATCTGCAAGGCGTTGGTACGCGGCGAGATGGTCAAGATCTCCTCATTTGGCAGTTTCGCTGTGCGCCGTAAGGGCCGACGCATAGGAAGAAATCCCAAGACCGGCCAGGAAGTCCCCATTAGCCCGCGCCGGGTCCTGGTGTTCCGCGCCTCCCATCTCCTGAAGGATCAAATCGACGCCGCCTTGAGCGGTCGGAAAGAGGCCGGCCCCGCATGAGTTACGATCTCCCGCCGACCGGCAATTTCGCGCGTCGCGCAGCAAAATCGGCCGAGGCGTTTCGTACCATCAGCGAGGTGGCGGAGGAACTTGAAGTACCCCAGCATGTGTTGCGATTTTGGGAATCGCGTTTTCCCCAGGTCCGGCCCCTGAAGCGCGCGGGCGGACGGCGTTACTACCGACCGGACGATGTGGCGCTGCTGCGACGCATCCGCCAGTGCCTCTACGATCAAGGCTACACCATCAAGGGTGTCCAGAAATTGCTCCGCGAAGGCGCGCTTAAGAGCGCCGAATTGGTACGCGCCGGGACGCAGACAGGCATGGCGAGCAAACCCGAAGCGAACGACAAGCCCGATCAGGCCCAGGAACTCCGCGACGTCATCGCCGAATTGCGCGCCGAGCTCGTCATGCTGCGCGATCTCTTGCGGCGCGCCAACCAGTAGGTCACAATCGCGGGGCCCGGTTGGCCGGAGCGTAGCGCAGCCTGGTAGCGCATCAGCATGGGGTGCTGAGGGTCGCGAGTTCGAATCTCGCCGCTCCGACCATTTTCTGCAATAACAATAGGTTAGGGTGGATCTCTAATTTCGCTCATAAAGCTGGGCCAAGATTGACGCCGCCCCTGGGGTGGCCTGGGGAACATCCGGCGCCGCGGTGCCCGCGTCGAAGATCGGGGGTTCGAGGCATCCGCGCCTTTTGGTCCCGCGCGGCTCGAAGCGACGGGCGCGCGATGCGGCAGCGATGTTTGATCCTCCGCCATGACGTCAAATGGCTCGTAGAATATTTCATCGCCAGTATGTTGCGGGGAGGAAATCAGGATGAGCACGATGTATGTCTACGTCACCGCGGGCGGCATGGATGAGGCACGCAAGATCGGCCGCGCCGCGGTCGAGCAGCGTCTGGCCGCCTGTGCCAATGTAATCTCGGGCATCGATTCGATCTATTGGTGGCAGGGCAAGGTCGAGGAGACGGAGGAGGCGGTGCTGATCATGAAGACCACGGCCGAGCGGGTCGAAGACCTGATCGGCTTGGCGAAGGACATGCACACGTACGAATGTCCCTGCATCGAGGCTTGGCCCGTCACCGACGGCCACCGCCCCTTCCTGGACTGGATCGCAGCCGAAGTGTCGCGCCACGGTCCCCGCAGCTAGCGCCCGCGCCAGGGCGGCTCACGCTTTTCGAGGAAGGCATCGATCCCCTCCTCGGTGTCGCGCGCCAGCATATTCGTGACCATGGCCTCGCTGGCATCGCGGTAAGCCTCGGCCAAATTCAGCTCCAATTGACGATAGAAAGAGGCTTTTCCCAGGGCAATCGCCAGCGGCAATTGACGGGCGATGCGCTGCGCCAGCGCGGTGACGGTCTCGTCCAGTTCGGCTGCCGGGACGACGCGGTTGACCAGGCCGATGCGGCGCGCTTCCGCAGCGTCGATAAAATCGCCGGTCAACAACATCGCCATCGCCGCCTTGCGCCCGACCGCCCGCGACACCGCGACGGCCGGCGTGGCACAGAACAGGCCGACATTGATGCCGGAGGTGGCAAAACGCGCCTCTGCCGACGCGACGGCGAGGTCGCAGGTTGCAACCAGCTGGCAGCCCGCCGCCGTGGCGATGCCGTGAACCCGCGCGATCACCGGCTGCGGCAGCTTGACGATGCTTGTCATCATCCGGCTGCATTGCGCGAACACGGCCTCGTAATATTGCCGGCCGGGATTGGCGCGCAACTCGCGCAAGTCATGACCCGCGCAAAACCCCGGTCCGCTGCCGGCGAGTACGACCGCCTTGACGCTTTTGTCGTTGGCGATGGCGTCAAGCGAACCTTCAACCGCGGTCATCATCGCGACCGAGAGCGCGTTGCGCGCCTCCGGTCGATTGAGCGTCAGGGTCGCAACGCCAGCTTCATCGTGGCGCAGCAGCAGAGAGTGAGCGTCGCCTTCCATCGCTTCATTTCACTCCCGCGCCGTTTCCCTCTCAATTGAAAAATTGCGACCGAAGATCCGCGTTTTCATGACCAGGCGGCCAGCGTATAATGGCAAGGATGAAGGCGAGGAGGTGGCACCTCATGAGATCGTCGCTTATCCCGGCGCTGTCCGTCATCGCGCTGGCCGCGAGCATTTCGCCTGCTCCTGCGTTTCAGCCTGCACCCAACGACCAGTTCCCCGCCACCACCCTCTCGACCAAGCTCGCCGACCCCGACGACATCATCCAGGACATGTCGCAGCACTACAGCGGCAACAGTGCGACCATTGCCCATTTCGGCAACACCACCATCGGCATCGTTGGGCCGAGCGGCGGCTATTCGGGCAGCGACGGACCGTTCCTGCCGGATCCCGCCGCCGGGATGGTACCGAGCAAACGCGAGTGGTAGTATAGTACCCAATCACATAACGGCTTGATATTACTCCATCATCCGGCGTTGACCCGGCGGATTTGCGTGGCATACTGCGCCACCTTTGTGAGGGGCATATGACAACCTATTCCGCCAAGCCCGCCGACATCGAGAAGGGCTGGACGCTGATTGACGCCGACGGGCTGGTGCTCGGCCGGCTGGCCGCAATCATCGCGACGCGGCTGCGCGGCAAGCACAAGCCTGGCTACACGCCGCATATGGACGACGGCGACCATATCGTCGTGATCAATGCCGCCAAGGTCCGGATGACCGGCAACAAGGGGCAGCAAAGTATCAACTACTGGTATTCGGGCTTTCCCGGCGGTCTCAAAGAGCATTCCAAGGGCGCGATCCTCGCCGGCAAGCATCCCGAGCGCGTGCTGGTGAAGGCGGTGGAGCGGATGGTGCCGCGTGGACCCATGGGCCGCAGGGTGATGACCCATCTGCGTGTCTATCCGGGCCCCGATCATCCGCATGAGGCACAAACGCCGGTGACACTCGACGTCGCCGCCTTGAATCGCAAGAACAAGAGGACATGACATGGCGGAAGATCGGCCATCCCTAGGTCAATTGGGCCAGGCGTTTCTGGGCGCCCGTGCGCGCCTCGGCAATCAACCGCCGCCGCCGCCAAAGCCGACCGAGAATGTCGAACCGGCGCCGCAGAAGCTCGATGCCCACGGCCGTGCCTATGCCACCGGCAAGCGCAAGAACGCCGTGGCCCGGGTATGGCTCAAGCCCGGCACCGGCCGCGTCACCGTCAACGGCCGCGATAGTCCGGTCTATTTTGCGCGGCCGGTGCTGCGCATGATTATCGCCCAGCCATTCCAGGTGGCGAACCGGACGGGACAATTCGACGTCTTCTGTACCGTGGTCGGCGGCGGTCTATCGGGTCAGGCGGGCGCCGTGCGTCATGGCATCAGCCGGGCGCTGACGCACTACGAACCGGGCTTGCGGCCGGTGCTGAAATCAGTGGGCTTTCTCACGCGCGACAGCCGCGTCGTGGAGCGCAAGAAATACGGCAAGGCGAAGGCCCGCCGCAGCTTCCAGTTCTCGAAGCGCTGAACCCGGGGAAACGGGCTTCGAGTGAAAAAGGGCATCCCGCGGGGTGCCCCTTTTGTTATGGTGCGATCACACAAGGGACGGCAGACATGGCGATGGGGAACGGCTCGCAGGCGGCAAAGCGGATCGCGATTTTGGGCGCGAGCGGTTATACCGGCGTCGAGCTGCTGCGCATGCTGGCGCATCATCCCGACGCCGCAATCGTTGCCCTGACCGCCGACCGGCAGGCCGGCAAAGAGATCGGCACGGTGTTTCCGCATCTTCTGATCCGCGACCTGCCGCGCCTCATTGAGATCCGCGATGTCGATTGGTCGAGCGTCGATCTTGTCTTCTGTTGCCTGCCTCACGGCACGACCCAGGACGTGATTGCCGGTTTGCCCAAGCATCTGCGTATCCTGGATCTCTCGGCTGATTTCCGGCTCGCGGATCCGGAGGTCTATGCCACCTGGTACGGCCACCCTCACCGTGCCTTGGCGCTGCAGCAGGAAGCGGTATATGGCCTGACGGAGATCGAGCGCCATGCCATCGCTAATGCGCGTCTCGTCGCGGTACCGGGCTGCTACCCGACGGGGGCGCAATTGCCCTTGGTGCCGCTGGTAAAGGCGGCGGTCATCGACGCCGACGACATTGTCATCGACGCCAAGTCGGGCGTTACCGGCGCCGGTCGCGGCCTCAGGGAATCAAGTCTGTTCGCCGAAGTATCGGAAGGCATCAATGCCTATGGCGTTGCCAGTCATCGGCACATGCCGGAGATCGAGCAGGGCCTGTCACGCGCGGCGGCCCGGCCGATCAAGGTGAGCTTCACACCGCATCTCATGCCGATGAACCGTGGCATCCTTTCCACCATCTACGTACGCTACGCCAAGGGCGCGACGTTGATGGACCTGCGCCGGGTGCTCGAAGACGCCTATCGCGACGAGAGTTTTGTCCGTGTCTTGCCGGCGGACGCAATGCCCGCGACGCGCCATGTCCGCGGTTCGAATCTTTGCCTCATTGGCCTGGCGCAGGATCGGCTATCAGGCCGCGCCATTGTGATTTCCGCGATCGACAATCTCGTCAAGGGCGCGTCCGGTCAGGCGATCCAGGACATGAACGTCATGCTCGGTCTTGATGAAACAACGGGACTGGAACAGGAGCCGCTCTTTCCATGAGCATCATTCGTTCCTATGGCGGCTTCACCCCCAAGGTTCATCCCACGGCATGGATCGCCGAGAACGCAGCGCTCATTGGCGAAGTCGAAATCGGCGAAGGCGCAGGGATCTGGTACGGCGTGGTGTTGCGCGGCGACAGCGGCGGCATTCGCATCGGCCGCAATTCCAATGTGCAGGACAATTCGGTGATGCACGAAGGCGTCGAGGTCGGCGCCAATATCACTATCGGCCATATGGCGCTCGTCCATGCCTGCAAGCTCGAGGATAATTGCTTCATCGGGATGAACGCGACGGTGATGGACGAAGTGGTCGTGGAAGAGGGCGCGATGGTCGCGGCCGGCGCGTTGGTGACGCCGGGGAAGCGCATTCCCAAGGGCCAGCTTTGGGCCGGCTCACCCGCGCGCTTCATGCGCGAACTGAAGGACACTGACTACGCCGTCATGCGTCAAAGCGCGCATTATTACGCCGAGCTCGCCAAGAAATATCGCGCTTCCTGAGCGTACCGGCCCGATCATTTCGAGCAAAAGCCGGAACAGGCGCGGCTCGAGGCGAGACCGGGGCGACCTGCGCTCTCACCTGCTTTGACGCGAGCCCGACGCTATAGTAGCTCCGGCTGAAGGCGCGATTGAGAGCCAAAGGGAGGCGGAACATGGCGCGCAGCGGGGCCAAGGTTATCATCACCTGCGCGGTGACGGGGTCGATCCACACGCCGACCATGTCGCCCCATCTTCCGTTGACGCCCGACGAGGTCGCGACGCAAGCGATTGAAGCCGCCGAGGCCGGCGCCGCGATCCTCCATCTTCACGCCCGCGACCCCAAGGACGGCCGCCCCACCCCGGATCCAGGGGTCTTCATGCAGTTCCTGCCGCGCATCAAGCAAGCGACCGATGCGGTGGTGAATATCACCACCGGCGGCGGCCAGAGCATGACGTTGGCGGAGCGGCTCGCCGCACCACTCGCTGCCTCGCCCGAAATGTGCTCGCTCAACATGGGCTCGATGAATTTCGGCCTCTATCCGATGCTCAACCGCTACAAGGAATTCAAGCACGACTGGGAACGTCAGCATCTCGAAAATTCGCGCGACTTCATCTTCCGCAACACCTTCAAGGATATCGAGTATGTGCTGAAGCATTTGGGCGAGGCGCACGGCACACGCTTCGAATTCGAGTGCTACGATGTCGGCCACCTCTACAATCTCGCGCATTTTCTCGATCGCGGTCTGGTGAAGCCGCCGCTGTTCGTGCAGACGATTTTCGGCATTCTGGGCGGCATCGGTGCCGACCATGAAAACGTCGTCCATATGAAGACCATCGCCGACAAACTGTTCGGTGACGATTATTCCTGGTCGGTGTTGGCGGCCGGACGACATCAATTGCCGCTCGTCACGATGGCGGCAATCATGGGCGGGAACGTCCGTGTCGGCCTCGAGGATTCGCTCTATATTGGCAGAGGCCAGCTGGCCAAATCGAACGCCGAGCAGGTGCGGCGCATCCGCGCCATTTTGGAGAATCTGTCGCTCGAGATCGCGACACCCACCGAGGCGCGGCGATCCCTTGGCCTTAAGGGCGGCGACCAAGTCGCGTTCTGAGGCGTCCTCAGTTTCCGGCGATCACCTCCGAGAAATTGATCCAGGTGGTGCCGTCGAAGCGCGCCAGCACCAGGCCGTTGATCGGATGATAGTCGGTCGGGCTGGTGTTGATGTCGATGCCTGGAAGCAGGGCTGCGGGGTGGAAACGGTGCAGGTTGGTCGCCTGCCGCATGATGTTGTCCCGCGACAGATCGCTGCCGCACTGCTTCAGCACCTGCACGATGGTCTGCGCCACGGAATAGCCGTAGAGCACGCCGCCATCCTTGCGGTCGGCGTTGGCCATGTATTTGTCGAGGAACTTGTTCCAGGCCGCAATGTCGGGGTCGTCCTTCCATTGCGGCGAGGTCTGGTCCTTATACGCTCCGGCGGTGACCAACCCGATCGAATTCTGCAGGCCTGCCGGCTTCAGCGTGCCGGCAATCGAAGTTGAATTGAGATCGACGATGCGCAACGCCTTCCAGCCGATCTCCGCCGACTTCTTGATCGCCTGTGCCGCCCAGCGCGCCGACGCCGCGATCAAGAACGTTTGCGCGCCTGACGATTGCAGCGTGATGACCTGCGTATCGATTGTCGGGTCGGTGGCGGCATAGCTCGCCTCGACCACCATGCCTTGGTACTTGTCGCCGAGCACGTCGTTCAGACCGCGCAGGTAGTCGCGTCCGAAATCGTCGGCCTCATACAAAACGCCGATCTTGCCGTTCGGTTTCTCCCGCAAAATGTACTTGGCGTAGACCTGGGCCTCGGTGCGGTAGCTCGGATTGAAATGCATGGTCCAGGGGAACTTCGCCGGATCGCCGAGGGCGTTGGCGCCGCTCGCCAGGAACAGCTGCGGGATCTTGTTGCTGTTGAGGTAGCCCCGCACCGCCATGCCCGTCGGGGTGCCGAGCGAGCCGAAAATAAACGCGACATGGTCCTGCTCGACCAACTTGCGCGTGAGTTCGACGGTTTTGGCCGGGTTGAAGGCGTCGTCGACGCTGTCGAACACGATCTTGCGGCCGTTCACGCCGCCCTGGTCGTTGACCATGGTGAAATAGGCTGCCTCGACCTTGCCGATCACCGCATAAGGGGACACCGGACCGCTATAAGGCATGGTCTGGCCGATCTTGATCTCCGTGTCTGTGACGCCCGGCGTGTTCGCCGCGAACGCGGTGCCCGCCCACAGCGTCGCGATCACGCCCCCGATGATTTTAAGTACGGCCATGTCCTCTCCCTCAGTGTATTTCGCTCGCATCGCCGAGCGCCTTGCGCAGCCGCTCGAAATTGAATCCTGTTTCCTTGCTCGCCCCGATCAGCACCGCTTCGCGCCGGGCGATCAGCGCCGCCGCCGCCTTGATCTTGCCCGCGATCGCCTTCGGGACAACAACAGCCCCGTGCCGGTCGGCATGGACCAGGTCGCCGCTCGCCACGTACATCCCGGCAACGGTCACGGCACCGCCGAAATCGACGATGTGAACGTGGGCATGCGAAGGCACCACCATCCGGCACAGCATCTGGAAGCCCGGCGCGTTGGCGTCGAGATCGCGCACGCTGCCGTCGGTCACGACGCCAAGGCAGCCGAGCCCCTTATGGAGATGCGAATTGACCTCGCCCCAGAACGAGCCGAATCCGGCGCGGCTGCCGTCGAGATCCTGGATAATCGAGATCGCGGGTTTGGGCCCGCCGTCCGCGACATATTGGTAATAGGCGAGGCGCTGTTTGCCCGCTTGCTCGGCTGTCAAGTTCGACGGCGCAACCGAGCGTATTGTGGCGGTGCGGGCGAAGCCGACGATTGGTTTCAGTACCGGATAAAGGCATTGAAGCGGCTCGACGGTGAAACCGAAGGTTCGTCGCTCGGGCGCCACCAGCTCAAGCGCGTTGCACACAGTCGGCGTGTCGAGCGCCGCCAGCTCGTCGAGGAGGGCAGGGGAGAAATCGCTGTCGCCCATTGTTGTCATGCGTATTTTTCCCAGTGGGATGTTAGTTCGTCCGCGACCACAGAACCGACACGATACGCGGCATTCAGCGCCAGGTCATACGCTGAGAATCCGTTGCGCATCTCGCCGGCGAGGCTCTGTGCGGGGGCGACGCCGGACGGCGGCACGACATAATTCGACGCGGTGCGCAGAATCAACACCCGCTCCCGTTCGACGCGGCCGGCGCGGGCCAACGCATGGAGCGATGACACGATGCCGGCATCCTCCATGGCGGCGGCGACGAATCGCCCCTCATCCCCGGTCCAGTATTTCACCCACGCCGCCGCCCAGCGATTAAGCAGCGCGCCGTGCCATAAACTGTTGCTCGCCAGGACCGCGCCGGTAAGCACCGCTGAGCCGTCCGGCGACACCAGGCCGCGGGTCAGGCGGTAGGCCCAATCGACCAGTGCCGGATTGAGACGCCATGCCATCGTCGTGGTCAGGGTCGAAGGCGGCGGTTGATAGGGTGCCGATTTGCCCAACGGCACCCGGCCGGTGGGCCAGTCTGGCGGCATCTCGCGCGGATCGATGTCGTTGGCAAGGTCGCCGTCGACGATCCAGTCCGCCCATGCGGCTGAGCCCAGCGTCATTGCGTTTGGATCAGCACCGGCGATTCCGGCCACCAGCCAATACGAGCGGGTGAGGTCGAAGCGCGCATCGAGGCCAAGCGCCATGATGGTGGCCGCCGCCTTGGTGTTGCCGACGCCGGTGACGACCGCGAGGACGCCTCGTTCGCGGTTGAGACGCAGCTCCCGGTCGCCCAGCGGAAACTCGAGACGCTCCGGCAACGGCACGCGTTCAACCCAGCGCGTCAACTCACTCGGCCCCGCTCGCGCCGGCGGATCGAACATGGTCACGATGACGAGTTTGATCGCGACCGCAGGCGGCTTTCCCATGCCGACAGCATAGAGGAAAAACTCAATTCGCAAACAAGTCCGGCGGGTCGGCTTCGTCGGCGGGCACGATGTCGGTGACGCCGACGCCGATCAAGCGGTAGGTGCGCCGACCAACCTCGCGTCGCAACAGGATCCGCGCGGCATCGACAATCACGTCGGCGCGTCGGGTCGGATGTGCGAGGCGTGTCTGCCGCGTCAGGTTTTTGAAGTCCCCGGTCTTGAGCTTGAGCACGATGGTGCGGCCGGCGAGCTGCGCGCGCTCGAGCCGCTGCGCCAGATGTTGTGCCAGGTCCGTCAGCTCCGCCGCCAGCGCGTCATAGGATGAGAGATCACGGGCGAACGTGCTTTCGGTGGAGACGCTTTTGGTTTCGCGGTGAGGCGAAACGCTGCGGGAATCCTCGCCCTGGACCAGCCTGGCCAACCGGCGCCCAAACGTGCCGAAGCGCGCCACCAAATCGTCCTCGGGCAGCACCTGCAGATCGGCGATCGTGGTGAGGCCGGCCTCGACCATTCGCCGCGCCGTCGCCGCACCTACCCCATGAATCGCGTCAACCGGCAGTTTCGCCAGGAATGCCTTGGCCTCGGCCCGACCGATGACCGTAAAGCCACGAGGCTTTTGGAGGCCAGAGCCAAGCTTGGCCAGGAATTTGTTGTAGCTCAGCCCGACGGTCACGGTGACGCCGACGCGGTCTTCGACCGCCCGCTGCAACCGCGCCAGCAGGAGCGCCGGCGGATGGTTGAACCGGCGCACGCCCGGCGAGAGGTCGAGATAGGCTTCATCGAGCGACAGCGGTTCGACCAGCGGCGTTGCTTGCACAAACAGCGCGCGGATCTCGTTGCTCACCGAACGGTACTTGGCCATATCGGGGCGGACCACCACGGCATGCGGGCACATTTCGAGTGCGCGATACATCGGCATGGCCGAGCGCGGGCCGAATTTCCGCGCGACATAGCACGCGGTCAATACGACGCCGCGGCCGCCCTCGTGCCCGACGATAACCGGCTTATCCTTAAGGCTTGGATTGTCGCGCTTCTCCACCGCCGCATAAAAGGCGTCACAATCGATATGCGCGATCGCGAGCGCCGCCAATTCGGCGTGCGCGACGAGTCGCTCCGAGTCGCATGTGACGCAGCGCCCGACGCCGCCCTCGTGCCAATGTGCACAGTCGCGGCAGAGGGCGGGCATTCAGCTGGCAGTCACCCGAACGTAGCTGCCGGGCGCGTCCTCGATCGCCTTGAGCTTGCCGGCGCCGGGTTGGCGCGCCGGTACTTGCTCGCCGCCATAACGGGCGACCCAGGCCTCCCACACCGGCCACCAAGAGTCGGGCAAATACTTCGCGCCGGCGAGCCAGTCATCGGGATTAGGCGGCAGCCTGTCGTTTTCCCAATGGCCGTATTTGGTCTTGGGCGGCGGATTGACGACGCCCGCGATGTGGCCCGACGCCGACAGCACGAATTTTCTCGGCCCGCGGAAAATCTGGGTCGCGGCGTAAGTCGATTTCCACGGCGCAATGTGGTCTTCCTTGGTCGAGAGGAAGAACGTCGGAATTGTCACCTTGCGCAGATCGATCGGCACGCCCGCCAAACTTATCGCGCCGGGCATCACCAACTTGTTCTCCTGATACATGTTGCGCAGATAGAAACTGTGCATCGCCGCCGGCATGCGCGTCGAGTCGCTGTTCCAATAGAGCAAGTCGAAGGGGAAGGGCTCCTTCCCCAAAAGATAGTTGTTGACCACGAACGACCAAATAAGGTCGTTGGCGCGGAGCATATTGAATGTCGTAGCCATGTCGGCGCCTTCGAGATAGCCGTGCTCCTTCATCCGGTCTTCGAGAAACTCGAGCTGCGCCTCGTCGATGAACACCGACAATTCGCCGGCCTCCTTGAAATCGGTGAGCGAGACAAAGAACGTCGCTGCCACGAACCGGTCGTCGCCCTTAGCCGCCATATAGGCGAGCGTTGCCGCTAGCAGGGTGCCCCCCAGACAGTAACCGATGACGTTGACCTGACGCTCCCCGATCGCCTGTTCGATCGCGTCGAGGCAGGCGAGCGGCCCGGCGATCATGTAATCCTCGAAGGTCTTTTCCGCGAGCCGGGCGTCGGGATTGACCCATGACACCATGAAGACGGTATGCCCCTGTGCGACAGCCCAACGTACAAACGAATTATCCGGGCGCAGGTCGAGAATGTAATACTTGTTGATCCAAGGCGGGATCACCAGGAGCGGTCGCCGCTGCACGGTCTCGGTCGTTGGCGCGTATTGGATAAGCTGCAGGAGCTCGTTTTGATAGATCACCTTACCCGGGGCGGTGGCGATGTTGTCGCCAATCTTAAACGCCTGAAGGTCGGTCATCTTGATCATCAGGCGACCCTTGCCGCGGTCAAGATCGTCAAGCATGTTCTCGAGCCCATGCACCAAATTCTCGCCGTTCGTCTCGATCGTGGTGCGGAGAACTTCGGGATTGGTCAGCACAAAATTCGACGGCGCCATCGCATCGACGAATTGACGCGTATAAAAATCGACTTTCTGAGCGGTTTTGTCGTCCAGCCCGTCGACCTCGCGTACGGTCTTCTGCATCCAGCGCGCGGTGAGGAGATAGCTCTGCTTGATGAAATCGAAGACGGCGCTGTCGCTCCAGGCTTGGTCCTTAAACCGGCGATCGCCGGGCAGGGGCTCGGCCACCGCCGGCACCGTTCCGTCGCCGAGCAAGCGCTGTGCGGTGCGCTGCCACAATGTCAAATAGTCCTGCCACAGGGAAAGCTGAGCCTGCAGCAGCTTGGCCGGATCCGCTATCAACCTCTGCGTCATCTCGACAAAGGCGCCGGCGATGTTCAAGGGATCGACGGGAAGCGGATTATCGATCGATTGCCGCTCCAGGAAATCAAGCACAAGACGCTGGCTGCGTTGGGCTATCTCCGCCATGTTGCGTGACCATTCAACCGGATCGGGCAGTTTGATGTCGGGGCGATCGGTATCGTTTGTCAACTCGTCCTCGAAAAGGGCAAAAGGGGGGTGCAAAGCTGGAAGCGCGGAGCGTGGTCTAATATAATGGCTAGCGGCCTGCAAATCGAATAGACACCGTGCCTTGCCCGTTGAACTATAGTCGGGACAGCGTTCTTGTACTGCGAATTAGGGAGTTGGGGTAATGGTCAAAAGACGGCGCCAACATCATGCCGGCGTCAAAATGGTGATAGTGACGGCCGGGGTGGCGATCTGCCTTAGCGGTTGCGGGGGTGGTGACACGAAATCGTCGGGCGTCGACCCGATCGAGTGGTACCGCGATCTCTCCGGCGACTCGAAAAACGACCTCAAGGACAAGGCTGCTGCGAACTCGAAGAACCTCGAGCAAGGCGGTAAAGTGCCCTATCCCAATCTCGCAAGCGTGCCGAAGGTGCCTGACAATGCGATCACCAAGGCCGATCGCGATAGAATGGCTCAGAGCCTGATCGCAGACCGAACGAACGCCCAATATACCGACGAGCAGTTGCGCGCAGGCCAGAACCTGCAGGCGCTTTCGCCGCCGCCGGCCCAAGTGTCCGTGACGCCGTCGCCGAAACTGGCGGCGGCATCGGCAACCACGACTGTCCCGCCGGCTGTGGCGGTGCCGACGGCAGCGACCAAGCCGCCACCGCCCGCTTCTGCCCCGGCGGTTGCCGCGGCACCACCGCCGGCACCGGCTGCGGCGCCGAAGGTAGCGGCTGCGCCCACTGAGCCGGTGAAACAAGAGCCGCTCCCGCCCGCTGCGCCCACGCCCAAGGGGCAGCAGTTGGCGGCAATACCCTCGGCCGCGGTGCCCGCCACAGACAAAACTGCAGACGCTGCCCCGCCTCCGGATCAGGCGCCGAAAAAGAGCGACGCCAAGAAGAAACAACTAAAACGCGGCTCGGAGCAACCGCCGCAAGAATCCTCGTTGCAATCGCCAACCATCGCGGCGATGCCGAAGGGAGAAGCGGCGCAGGAGCCGCCGCCGCCCGCCGATACGCCGCCTGGGCCCAAACGCACGGCCCGTTCATCGCGCACCGAGGAAATCGCTGCGGCGACGCCCTCCCACGACGATCTCGAGGCTGGGAAAAGCCAAAGGAGCGGCGGCCAAACCGTGGAGATCAAATTCACGCCCGGTCCGTCTCGCAACCGCATTTTGGAGGCCGAACGCAATCGGCTGGCCCAAGTGGCGAAACTCGTCGAGCGGAACAACAACGCACGGGTCCGTATTGTCGGGTATGCCGGTGCGCCGCCGCAAGGCGACAAGGCACAACGCGAGTTTGAGAGTTTCAATGCCGCACTCGACAATGCCAAGGCCGTGGGTATCGAACTAGCCAAGCTCGGCGTACCGCCGAGCCGGATCGATATTGAAACAAAGGCAAGTGCCGGTTCGGCCGATCGCGCCGAGATTTCTGTCGAATACTGAGCCTAGGAACGGCGCGGGACGGAAATGAGTGCGCCGCTACGCATCGCGCTCGCAGGACTGGGCACGGTCGGCGCCGGAACCGTCGCGCTACTGCGGAACAACGCTAAGCCGATCGCGCGCCGTGCGGGACGCGACCTCGAGATCGTCGCCGTGAGCGCGCGCGACAAGAACCGCAAACGCGAAATCGCTCTCGATGGCATCCCCTGGTACGACGATGCGGTGGCGATGGCGACCCGGCCCGATATCGAAGTCGTCGTTGAACTTATCGGCGGCAGCGAGGGTGTCGCGCGCCGCACCGTCGAAGCCGCGATCGAACAGGGGAAGCATGTCGTCACCGCCAACAAGGCGCTACTGGCACATCACGGCAACGATCTGGCGAGACGCGCCGATGTGCGCGGCGTCTTTCTTGGCTTCGAGGCCGCGGTCGCGGGCGGCATTCCAATTCTCAAAGTGCTGCGCGAGGGCTTGGCGGGGAATCAGGTCCGCCGCATCTACGGTATCTTGAACGGCACCTGCAACTACGTACTAACGCAGATGGCCAATCAGCGCCGCGATTTTGCCGATGTTTTGGCCGATGCCCAGCGGCTCGGCTATGCCGAGGCCGATCCGAGCTTCGATATTGATGGTATCGACACGGCGCACAAATTGGCGCTGCTGGCCGCTGCCGCTTTCGGCACTCACGTCGACCTCGAGGGCATCTTTGTCGAGGGCATTCGCCACGTGTCGGCGCGCGACATCGAATACGCGGCGGCGCTCGGCTATAGCATCAAACTGCTCGGTGTCGCGCGTCCGACGGCGCACGGTCTTGAACAGCGGGTCCATCCCTGCATGGTGCCCCAGGCGACGCCGATCGCGCATGTCGACGGCGTGTTCAACGCCGTGGTGGTTGAAGGCGATGCGGTTGGCCGCTTGATGCTCGAGGGGCGCGGCGCCGGTGCCGCGCCGACCGCATCCGCCGTTGTGGCCGATCTGATCGACATCGCCAGCGGTCGCGGCGCACCGGGCTTCGGCATGCCTGCAAGTACCATGCACGAAAGCAAGACCGCGCCCATGGCCCGGCATTATGGCGCCTATTACGTGCGTCTCATGGTCTCCGATCAACCCGGCGTTATCGCCGACGTCGCTGCCGCACTGCGCGATGAGGCGGTATCCATGGAGCAGATGTTGCAGCGCGGGCGTGCGCCGGCCGGCGAGGCAGTTCCGGTGGTCATTACCACGCACGAGACAGAGGAAGCGGCGATGCTGCGTGCCGTGCGCAAGATCGGCGCATTGGATACCGTGCTCGAGCCGCCCTGTTTGATTCGCATCGAGAATCTCTGATACGAGGGAATGATGGCCGAAGAAACCGCGATGGACCGCGTTCTGACCATCGAGGCCGTGCGCGTTACCGAGGCAGCGGCGCTGCAAGCGTCGCTGCTGATTGGGCGTGGAGATGAAAAGGCCGCCGACCAAGCGGCGGTCGATGCGATGCGCCGCGCCCTGAACGCGCTCCCGATCCGCGGTACGGTCGTGATCGGCGAAGGCGAACGCGACGAGGCGCCGATGCTCTATATTGGCGAGCAGGTGGGAAGCGGCGCCGGGCCGACCCTCGATATTGCGCTCGATCCTCTGGAGGGCACCACGCTGACCGCAAAGGGGAATATGAATGCATTGGCGGTGTTGGCGTTGTCGCAGAGCGGCGGCCTTTTGCACGCGCCTGATGTCTACATGGACAAAATCGCAATCGGGGGCGGGCTCGGCGAGGTCGTGGATCTCGATGAGACGCCGGCAAACAATCTGAAAAATCTCGCCAAGGCAAAAAAGCGCGAGGTCCCCGATCTCATGGTCTGTATTCTGGATCGGCCGCGCCATTCCGAGCTGATCGCCAAAGTGCGAGAGGCCGGCGCACGTATCATGCTGATCTCGGATGGCGATGTCGCCGGCGTGATCGCAACCGCGCGGCCGGATACCGGTATCGATCTTTACATGGGTTCCGGTGGCGCGCCCGAAGGCGTGCTGGCGGCGGCCGCACTGCGCTGTATCGGTGGCCATATGCAGGGTCGTCTCCAATTCCGCAACGATGACGAGCGCGCCCGTGCGCATCGGGCAGGCATCGGGGATTTCACGCGCAAATACGGTCTCAGCGATTTGGCCAAGGGCGACGTCATGTTCGCCGCCACCGGTGTCACCGATGGCAGCATGCTCCGCGGCGTCAAGCGTTTTCCCGGCGGTGCCACAACGCAATCGCTGGTGATGCGCTCGAAGACCCGCACCGTGCGGATCATCGAGGCGACCCACGATTTTACACGCAACCGCGACATGGCTGCGTTCACGCGATAATGCGGCCATGAGCGGCGACGCAGACCACTTTCTTGGGATCGCGCGGTCGCTCACGGGCAAGCGCTGGCGTCAGCGTCGGGGCGACGATCGCATTGCACTGGCATTGGCACAACGGCTCGGTGTGCCGGAAATCGTCGGCCGCGTCATGTCCGCGCGCGGCATCGAGCTCGACGCCGCCCAGCAGTTTCTGGCGCCGACTTTGCGCGAGATGCTGCCCGATCCCTCGTTATTCAAGGATATGAACCACGCGGTCGACCGTCTCGCGACGGCGATCACGCGGGGCGAGACCATCGCGATTTTCGGCGATTACGATGTCGATGGCGCTACCTCGGCGGCGCTGTTGCACCGTTTCATTGCCGCGGTTGGCGGCAGAAGCATCATCTATATCCCGGACCGCCAGCGCGAGGGCTATGGTCCCAGCCTGGCCGCGCTGCTGAAACTGAAGGAGCAGGGCGCCGGCGTCGTTGTCACCGTCGATTGCGGCATCACGGGGCACGCGCCCCTCGCCGCCGCCGCCAAGGCCGGCATCGATGTCATTGTCGTCGATCATCATGTCAGCGAACCGAGCTTGCCCGTCGCCGTCGCGGTGGTAAATCCGAATCGGCTGGACGAAAGCGGGGTGCACACCGAGCTCGCGGCGGTCGGCGTGACCTTCCTGATAGTCGTTGGCGTCAATCGCGAATTGCGCAAGCGCGGCTGGTATGCGGCGCGCCCCGAACCGAGGCTTGTGAACTGGCTCGACCTTGTCGCGCTCGGCACGATCTGCGACGTCGTGCCGCTAACGGGCGTTAATCGTGCATTGGTGGCACAGGGGCTGAAAGTGATGCGTCGGCGGCGAAATATCGGCCTTGCTGCCTTGGCCGATGTTGCCGGCGTCGAAGAGCCGCTCGACGCCTATCACGCCGGTTTCGTGCTCGGCCCGCGCGTCAATGCCGGCGGCCGGGTCGGCGAGTCCGAGTTGGGTTCGCGTCTGTTGTCTTGCGACGATCCCATCGAGGCGCAAGTCTTGGCGCGACGGCTTGACGACTTCAACCGAGAACGCCGTAACATCGAAGCCACTGTGTACGCAGAGGCGATCGCGATGATCGATCGTACCCCACAGCAACACCGTTCCTTAGTGATCGCGGCGAAGAATGGTTGGCATGCTGGCGTTATCGGTATTGTCGCCGGCCGTCTCCGTGAGCGCTACAACCGCCCCGCCTGCGTTGTCGCTTTCGAGGGCGATATCGGCAAAGGATCCGGTCGCTCAGTTCCGGGCGTTGCGCTCGGCTCAACAATCATTGCGGCACGCCAAGCCGGTCTACTGATGAATGGGGGTGGGCACGCGATGGCAGCAGGGTTTACCGTGAAGCGCGACTGTCTCGACGCTTTGCGCGACTTCCTCGAAGCGCGGCTGCCTTTCGCGTTCGAGGGCGCGTATTTGCGGCCCGAACTTGGTATCGACGGCATGGTGACGCCCGCTGCGGCAAGCCTCGAGTTGGCGGAAACGATTGAGCGGCTCGGTCCCTTCGGCACCGGCAACGCCGAACCCCGCTTCGCGCTCGGGCATGCACGGCTCATCCATGCGGAGCCGGTCGGCGAGCAACATTTGCGTCTGGTGCTTGGCGACGCGACGGGCACCGCGAGGGTCAAGGCGATGCTGTTTCGCGCCAGCGAAAATGGGCTCGGCGCGGCCCTGATGAACTTGCGAGGGGCCACAATCCACATCGCGGGCAAGCTTCGTATTAATCGCTGGCAAGGGCGCGAGGAGACGCGGTTACTGGTTGATGACGCTGCTATGGTTTAGCGGCAATGACCGTGCTCGATTCAGTGTGTTATTACCAATACGGCATCGGCGCCGGATTGAAGCGACCTTGATTTAATGTCAATGTCTGGTTAGACCCTCGCCTCGAGCGGCCGTTCATGTCCCCATCGTCTAGAGGCCTAGGACATCGCCCTTTCACGGCGAAAACGCGGGTTCGACTCCCGCTGGGGACGCCAATTAAATCAAAGACTTAGCAAACTCGTTGCTGGCTCTGTCCAACATCTGGCCAATATACAAACCTGGATTTGGTTAGACGCGAGTTGACAGTTTGCCGTGAATTTGGCGGAGCACGTTCCAGATGCTGCTTGTGTCACTACAGTCGGCGCACCGAACGTCACTACAAAGGCGCGTATGCACTCGGATGGCAAAATGAAACGCGATATGGACCTGATTCGCCAGCTGCTTCTGCGCCTTGAAGCCATGGACATCCGTCCTCGCAATTCGATCAGCCCCCTCACGGCACAGGACATTCCTGTTGATGGCTACACCGAGGATGAAATCGCTTATCACCTCGACCTAATTATAGAGGCTCGCCTCATTGAGAATCACAACGGCCAGCCGGCCATTGGGATCACCTTCACCCGCCTTAGCTGGGAGGGTCACGATTTCCTTGATTCGATACGCAGCCTTGACGTTTGGCAAAAGACCAAGTCGGACGCTGCGGCCGCCGGAGGCTTCACGGTTGATCTACTGAAAAGCCTCGCTCTTGCGATTGTGAAAAGTCAGATCAAAACGCATACCGGTCTGGAGATCTGACGGCCACAGTGCCCCGCCGCACCTTCTACACTGCCCCCAAATTCCGCCGCTGGTTTAAGAGCCTCGAGCCCCGCGAGGAATTGATCGCCCGCATGGCACTGCGTGATGACGTGCGCGACCCAGCCGCCAGCCGCGAATGGGAAGCAAGGATCGCTGACTTGCAGGCGGACCTGATCAAGAGCGCTGATGACTGGGCGGAGCTATTGCCGGCGGTGCAGAGGGCGAAGAGGGAGATCGCGGGCGATAATTGGCGCCCCGCCGAGTAAGGGTTCCGAGATGGAGTTTCCCTCGACACGAGAGTACACCTAATGCCCACGAAGCGGGGGAAAGTTGCCGACGCTCGCGATCCTTTCTGGAAACGTGAAAATCGCCATGTATCCTGGCGATCATTATCCACCACATTTTCACGTCATAGACGGTGACGACGAAGCATTGATACGAATCGCCGACATCGCTGTTGTACGTGGTGGTATTAATTCACAAACGCTCGACACCGTCCGGAAACGGGTGCAATCTGGAACCCATCAAGCCGATTTGGCGCTAAATTGGGTTTTTGGCCAAGCGTTGCTTGCGATGAGGAAGATCCCGTGACCCCGTCACTTCCAAGAATCCAAGTCCTAAATGATGCGACTGGGCGACGTCTCGATCTGACTTGGGAGACGGGCGAACGGACTATAATCGACTTAGGAGAATACATCGCACGCGGAGGGATCTTCCGGCAGCTAAATGACCCGAAGATATTTGCGACGGCAAAACTCGATGATCGGCACCGGGTCATTGAATGGCATGACCCGAAGCACCCGCGCACTGTCTTAGCCGACATGGATGCGGATACCCTGCTTCATCTGGCAAGACAGCAGGGGATGCTCAAGCGTCTTTCTGAGATCCTTCAAAGAAACTCTGATCCGGTCAGCTGAACTCAGGCCGGCAAAAGAAAAGCTCCGCTGAAGCAGGGCCCTCGATGCCTACCGTTGCGCCTCGACCCACCTGATTAACGCGCCTGGGCATACCGATACAATTCCATACCATCGGCCTCAGTCTCGGCCTTTGGATAATGTCCTCTTAACCCGCAAGATGTCCTTCCGGCTCGGGATGATCTTGCCATCTTCCTCAAATTCGAGGTCCATCGGCTCTGCCCTTGCTCCGGCCATCTCGGTGCACCACGGCCGCGTCGTGAAGCGCACCGGCGACGGCATTCTGATCGAGTTTCGCAGCGTTGTGGACGCGGTCCGTTGTTCGATTGAAGTGCAGAACGGCATGGTTGAGCGCAATGCTGGGCTTTCGCTGGAGCGGCAGATTCTGTTCCGCGTTGGAGTTCACCTCGGTGACGTGATCGAGGAGGCAGACGGCGACTTAATGGGCGATGGCGTCAATATCGCTGCGCGCCTCGAAGGCATTTGCGAGCCGGGCGGAGTTTGCCTCTCCGAAGATG
>JASHOB010000140.1 GCA_030041335.1 Alphaproteobacteria bacterium | reverse complement strand
ATTTCTGGGGTCATCGGATGGCAAGAACTTGTGCATGCCGGTCATTCTGGTGACAGCGCAGAATGACCAAAATATCCGAGCACAGGCCAATGAAGCGGGCGTATTCGCCTTGCTGGCCAAGCCGGTCGATGCTGCGATGCTCATGGCCGCTGTCACGAGCGCCATGGTGCGCAACGGTGAGATGTCATGCATGAAGCAGCGGGAGGAACACAATGAGCGCCTTGGCACATAGCCAGGTTGAGACTGCTGCGACGGCACGCGATGCGTTCGTGCGAGCGCTGCAATTCCGCTTTGCCTGCAAGCTGTTCGATGAGTCTCGGAAAATTGCGCCGGCTGACCTTGCCTACATCCTCGAAGCAGGACGGCTGTCGCCGTCGTCGCTCGGCTTAGAGCCTTGGCGGTTCATTGTTGTGCAGGAAGCGAAGCTGCGCCGGCGGTTGCGACCATCCTGCTGGAACCAGGTTCAGGTTACGACCGCAAGTGCCGTTATCGTCATTCTCGCGCTCAGGGCGGAACTTGATCCCGAGGCAGACTATCCGCGCCGGATGTTGTCGCGTCTTTTGCCTGCTGGTGCCGATTTCGACGAGACCATGAAGATCTATCGCGGTATCGCGCACGAGCGCCGTATTAGCTGGAGCGTAGCGCAATGTCATATCGCGGCGGCAAACATGATGACGGCGGCGGCCATGATCGGCATCGATACGTGTCCCATGGGCGGCTTCGAGCCCGAACCGGTTGCCGACATCCTTGGCATCGATCGACACAAATACGTGATCGCCCTGATCGTTGCCGCCGGTTATCGAGCTCAGCCGCAGCCGCCCAGGCAGCGGCTGCCGTTGAGCGACATTGTCACCTATCGCTGAATCGAATCCATGAAAATTACGGCAGCTCCATTGCAAGCACCAATGCTCACGGCCGCGGCGGCATTCGCGCGCGCCAGATGTTACGAATCGCGCTATTAGGTCGGGAATTGCAGGAGTTCGCTGAAGTGGATCGCCGCGGATTGATCAAGATCAAGGCGGTCACCACGGACAACGAATAGGCACGGCGGTGAAAGGGGAACTTCCCATGAAGCCTTTGACCGCCGCCGACGTCATGCAGAAGCGCGTGTTGACCGTCGACAGCAGCGCCGAAATCGTCGAGGCCGCAATGATTATGTTGCGCAACAAGATCAGCGGCCTCCCAGTGATCGATAAGCACCACACCCTGGTCGGCATTATCACCGAAGGCGACCTCTTGCGCCGAGTCGAAATCGGTACCGAACGCCGCGGAGTCCATTGGCTCGAACGGCTGATCGGACCGGAGCGCGAAGCGGTCGAATACACGACAGCGCACGCGCGAAAAGTTTTCAATGTCATGACCGAGGGTGTCATCACCGTCGCTGCCGATGCGCCGCTTGCCGACGTGGTGACGCTGATGGAACAGCACCGGATCAAGCGCGTGCCAGTTTTGATGGGCGAGGTGCTGGTTGGCATCGTCAGCCGCGTCGATCTTCTCCGTGCACTAGTCGATGCATTCCCGCGGGAAGGCGGGGAACCTCCGGACGATACTCAAATCCGCGAAAGCATTCGAAGGCGCTTGACCGGGAGGAGTGGTGGCCGCGCGCGACGATCTAGAACGGCGTCGTCGAGCTGACCGGTCGCGGCACTGTCGCGCGCGAGCGGTCCCGCTCACGGCCGTGGCCTAGATGTGCCCGGCACGACAAAAGTGGTCGACCACATAGGTTGGGTCGAACCGCGATTGGGAACAGTGGTCGGCCCGACGACGCGGGTAACGGCAACCCGGCTACACGCTGACGTGATGAGACACCCATGGCGTATAAGGACGTGCGCCGCGCAGCGAGATCCGGCTTAACGTCGCGCGGCAGCTGACGACACGCCATGACGCCCACGTTGCCGGTCTCATTCAATGGACTTGCGACCGCTCGCGACATTCAAGGACGACATCTCGCCGTGTTCAACATGTGCATGGCCGATGAAATTACCCGCGACGCGCTTCCGCTCTTGTCTCATGCCAACTCCGTCACGGTTCTCGCGGTCCATCCCCAAAACGGGATTAGCGAGAAGGGACACTCCCGGCCACCGGCATCTCGGTACACCGAGCGCGACGCGCCCTCCTTGTCGTCCTGACGCGAGATGCGCCGGTCCCGATCGATGCTGGTTCGCGATTGATAGCGTCGCGGAAGGCGACAAGTGGCTGAGCTATGTCAGCGACCGTGGCGCCGACTTGATTGTCGTCGGCGGCTACGGCCATTCGCGCACGCGGGAATTCTTCTAGGCGGCGCAACGCGGTCGTTGCCGGCCACCATGACCGTACCCGTTCTGTTTTCGCACTGAACGGTACCCCGGCAAAGGTTCGGTCTTTGAGCTAGATCAAACGCCTGCTGGCTGGCTTGCGTCACTATTACGGTCAATCATTGGAGGTCGATTCGATGGACACTTCTTCGCTGTTTGGTTGGCTGGTTCTCGCCGCATTTGCCCTCTTCGTGATTTGTCTCGGGTGGGTTGCCGAGATGACTGAAGCACATCTCAGCGCGCATGATAGAAAAGACCACGGTCGTTGAGCCAGAATGCCCTCGTCCGACAATCGGGGTGATGCCGCGTGTCCGTCCGCAATCTGGAGTTTGTCTTCAAGCCCGGTTCCATCGCGCTCATCGGTGCGACGCCGCGGCCGGGCGCGGTCGGTGATCTGATTCTGCAAAATCTGCGCTCGGCAAATTTTTCGGGTCCGCTGATGCTGGTCAATTCCAAGCATCGATTGATCGGCGGAATACCCGCTTATCCCGATGTCGCAAGTCTGCCGACGGTCCCGGATCTCGCGATCATCGCGACGCCGCCCTCATCGGTTCCCGCTCTCGTCGCAGAACTCGGCGCGCGAGGGACCCGTGCGGCGGTGGTAATCACCGCGGGCTTCGGCGAGCTCGGCGTGGAAGGCAAGGTGCTCCAGCAAAGTATCCTCGCGACGGCGAAACCGCATTTGCTCCGCATCGTCGGACCGAATTGCATCGGCGTGATGGTGCCGGGGGCGCGGCTCAACGCCAGTTTCGCGCATCTCACGCCGTCAGAAGGCGGCATCGCCTTTGTCAGCCAGTCTGGCGCGATCGTGACGGCGCTTCTCGATTGGGCAGCACCGCGGGGCATCGGCTTTTCTCATATCGTATCCTTGGGCGACATGGCGGACGTCGATTTCGGCGATATGCTCGACTATCTCGGCGACGATCCGACGACGCACGCCATCCTCCTTTACGTCGAAGCCGTAACCTCGGCACGCAAGTTCATGTCGGCAGCGCGCGCGGCGGCACGGCGAAAACCAGTGCTGGTTGTGAAGGTCGGCCGCTTCCGGCAGAGCCAGAAGGCCGCCGCGTCCCATACCGGAGCCCTCGCCGGCTCCGACAAGGTCTATGACGCCGCCTTCCGCCGTGCCGGCATGTTGCGGGTGCGCGACATGGCCGAACTATTCGAGGCCGCCGAGACGCTGGCAACCACGCAACCCCAGCGCGGCGACCGTCTCGCCATTCTGACCAATGGCGGCGGGCCGGCCGTGCTTGCAACGGACGCGCTGATCGAGCGCGGCGGGGTGCTGGCCTCCTTGTCGCCAGCGACGGTTGCCAAGCTCAATGCCTGTCTTCCCCGAACCTGGAGCCACGGCAATCCGATCGACATGGTGGGAGACGCTGATGCCGCGCGCTATCGCGCTACGTTGGAGGCCGTCCTTGACGATCGCGATGTTGACGCCGCGCTCGTGATCAACTGTCCGACCGCCATGCAGCCGCCGATCGATTCGGCCCGAGCCGTCATCGACGCCGTCGCCGCACATCGGCTGGCCTATTCCGGCCGGAATGTGTTCGTGAACTGGATCGGCGATCATGCGGCAGCACCGGCACGGAAGCTCTTCGCCGCAGCCAGGATCGCCAGTTACGAGACGCCCGACGCCGCGATCCGCGGCTTTATGAACCGGGTCGCTTACCGCCGCAATCAGGATTTGCTACTGGAAACCGTAACGGCAGCGGCCCGGGCGTATGACCGCAAGGGCGCCGCTCAAATCCTGACCAGCGCGCTCGATGCCGGACGTGAATGGTTAGAGCCGCCAGAAATCTCATCGCTATTTGGGGCGTACGGGATCCCGTTCGCCGCCACGCGGATTGCGCGCGACCCGGACGACGCCGCAGCCATAGCAGCCGACATCGGGAAGCCGGTTGCGCTCAAGATTCATTCGCCGGACATCACGCATAAGAGCGATGTCGGCGGCGTCACGCTCAACCTCGCGACGCCCGATGCGGTCCGAAGCGCGGCGCTGGTCATGCTGGCGCATGTTAAGGCGGCTCGACCAAAGGCGCGTCTCGACGGTTTTATCGTCGAGGAGATGGTAACGCGCCCTGGCGCGCTCGAACTCGTTGCCGGCATGACCGACGATGTTCTCTTTGGCCCCGTGGTCCTGTTCGG
>JASHOB010000139.1 GCA_030041335.1 Alphaproteobacteria bacterium | reverse complement strand
CGTCGAAGCATATTTTCCAGCTTCATGGGGTGAATGCAGCCGAGCTGCCGGTGCTGCGCAAGAAGCTGACGCGTCGGGATATGGTTGCGTTCTTTACCAAGCTTGAACCGACGGTGATTGGAATCGAAGCCTGCGGTGCGAGCCGCCATTGGGCGCGGCTGCTGCAATCGCTCGGGCACTGGTCGAATGGTTCCGCGAGCGCACTGGCCCCACCGGACGACGGTTACGTAAAGTGATGGTGGTGGCGTTGGCTCGCAAATTGCTGATTGCGTTATGGCGGTTCGTCAACGAAGGTGTAGTGCCGAAAGGGGCGGTTATGAAGCCTGCAGCCTGAGCATCACCACATAGTTGCGCCTGAGTTGCTCAAGCAGCTCCGGTTCATCGAGCCAAGGGGGCGTCATCGTTGATCGGCATGGCACTTAATCGCCGTTTACACAGAGTGGTGCCGCCCGCTTGGAACTCTCCCGTCCCGCATGTGGGACAATGGACGGGGTCGTGCCCCGCCGGATGTGAGGTTTGCAGGAGAGACCTGCTGACTGAGAGTTCCGCCTTGGAAAACTACAGGGAGGTCCTGTTGACGCCACTTGACAAGGAGGTTCTCATGTGAGGCCGGACATATGAACGCAAGCGATCCGACCACGACACTGAAAACGCTTGCAAGGAGAGGGCCGTCCACATATGGACCCTGGAGTTGCTGGCCGGGGCCATGGTCAAGCTTACCGACCACCAGGACCTGTCTCGTGAGACAGTGCGGCGGCGCCTGGCCGAGAACCATCTCAAGCCGTGGCGCAAGGACATGTGGTGCATTCCCAGCGTCGATGCCGCCTATGTCGCCCGCATGGAAGACGTACTCGATCTCTACGCCGAGACACCCGATCCCGAGCGTCCTGTCGTGTGTTTCGACGAGAGCCCCACCCAACTCATCGGCGAAGTCCGCCAGCCAATCCCCGCTACGCCTGGACAGATCGAGCGCTACGACTGCGAATATTGCCGCAACGGAACCGTCAACCTGTTCGTGTTTCTTGACGCTCACAAGCCGTGGCGCAACGTCAAGGTGACCGAGCATCGTGCCGCCACCGACTTCGCCGAATGCATGCGCGACCTGGTCGACGTGCACTACCCGCAGGCCTCGCAGATCCGTGTCGTGCTCGACAATCTGTCGACCCATTCCGCCGCCGCCGTCTACGAAACCTTTCCCGCCTGTGAAGCGCGCCGCATCCTCCGTCGCCTCGAATTCCATTACCTGCCCAAGCACGCCAGCTGGCTCAACATGGTCGAGATCGAAATCGGCGTCCTCCGCGGCCAGTGCCTCGACCGGCGCATCGGCGATCGCGATCTGCTCCGCTCCGAGATCGCCGCCTGGCAGAAACAGCGCAACGCCGCCCGCGCTCGCATCAACTGGATGTTCACAACCGAACGAGCCCGCGCAAAAATGGCCCGCGCTTACCCGGTCGTGCCCAACGAGTCATAATCCCTGTGCGGAGGTACTAGACCCCAAGTCAAGAGCCAGACGAAGCCGGTTCCAACGAGGCCAAGATAGAAGCGGTGCAGACCAGCAAGGCCGACCAGGCACCCTAACCACAGGATGAACGCTAGGAGAGTGCTCTTCGGACGCATGGCAATTACCTTCCGCGCCCAGTGGTTAATATCTCAGGTTAACATTGGGCGCACGTCTTTGCCATTATCCAATGTTGGTTCGGTAGGCTCACGCGTTCAGCCGCAGGGCGGCGGCGATCATGCTGCCGACCGTGCCGACCTGGGGCGGTCGTTTGCGGGGCATTTACCAATTTAGTAATGAGAACGAGACGGCAACAAGTCGATCGCCCAATCACAGCACCTACAACCGCAAGCGCACCACATTGCCTTGTGCTACGATGCCCGCATCATCACCCCGTGTCGGTGGAGGGAGATACAACATGCGAATACCAAGCTTTAATGCGGAGGCGTCTCTCTATGGGAGCAGCAACAAATATCAAAGTAGAGGTGCTGGCGCAGATGGGACTGCGGCTACGGTAGTTCCAGCAGCCATCCTAAATAGGGGCATGATGTGCTTTCCTTACGCTGGTGGTGTCATTTGTATTCAGCAATCAATTGTGCTTGCGGATCCCGTCACAATAAACGCCGTCGGCCCTGGCGATTGAGGGTCGGCGTCTAGCCATCACCCGCGATCTCCCTTCGCCCGCTGCACGGCCCTTTTGTGATTTGACGAAGGAATATAGCGGCGGCACGATCTTCCTCACTCTAGAGTAGAACTATCCCTACGGAGGTTCTCGGTCGCCGCTTCCACCCCCGGAAGCGGCGACCATCATCTGGTGGCTGCTATGAATGACGAGGCTTTTTACAAAGCTCAAGCGCAAGAAGCCTGCAAGTTAGCCGATCAAGCCACCGATGATGAGCTTAGGCGGGCATGGCTTGAGATCGCCGAGGATTATGATGCGTTGGCCGATTCGGCGAGATCATCTTTCCTAGCTTAATGGAAACCAGCTTGAGAATTTATGGAGCGCCCCCTTGCGGAATCCGGGGGAAGTCGCCCGGCATTCCGATTTGATCTCGCTCGGCGTTCCGGGATGATGTCGCCCGGTGTTCCGGGATGATGTCGCCCGGGTAGATCGCGCTTCTGCTGGCGCGTTGAG
>JASHOB010000138.1 GCA_030041335.1 Alphaproteobacteria bacterium | reverse complement strand
ACGCGATCGACTATCCAGACCTCAAGGATTTTACCCGGCGACTGATGCGCCAAATGGAAGAGGACCTCGGCACGAAGCTCGATTGGATCGCGGTCGATCATTACAATACCGGCCACCCGCACAGCCACATCGTGCTCCGCGGCAAGGAGGATCGCGGCAAGGATTTGGTCATTGCCCGCGACTATCTGAGCCAGGGCCTTTCGCGTAGTGCGCGATCGCACCCCCGACATCACAGATTGCTATCAGGACAGAACGTCAGCGACCCACTGGATTGCAGAGGACGACGCTTCGGCCGGAGTGACTTCAGCAAGAACTCTATCGGGGTCGACCATCCGTTTGCGGAAGTCACCGGCTCCTTCGATTGGCATTACGCCAGCGCACTGAGAAGCGTTTTGGCTTGCCCAATTTCGGGAAGCTCCGGGGTCGACACAACGCCCTCGAGCGTGGGCGCGAGCAGGGCGTGAGCGTCCGCGGAACGGCTCGTCGAATTATAGAGTCGTGCTAAACCCAGAGCTGCTCGTAGCTCAAAACTGCGCGCCTTCTGCTGCTGCGCGATAGCGATTGCGGTTAGGAATGCGTCCTCGGCCAGCGCCGTGTTGGCCGGATCGCGCTTGAGCAGAATCTCGCCGCGCAGGCGATGGAGGAAAGCATCGCTCCAGTGCTCCCCCGTCTCGCACGCGAGGTCGAGCGCTTCGTCGATCCGGGTCAAGGCTCCCGCTGCATCGCCCTGTGCTTCGATCTCAGCAAGTGAACCTTGGAAGAACGGCGCTTGAAATTTGTTTCCTTGGCCGAAGCGCGCCGCCAACGCCTCCCGAAGCTCTGTCGCTCCGGTCCCGCTGCCGTCCAGTCGAGCACTTGCCCACGCGGATTGGATTGCCCCTAAAGCCGCATATTCCGAAATCGCATTCTCTCGGCTGAGTTTGACGACGATTTCCGCATCACGTCGGGCCGTTGCGGCATCACCGCGAACCATCTCGAATTGGGCCTTGAACATATAGGTGCGGACCAGGCTGGTTACATGATCGGTTTCGATCGCGTGGGCGACGGCTTCTTTGATAAGCGCCCGCGCCGGTCCGACCTCACTGAGCAGCCACTTTGTCATGCCGAGGTTGACCCTCGCGATCGCACCGATATCCCCGCCGAAGCGGTACATGGCCTCACGATCGCGCTCGGGATCGTAAGTGCTCAGCGCTTCAACTAAATTCGCTTGTGCCTCGATTAAATCACCCTCCCAGAGGCAGCTGTATCCGACGAGGTGGCGGCCGACCCCATACTCCGTCGTCCGTGCTTCGCGTTCGGCCTCGCGCAGAAATTTCTCGGCAATCTCCCGCGCCAACCCCAACTCGCCGCGCGCCGCGTTTGTGATCCGCAGACCGTAGTAAATGTCGAATCGCTCGGCCGGATTATCGCTCGCGGCGGCAAGTTCGCGAGCGCGGATGAAGGCAGCCTGCGATTCATCGGCCCCGTAACCTCGGGAAAACATAAGCGCCTGGCCGAGGCTCGTCTGCAGTTTCAGCCTGCGTTGGCGTGCCGCAGCAGCGTTCTTCACTTCATCGGTTTCCGCGAGTGCCGCAAGCAGCGAATGCGCTTCAGCGATCTCGGGAAATTCGGGTGCCGGCGAAAAGCCCTCGAGCACAGGCCCGAGCAATGAATAAGCGTCCGCGAAACGGCTCGTCGAATAGTAAAGTCGCGCCAAACCAAGAGCTGCGCACAGCTCAAAACTGCGCGCCTTCTGCTGCTGCGCGACGGCGATTGCCGTGAGGAATGCGTCCTCCGCCGGCGCCTTATTCGCCGGATCGCGCTTTAGGAGAATTTCGCCGCGTAAGCGATAGAGGAAAGCGTCGCTCCAACGTTCTCCTGTCTCGCCTGCGAGAGCTAGCGCCGCGTCGATCCGGGTCAGGGCTCCCGCTGCATCGCCCTGCGCTTCGATCTCGGCGAGTAAACCTTGGTAAAACGGTACGTGAAATTTGTTTCCTTGGCTGGCAAACGCTGCCAACGCCCGCCGAAGCCCCGTCACCCCGCCCTCGGTGCCGTCCAAGCGGGCCCTTGCCCAAGCGGATTGCAACGTGCCCATCGCTGCATAGAGCGCAAGCACATTCTCCTGGCCGAGTTTGATGACAATTTCCGCGGAGCGCAGGACGGCTTCAGCATCGCCGCGAACCGTCTCGAAGTGGGCCCTGAACATATAGGTGTTAACCAGAGTGATTACATGATCGGCTTCGATCGCCCGAGCGACGGCTTCTTCGATAAGCGCCCGCGCCGCTCCGACCTCACCGAGCAGCCAATTTGTTACGGCGAGGAAGGCCCTCGCGGTCGCAGCGATATCCGCGGCGAAGCGAAACCTGGCCTCGCGATCCTGCTCGGGATAGCAAGTGCTCAGCGCCTCAACCAAGTTCGCTTGTGCCTCGTTGAAATCACCCTGGAAGAGGCAGGTAAGCCCAACAATGCGACGGCCGACCCCACACTCCGTTGTCCGTGCTTCGCGTTCGGCCTCGCGCAGAAATGTTTCGGCTATCTCCCGCGCCAACCCTAACTCGCCGCGCACCAGGTTGCCGACCCACAGCCCATAGTAAACGGTGAATCGCTCGGTCGGGTCGTCGATTACCGCGGCAAGGTCGCGGGCGCGGATGAAGGCCGCTTTCGATTCCTCTGCGGCATATCCGCGGGAAAACATAAGCGCCTTGCCAAGGTCGGTTTGCAGTTTGAGCCGTTGGTTGGTCGAGGCGAGTGCGGTCGCAGCGTCATACCCACCCTCGCCGGTTTTGTCGGCCATCTCGATGGCTCGGCCCAGATGCGAAATCGCCTCTTGGAAGGCGGAACGGCGCAGCGCCTGGTCGCCGGCCTTGCCCCACCATTCGATGGCGGCGTCGGTCAGACCCGCCTGCGCGAAGTGATGCGCCAGCACCTCCGGCTCGGCCTTCGCAGTGTCAGGGAAGCGGCAGCGCAAAGTCTCGGCGACGCGCCGATGCAGCACGTGCCGCCGGCTCTTGAGCAGATTCTCGTAGGCCGCATCCTGAATAAGCGCGTGCTTGAAACGATAGTCGGACTCAGGCGGGAGGCCCTGAACGAGCAAAATATCGGCTTCCACGAGCTGTTCCAGCGCAGTTTGCAGCGCTGCGTCGGCCATCCCGGTGAGAGCGCGGAGAAGGCCATAGGAGAAGCCGCGTCCGATGACCGAGGCGACCTGCGCTACCTCCCGGGGCGGCCCCAGGCGGTCGAGCCGCGCCATCAGCGATTGTTGCAGCGACGGCGGGATCACATGGATGCCGCCTTTCTCGCCGCGCTCCACCAAAAGCCGCGTCACTTCCTCGACGAACAGCGGCACCCCGCCGGTGCGTTCGGCAACATCGTCCACCACCTCTCGCGGCAGAGCATGGCGCGCGGATAGCTCCACTATCATGTCCTGCACCTGCGCGCGATCGAGCGGCGCCAGCGAGATGGTCGCGTGATGCGAGCGCATGCCCCAGGGCGGTCGGAACTCAGGCCGGGTCGTCGCCACGATGAACAACGGCGCCAGCGCGCCTGGCCCGGCCATGCCACGCAGCACATCCAGCGTGGTCGGATCGGCCCAGTGCAGATCCTCGATCGCCAGCACCACCGGCTGAACTCGGGCACCGGCTATCACCGCACCGGTCACTGCCGCCAGTTGCCGCCGGCGCAGCTCGTCCGGCGCCAAGGTCGGCGCGCGTCCTTGAGGCAACGGAATGTCGAGGAGCGGCGCCAGCAAGGGGGCGTTCTCGGCCGGGTCGAGCTTCACCTGCGCTAGCGCGCTCTCGAGCTCCCCGAACCGTCGCTCGGCGGACACGTCCGCGCCGCCGAACCGCTGTCGCCCCCATTCGGCCATCGGATGCAGCGGCGTGTTCTGCAAGAGCTGCGAGCCGTTCCATTCGAGCCAGGTGTGCTGGGTGTCACGCAGCCGACGGTGAAATTCTTCAATCAGCCGAGACTTGCCGAGGCCCGGCTCGCCGACGACCAGCACTAATTGCCCGGCGCCTTGCCGCGCCCGCTCCCAGCGCCGCATCAGCATCGCCATTTCCTCCTCGCGGCCGAAGAGGCGCGTGAGCTGGCGCGTACCGGAGCGCCGCCCGCCTCCGCTCGCCCGCACCAGCCGGAACAGGGTCACCGGCTCCTTCAATCCCTTCAGCTCGTGCGCGCCGCGTTCCTCTGCGACGAACAGGCCGGTGATCTGGCGCTGCGTTTGTCCGGTGATCACTATTGCCCCCGGCTCTGCCAGTGCCTCCACCCTTGCCGCCGTGTTGGGCACGTCGCCATACACTTCGCCCGTTGCATCCACCACCACGGGCCCAGTTTCGAGGCCGATACGGGCATTAAGTTCCGGCTTTCCGATAGCGGCGCTCTTATGGTTCAACTCGCCGATCGCGCGCTGGATGGCCAAAGCCGCGCGGGCCGCCCGCTCGGCATCATTCTCGTGCGCCGTCGGATATCCAAACAGGGCCATGAGCCCGTCGCCCAGCTTCTTGGCGACCGTGCCGCCCATCTCTGTCACCGCCGCAGAGGCAACCTCAAAATAGGCACCAACGAGACCGCGCCACTCTTCCGCATCGAGCCGCGAGGCAATGCGAGTTGAATCCACCAAGTCGCAAAATAGCACCGTCAGGTAGCGACGCTCTCCCGCTACATCCACAGCAGGTAGGGGCTCTGGCTCTGCTGAAGCGATGAGTCTTTCTGAGGCCTGCGGTTTTACAGCTGAGACCGTTTCGGCCAGCGAAGCATTCAGTTCGGAAATGGCTCTCAGCAGCTTGCGGCGGTGACCGAGTGACGCCACACCGATCTTCTCGAGATCTAGGTCTGTCAGCTCGCGGACTATCGACGGATCGATGTCGTTCTCGACGAAGCGCGACGCGTATTCGCCAAGCCCAAGATCACCCAGCCACTCTTCAATCCGTTGCACCAAGCCTCCATTCCTCATTTGTTGGGCGCGAGAACTCTTAAGGTTTGCTGCAGCGGGCTCGCCGTCTGCTTCTCGCATGACAGCGACCGCGCCGCGGTTCAGAGGGGTCGGCTGATCAAAGCCGTATCCCGGCAGCGGCGTTCTCTTCCGGAGTGGCGTTCCAGTAACCGTATTTCGCCGATACATTCGCCAACCTCGCGAAATCATCCGATGTTGGAGGTTGAGACGCCTGCCCGAGCGGCCTTCCCGCCTCGAGAAAGAATTTCCCGAGCTTCGGGGTGGTGATTATCAGCGTGACAAAAGGCTCGCTTGACACATTGTGCCATCCGTGCGGTGTGCCGCTGGGTATGCGGATGTAGTCTCCGACCTTGCACTTGATCGGTTCGTAACCATGCGCGCCTGGCCTCAAAGCCAACACCTGGCCGGAAATGACGTAGAAGTCCTCGACGTCGTGGTGGCTGTGGAGTGGAGCCGCACCGCCAGGAGGGATTATTCCCCGCAGCACGCAAAAGCCCTTCTGCGGGTCATAAGGCGATGTAAGAAACTCGATGGACGGCCCGAAGAGATCGATGCACTGTCCGACGACAGTGTCAATTTCAGCATCCATGATTTTCACTCCAGTTTGTCTCACTCGGCAGGGGTTAATTCATGTCTGGTTTGATCAAAGTCGAACGCGGGACCCGGAGGTTCGCGGCGGCGGAAAGAAGGCCTGGCGCGCTGGTCCGCCATCATGGCCATGACCCGGGCGGCAAGCCGGCACTCGCGCAGGGCGCTCTGCGGCTTGAGGAGCGCCCGCACCTCGAAGACGATCTCGTCAGTCTCGTAGTCCTCGGCCGCGAGGCGCATCAACGTGTGCGTTTTTTGGAGCTGCTCTTCAAAATTTGGGGGCCGCTCGCCGCGGGTCTGCGGGTAGATGAGATAGGTTATCGCGACGGCCCATGGGGCCTTGATATGCCGCTGGATTTCAGTGAAGAAAGCGTCGGCGAAATCGACCCCGAAGCCGGGAAACAGACATTCGAGCGCCCGGTGTCCGCCGGCAAGGAGCCCAAGCGTATGTCGTGGCTGCAGCGTGGCTGAGCGCGGCGCGGGAGCGTCCGGCAGGGGGTCGCGTTCGAACACAACGACTTTTTCGACGTGGGGTGCGACGGCTTTCGCCGAGGCCAAGCCTCCCATCCCGGCGCCAATGACGACCGCCTGCTTCACAATCGGCTTTGGCATGCGTTGTCTCCCGAGGGACGCATTGTCGGCTGAGATATCCCGGACCGACCGCGAAGCCGAATGTGAGCAAGGCACGCTACGGAAGAATTTCATCAATCGGATATCGCGTTACATCCGTAACATCAGTTCTGTAGCGTGACGGCCGATCGCAGGGAACGGGACAAGGCAGCCGCAAGCTCGGCGCTTGCGAATGGGCGCCGCACGAGGTCTGCGATACCCGCGTGCACGAGCGCGTCGGGAGCGACGTCGACGGTCGATCTCGTGGCGAGGAGGATCGGCTTTCGCGGGGCTAGAACGTGCAAGGTTCGCGCCAGAACGAGGGCGGCCTGCACGGAAGCCTGGCTGACCAAGATCGCGTCGAAGCGCGCCGGCTCGGCACGAACGGCGGCAATCGCATCGTTCGAGCGTTCGAAGCCGACCGGCTCGTACCCCAGCGCCGCCACCATCTCTTCGTGGCCGAGCAGGCGGTCGCGCTCATCATCCACGATAAGCACCGTTTCGCCATTGCCGGGGCGCGGGGCGGTCTCCTCGATCGTCGCAGCGCTTCTTTCCCCGGCCGCAGGCAGCCACGCCTCGAAACGGCTTCCTCGCCCCGGTGCGCTGACAACGTGCATTGCGCCCTCGTGGTCACGAACGATCTTGCGAACGGTTGCCAGACCGAGACCGGTCCCGGCGGGACGTGTCGTAAAAAACGGCTCGAAGAGTCGACGAGCCACCTCATCGCTGAAGCCAGGGCCGCTGTCGGTGACAATGAAGCGCACATAGCGGCCGGGAGCCAGGTTGCCGTGGCTAAGGGCGCGAGGCTGATCGAGCTCTTGTGCGTCCGCCATGACGCAGATGCGACCGGAGCCTTCCATAGCCTGAGTGGCGTTCTTGCACAGGTTGAGAATGATCTGTTGCACTTGCGCCGCCTCGCCGAACACCGCGAGATCGGACGGCACGTCCGACACCACGAGTTCGACCCCCGCCTGCAGCGTGGCGCGGAGGAGCGACGCCGTCTCGTCGAGCAACGCCGGCGCCGATACAAGACTGGCTGGCGACCGTCGCCCCAAGGTCAGGATGCTGTCGATGAGATCGCGGCCTCGTTCGGCTGCCCGCTGGATCTCCGAAAGGTGCCGGGCGGCCTTGGTGTCTGCTTCGATCTCGGTCGCCGCCATCTCGGAATAACCCAGGATCGCTCCGATGATGTTGTTGAAATTATGCGCGACGCCGCTGGCGAGTTGGCCTACCATTTGCAAGCGAACCGCACGCTCGAGTCGCGCGGCAAGTCTCGCGCGGTCGTGCTCCGATAAGTCGCGCTCGATCGCGGCGCCGACGGCGTCGCCCGCAAGCCGCACCACGGGCAGCGGGAAGTAGACGCTCCAGGCTGGCTGGAAGGTGTCAAACCCCAGGATGCCTCGCGCGCGGCCGGGCATCATAAGCGACACGCAAGCCCAGCCCTGGACGCCGAACGTCATAAGCGTCGTTTTGGGGTCGCCCGGAGGCAGTAAGGCGACATCCGGCACGGCCACAATGCCGAATTCGACCTGCTCGATCCGCTCGGGCAACGTCAGCGCCCTCTCCGGCCATCCCGATGGATAGGGCGATCCGTCGGCGGACCAGGCGTAGATCCGGACGGGAGTCTGCGCGAGCGCCACATAAGCGCGGTCGACGCCCAACGCTTTCCCGAGTTCGCCGAGCGCTTGCGTGAGCCTCGACTCCGTCTCGCCGGGCGGGCAATTGATCAGGCGAGTGGAACTCTCCGCGATCAGATGTTCGAAGGCCGCCCGCTTTCGCAAGGCAACCGCCCGGTTCCGCAACCGCCTCCCGAGATCGATGAGCGCGACCACGAGCAAGAGCGACGTGGCGTAGAGCAGCAGGCGAAATCGTTGCGCCGATGCCTCCGCGGCCATGTGACGATCGGAGAAAAGCGCGCGCGTCTCATCGAGCGGCGGTCGGGTCGGCACCGCGAACAGCGACCCCACGGTTTCGTCGACTGTCGGAACGATATCCTCAAGGAGGCGCGCATGCGCTATCAACGTCTGAGCGCTTCGCGCATCGGACCCCAGGAACGGCAGCTGTGGGTATCGTGCGAGCTCGACAATACGATGTTGGACCGCCTGTCGGGACTGAGCGGAGGAATCGAGCGTAAGTTGCAGAATCGCCGCCGCCAGCGCGTCGACGGACGGGGCGAGCAGAGGATTCCGTTCGACAAAATCCGGATTGGTGCTCAGCAGGCCTACATAGGACAGCGAGTTGCGCAAGAGCGCGTTGTTTGTCTTGAAGCGCTCGGTCAGTTCCTCCAGCGTCCTGGCCGCGGCGACGAGGCGGTCAACCGGCGCGGCATCAAGCCCCTCCTTCAGCGTTTTCGAGCGGAGCTGCGCGAGCGCAGAGTTGATCTGCGCCATGGAGGCGTTGAGCGGATCGTAGTTCTGCAGCAGTCCCGCTCGCGCCTCGAGAACATCGCGGTGCAGGGAAGCCTCGGCGAGTGCGAAATCGTCAAAAAGCCGAAGCGTCGCCGAATAATTCGCTGCGTCGGTCGAGATCCCGCGAACCAAGAACCATGTCAACAGCGCGAGCAGGATACATACGACGGCCCCGCCCGCAGCTCTTTCATCGAGGTGCATCGGCTTGCCGCGATCCGCCCGCCTGGGTGACGGGCCTACCGAGATAAGTTCCGGTCAGAGTCTGCAGGAAAGCGACGATTGCCTTCGTCTGGTCATCCGTCAGCACGCGATCGAGTTGGGCATAACCCATCTTCTGCACCGCCTGGGCTAGTGCGACCGCGCTGCCGTCGTGAAAATACGGCGCGGTAACTGCCACGTTGCGCAAGCTGGGGACTCGGACGATCTCGGGCTCCGGGGAGCCGAGCGGATGAAAGATGCCGTGGCGCTGGTACATATTGCCGCCGACATTGACCCCCTGGTGGCAAGAAACACAGCCGAGCGACTTGAACAGCCCGTAGCCGGCGAGCTCCTCGGCGTTGATCGCGCTGGCGTCGCCGCCGAGCCAGCGATCAAACCGACACCCTGGCGTCAGCAGCGTCCGCTCGTACGTCGCAATGGCGGCGAGGATTCCGGGACCGTCCATTTCGCGCCCATAGGCCTCGCGAAATTGCTTCGAAAGGTCTTGGTCGCCCCGCAGTTTGTTCAAAACTTCATCGAGGCTCGACCCCATGGTCTGAGGTTTTTGAAGCGTTTGGTCCGCCTGGGCTTCAAGGGTCCGGACGTTCCCCTCCCAGTTCAGCCGATAGTTCAACGCGGCGTTAAACACGGTGGGCGTGTTGAGTTCCGGCCCGGCATCGATCCTCGATTTCGGTTGGCCCACGCTTGCGCCGTTCGCCGAAACGTCATGGCACGAGTTGCAGCTCAACGTGTTATCATGCGATAGGCGGGGATCGTGGAACAGGCGATCCCCGAGCGCTACCTGCTGCGGGTCTTGAATGGGTGTAGGAGGAAGCGGAGTGATGGGTTCTTGGCCGGGCCTGAAATGAGGCGGGGGCGCCTGCGCGAGAGACGACCCCAGGGTGCAGAGGCAGAGGACCGCGAGGAACAAGCGCGCTCCACGGCGAGTCAATCGGAAGGCGCTCGGCGTCAGTCGCGGGCTCGAGGCCGGCATGGCTAGTTCACCATCGAGTGATGCGATCCAAGACAGCGGCGATCGCCAGGCGACGGCGCTCGTCGTCGATGACGATCCCGCCCTCCAGCGCATGATCCTAAACTATTTCGCCGACAACAACATCCAGACGCTCCTCGCATCGGGTCGCGAAGAAATGCTTCGTCAACTTGCCGCGCACGAGGTCAGCATTGTCATCCTGGATCTTCGACTCGGCCTCGAAGATGGTCTCGACCTGCTGCGGGAAATCCGACAGCAATGCGACGTTCCGGTCATCATCGCGACCGGTCACCGCCGCGACGAGATCGACCGCGTCGTCGGTCTCGAGCTGGGCGCCGACGACTATGTGACCAAACCCTTTAACTTGCGGGAGCTTCTGGCCCGAGTGCGCGCGGTGCTGCGGCGCCTCGACCGTGGTCACGCGGTCCCGCCACGCGACCACGAGCGTGGAGGCTATCAGTTCAGAGGGTGGCGCTTGAGCCTCCGCACGCGCCGCCTGACCGCACCGACCGGCAACGAGGTCGCATTGACCAAGGGAGAATATGCGTTGCTCGTCGCCTTCCTCGATGCTCCCCAACGGCCACTGAGTCGCGAGCATCTTCTGCAGGCGACCCGGGTCCATGAGGACGTTTTCGATCGGAGTATCGACGTGCAGATCTTACGTCTCCGCCGAAAGCTGGAACAAGATCCGAGCGCACCGCAATTCATCCAGACCGAACGAGGTGTCGGATACGTTTTCGCTTCGCCAGTCCAACGCTTCTAGGGAGGCGAAAGCCTCCTCGTTCACAGCGGCGGCCTCGCGAGGGATGACGACTGACATCAGTCATGCTCCAACCATAATTCAACTTTTGATTTTAGGCGGGACATACCATGAATACGATAAGCGGTATCGAACAAATCGACCGGTGCCGTCGTCGGCTTCTAGTAGTCATAGCCACGAAGGGTATTGTTTTTGCCGGCGCTCCGTATCTGCTTCCGTCAAGAGCAACCGCAAAACAAGCGGGCGATGTCGTTCGTACCTTCCGCATCGACGCGCCCCAATAGCAGTTCGTTGACCTTCGCCGGGCGCATGTTGGCGACCCGCTGGCCAGAGCGGGAAACGGGTGCTGACGAATCGCAAGGCGTTCGGCTCGCGACAATGCAAGAACTCGCGCGCCATTGGGCTGGGGCTCGGAAGCGATCCATACGAATACGCGGGACAATATCGTTGCGGGCACAGCATACCTCGCGGCCATGTAAAACCGCTTCGGCTATCCAGGACTTTTCGCCGCGTACAATGCCGGCCCGGAGCGCCATCACGCCTGGTTCCAGCACGGCACGCCGCTGCCAGCGGAGACCCTCGCCTACCTAGCGATTAGCTCCGATGTTGCTGAAAACGTGCTCGCGATGGGCACCGCCACCGCTTCCGGCGGCTCCGGAAGCACGCGTGTTGCCAGTTCCTGGCCACGGATCGAGCTCAAATTCCAGTCGGGAAGGTCACCGTTTTTGTGTTCGGCAACCAGACTTTTGCCGCTTTCGAACCTTCGAATGAAGCCGCAGAAAGTGTGCGCGAGGCCGGCGCCGATGGCATCGTCCGATCCGGCACCGTTGCCGGCGGTGCCTTCGACCAGACGCTCCGCGCCGGTCGTCTTCAGAAGCTGCGGCGCCTCGGTCTGGCCGACGAGATCGCGCCGTCGCAATGGCGCCTCGCTGGCGATCTCGAACCGGTGCTCCGCTGGATGGGTGAACGGGTCGACATCATCAAGACCCTGCACCGCGCGATGGTGCGGGAAGGCCTGAGCCGCCGCGACGCCGACTTCGGCGTCTACGATCCCCTGGCACCGGACGTAGGCCGATTGATCGGCCGCGTTGTCGCCCGTGGCCTATTGGATGAAATGGACGACCGGCACTATCTCGTGCGCGATGGCGTCGATGGCCGGACGCATTACGCCGATAATCGCAAGGGCGATGCAATCGACCCGGTGCCAAACGGCGCCATCGTTGCATTCGAGCCCAAACGCACCAAGCCGCGTGCCGTCGATCGCACCGAGATCGCGGCGGCAAATGGCGGCCGCTAAGCCTCGACATCCATCTCCGGCACGACCCGGCGGCGAGTGCCGCCGTCCGCCGAGACCCGTCTCCGCCGCCTCGAAGCGACGCGCCGGGCGAGCGTCAGCGTCGAGCACGAAACGGACGGTACCTGGATTATCGCCCTGATCACCTGGCACAGGCGCGCGAAACTACCAGCGGGGACAAACCCGGACGACCCCGGTTGTCGTTCAAACCTTGTAGGTCCCGCCGCTCGATCGCCAGGTCGGAGCCGATGGCGCCACCTGGTTCGACCGCAGCAGATGCGCCCATCATGACGCGCGACGCCGGGTTCGTGCGCGGCGTGCGCGATGCTCTGGCGCGGCGCCGGTACACGGAGGCAGTGCCCGGTCAGCGCATCGAAGGCATCTACCGAAGGCGCGTCGACCTCGCGAGCGGCCGGTTCGCGCTGATCGAAAAGAGCCGGGAACTCACCCTGGCGCTCTGGCGGCCGGTGCTGGAACGCAATCTCGGCAAGCAGGTCTCGGGTGTTGTCCGGGGTGGGGAGATTTCCTGGAACTTGGAGCGCCGGCGGAGCGGGCCGACGGTCTCGTAGGTCCTCCGACGCGCTCGGAACTTTATGCTCGTCGGAAATTGACCGATCAGGTGGAAAAGTGGACCCATAGAAGTTTGCCGCAACGAGGTCTGCTCTGCGCCTATCATGGTCACTCGGTCGAGCCGGCCGGTGTCTCCGAAGCGGAAATGCCGGTAAGGGTGGATTTCTGCCGGTCCGCTTACGGGCAGGGAACGCGGATACCAGACGTTCGGCTCAAGGAAGGGCCCGGCCGAAGATGAGTGTCCAACGGCGATAAGAAAAATTCGCCGTTCAAACCATCGACAGATAATGACCCGAACCTGTGTTCGTCGGTAGGCGTCCGCAACCGTTCGAAACGGGATCTCGTCGAGGCGGATACCGAGGTAAAACGAACATCTGCTTGTTGCCGTTGCGTGCTCCAGAGCGGGCGTTCCCGCTTTCGGCCGAAAATTCGGTCGTCTAAAAAATCGGACTGGAGCGATCCGCCTCTGGCGCGCCAAGTGGAAATTAGGGCATGTCTGTCCTTGTCGCTCTTTACCGGTTTATGAGTGCACGCCCAGCGACAATATTGAAACGTACATTCGGATACTGCTGCACGCGCCGATTTATTCCTCGGCGTCGCGCGAACGACAACGGTGCCCGAACCCACCATCGCGGGTGTTGGTTTTCTTGTGATGGCAAGGCCAACACAAGGGTTGAAGGTTCGTCGGATCTGCGCGGCGCTAGGATGCGTCGCGGATCGGAATGACGCGGTCGACAGTTTGAGCGGGGCGCTCGACTCCGTATCGGGCACATTCCCGGCACATGGACTCTTCGGCTAGGACCGCGGGGCGGAGCTTGTCCAGCGGCTACAACGTCACGGCCATTATTGGTAAGCTCTAGATTGTGTGGTTTGCCGGTGAACCGTTACGGAGGGTGCCGATGCAGCAGATTGCGTACTGGCTCGAGCAGCTTGGCCTCGGGCAATACGCTCAGCGATTTGCCGAGAACGACATCACCGTTGCCATCCTGCCCGATTTGACCGACCAAGACCTCAAAGAACTCGGGGTGGCGTCACTCGGTCATCGGCGTCAGTTGCTCCGCGCGATAGGCGAACAGAATCGCCTCGAACAAGGGGCTCCGCGGCCTACCGTTTCGCCCGCATTGCCTGTCGCGCCGTTCGATACAGCCGAACGTCGTCACGTCACCGTGATGTTTAGCGATTTGGTGGGCTCGACGGCTCTATCAACGCGAATGGACCCGGAAGATCTGCGCAACCTCATCTCCGCCTACCAGAATTGCGTAAGCGAGACGGTCCGTCGCTTTGGTGGCTTTGTTGCCAAATATATGGGCGATGGTGTTCTCGTCTATTTCGGCTACCCGGAAGCCCACGAGGATGATGCCGAGAGGGCCGTAAGGTCGGCGCTGGAGGTGATCGCAGAAGTAGCAAAATTGAAGACAGAGACTCCGCTGCAGACGCGCGTCGGCATCGCCACGGGTTTGGTGGTGGTCGGAGATCTAGTAGGATCGGGCCAGGCGCAGGAACGCGGAATTGTCGGCGAGACGCCCAATCTTGCGGCCCGATTGCAGGGGCTTGCCGAGCCAGAAATGGTGGTGATAGCGGACACCACGCGGAGGCTTCTCGGCAATTTGTTCGAGTTGCAAGATCTTGGTCATCCCGATCTCAAGGGCATTTCCGAACCGATCCAAGCTTTCGCCGCGCTGCGACCAACCGGTGCAGAAAGCCGCTTCGAGGCGTTTCACACTGGTAGCCTCTCTTCGTTTGTGGGAAGGGAGGAGGAATCACAGTTGCTGCAACGGCGTTGGTCGAGAGCAAGGGACAGTGAAGGGCAGGTCGTGCTGGTCTCCGGCGAGGCCGGAATAGGCAAATCTCGGTTGACCGCGGCGTTGCTCCAACAGATCAGCGACGAGGCTCATGCACGCTTGCGTTTTTTCTGTTCACCCCAACGCACCGACAGTGCGCTATACCCAATCATTGGCCACCTGGAGCGTGCGGCCGAATTTAAGCATGACGATTCCGTAGCCGCTAAACTCGACAAGTTCGATGCTCTCCTCGCGCGGAGCGCGACCTCGCCAGATGATTCGGGTGTGCTCGCGGAACTGTTATCGCTTCGGAATGACGGCCGTTATCCGCAGTTGACGCTTGATCCGCAGCAGCGTCGGAAAAGGACATTGGAGGCCCTTATTACGCAGGTCGAGGCTCTTGCGCAGTCCGACCCTGTACTCATTATCTTCGAAGACGCCCACTGGACCGATCCCACCAGCCTTGAGCTGATTGGTCGCATCATTGAGCGGATCGTCACGCTCCGTGTGCTGCTGATCATTACATACCGACCGGAGTTTGAGCCGCCCTGGATCGGGCTCCCGCATGTTGCCGCGCTGACCATCAATCGCCTTGGCCGTAGGGACATCGACGCCATCATTGACCGCCTTGTCGGTAACAAGTCTCTACCGCCCGGCATTCGTGAAGATGTAATTGACAGGTCTGACGGCATTCCATTGTTCATCGAGGAGATGACAAAAGCCGTACTGGAGGCGGAAAGCGAAGAAGAGGCGCGGAGAACAACGTCAGCGATTCCATCGGTACGACTCGAAATTCCAGCGACGTTGCACGCCTCATTATTGGCGCGGCTCGACCGACTTGGTTCGGCCAAGGAATTGGCTCAGATCGGCGCGGCGATCGGCCGCGAATTCTCCCACGCGCTCATAGAGGGCGTAGCAGGCAAATCGTCTGCGGACCTTGAGACCGCAATTCATCGGTTGATCAGTGCGGGTCTGCTGTTCCGGCAGGGCGTTCCTCCGTACGCGAATTACCTCTTCAAACACGCATTAGTGCAGGATGCCGCCTACGGTACGCTGTTGCGGGAACCTAGACGTGCCCTTCACGCGCGTATCGCTCAGGTCATCTGCAAAGAATTCCCAGACATCGCCGAAGGTAAGCCGGAGCTCGTTGCACGCCATTTTACCGAAGCCGGTGAAATTGAGAAGGCGGCCAGCTTCTGGGGCATGGCGGGGCAGCGGTCGCTGGCGCGTTCAGCGCTCCTAGAGGCTATCACCCAACTTAGCCGCGCGCTTGCGCAGATCACTACGCTGCCCTCTACGCCGGACCTGCGCCGCGAGCAGATTCGGCTTCAGGTGGCTCTCATAAACCCCCTGATCCATATCAAGGGTTATGCGGCCCCGGAAACCAAGGACGCCGTGCAGAAGTCGATGTTGCTTGTTAAGCAGGCCGAGGCGCTCGGCGAGCCTCTTGAAGATCCGTTGTTTCCATTCGTGGTTCTTTATGGCCAATGGGTAGCCCATTTGGTTGGTTTCAACGGCGACAAGTTACTTGAGCTGTCCGATGATTTTTTGACGCTCGCCGAAAAATGGAGAACAAATGTTCCGTCCATGGTTGGCAACCGGCTGAAGGGCATGTCGCTGATGCACACCGGCGAATTGGTTTTGGGGCTTGCGCATCTCGATCGCGCTCTTGGACTGTATGATCCCGTTGAGCATGTGCCGCTTGCTGCGCGGTTTGGTCAAGATGTTCGCACGGCAATTTTGTCGTTTAGAGCTCTGGCCCTTTGGCTACTCGGCTATCCAGATGCCGCGGTGGCGGATGCGAGCAGAACCTTGACTCACGCTCGCGAGTTTGGAGAGGTCCCTACTTTGACTCACGCACTGGTGATCAGCTCGCTTACGTTTGTTCTTTGCGGAAACTCTGCTAAAGCCATTGCGCATTTAGAAGAAGCTGCAGCGCTCGCGGACGAGAAAGGGGCTATGTTTTGGAAAGCGATCGGAATGGCAAACCAGGGCTGTGCGTTGGTACTAAGTGGCCAAATGTCGAGCGCAGTCACGATGATAACATCTGGTCTCGCCGCGTTCCGCTCTACCGGCTCAACATTGTTCACCCCGTGGTATTTGTCAAACTACGCCACGGCTTACTTGGAGATCGGTCAATTTGAAGATGCAAGGCGCTGTATTGACGAGGCCGAGTTGACCGTGCGGACCACAAAAGAAAAGTGGTGCGAAGCTGAAATTCATCGCATCGCGGGCGAAATCACATTGCGGTCCCCCGGGCCAGATGTTTCCAAAACAGAAGCCGCGTTTGAACGCGCGCTTGCGATAGCACGGACGCAGCAAGCGAAATCCTTGGAACTGCGCGCAGCAACAAGTCTCGCGCGGCTCTTGCGCGATCGGGGCGAGCGCAAGAAAGCTCGTGAGATCCTTCTGCCCATCTATAGCTGGTTCAGTGAGGGATTTGGGACGCGCGATTTGCAGGCCGCAAGAGCCTTGACCGATGAATTATCGTAGAGGCCTGCTAAGCGCGGTCGACGATTATCTGAGTAAATGATGTCGCGCTACATGAGTCCGGAAGGGACCCTTCGCATAATTTTTCGGCAATGCAGCACGTCAGTCGCACCCGGAGTGAAGCGGACATCAACTGGCTTAAATCTTCCGGCCACGAGCACAGCTGCAGTCGGAGATCATTGTATTACGGCATCCACTGAGTGCGGCGCAAGAGGAACTCAGAGCGCGGCCGGGTCATGGCCAACTCCTGCCCACCAACTCATGCGGGAGCGCTCACTGCAGACGATGGTGATGCTGTTGTTCACGGTGGGGACATCCCAATGGCGCGCTGCATCCGCTCCTGGGTTTCACGGTCAGGCGTAATCTTTTTTGTTGTCGTTTGCACACGTTATTGTAGTGGCGCCATCTGGCGTAAAAGAGTCTATCTGAGCGCGTGTAAAGGCGATTGTCCAATTCGGGGATTTCGACGATTCCTGATCCATCTCGCGGGCGACTGGCCCGCGCCTATTCGGACTGGGAACCATGACCCTAACGTGCTTTCTCGTCGGCCAGATCGTTGTCGTCTTCGCCATCGTGATCGGTGGACTCTGGTTGCCGACCGAATGGTTCGCTGCCGCGCTCGGCTATCAGCCGCGGCTGGGCTTGTCCTGGTTCGAAGTTCTGTCGCGGTTTATTACCCGTTGCGCCTCCTCGAATGGGGTACACGTTGGATGCCTACGTGCCGACGCTCCCCAACAAGGCGGGCATCATTGCGGCTTCGCGCGGCGTGGCAGGCATCGTGGTTGCTGTCATCGGCTTGCTGTGGCGGGCGCGGCAGGGCCGCGTCGCAGCCACCTACCCGTCGTCGCGCTGGACAAGCCGGCCCGAGGTCGAGGCGGCCGGCCTTTTCCGGCCCGCTGGTGTCTTTCTCGGACAGCTGATGGGCCGCTATCTGCGACACGATGGGCCGGAGCATGTCATGGGCTTCGCCCCGACCTGAAGCGGCAAGGGCGTGGGGCTTGTCATTCCGACGCTTCTGTTTTGGACCGGCAGCGCCGTGGTCCACGACATCAAGGGCGAGAACTGGCAATTGACCACGGGCTGGCGCGCCCGGTTCTCTCATTGCCTGCTATTCAATCCGACCGATGCGCGCTCGGCCCGCTACAACCCGGTGCTTGAGGTGCGTGAGGGCCTGGACGAAGTCCGCGACGCGCAGAACATCGCCGCCATGTTGACCGATCCCGAAGGCGCGCTCGAACGCCGCTCCCATTGGGAGAAGACCGGCCATTCGCTCCTGGTCGGTGTGATTCTCCATGTCGTCTACGCCGCGCCGGCAAAGACCCTGTCGCGGGTCGCGACTTTCCTCTCCGATCCACGGCGGAGTTTCGAGCACACGCTACGCCACATGATGGAGACCAATCATCTCCGCACGGCGGACCATTCCATCGTCAATCCGGTAGTCGCGTCGAAGGCGCGGGGAATGCTGAACAAGTCCGCCAACGACCGCCTTGCGGTCGACGGTTTGGCGTCGCCGGACGAGTCGCGAAGGGAATAGCGAGGCCATAAAGCCCTACAGACTCATGATGGGGAAGACGCTCCTGCACCCGACAGATGTAGCGCGGAAGCTTCGTCGCAGCCGCTCCTGGTTCTATGCCAACCGTAAGAGGCTCGAGACCGGAGGGTTTCCACCTCCAGTATCGGTTTGCGGACGCTGGGACGAGGAGGTCATGCAGCGTCGCTGGGAACAGCGACAGATCAAGAACACCGCGTGAACGGAAGTCAGAAAATCGATTGGCCTCAGTCAGAAAAGTGGTGCCGACGCGCGGGATCGAACCGCGGACCTACTGATTACGAATCAGTTGCTCTACCGCTGAGCTACGTCGGCAAGTCGCGCGGTATCAAGCATAGCCTTGCATGAATGACAAGCGAAGCGCGTTACCAAGGGGGGTTGTCCCTGTCAGGTTAAAAACCCTTCATCCTGTGTCCATCAAGCAGGTAACGGTTCCAATCTACGCTAGTGAAGCATCCGGCGCCGCGACATGCTAGGTTTACCCGTCAAAATGGGGTTATCTCGAGGAGTCGATGAATTTTAATGAGGATACCCGCGGGCAATTGCGCGCGGCCTGGCGTCTGACGCGGCCTTACTGGGTCTCCGAGCAAAAATGGTCGGCCTGGGGCCTGCTTGCCGTTGTGATCGGGCTTAATCTCGGCAACGTTTATGTCAGTGTGCTCCTCAACCAGTGGAACAACGCCTTTTACAACGCATTGCAGGAACTCAACAGCGGAGTGTTCTTCCGTCAGATTGGAATTTTTTGTGCTTACGCCACAATCAGCATTGTCCTCTCGGTATACGCGGTTTATCTGCAGCAGATGTTGCAGATTCGTTGGCGTCGGTGGCTGACTGATCGCTACCTTGGCGCATGGCTCACGGATCAAGCCTATTACCGGCTGTCGCTTCAAAACAACCCGACCGACAACCCTGACCAGCGCATTTCGGAGGACCTCAACTCCTTCACCTCCTATGTGCTGAACCTGTCACTGGGTCTGTTGACCTCGATCGTATCGCTGTTTTCGTTCTTGTTCATTCTCTGGGGCCTCTCCGGACCGGCACGAATTCCGCTCGGCTCTTGGGGAAACATTCATATTCCCGCTTACTTGGTGTGGGCGGCGTTGGTCTATGCCGGCCTCGGCACTTTGCTCACGATGAAGATCGGGCGGCCGCTGATCAACCTGAACTTTGCTCAGCAGCGGCTCGAGGCCGATTTCCGCTTCGCTCTAATGCGGCTTCGCGAAAATGCCGAAAGTGTCGCGCTGTTCCGCGGTGAACATGCCGAGCTGCATGTCTTCCGCGGCCGCTTTGCGCATGTGTTCGATAATTTCTGGCGCATCATGAAGCGGCAGAAGACGCTATCGTGGTTCACGGTCGGCTATGCCCAGGTTGCGGTGATCTTTCCGGTTGTGGTGGTGGCACCACGTTTCTTTGCCAAAGAGATTCTCCTCGGCGGTTTGATGCAGGTGGTGAGCGCCTTCAATTCGGTGCAAAGTGCTCTGTCGTTCGTGATCAACTCGTACACCGACATTGCCACCTGGCTCGCCGTGACCCAACGGTTGAGTGGCTTCCAGACCCGACTCGACCTGATCGTCGATGCGGTACGCGCGCCGCAAAAAATCGCGCTGCAGCGTGCCGGCGAGGGTGTCTCGGTCACCGATCTCGATATTGCGCTGCCCGATGCGACGCCGATCATGCGCGGCGTCAATTTCTCCGTCGCCGGCGGCGAAGCTGTACTGATCTGCGGTCCGACCGGCATCGGCAAGAGCACCCTCATCCGCGCCCTGGCCGGCATCTGGCCCTTTGGCCAAGGCCAAATCCGGGTCGGCGCAGGTACCAGCCTGTTCCTGCCTCAGCGCCCTTATTTGCCGCTCGGCACCTTGGGCGACGCGCTGCGTTATCCCGGAACAAAGGGCGAGGTGCCGAACGCGCGGCTTGCGCAGCTCCTCACTGACTTTCAGTTGGCCGATCTGGTGCCGCATCTCGATACCGTCGACAATTGGGCGCAGCGGCTGTCGTTGGGGGAGCAGCAGCGGCTTGGCTTTGCCCGCATCATGTTGATCGAACCGGCGCTGGTGTTCCTCGACGAGGCGACCTCGGCCGTCGACGAAGCGCGCGAGGCACGCTGCTATCGGATCTTGCGCCATGCTCCATGGCGGCCAACCATTATCAGCGTCGGCCATCGCGGCACGCTGCGCTTCTTCCACGACCGTACCATCGACGTGACATCGTTCGCGTGCGCCGAACGCGATTTCACTTTGCCCGAAGAAGCGGATTTGGCTATGGCAGATTCGGTCCGAATCCGCGTCGCTGGCGCCGAATAGAAGGTCAGCCGGCCTTGCGGCGGGCCGCAGCACGGGTTGCGGGCTTGGGTTTCTCGGCTGGTTTCGGTGCCGGACCTTTGCCCGCAAGTGGCAACAGCATCTCACGCTGACCATCGCTTTTCTTTTTCGTCTTTTTGGCGGCAGGCGCCGGCCCACGGTCATTCGCGAGGCTGCGCTTTAGCGCGTCCATAAGGTTGATAACATTGTGCGGCGGTGGTTGAGCGGCGCCACGGGGCATCGGCAAGCCGGCTTGTTTCTTTTTCAGCATTTCGACAACCGCCTCTTCGTAATGGTCGACGAATTGACTGGGCTCGAAATCGGCGGCCTTGCTTTCGAGAATGTGCTCGGCAAGTTTACGCATATCGGTCGGTACGGTAATGCTGGGTATTTCGTCGAAGTATTCCTTGGCGTCCCGGACTTCGGAACCGTAGCGCAGGGTGATCGCGACCAGGCCCTTGTCCCAAGGTTCGAGCATGACGACACGCTCGCGCTTGGCTAGCACCAGGCGCGCCAGCGCCACCAGTTCTTTGCCGCGCATCGCTTCGCGGATCACCGCGAATGCTTCCTGTCCCACCGGGTCGTTCGGGACCAGGTAGTAAGGCGATTCGTAAAAGCGTTCGTCGATCTGCGCGCGGGGCACAAACTTGTCGATTTCGACCGTGTGATTGCTTTCGATGGCGATCGCATCGAGCTCCTCGTCGTCAACCAAGACATAGCTGTTCTTGGCATATTCGTAGCCGCGAGCCTTGTCCGGACCTTCAACCGGCTCGCGTGTCAATTCGTCAATCATCTGCTGCCGCAGGCGATTGCCCGTGTTCCGATTGATCTGGCGGAACGATACCCGCTCGCTCGATGATGTCGCCGAATAAAGCGAGACCGGACAGGAGACCAGGGAGAGCTTCAGATAGCCCTTCCAGTAGGGGCGCGACGGAGCCACGGGAATCCTCCAGAATCAGGGCCTTAGCAATACTAATCCATTCTTTAGTTTGGCGCAAAGAATACGGGTCAACCAACTGAAATTACAGCGTAATACACCAGATGATGTGTCCCTTACTTGCCACGTCCCAAGGTTTTGATGGCGGCCGCAATTGATTGTCTGAGCTTCGCGATCTCGGCCCATGGATCGCTCCGTCGGGCTTGCAACAGTCTTGGCACTGTTAGCATGTCGTAACGATCTGGTTTGAAGTGCCGCTTCAGTTCATCCCAACGGATCGGCATGGCAACCGGAGCACCGGGCCGCGCCCGCACCGAGTAGGGTGCGACCGCGGTCGCGCCCCGGCCGTTCCGCAGATAGTCGAGGAAGATCCGGCCCTTGCGTTCCCGTTTCAAGGGGTTCGCGGTGAAGTGTTCCGGAGCGCGCTCGGCCACGATCAGCGCGACGGCATGGGCGAAGCTTTTGAGCTCTTCCCAAGGGACGTCCCGCCGCAAGGGCAACACAACGTGCAAGCCTTTGCCGCCGGTCGTCTTGACGAAGGCGGTCAGCTCCAATTTTGCCAGCATCTCGCGCAACGATTTAGCCGCTTCGATAACCGCCGTGAACGGCAATTCCGGCGCCGGATCAAAATCGAAGATCAGACGGTCGGGCGAATCGGGATCGTCGGCCAGCGCGCCCCAAGGGTGAATTTCGATCACCCCCTCTTGTGCCAGCGCGACCAGATCGTGGGTATCGCGCAACACCAGATACTCACGGGTCGCACGTTCCTCCTTGATGGCGACTCGGCGCAACGATTCGACACCGTGAGCGAAATGTTTCTGGAAAAAGCATTCGCCTGCGATGCCCTCGGGACAGCGCAACAGGCTCAGCGGGCGACCCGCGATCTCGGGCACCATCCATTCCGCGACCCTCTCGTAATAACGCGCAAGATCGATCTTGCTGATGCGACTATCGGGAAAGACTTTGCGGTCGGGGTGAGAGATGACCACACCCGCAACCACATTGTCCCGGTCGACGCTCTTTTTGATCGGCGCGGCGCTGGCAAGTGCAGCCGGGCCCTCCCGGCCAACGGTTCGGGCAGGCTTGTCCTCGCGCAGCCCCCGGAACGATGGGTGGCGCAGCGCCCCATCGCTGGTCCAGTTGCTGAACGCGACCTCGCCAACCAATTCAGGACGGACCCAAATCGCGCCCGGTCTAGCCTCCTTCGGTAGTTTGGCATAGGCCGGGTGCGCCGCTTTCATGCGCATCAGCCGTTGGCGCAGATCAATCGCCTGCTTTGCCGTAAAACCGGTGCCGACGTGGCCGGCATAGCGCAGCGAACCGTTCTGGTAGTAGCCGAGTAACAGAGACCCGATGCCACCCTTGCGTGATCCGGCGCCTTCCGTGAAGCCGCCAATAACGAATTCCTGGCTCGCGCTGCACTTGGTCTTGATCCAGTCGCCGGCGCGACCGGAGCGATAGGTCGCCGAGGCGCGTTTCGACACAATGCCCTCAAGCTTCAATTCTCTGGCGTGATTGAGGACTTTGGCGCCGGAACCGCGAACATGATCCGAATAGCGCAGTTGCGCACTCTCGACCGAGGACGGGATCAGCTTGCGCAGCAATTTCTTGCGCTCAATCAATGGTAAGGCGCGCAGATCCTTACCGTCCAGATAGAGCAGATCGAAGGCGATCAGCGCCAAGCGGTCGTCATGCCTGTCACTCAACGCCTGCTGTAAATCGCCGAAGTTCGATCGTCCGTCGGCATCGAACACCGCGACCTCGCCATCGAGCGCAAACCGATTGCCTGGCAGCGCCCTAACCGCGTCAGCGAGTTGCCCGAACTTTGCTGTCCAATCCTGTCCCGTCCGGGTCAGAAAGGCGACCCTGTCTCCGTCCCGGCGACAATAGACGCGATAGCCGTCGATCTTGATCTCGTACAGCCAATCTTCACCCTCGGGCGGGCGCGCCGCCGGAGTTGCCAATTCGGGCGCGACGAATTTTGGGAGCGCGGCGGCCTTGGCGCCGGCGATGTTGCCGACTGTGGGCGGGCGCCGTGCTGGCGCGCGTTTTGTCGGCCTCTCCGCCTTGCCGTCAGCGCGATTGGAGTTCCATACTTTCGCGGCCCTGGGATCGGCGATCTCGTCCATCGTCTTTCCGCTGCTGACGCTTTCCATCGCGTCGGCCAAAAGTTCATCCTTGTCACCGGGCTTGGCGTATTGATCGTTTTCCTTGATCAGCAGCCAATTGTCCCCGTGGTCCCCGGGACGGCGGGATCGCATCCGTACCAGCGTCCAACCGCCCTTCAGCCGCTCGCCGTGGAGGATGAATTTGAGCTTGCCTGATGCGTAATCGGCGCCGACGTTGCGATGATCCTCTTGTGGCTCCCAACTGCCTCGATCCCACAACATCACTGTCCCGCCGCCATACTGGCCCTTTGGGATCACCCCTTCGAACTTGCCGTATTCGAGTGGATGGTCCTCGACATGGACCGCGAGCCGCTTCACCTCGGGATCGAGACTGGGTCCCTTGGCGACTGCCCAGCTCTTGAGCACGCCATCGAGCTCAAGGCGAAAATCGTAATGCAACTGTCTGGCGGCATGCTTCTGGATTAGATAGGCGTGACCAACCGACTTCTTGACGCGGCCCGGCTGGGGCTCGGGCGTGCTGTCAAAATGCCGCTTGGCGCGATATCGCCTCAGACTAGAAGCGCTGCCCATGGCCCATCTGTCATCTGTGCCTCCCCCCTAATATAACGGCAAAAGGTGGAAATCGATCGCGGGGCGTTTCAAGCCCAGGGGCTCATTTGGCGCTGCGAGAGATCGGCATAGCCAGACCTTGCGAACGTCGTTCCGCTGCGGGCGCATATTTGCCGTGGTTGGGCGTCGGCTCAGGTTTAGCCGACGTGCGCAGCAGGCTTGGGCACCTGTCCGCAATCGGCATGCCGCCATTGACTTCGATCTGTCATCGACCAGGTTCACCCTTAGTGCGATTTGCGGTGAAGACGGCACAGCAACGGGGCATCGAAGGAGGCGGCAACATGATCCTCCCGGGAGAGCAGACGGTGTTAGTCTTGCAGGGTGGCGGGGCACTCGGCGCCTACCAGGCAGGAGCTTACGAGGCTTTGGCCGACGCCGGGATTGAGCCCGAATGGATCGCCGGCATCTCGATCGGCGCTATCAACGGCGCACTCATAGCCGGCAACAGACCGGAAAACCGGCTGCCTCGTCTGCGGCAATTTTGGCACCGCGTCACCAATGGCGTGGCGCTGAACCCGTTCGGCGCCGGCGGAGCACGCGCAACACTGAACGAGCTCAATGCGCTGGGGGTGTCGTTGTTCGGCGCTCCCGGCTTTTTCGCGCCGCGCGTGGTACCGGCGCTACTAGCGCAACCAGGAAGCAGCGCCGCGATCAGTCTCTACAGTACCGCGCCACTACTCTCGACGCTGACGGAGCTGGTCGATTTTGAGGTCCTCAATAGCGGGGCGGTACGTTACAGCGTGGGATCTGTGGGAGTCACCACCGGCAACTTTGCATATTTCGATACCCAAGAGCGTCGGATTGGACCGGAGCATGTCATGGCCAGCGGAGCGCTGCCCCCGGGTTTTCCGCCAATCGAGATTGACGGCGAACCATTTTGGGATGGGGGCCTCGTCTCCAATACGCCGTTGCAATACGTTCTTGAGTATACCGGTCCACGTTCGGATATGTGCATCTTCCAGGTCGATCTCTTCAGTGCCCGCGGCTTGGTTCCGAAGAGCCTTCTTGGCGTCGCCGCGCGCGAGAAGGAGATTCGCTATTCGAGCCGCACGCGCCTCAATACCGACGAGTTTATGAAGCGGCAGAAGTTGCGAGCCGCCTACAGCAGGTTACTGACCAAACTGCCGTCGGAGCTGCTGGGGGATCCCGATGTCGCCGTGCTGGCGGAGAATTCATGCGATGCAGCCGTAACGATCGTGCACTTGATTTATCGCAGCCACGCCTATGAAGGACCATCGATGGACTACGAATTCTCACGCTTGTCGATGGAAGAGCACTGGGATGCGGGAAGACGCGACGTTCAAAGAACCCTCGACGACCCACGATGGCGCGATCGAATTCGCCCGACGCAGGGGGTCGAGATTTTCGATCTCACGGATGGCTCGCGGGGAGATGCCGCGCGTTCATGAGCACGTCAGAGGTTGATCCCAGGGTTTGATGGGGCTGGTTCTTCAGAGCCTGAGATCCTTGGGCTGGGCGTGATGGGATCAACCCAAAGACCGTCGCCAAGTGGAAGAAGCGCGGTTTCACAGCGGACTTGCCAACGGGTCCCAAAGACCCGAAGTCCACGTCCCTCGCACTCGCGGACGAACTATCATCGTGGCGTTTCGGAAGCGTACACTGCCGCAGCTCGGCGATTGCTTCTATGCCCTTCAGGCGACGATACCGCATCTATTGGTGGAGCGGATTGAGGGTGAATCGGCTGGGTTCTTAGGCAGCGGTTAAGCGAAATGCCGGCACTAAACATCGAGACGCCCGCCGATCGGTCCCTACCCCCTCGGTCCGCTCGGTACCTTTCCCTCTGGTCGCGCCGCCCGGCCGCACGGTCCGTATTTCCAGAATACGCTCCTCATGCGTATGGGCAGGCCTATGCGAGGACGACCAGCAGGTCTTTCGCATCGATCTGGCTACCGGGCGCGACGAGAATATTCTCGATGGTGGCATCGCGCGAGGCGCGTAGCGCCGTTTCCATTTTCATCGCCTCGATGGTCAAGAGCACATCCCCGTTCTTCACAGTCTGACCCGTCCTCACCGCGACCGTGGAGATCACGCCCGGCATCGGGGCAGCGATATGATTCTCGTTGGTTTCGTCGGCGCGCTGCCGAACCACGACCTTGGCCGCGGCCTTCCGGTCGGGCACGCGAATGATGCGTTGTTGCCCGTTTAGTTCAAAGAAGACGCGGACTTGGCCTTCATCGTCGGGCTCGCCCACGGTCTGCAACAGTACGACCAGCGATTTGCCGCGCTCGATCTCCACCGTGATTTCGTCGCCTGGCTGCATGCCGTAGAAGAAAACCCGGGTCGGCAACGCCGAGACCGGACCATATTTCCTTGTCGTCGCTGCGTATTCGGCAAAGACCTTCGGATACATGACATAGGCAGCGAATTCGGTTTCAGACAGGTGACGGCCAATCCTCTTCGTCGCTTGTGTGCGCTCGGCCGCGAGATCGGCAGGTGGCAACAGCGAGCCGGGCCGAACCGTGATCGGCGTCTCCCCCTTCAGCACCTTGCGCTGTAGTGCCGGCGGCCAGCCGCTGGCGGGCTGGCCCAATTCGCCGCGCAGCATCTCGACCACCGAACTTGGAAAGGCCACATCCTTATCGGGATTGATGACGTCCGCGGGCGAAAGATTCTGACTGACCATCATCAGCGCAAGGTCGCCGACCACCTTTGATGACGGCGTCACCTTGACAATGTCGCCGAAGAGATCGTTCGCGGCACGATAGGCCCTTGCCACCTCGTGCCAGCGCGTCTCAAGGCCGAGGGCGCGCGCCTGCTCGCGCAGATTGGTAAATTGCCCGCCGGGCATTTCGTGAAGATAGACTTCGGACGCAGGCGCCTTAAGGTCGCTCTCGAAAGCGGCATACTGAGTTCGCACTGCTTCCCAATAGAAAGAAAGCTGGCGAATGATCTCGGAGTCGAGACCGCTATCGTGAGCGGTACCTTTGAGGGCGTCCACAATCGAGCCGAGACAAGGTTGCGACGTGTTGCCGGCCATCGCGTCGATGGCGGCGTCGACAGCATCGACGCCAGCATCGATCGCGCTCAGAACCGTCGCGGCCGAGATACCCGAGGTGTCGTGGGTGTGAAAATGGATTGGAATGCCGATTTCATCTTTCAGTGCTTTGACTAACACGCGGGCGGCGGCCGGCTTGAGCAATCCCGCCATGTCCTTGATCCCGAGGATATGGCAACCGGCTTTTTCGATCTCCTTCGCGATCCGCGCATAGTATCGAAGATCGTATTTCGATCGCGACGCGTCGAGGAGATCGCCGGTGTAGCACACGGCACCTTCGGCCAACCGTCCGCTTTCGCCGACCGCATCGATTGCGACCCGCATGTTCTCGACCCAGTTGAGGCAATCGAAAATGCGGAAGAGATCGACGCCGGCATCCGCGGCCTGCGCGACAAAGAGGCGTACGATGTTGTCAGGATAGTTGGTATAGCCAACGGCGTTGGCGCCTCGCAACAGCATCTGGATCAGCATGTTGGGAACCTTCTCGCGGATCAGCGCCAACCGTTCCCATGGATCCTCGGACAGGTAACGCATCGCAACATCGAAGGTGGCACCGCCCCAACATTCAAGCGAGAACATGTCGGGCAGGCCGGCAGCATAGGCTTGAGCCACCGCGGCGATATCATAGGTCCTGAAGCGGGTTGCCAGCAGCGATTGGTGCGCATCGCGCATGGTCGTGTCGGTGATCAGCGCACGTCTTTGTTCCCTCATCCAGTTAGCAAACTTTTCCGGTCCCAGTTCTGTAAAGATTTGACGCGTGCCGTGCACGGGGCGCGTGCCGAAAACAGGGACTACGGGCTGACGGGCGGTGGCCGGCGGCTTTGCCCGGTCGCGCGTCTCGGGATGACCGTTTACGGTAACATCGGCAATCCAAGTCAGAAGCTTGGTGGCACGGTCGCGCCGTCGCGCATAGGTGAAGAGTTCCGGCGTCTCATCGATGAAGCGCGTGGTGTAAGAGCAATCGCGAAAGCGCGGATGCTCCAGCACGCTTTGCAAGAACACGAGATTGTTGGCGACCCCCCGAATGCGGTATTCGCGGAGCGCCCGATCCATTCTCTGGATCGCTTCCTCCGCCGACGGTGCCCAAGCGGTTACCTTCTCCAAGAGCGGGTCGTAATGGCGCGTCACGACCGCACCGGAATAGGCTGTTCCGCCGTCGACCCGGATGCCGAAACCCATAGCGCCCCGATAGGCGGTTATGCGTCCATAATCCGGAATGAAATTGTTCTCCGGATTTTCCGTGGTAATGCGGCATTGGAGCGCGTGGCCGCTGAGACGAATCGCGGGCTGGGTGGGAATCCCGGTTTCCTCAAGGCGACCGATGCGCTTGCCCTCGGCGATACGAATCTGCGCCTTGACGATATCGAGGCCGGTGACAACTTCGGTCACCGTATGCTCGACCTGGAGCCGAGGATTTACCTCGATGAAATAGTATTGGCCGGTATCGGCATCGATTAGAAACTCGACCGTGCCGGCCCCGACATAGCGGGTCGCGTGGCCGATCGCCAGCGCGGCATCGCATAGATTTTGTCGCATGAGCTCGTCGACATAGGGCGCCGGCGCGCGCTCGACGATCTTCTGGTGGCGTCGTTGGATCGAGCAATCACGCTCAAACAAGTGAACCACCGTGTTGTGCTTGTCACCAAGGAGCTGCACTTCGACGTGGCGCGGGCGCCGGATGAGCTTTTCGAAATAGACCTCGTCCTTGGCGAAAGCGGTTCGCGCCTCCCGCCGCGCAGAGGCGACGGAATCGATCAATTCCTCTTCCTGCTCGATCATGCGCATTCCGCGCCCGCCGCCGCCCCACGACGCCTTGAGCATGAGCGGATATCCGAGGTCGGTGGCGATCGCCCTAATCCGGCCCGCGTCGTCGGGGAGTGCCTCGCTCGCGGGGACCACCGGCACGCCGGCGGACCGCGCGAGGGCGCGGGCAGCAAGCTTGTTACCGAGGATGCGCATCGTCGCCGGTATCGGGCCGATGAAATTGATGCCGGCGGTCCCGCACGCCTCCGCGAATTCGGGATTTTCCGAGAGGAAGCCGTAACCCGGATGGATCGCATCGACTTTCGCCTCTCGGGCAATGCGGATCACCTCGTCGATCGACAAATAGGCTTCGAGCGGCCCTTTGCCGGCGCCGATACGGTAGGCCTCGTCCGCCTTAAAGCGATGGAGGGAGAGCTTGTCTTCTTCGGCATAGATCGCGACCGTCGCGATGCCGAGTTCGGTCGCGGCTCGGAACACGCGAATCGCGATTTCCGATCGGTTGGCAACCAGAAGGCGCCTGATCGAATTGGGTATTTTCTCCCTCCCTAAATCGTGAATTCGCGTACTCCGTCGGCGAGCACGGACCGTGCCAAGGGGTCGATCTTGATCCCGAAAAACCCCGCTGCAAAGATGGCCGCTGCCGGTGTCTTCACGCGATCGAACCCGTACCTGGCCCACAAGAGCCTGCGCCCAGGGAACGGTGAGCTTATCCCGAGGCCAAGGCGGGGGCTTTGCAATCGGCTATCGGCACGATGCCTGGAGGCGAGAGGCGATCTTGCGAGATCCCTCTCAACCACCAGTCACTCGCTTTAGTTGTATTACAATAATAAATATCACCCATATATAGTTACCGTACCAGCGTCGTGCGCCCTGGCCGCAATAAAGCAGCAACAGTTGCGACGTCAGGCGGGAGCACGGCCATTCGGCTGATCAGTACCGAGGCTTTCGGGTCCAACCACCACGGAAGGAGGGCGAGCTGGTCCTTATACCCTAAAGCCGCTAGCCCATTCAGGGCGGGTGCACCGAGATAAGGCACACCAAAAAAAGAGGCCCCAATTGTGCTCTTTCGGAGACAACACTCGGGGCCTCCCGGCGCGGAACTCAGGGGTACGGACGGAGTGACGCCGCGCCGTCCGCGCGATGCGTGTGATAAAGCTAGGTCCTGAACCATGACGCGGCCTATCGGGGATTTACCTGGATTGGACCGGGCTTTCCCTGATGGCGCGGGCGATGTCCCCGCGGGCGCAGCCTGCGTGCCGGGTGGCGGATGATCGCGCAAACCTGTTCGGTTGCCGCGCGGCAAAACGGTTGATCACGCCAGCGTAGCGACCCTATCCCCTGGTTTATCCCCTGGTTCAACACATAGCGGCCGCGCCGTTTTCTCGCCCTCGCGGCCCGCTCGACCACGCCAAGACGATCTGGACGATTTGATTGGCTGGCGCGCCCTGCTGGAATCGAACCAGCGACCTGCCGCTTAGAAGGCGGCTGCTCTAATCCGCTGAGCTAAGGGCGCGCTACGCCCTTATATCACGGCCGCTCACCGGGGCCGGTCGTAACGGAAATTATCGGCGTAAGATTTAGGCTTAAACTTCGGCTTGTGCGGTTCCGCGACAACATAGTCGAGAGCGTGCTTTCTGGCGTACTCTACGGCCTCGTCCAGGGTATCGAAGCGCAGGCTGATCTGGTTTAGCGTGTCGGCGGCGCTGCTCCATCCCATCAACGGGTCGGGCGTACGGGGCGTGGCGATTTCGTAGTCGAGCACCCAGCGTCGCGTTTTAGCCATGCCCGACTGCATGGCGGTCTTTGCCGGTTGATAAATGCGGGCCTGAGCCATTCTCACTCCCATAGCAAGACTGTGTTGCGAATGGTCGGGGCGAGAGGATTCGAACCTCCGACTTCCAGCTCCCAAAGCTGGCGCTCTACCAGGCTGAGCTACGCCCCGTAACCTTCGCCTCAAACGAAGCGGCAGTCTTATCGCGCGGGCACTGGAAAAGTTCAAGCAAGCGCGCGATTCTGGCTCCCGAGCCACCGACAACGAGCCGAAGCCATGCCGAGTTCCGCCGACCGAATTGAAGATTACATTCGTGTTCATTCGCTGCGCGAGGCGCCGGCGCTGAAAGCCCTGCGTCTCGAGAACGAGACCAAGCCGCGCTTCAACATGCAATTCACGCCGGAATCGGCACAGTTGCTGCAGATGATGCTGCGGCTGATGGGCGCCAAGCGCGGCATCGAAGTTGGTACATTTACGGGCTACAGTGGCTTAGCCATCGCACTAGCCCTGCCCCACGATGGCAAACTCATTTGCTGCGATGTCAGCGAGGAATATACGGCCGCCGCGCGCCGTCACTGGGAGAAGGCCGGCGTCGCCGCCAAGATTGATTTGCGGCTCGGCCCGGCACTTGCGACCCTCGACACGCTGATCAAAGCCGGCGCGGGCAAGTACGATTTCATGCTGATCGACGCCGACAAGACCGGATATGACGGCTATTACGAGCGTGCGCTGGTGCTGTTGCGGGCGGGCGGCCTTATCGCCATCGACAACGTACTCTGGGGCGGCGCCGTCATTGGGGCGAGCGGCGGCGGCGCCGACACCAGAGCGCTGCGTGCCCTCAACAACAAGCTTGCGGAAGATGAACGCGTCGACATCAGCATGCTTCCGCTCGGCGACGGGTTGACTCTCGCCCGCAAACGCTAACTCGCATTGCCAAAGCTCTTGTAGCGCACCACGTCGCCGATCTTAATGCCGAGACGGGCCACGGTACCGCCATTCAATTCGAGCACCGCACGGGCGGGCACCTGCGAAGGGATGAGATCTTCGGACAACGGTACCGCTCGTTCGTGAATGTCGACGATGCGGCCGTTAGCCGCGATAAAGAGCATGTCGAGAGGGATCAGCGTGTTCTTCATCCAAAAGGAGCGGGGCGCTGTATCGTTGAAGACGAACAGCATGCCGGCATCCGGATCGAGATGCTCGCGATACATTAATCCCTGTTCCTCCTGTGCCGGGGTCACCGCCAATTCGACGTCGAAATGTTTCGGTCCCGCCCGGGTTTCGATCACCAGGGTCGATTTTTCAAAGGTTTGCAGTTGCTGGGCGTGGCCAGCGACGGCGAACCCGGCAAGGGCGAGCACCAACAACAGATTGCGACGGAGCATTGCTTCCCTCAACGATTGAACCGCAAGCCATCAATACATACCACGGCCCGTCAATCCTGAGCGCGATCCCGGTCAAGCCGAAGAAAACATGCTCAGCGGGATTGCGCCTCGGACCGCCTTCATTGGAAGTCGGGCAAGAGGGTCTACGCCGGTCTCCGCAACGGCGGATTTGCCGACCGTATCACAGCATCCACGATGGCCCTCACTCGCACGGTACCTTTCCGCCAAGCCAGTCACCTGCCGAACGCAGCGACTCTGCAGCCGCACGATTCGCGCCTAAACCGCCGGGTCAATTGCCAAAACCATGCCGATAGTTCCCCCATGAGCGGCAAAATGACGCTACGATCCGGTGATCCCCATGCCTCTTTCGCCAAGCATATTCAGCTCATTGACGTGGCGAGGCTATGGTTGACGTTGTCTCGATTCTGGTCAGCGTCGCCGGTCTGCTGATCGTCATTGCCGTCGGGCAGCCGCTCGCAATCCGAATGAGGTTGCCGCCCTCGGTCTTGTTGGCCGCGGTTGGGGTTGCGATCGGGGGCATTCCAGTGCTGTTACAAGACATCGGGATGATGGGGCCGTCGAGTGGCTCCCTGCGACTGATCGCGCAAGTCGAGACGAGTCCAGTCACCTTCATTTATGTCTTCCTTCCAGTCCTGATGTTCGAGGCTGGCCTCGCCACCGATGTGAGACGGACCATAGAGGATGCCGCTCCGATTCTGGTGCTGGCGATCGTCGTTACCATCATCACGACGGCGATCATCGGCTTGGCCCTTTGGCCCTTGGCACCGGTGTCGCTGACGGTATGTCTGCTGCTTGGCGCGATTGTGTCGACCACGGATCCGGCCGCCGTGATTGCGATTTTCGGGTACGTCGGCGCCCCTGCCCGGCTGACGCGCCTGGTCGAAGGCGAGAGTCTCCTCAATGACGCGACCGCAATTGCGCTATTTGCCGCGCTACTGGCTATCCTCCTCGCCGGTGTCGAGCCCGACATCGGTGCGGGCTTGGTCAAGTTCGGAAGCTCCTATGTCGGTGGGGGCGTCTTCGGGCTCCTAACCGGGCGGGTGCTGGTCTGGCTCATCCAGCGCGTCATGGGCGACCGGCTTGCTGAAGCGTCACTAACATTGGGCGCTTCTTATCTTGTCTTCATTGCGGCAGAGCGCCTCTTGCATGTCTCGGGAGTTGTCGCTGTTCTCGCGACCGGCGCAACGCTAAGTGCACTCGGTCGGTCGCGGATCGAACCTGCCCACTGGGATTTCTTGGTTGAATTGTGGGAACAGGTCGCGTTCTGGGCCCGGTCGTTGATTTTCATTCTCGCGTCAATCTTGGTGCCGCACCTCCTCGTTAATGTCGGATTATCCGATGTTGTCCTGCTGTTGGTTCTGATCGTTGCGGCTTTTGGGGCTCGCATTTTTTCGCTGTTCGTCCTGATGCCGCCACTCGAGCGGTTCGGGCTCACAAAACCGATCAACCTTTCTTATAAGGTGGCAATTTTCTGGGGCGGTCTTCGCGGTGCCCTGACGCTGGTTCTTGCGCTGGCGATTACCGAGGACACCGCAATCGGCCCGGATATACGTCGCTTCGTTGCCACGCTGGCGACCGGGTTCGTGCTCTATACGTTATTCATTCACGCCACGACGTTGCGCTGGCTCATCGGCATCCTGGCTCTCGATCGGCTCTCGCCGCGCGATCAAGCGCTGCGCGATCACTTCGTGGTGCTGGCCTATGCAGAGGTGACCGACGCGGTGCGACAGATTGCACACGGACCTGAGTTGACGCCGGCCGCCGTCGAACGGGTGGTTGCACCTTATGAAAGACGGGTAGCTGCCGGAAGCGAGCGCCCTCCTTCGGGAACGTTGCTAAGCGAGCGGGACAGACTTGCCGTTACCTTGGTGGCGCTGGCCAACCAGGAGCGTTTGTTGGTGCTCGAGACACTGGCCGGTCACTCCGCGTCTCCCCGCGTTGTCCAGATACTTCTCGCCACCGCGGACTCGCTCGCCGAGGGTGCGCGCGACGACGGACGGCTGGGCTACCGCCGGGCGGTCGATAATTCGCTTGCGTTTGCATTGACGTTTCGAACCGCGTATTTCCTTTACCGATACTTGGGGATTATTCGGTTTCTTGCCGACCAGCTCGCGGACCGCATGGAGACGCTGTTAATTACGCGGGTCCTGCTGGAAAACCTTGAGCGCTTCAACGACGAGCGCATCGACCCGATTTTTGGCAACCGCATCAGCCAAATCGCCGGTGAGATCATCGACCAGAGACGAAAAAAGGTTTCGAGTGCCCTCGGCGCACTGCGCTTACAATATCCCATCTACGCGACCGATCTGGAAGCTCTGTTGTTGCGGCGGGCCGCTTTGCGCCGGGAAGCCGCTCGCTATGAAAGCCTGCTCGCGGAAGGCTTGATCGCCCGCGAAGTCTACGATGACTTGAGACGCAGTGTACTGAGTGCTCAAGCGCCGGAGAAACGCCCGCGCTTGGATATTGGCCTGGTGACCTTCGCCTTGCTGCGAAAACTTGACCTCCTCTCGGACTTGTCCGATCGCCAATTGGATGCGGTCGCGCGCTTGCTGCGGCCCTTTTTTGCGGTACCGAACCAGCGGATCGTGCGCAAGGGTGATGTGGGAGGCGCGGTCTATTTCATTGGCTCGGGAGCGGTGGAGGTGATTCTGCCGCAGGCCCGCGTGCGTCTCGGCACCGGCGAATTTTTTGGCGAGATGGCCCTGCTTTCGGGTCAGCGGCGCAACGCCGACATTGTGGCATTGACCTACTGCCGACTTCTCGTACTCCGTAAATCGGATTTCGATCGGTTCATGACCGCAAATCCGGAGGCCAAGCTCGCGATAGAACGCGTTGCCGCCGCGCGGAGCGCCATCAACGAAGTCAACCGACGCGCCTCCGAGACGCGAATGACCGGTTCCACATCGTCGCCCTAGTCTGACGCGGTCACGTCCCGAGGAGCTCGCGCTGCCGCTTCGACCTAAGGCACGCGAGCGGGGCGCATGCGAGAGCGCAAGCTCACGGATTCCCATTTTGGGTGCCCGACGATCGCCTGCGGACAATCCCGGGCGCCCGCCCGCCGGTTCACCTCGTACAACGCCACCACAAAATGTGCGGTGGTGAGCGTCGGCGACAGCGACGTTCGGCAAAGCGGCACTTGCCCGTGGGAGGCCGGACGCGCTGTCACCGAAAAATGCGTGACCCCCGAGATGGCCTGGACTATGCCTTGAGGGCGCGATCGCGCCACCCGACTGAGAGGGAATATGGTTGGCAACCCGGAGGCCTGGCCCGCGCTTCCACTGGCCGAATGGCGCCCCACTTGCGCCACGCTGCATCTTTGGACGCAGATCATTGGCAAGTTGCGCGTGGCGCAGACGCCGTGGCTCAATCATTCTTGGCACAGCGCGCTTTACTTGACGGCGCGCGGCCTCACCACGACGCCGATCCCTTATGGCGATCGAGTGTTCGAGGCGGAGTTTGATTTCATCGCTCACGCTTTGGTTCTGCGCACGGACCGCGGGGACGAACAGAGGGTGGCGTTGCGGTCGCGGAGCGTCGCCGACTTCTACGCGGCGGTCATGGCCGCGCTCGCGCTCCTCGGCGTCACGCTCACGATCGATCGCGTACCGAACGAGCTGGTCGAAGCAATTCCGTTCGATCAAGACCACGTTCATGCCGCCTACGACCCCGGCTATGCACATCGCTTTTGGCGCGTTCTGCTGCGAGCGGACAACCTCTTCAAACAATTCCGTACCGGCTTTCTTGGCAAAGTCAGCCCCGTGCATTTCTTCTGGGGCAGCTTCGACCTGGCGGTGACGCGTTTCTCCGGTCGGCGTGCGCCGGTGCATCCGGGCGGCGTGCCGCACCTCGCCGATGCGGTGGTCCGAGAAGCCTATTCCCATGAGGTAAGCAGTGCCGGTTTCTGGCCAGGGGGCGGTCTTATTGACGAGGCCGCGTTCTATTCCTACGCCTATCCCCTACCCCCGGGCTTCGAGGCGGCCGCGGTTTGGCCACCGGCTGCTTATTTTCATGACCAGCTGGGCGAGTTCATTTTGCCTTACGAGGCCGTGCGAACCTCGTCCGACCCGGACGCTGTGGTGCTTGGCTTTCTCAAAAGCACATACGATGCGGCCGCGGATCTCGCGAATTGGGACCGCGCGGCGCTCGACTGCATGATCGGCGTCGCCCGGCAGCCCCGCGCGATCGATTGATCGAGGCGCCGCGCAGCGATAGGCTCGCGCCCCTGATTGAGAAGGAATATCCGCCATGGATATGACCGGTGAATACCGGATCTCGGCATCGCGGCAAAAGGTCTGGCTGGCGCTCAACGATCCCGAGGTGTTACGCGCCGCCATCCCGGGCTGCGAAAGCATCGAAAAATTGTCCGACACCGAGATGACGGCGCGGGTTTCGGCCCGGGTCGGTCCGGTCGCGGCGAAGTTTGCCGGCAAGGTGACGTTGAGTGATCTCGATCCACCGAACGGCTATCGGATCAGCGGCGAAGGCACCGGCGGTGCCGCCGGCTTCGCCAAAGGCGGCGCCACGGTGAAGCTCGCCGATGACGGCGCCGGCGGCACCGTCCTCAGCTATCAGGTCGAGGCGCAAGTCGGCGGCAAGCTGGCGCAGATTGGCTCGCGCCTGATCGATGGCGTTGCTCGCAAAATGGCCGATGATTTTTTTGGCCGCTTCAGTGCCGCGGTCGCAGCGCCGCACCCGGCCGCCGCGACCGAAGCCGCCATTCCCGCCGCGGTCGCGGCCGACAACGCGGCACGGCCCGAGACGAACGCGCCACCAGCGACGCCGGGCGAGACGGCGGCGCCGCGAACTTCCACGCCGCCCGCGCCAGCGGCCGTGCCCTCGGACGGTATGCGTCTGCCGCCGTGGGCATGGGTTGTCGGTTTGATCGTCATCGTCATCGTCATTCTCGCGATTTTTGTGTGATGTATTTTTGTCTGTGCTTGACCGAACATGGTCGGATGGTGAAACTCCGATCAATAATATTTCCAGCAAAACGCTATATATAGAAGGGAATGACGCTATGCCCTCCGTCACATTGACAGTAAATGGCAAGCAAGCGACCGTCGAAGTCGAGAACCGCACGCTGCTTGTCCAGTTGCTGCGCGAGCATCTTGGGCTTACTGGGACTCACGTCGGTTGCGATACGAGTCAATGCGGCGCTTGCGTCGTTCACGTCGATGGCGCGTCGGTAAAGAGCTGCACGCTGCTCGCGGTGCAAGCGGCCGGGACCAACGTCCTGACCATCGAGGGGCTTGCCAAGGGCGATGAACTGCACCCGATGCAGGCGGCGTTCCGCGAGAATCACGGCCTGCAATGCGGTTTCTGCACACCGGGCATGGTGATGAGCGCGGTCGACCTCGCCCATCGCAATGCGCACCCGACCGAGCACGAAATCCGTGAGTGGCTCGAGGGCAATATCTGTCGCTGCACCGGGTATCACAACATAGTGAAGGCGATCAAAGCGGGCGCGGAGGCGATGGCGGGAAGCCGCTAATGGCCGACACCGGCATCGGCGCGGCGGTGCGCCGTAAAGAAGATTTCCGCTTCCTCACCGGCAAGGGAAATTACGTCGACGACATCAATCGTCCAAACCAAGCCTATGCCTACATCTTGCGCAGCCCGCACGCGCACGCGATGGTTGGCAAAATCGACACGAGCAAGGCGAAGGCGGCACCTGGCGTGATCGCTGTGTTCACCGGCGAGGACATCAAGGTCGGCGGCTTGCCCTGCGGTTGGGTGGTCAAATTCAAGGATGGCTCACCGCAGCATGAGCCGCCCCATCCCGTGTTGGCGCAGGGCAAAGTGCGTCATGTCGGCGATCCGGTCGCGGTTGTTATTGCCGATATGAAGGCGCAAGCGAAGGATGCGGCCGAGCTGATCGAGGTCGACTATCAGCCGCTACCGGCGATCCCGACAATGGAGGCCGCAACCAAATCCGGCGCGCCGCTCCTGTTCGAGAACGTGCCGAACAATATCTGCTACGACTGGGCGATTGGCGACGAGGCGGCGGTCGATGCGATTATTGCCAAGGCGGCGCACGTCACCAAGATCGAGATCGTCAACAATCGCCTGGTAGCCAATGCGATGGAGCCGCGCGCGGCAATCGCCGAATATGACTTCGGCACCGGCGAACATCTGCTCTACACCACGAGCCAGAATCCGCACGCCATTCGCCTCCTGATGGGGGCGTTCGTGTTGCAGCTGCCGGAGCACAAGCTCCGAGTCATTGCGCCGGATGTCGGCGGCGGTTTCGGCTCCAAGATTTTTCTCTACGCCGAGGAATGCATCCTGACCTGGGCATCAGCCCAGGTGAAGCGGCCGATCAAATGGACGGCAGAGCGCGGTGAGAGCTTCGCCTCGGACGCGCAGGGTCGTGACCACGTCACGCACGCCGAGCTGGCACTCGACAAGGACGGCAAATTCCTCGCCCTCAAAGTCTCGACCCAGGCCAATCTTGGGGCATATCTGTCGACCTTCGCCCCGGCGGTCCCGACCTATCTCTACGCCACCTTGCTTGCGGGCACCTACACCACGCCCGCCATCTACGCCGAAGTGAAGGCGATCTTCACCAATACGGTGCCCGTCGACGCCTATCGCGGCGCCGGGCGCCCCGAGGCCTGCTATGTCGTTGAGCGGATTGTCTCCAAGGCGGCGCAGGAATTGACGATCGATCCAGCCGAACTTCGACGCCGCAATTTTATCGCGAAGGACGCTTACCCTTATCAAACGCCGGTTGCTCTCGCTTATGATTCCGGTGACTACTTCGCGACCCTCGACATGGCCTTAAAGGCGGCGGATTACGCCGGCTTCGGCCTGCGTCGTGAGGAGGCGGCGAAGCACGGCAAGCTGCGCGGCATTGGCCTTGCTTCTTACATCGAGGCATGCGGGGTCGCACCGTCGGCGGTAGCCGGTGCCCTCGGCGCGCGGGCGGGCCTCTACGAGATGGCGGAAGTGCGCGTTCATCCGACTGGCTCGATCACGATGTTCACGGGCACCCACAGTCATGGCCAGAGCCACGAGACCACGTTTGCGCAGGTCATCTCCGACCGGCTTGGCGTACCGATCGAGAATATCGACGTCGTGCACGGCGATACCGCCAAGTCGGCGTTTGGCATGGGCACATACGGTTCGCGTTCGCTGCCGGTCGGCGGGTCGGCGCTGGTCAAGGCGCTCGACAAGGTCGTCGACAAGGGCAAGAAGATTGCCGCCCACCTGATGGAGGCATCGGAAGCCGATATCGAGTTCAAGAACGGCGCTTACACGGTCGCCGGTACCGACAAGAATGTGCCGTTCGGTGCGGTCGCTTTCGCTGCCTACGTGCCACACAATTATCCACTCGAGACGCTGGAGCCGGGTCTCGACGAGACGGCCTATTACGACCCGAAGAATTTCACCTTCCCGTCGGGCACGCATATCGCCGAAGTCGAAATCGACCGCGACACTGGCGAAGTAAAACTCGTGAACCTTGTCGCCGCCGACGATTTCGGCACCATTGTCAATCCGATGGTGGTTGAAGGCCAGGTCCATGGCGGCCTTGCGCAGGGCGTTGGCCAAGCATTGCTCGAAAACGCCGTTTACGACGCTGAGAGCGGCCAGCTCATCACCGGCTCGCTGATGGATTACTGCATGCCGCGCGCCGACAATCTGCCGTCCTTCACCGTCGGCACCCACGTCACCAAGTGCACGCACAATCCGCTCGGCGTCAAAGGCTGCGGCGAGGCCGGCGCCATTGGCGCGCCGGCGGCGGTCATGAACGCCGTCGTCGATGCGCTGAACGCGGTCGGCGTCAACGATCTCACCATGCCGGCAACGCCCGAGAAAGTCTGGCGCGCCATCCACCGCCGCTTAGCGGCTTGACCGACACATCATTGGAGCAACCCCATGTACGATTTCAAATACCAGAAGGCCGCAAGTGTCGCCGATGCCGCCAAGGTGATCGGGGCCGACGGCGAAGCCAAGCTGGTCGCAGGCGGCATGACGCTGATCCCGACACTGAAGCAGCGTCTTGCCAAGCCTTCGGCGCTGATCGATCTCGGCGGCATCGCCGAGTTGAAGGGCATCAGGCGCGAAGGCAACGCCATTGTGATCGGCGCCATGACCAAGCATGTCGACGTTGCCAACTCGCCCGAGGTGAAGAGCGCCATTCCGGCGCTGGCCGAGCTCGCTTCCCATATCGGTGACCCCGCGGTTCGCAATCGCGGCACGATCGGCGGTTCAATCGCCAACAACGACCCGGCGGCCGACTACCCCTCGGCGGTGGTTGCGCTCAACGCCACGGTGATCACTAACAAGCGCAAGATCGCGGCCGATGATTTCTTTAAGGCCCTGTTCGAGACAGCGCTCGGCAGTGACGAGATCGTGACCGCAGTGAGTTTCCCGATTCCGGAGAAGGCCGCTTATATGAAGTTTCCGAACCCGGCATCGCGCTACGCCATTGTCGGCACCTTCGTCGCCAAGACCGGTGGCAATGTTCGTGTCGGCGTCACCGGTGCGGGTCCCTGCGTGTTCCGCTGGAAAGAGGCCGAAGCGGCCCTCGGCAAGTCATGGAATGGCGACGCGCTCAAGAACCTGTCGGTGAAGGCCGATGGCCTCAACTCCGACATCCATGCATCGAGCGAATATCGCGCCCACTTGATCGGCGTGATGGCACGCCGCGCGGTGGCGAAAGCAGGATAGAACAACCGCCGCTGCTGGCCGGTCACGCCCCGGCACTGCGGATTGCCGCCCGTCGCTAGTCGGGCATCTGCCGTTGTCCGGGGTGCGTGACATGGGCGCATCAGGCCGGCACGCCGCTCGCCCGGTCGAAGGGCTGGCCGGCGGAGCTCTTGGCCGCTATTGTAATCGCCATATTCCATCCGATATCGAGCCTCCAGAAACAATGTCCGTCCTGCCCGCTTCGGTAAGCGCTACGCTTGAACTTCTCGGCCGCGGCCAATACGTCGCCGATCGCAGCCTCGCCACCGCGGTTTACCTCGCGCTCAGCCTGAACCGGCCGCTCTTTCTTGAGGGCGAAGCCGGTACCGGCAAGACCGAGATCGCGAAAGTGTTGGCCGGCACGCTCGGCCGCAGGCTGATTAGGCTGCAGTGCTACGAGGGTCTCGACGTCGCCTCCGCGGTCTATGAATGGAATTATGCGCGGCAGATGATCGAGATCCGCCTCGCCGAGACCGGCGACGAGAGCCGCGATACGGTCGAGGAAAATATCTTTTCCGACCGTTTCCTGATCAAGCGGCCCCTGCTTCAGGCACTGGAGCCGGACATTGCCGGCCCGCCGGTGCTACTGATCGACGAACTCGACCGCACCGACGAGCCGTTCGAGGCATATCTGCTTGAAACCCTGTCCGACTTCCAGATCACGGTGCCGGAAATCGGCACGGTGAAGGCCGAGCACCCGCCGATTGTCGTTATTACCTCCAATCGTACCCGTGAAATTCATGACGCGCTGAAGCGCCGCTGTTTCTACTTCTGGGTCGATTATCCCAACGCGGAGCGTGAACTCGAGATTCTGCGCATCAAGGCGCCCGGCGCGGCGCTGAGCCTGAGCCGCGAGGTCGTCGCATTCGTGCAGAAGCTGCGGGCCATGAAGGACCTGTTCAAGCTGCCGGGCGTCGCCGAGACGATCGATTGGGCCCACGCGCTGTCGCAACTCGATGTCCTGGCGCTCACCCCTGAAGCAATCAATGACACGTTGGGCGTGCTGCTGAAATACCAGGACGATATCATGAAAATCCAAGGCTCCGAGGCCGAGCGCCTGTTGCGCCAGGTCAAGCAGGAGCTGGCGACGGCCAAGTAGCGCGCCATGGCCGCGGCAGATGCGCTCGTCGACGGCGGCGGGCACGGCGGTGGCGGCCGGCTGCTCGAGAACATCATGTATTTCGCGCGGGCTCTGCGCGCGGCGGGCCTGCCGATCGGGCCGGGCAAAGTGTTGCTGGCGGTCGAAGCCTTGCAGAAGGCCGGCATCGAAAGCCGCGACGACTTTTACTGGGCGCTTCACTCGGTATTCGTCAATCGCCGCGACCAGCGCGATCTTTTCGACCAGGCGTTCCACATTTTTTGGCGCAATCCGCAGTTGCTCGAGCGGATGATGCAGATGCTGATGCCGGACCTCCGGACCGAGGCTGCGCCGGGTGAAGAGATGAATCGCCGTCTTGCCGAGGCGCTGAAGACGCCGGGTGGCGGCGATGGCCGCGAGCATCAGCAGAAGCAGGAACTTGAGATTGACGCGCGCATGACATTTTCGGAGCGCGAAGTGTTGCAGAAGATGGACTTCGAGAAAATGTCGCTGGAAGAGCTGGCGCGTGCGAAAAGCGCAATCCGCCATATACGCCTGCCCGTCCGCGACGTGCCGACGCGACGTTTCCGACCGGATCCGCGGGGCGCGCGCGCCGATATGCGGGCCACGCTCAGGGCGCAGCTGCGATCGTCCGGCATGCTGGCCCTGAAGCGCCGGAGCAGGCGCGACCGGCCGCCGCCGCTCGTCATCTTGTGCGACATATCCGGGTCGATGGCGCGCTACAGCCGTGTGTTTCTGCATTTCGTCCACGCCGTCACCAACGATCGTGACCGCGTCTACACCTTCCTTTTCGGCACGCGGCTGACCAACATCACCCGCTATTTGCGGGAGGCCGATGTCGATGACGCGCTCGACGCGGTCGCCGGCGTCGTCGAAGATTGGTCGGGCGGCACCCGCATCGGTCATTGTCTTGCCGCATTCAATCGTCATTGGTCGCGGCGAGTGCTGAGCCAGGGCGCGGTGGTGATCCTGATATCGGATGGGCTCGACCGCGATGCTGGCGCCGAGATCGGGCGCGAAATGGAGCGGCTGCACAAATCCAGCCGGCGTCTTATTTGGCTGAACCCGCTGTTGCGTTATGAAGGGTTTGCGCCAAAATCATTGGGCGTGAAGGCGATATTGCCCCACGTTGATGAATTCCGGCCCGTCCACAGCCTCGAAAGCTTGGAGGAGCTGGTTATGGCATTGAGCAAACCGGGTCCGCGGCGTCTGGATGCCGCGGCCGCGTGGCGGGAAGCGGGGTGAGCATGGGCGACAATGAGCAGATTCTGGATCAGGCGGCGATCTGGCGCGGCGAAGGCAAGGGCGTCGCCTTGGCAACCGTGGTTGCGACCTGGGGCTCATCGCCGCGGCCGACCGGATCGAAGCTGGCGCTCGCCGACGACGGCGCCTTTGTCGGTTCGGTCTCGGGCGGCTGCGTCGAGGGCGCGGTGATCGAGGAAGGATTGAAGGCCATCAAAGACGGCCAGCCGCGGCTACTCTCCTTCGGCGTCACCGATGAGCGGGCCTGGGAGGTCGGGCTTGCCTGCGGCGGCAAGATCGACGTCTTTGTCGAGCGCGTCGAATGAACATAAGGCTTTTAAATCAGGCACTCGCGGCCAGTCGCTCGGGCAAGGCGGCGGCCCTCGTCACCAATTTAAAGTCAGGAAAGCAAAGCCTTGTGCAAGGCCATGAAATTGCAGGAGATTTGCCGGTAGACGACGTCATCGCCGCGGCCATTCGCCGTGCCTGGGAACGCGACGAAAACGACACCGTCATGACCGGCGACGGCAAGCTCTTCATCGAGATCTTCAACCCGCGTCTGCGCATGCTGGTCGTCGGCGCGGTCCACATCGCACAGCCGCTCGCACGCATGGCGGCGTTGACGGGATATCTCGTCACCATCGTCGATCCTCGCAGTGCCTTCGCCAACGCCGAGCGCTTTCCCGACGTCACCCTCAACGGCGAATGGCCGGATGACGCCATGAAGCAGCTGGTCCCCGACCGGCGCACAGCCATTGTTACTTTGACCCACGATCCAAAGCTCGATGATCCGGCATTGGCCGAGGCTTTGCGTTCCGACGCCTTCTACATTGGCGCCCTCGGCTCGCGCAGAACCCACGCGCGCCGCTGCGAGCGCCTCAAAGAGGCGGGCTTCACCGAAGAGCAGATGGCGCGGATTCACGGGCCCATTGGCCTCAAGATCGGCGCGATTTCGCCTGCCGAGATTGCGGTCTCGATCATGGCCGAAGTGACGCAGGTGCTGCGCGCGCCTGTCGAGCAGGCCAAGGCCGAACGCGCGGCCGCGAAAGCCCGTGAGGCGGCCGAGTGAAATTCGGCGAGTTGCGGGTGACCGAAGCACTTGGTGCCGCGCTCGCCCATAGCATTGTCCTACCGGGGCGTGGCCTAAAGAAAGGCCGGGTTCTCACCGCCGACGATATCGCGGCACTCGCAGCGGCGGGCAAGAGCACCGTCATCGCCGCCAAGCTCGAACCGGGCGATATCGGCGAAAACGAGGCGGCGGCCGCGACCGCGGAAGCCCTGGCGGCGCCTGGCGTCGTGATCGGTCCTGCCGCCACAGGGCGGGTCAATTTCTATGCCCAGCCCTTGGGGCTCTGCATCGTCAATCGCGCGGCAGTCGATGCCTTCAATCTGGTTGACGAGAGCGTCACCCTGGCAACGGTCGAACCTTACACCGTCGTCGCGCCGAAACAAATGGTCGCAACGGTCAAGATCATCCCCTTCGCCGTCGACGGCGACATCGTCGCTGCCTGCACCGCCAAGGCCCGTGCCGCTACGCCGGTCTTCGAGGTCGTGCCGTTTGCGGAAAAGCACGTCGCCCTGATCCAGACGCGCTTGCCGGGGTTGAAGGAAAGCGTCCTCGACAAGACGGTCACGACGACGCGCGACCGGCTCGCTGCGCTCGGCAGCATGCTGGTTGCGGAGAGCCGCTGCGCCCATGAGGCGATGGAGCTGGCTGAGCATATCCGGATCGCGGTTCGCGGCGGCGCCGACATGGTGCTGATCGCCGGCGCCTCGGCGATCATTGACCGCCGCGATGTCATTCCTGCGGCGGTTGTCGGCGCCGGCGGTGAGATTATTCATTTCGGCATGCCGGTCGATCCCGGCAACCTTATGCTGATGGGCAAGTTGGGTCCGGTACCGGTGCTTGGTTTACCGGGCTGCGCACGCTCGCCGAAGGTCAACGGCTATGATTGGGTCTTGCAACGACTTTGCGCCGGATTGCCGGCGGGGCCCAACGAGATCATGCGGATGGGCGTCGGCGGCTTGCTCGCCGATATCCCGACGCGTGGCCTGCCCCGCGCCGCAACCGCTGTCGGCACCGAAGGTGCGGCTCCGCGGGCGCCGCGCATTGCCGCCATCATTCTTGCCGCCGGCCAATCGACGCGTATGGGCACCATCAACAAGCTGACGATCGAAATCGACGGCAGACCGATGGTACGCCACGCCGCGGAGGCGGCGCTCGCTTCAGCGGCACGCCCCGTGATCGCAGTCACAGGGCATGAGCAGCGCGCCGTCGAGGCGGCCCTTGGCGGCTTGCCTCTGACCATCGTTCATAACGCCGATTACGCGCAGGGCCTGTCGACTTCGATGAAAGCCGGGCTCGCCGCCCTGCCCGCCGACATCGACGGCGTTGTGGTTTTGCTCGGTGACATGCCACGCGTCGCCGCCGGCGAGATCGATCGGTTGATTGGCGCTTTCAATCCGGTCGAGGGCCGTGCCATCGTCGTGCCGACCCGCAAGGGCAAACGCGGCAATCCGGTGCTGCTCGGCAAACAGATGTTCTTGGAGCTGGCGCGGGTCGAGGGCGACAGCGGCGCCCGAGCCGTTATCGCCGCGCATCCCGATCTCGTGGGCGAGACGGAGATGGGCACGGACAGCGTCCTGACTGACATCGACACACCGCAAGCCCTGGCGAAGTTCAAGTCGACAGCGCGTCCGCGCGAAGTCGTCTAGTGTAGCGGTGTTGCCCATGCCTATTGCGCCGGGCTGAGACCAGCCATCTGCGCCTGAGCGATGGCCGGATCGGTCACGTGATTGCCGAAGACGCTGGGCCAATAAAGCTGCCCGTTGTTCACCGTCGCACCATACCCCGGCACACTGAAGACCCGAACAAACGTGGTGCTGTTCGCGGCCACGGTTATGTTCTGGTATTGGTCCTGATAGGGTATGTCGCTGCTGACGCTGATCCGATAGGTGCCCGGGGCGACGTCGCGATAGAAGTAGGACCGCGCGCCCAGGGAACCGACGTTCTGACCGTTGATGAAAACCCCGGTCCACCGCACCACCTGATTGGCGATATCCTCCGTGCGATAGAAATAGATGCGTGCCTGCGTCGGGTTCGCTGGGCCCGGAAAGGTTTGCGCAAGCGCGGAACTGGCAACAATGGCAATCCCGAGCAGTGTCAGTAGGAAGATCCGTTTCATGGCGGTCTCAGCTTTGTGGGTGGAGTCTCGCAATCCGTGCGAGCGCGAGGTCGGGCGGGATGACGACATCACCGAATGTCGCTGGCCCGGAATAGCTGAAGGGACTCGTTGTCGACTGCGCCGCATAGAAATCGCTGCTAAAGACTTGGATAAAGGTTGTGCTGCCGCGCAGCACAGTGACGGTCGCGAATTGATCCGAATGAATCCCTTGGGAGCGGACCGTGACCGTGTACGTGTCCGGGATTACATCACGATAAAAGTACGCGCCCTGGGCAATGTCGCCCACATTTCGACCGTTGAGCGCTATTGAGGTCCACTGCATCGTACCGGCAGTGTCGTAATCGCGGAAGAAGTAGATCCGGGCGAGTGTCGGATCGGCCGGCCGCATCATTGCAGGCAGGGCTATTGCCGGCGGTGCCACCACGGGAGCGCTGTAGGGGCCCGCGGTGAGTATGTCACAGGCGCTCAACCCCGCGGTGAACAGCGCGATTGCAACGAGCCTCGAACCGATCCCTCTCATGGGACACATAGTCTAAGCTCCCCAATACCGTCCGGTCGCCGCCACCCCGACCACGATCAGACCAAGATAGAGATTGAACGTGACGATCATCCGGATTTGATTGAGTGCCGCGGCGCCGCCGGGAAAATCGCCGCGGTCGAGCGCGCCCCGCATGCGCCTCCACGGCCCGAAAAAGAGATGGCCGAAGACCAGCATCATGACGATGCCGAGCGCCATCATGACGTCGACATATTGGGGTGCGGTTGCGAACCCGCCGAAGCCCAGCACGATCATGGCGAAGCCAGTTGCGAGCAGCAGTATGACAGTTGCCCAAACCGTGGGAAAGAATCGTTCGAATGTCCGGCGGAACAGTGGCAGGCGCACCGGGGGCTCAAGCGGCAACGCCGCCGGCCGCAACATGAAATGCGCGAACACCATGCCCCCGACCCAAATCACCGCGCACAGAATATGAATCAAGATCAAGAGGATCATGGCAGGGTTCATGTCGCCTTCTCCTGGCAACGAGATCGGGCAGTTTTTCTGATACGTCGCATCAATCGGACGGTGTTTCCAGGGCCCCGTCCTAGCGACGCCGCCCGCCGCGCTTCAAGCGGGGCGTCATTTGCGGCGGCGCTCAGGGCTGTGGCGCGGGGCGCGCAGTGCGACGCGCAGCGTACGCCGCACGGCTGGCGGCTGCGCGGCGATCGCCTGGTTCAGCGCCCGCAGCCGACGGCGCATGGCATAAAGCTGGTCGAGCAAGTTGAGCACCACCGGCAAGGCCTCGTCGCCGATCGCGAGGTCGCGGCGCAGATTGTGGATAAGCTGAACGCGCGCGACATCGATTTCGCGGAAGACGAGGATGCCGCGCGCGGTTTCTGGCTGCACCCACCCTTCCGCGATCCAGGCGCGCAATTCGGTCGGGCGCACGCCGGCAACGCTGCGGATCACCGCTTCAAAAGTGATCATCGGAACTTACTCCGGGGATCGTATCGATGTGACGGGCCCCAATTTTTGAGAAATGCGGTCAGCTCCGGGTCGGCCGGTTCCGGCAGCACGATCTTGAGCGCGACATATTGGTCGCCGCGCTCTCCCTTGAGGCCGGGCTTGGGGGCACCTTTGCCCTTCAAGCGCAGCACCCGCCCTGCGTTTGAATCGGCAGGGATCGACATCGTGACGCTGCCGTCCACTGTTGGCACCGCGACTCTGGCGCCGAGCACGGCTTCCGCAATCGTGACCGGCAGTTCCATGTGAATGTCATCGCCCTCGCGACGAAACAGGGGATGCGGCTCGACATGAACCTCGATCAGCGCATCACCTGGCGGCCCGCCGCCGATGCCCGGGTCGCCCTGGCCGCTGAGGCGCAGGATTTGTCCGTCACGCAAGCCTGCTGGAATGCGAACGTCGAGAGTTTTGCCACCAGGCAAATCCAGCCGTTTCTGGCCGCCATTGATGGCGTCGAGAAACTCGACCTGCAGCCGGTACAGCCGATCTTCGCCGCGCATGCGAAATTGCCGTTCGCCGCCGTCACCGGCGCGTCCGCCGCGCGCGGCACTGCCGAAGAACGAGAACAGGTCTTCGAGGTCTTCCTGCGACATGTTCTCGGCGCCGCGGAAGCCGGAACCGCGATAGCGCTCGCCGGCGTCGGCCTCGGCGTAGTGACGATAATCGCCATAAGGATTTGGCGGGCGCTCGGTGCCACTCGCATCGATCTCGCCGCGGTCGAAGCGCGCTCGCTTTTCCTTGTCGCCAACGATGTCGTAGGCGGCACTGATCTCCTTGAATCGGGCCTCGGCCTGCTTGTTGCCGGGATTGAGGTCGGGGTGAAATTTCTTGGCCAGCTTGCGATAGGTCGCACGGATCTCTGCCTCGCTCGCATCCGGCTTGACGTCCAGTACCTCGTAGGGATTGCGCAGCGCCACGAGTCAGACCGCGATACCCGAGATCCGCGCGCTTTCGGTCCACAGTCGTCGCGCCGCCTCCAAATCCTGGCTCTCGACGCTGGCTTGCGCCAGGCGCCGTTGCTGATAGTAGCCGCCACTCAAACCCGACACCTCGGGCGAGGAGGCAAGATAGACGATCGTATCGGCGCCCTCTTCCACCCCGATCGCGCCGAGCATGGCGACGCGAATTGCGAGCCTTGCAACGAGGCCGTTGTCGGCGCCGAACCGGGTCGCGACAAAACCTGGATGAAGGCAGTTAGCCGTGACGCCGGTGCCGTCGAGACGCCGCGCTAGCTCCCGGGTGAACAAGATGTTGGCCAACTTGGAACGGCCATAGGCCTGCCGAGCGCTATAGCGCTTCTTAAATTGCAGATCGTCGAAATCGAGCTTCTGTCCAAAATGCGCCACCGACGCGGTCGAAACGATGCGGGCAGGCTCGGGCGCTTGCAGGCGGTCCAGCAGCAAATTGGTGATAACGAAATACGCCATATGATTGAGTGCGAAGGTCATTTCCAGCCCGTCGGCGGTCTCGTGCCGCGACGCAAACATCGAACCGGCATTGTTGATCAACACGTCGATTCGCGGCTCGGCGTTGCCGATCGCGGCAGCGATGCGCTTCATCTCCGACAGCCTCGAGAGGTCGCCGTAATAGATACTAGGCGACGCCCCCGGTGCCGCTCCGCGCAGCCGCGCTAAGGCCGCGTCGCCGCGCGCTGGGTCGCGGCCGACCAACAGGAGCCGCGCGCCCATCTTGGCAAGCCGCTCCGCGGCTTCGAGGCCAAGGCCCGACGTAGCCCCGGTGATGACGCAGACCTTGCCCTCCATAAATCTTCCTCCACAACTCACTAATACGGCGGCGCCGGTTGACGCGGCAAGGCCCTATGCTTAGCGTCCGCGTCCGGTTCAGGGATTTCCATCATGGCCAGATTACCGGAACTCGATGCTGCGGTGGTGCGGCGCATCGCCGACGCGTTGGAGCGGCTTGCGCCGCCGGCACCGCCGGTCAACGACCTGACGAAGGCCGACGCCTTTGTCTGGCACGCGGATCGCGCCTGGCTCGAGCCGGTGGAGCAGGTCAGCCGCATCGCACTCGATCTCTTGCAGGGTATCGACCAGGTGCGCGACATACTGCTTGACAACACGCGGCGGTTCGCCGAGGGGTTGCCCGCCAACAACGCGCTGCTCTGGGGCGCGCGCGGCATGGGCAAGAGCTCGTTGATCAAAGCCGTTCACGCCGCGATCAATACCGCGGTGCCGCACCGGCTCGTGCTGATCGAGATCCATCGGGAGGACATTCCCACGCTGCCCCATCTTCTTGCCCGATTGCGCGGCAGCGTCCGGCGCTGTGTCTTGTTTTGCGATGATCTCTCGTTTGACGGGCAGGACACCAGCTACAAATCGTTGAAAGCCGTGCTTGAAGGCGGCATCGAAGGCCGGCCCGAGAACGTGGTGCTCTATGCCACTTCCAACCGGCGTCATCTCTTGTCGCGCGACATGATCGAGAATGAGCGCTCAACCGCGATCAATCCGGGGGAGACGGTCGAGGAAAAAGTGGCGCTTTCGGACCGCTTCGGTCTGTGGCTTGGCTTTCACGCGTGCGACAACGAGACCTATCATGCGATGGTGCGTGGCTACGCCGAACGATATGGCCTGTCGCTGCCGTCCGAACAATTGAAAGCGGAGGCAAGCGAATGGGCCATCACGCGAGGTGCGCGCTCGGGACGCGTCGCGTGGCAATATATTCAGGATCTGGCGGGTCGGCAGGGCAAGAAAATCGGCGGCTGACTAGTTGCGGATCGATGCTTGCTGTTCCGGTGGCAGATATTGCATCGGGTCGACCGGATCGCGGCCGTACCGGATTTCGAAATGGAGCTGCGGCTCTCTGACCTGACCGGTGGCGCCGACCAGCGCGATGACTTGGCCGCGCGCGACATGGTCGCCTTTGCGTACCATGAGTGTCGCATTATGCGCGTAGGCAGTGAGATAACCGCCTTCATGCTTGATTAGCACCAAATTGCCATAACCGCGCAGTTCGTTGCCGACATAGACGACTTCGCCGGCGGCCGCCGCATAGACCGGCGCTCCCGCGCGCGCGGCGATATTGATGCCGTCATTCTGGGTGCCGTTGCTGCCGCTGCCATAGGCCTCGATGATGTGGCCGCGGACCGGCCAAACAAACGCGCGCGCGCCGCTCTGGGTTGCCGGCGGGAGCTCGCGGGGAGGCACGATCGCCGTGGCGGCGGCGTGAACGGGTGGGGACTGATTGGCGGCGGTCACGCCGAACCGTGTGGCGGGGTGCTCCGATGGCGGCACTTCCGGAGAGTCGATGCGCGGGGCGTCGGCGAGTGGCCCGGCTTCGGCGGTGAGCGTCGGGGCTTGCGGCGGTTGCGGCTGCGCCACCTGCGGGGGCTGGGATCGCGACGCGGCGGCGGCAATTGGCCCCGTCGCACCGGCGCCTGGCACCGCCAATGTCTGGCCGACCAGCAGGCGATAAGGCGGCACCAAACGATTTGCCGCGATGATCGACTGGGGCGGCACGCCATAGTGGCGCGCGATACCAAGCACCGTGTCGCCGGGCCGGACCCGGATCGTGCCGGCATCACCGCTTGCGTTCCAGCCGGTCACGGGTGCGGGCTCTGGCCGTTGCGCGCAAGCCGCAAGCGCCATGCCGACCCCGACAATCAGGCTCATCTTAAACTTCATCTAATCAGTATAACTGATTGAGAAGTTTGTGTCATTCCTCTTTTTGAGAAGCTCGCTCCCGCGGCAGGCCGCGAACCAACGGGACAAATCGTACCTCGCCCAGCTCTTCCACATCGTGCCCGTCGCCGTTGCGACGAAGCCGGACGAGGCGCTGGTCGCGACGTTCCGGTCCGACCGGTGCGATCATGACGCCGCCGTCACGCAATTGCGCAACCAGCCGCAGCGGCAATTCGGGTGCGGCCGCCGTGACGATGATACGGTCATAGGGTGCTGCCTCCGGCCAGCCCTTGGTGCCGTCGCCAAAGCGGCTCGTGATGTTGTGGATGCGCAGCGCGCCGAAGCGTTTTTGCGCTTCCTGCAACAATGTCTGATGCCGCTCCAGGGTAAAAACGCGGCGGCAGAGCCGCGATAGCACCGCAGCCTGGTAGCCGGAACCCGTGCCGATTTCGAGCACGCAATGCTTATCTTCGACCTGCAGCATCTGGGTCATCAACGCGACGATGAAGGGTTGGCTGATGGTCTGGGCGCGGCCGATCGGCAGCGGAATGTTTTCATAGGCGCGGTCCTGAAAGGTTGCCGGCACGAAGAGCTCACGCGGAATACTCTCAACCGCCTTCAACACCCTTTCGTCGTTGATGCCGTCGCGGCGCAATTCGGCAAGCAGACTGAGTTTCCTGCCGGAAAAGTCGAACGGCATTTTCTTATTCTCCCGCCGCGATCGTCGCCTGCCCAACATATTCACGCAACGCTTCCGGGACCGCGATGGTGCCGTCGGCCCGCTGATAATTTTCCAGCAACGCGATCAACGTTCGGCCGATCGCGAGTGCCGAGCCATTGAGTGTCGCAACAAAGCGTACGCCCCGGCTTTCGCGGGGCCGAAACCGGGCATTCATCCGCCGCGCCTGGAACTCGCCGCAGTCGGAACAACTCGAGATCTCGCGGTAGGCATTCTGCCCCGGCAGCCAAACCTCGATGTCGTAGGTCTTGCGGGCGGCGAAACCCATATCGCCGGCGCACAACAGCATGATGCGATAGGCGAGGCCCAGCCGCTTCAGCACCTCCTCGGCGCAGCCGGTCATCCGTTCATGCTCTTCGGCGGCACGATCGGGATGGGCAATGGAAACCAACTCGACCTTCTCGAATTGATGCTGACGGATCATCCCCCGCGTGTCTTTGCCGGCGGCACCGGCCTCCGAGCGGAAGCAGGGCGTCCAGGCGGTAAAGCGCAGCGGCAATCTCGCGGCATCGAGAATTTCTCCCGCGACCAGATTGGTCAGCGGCACCTCGGCGGTGGGAATCAACCACAGGCCGTTGGTGGTGCGGAACAAATCTTCGCTGAACTTCGGCAATTGTCCAGTGCCGAACGCGATCTCATCGCGCACGAGCAGGGGCGGGTTGACTTCGGTGTAGCCGAACTCACGCGTGTGGAGATCCATCATGAATTGCCCGAGAGCCCGGTGCAGACGGGCGAGCGCCCCCGACAAAACGACGAAACGCGACCCCGATAACTTGCCTGCGCGGGCGAAATCCATGTCACGGATTCCTTCTCCCAGCGCGACATGATCCTTCGGCGTGAAATTGAAGCCGGGCGGCTGGCCGACGGCACGGACCAGTTTGTTCGCGGTCTCGTCGGCACCGTCGGGCACATCATCGGCCGGAAGATTGGGAAAGGCCGCGAGCCGGGCGTCAAGCCGGCTGCGCATCTCATTGGCCTCGGTTTCGAGCACCGCCTGCTGATCCCTGCTCGCGCTCACCTGAAGCAAGAGAGCGGCGGCGTCACCGCCCTGGGCTTTGGCGGCGCCGATCTCTTTGGCGAGCCGATTGCGTTGCGCCTGCAATTGCTCGGCCTTGGTTTGGGTCGCACGCCAGTCGCGATCGAGCCGGAGAATTTCTGTCGACGCCGGCTCGATCCCGCGTCGCTTCAGGCCGCGGTCGAACGCATCGGGATTATCACGCAGCCATTTGAGATCGTGCATCGTCGCGCTTATTGGGAAAGCGAGGGGCGGCGTTATAAGGCGATTCGCGCTCGTTCGTCCAATGGTTCCGATTCGCGCCTTGGCAAGCAAGCGCGGCGTCAATAGATTCGATGGAGCGATTTGGAGATCTGCCATGGCCCAGGACACATTGCTCGAACCGCGAACCGGCCGCGACCAGAAGGGAAACTGGGTGGCGGCGAGCATGAACTATCTCGCCGACCTGTCGATCAAACCCGCCACCTACAATCCGCCGCAGGGCACCGGCGTGCCCCGTCGCTTCGGCAATTACCGCAATTTCGCGGTCCGCGTTCACGACGCGCGGCCCGTCGCCGAAACATTGTCGCTCGACCGCGAGGGCTTCGCGCTGACGCGCCACGACACGAACGTCGAGGATTTCTACAATGATGAGGAAGTGCGACGTGTCTATTATGGCGAGATAGATGCGCTGATCAAACGCGAGACCGGGGCCAGCAAAGTCGTGGTGTTCGACCACACGATCCGCCACGCCGACAGCCCGATAGAGCGTGGTGTGCGCGCCCCCGTGCAGAGCGTGCACAACGACTATACCGAAAAATCCGGGCCGCAGCGTGTTCGCGAATTGCTCGGCGAGGAAGAAGCGAGGCGGCTCTCCGCGCACCGCTTTGCCGAATACAATATCTGGCGCCCGATTGCGGGTCCGGTAAAGATGTGGCCGCTGGCGCTGGTCGATGCGCAAACGATCGCACCTCCAGACCTTGCCGCCTGCGACCTCGTCTATCAGGACCGCACCGGTGAAATCTATCTCGGAGTCTATAACCCGGCACATGTCTGGCAATATGTGCCGAACATGGCACGGGAAGAAGCCATTCTCATCAAATGCTATGACTCGGCCAAGGACGGGCGGGCGCGGTTCTCGCTGCACTCGGCCTTCGCCGACCCGACATCGCCGGCAGATGCCCCGGCGCGCGAAAGCATCGAGATCCGTACGTTTGCCTTTTTCGAAAATTGACGACCATTTGACTACGCTCGCTGAACCGGCGACCGCTACGACCGCGAATATGGCGCTCAGCCTGAAGCGGCACCGTGGCGGCTCGCAGGCTGGCACGCGAATTCCAGGGTCGGTGCCTGCGCTCCGCTAAGATTATCAAGCCGCGATTCAGGCGCCATGGATGCAGAAAGGGAGGTGCAATGATCGTCCGCAAGGAAGCCGACGGCCAGACCGTTCTGATCGCGCAGACCGATCATTCGCGCCTGGTCGGCCAATTGGCGGCGCATTGGGGCAATAGTGAATTCGCCGCACCGCAGCCATATGAATCGGTAGCGCGCGCTGCCGCCTTTCACGATTTTGGCTGGCTGCGCTACGAGACGGCGCCCCATTTCGATCCGGTGACCGGCGAGACGCCGCCGTTCTTCCGGGCGCCCACCGGTGAAGGGCAGCTTAGGGCCTATCGATGGTGCAGCGAGGAATTGCTGGCGGACGACGCCTATGCCGGGCTGATCGTCAGCATGCACCGGACCGGCCTGTGGCGCGGCCGCTATGGCGCGCTCAATCACCCACCGCACGCGATCCCGGCCAAGCTGCCGGCGCAGATCGAAGAATTCATCGCCAGGAGCGAACCTCGGCAAGGCGTCGAACGCGAGAAATTCGGCGCTGCAGCAGTGTGGACCAACTACCAGCTTTTGCAGGTATGGGACCAGCTTGGTCTGTATTTTACTTGCCAGGATCCCTATCCGCAGTATATCGAGCCGGTGCCGACCGACTATGGTGACGAAAAATTCGGGGGTCTGCGCATGACCATGAAGCCGGTTTCTGCCACCCGAGTCGAATTCGCGCCCTACCCGTTCGATATCCGACCGCTGCCGATCCAGTACACGCGCCGCCGCTTGCCGGCCGGTGGCTTTGCCGATGCGGCCCAATTTCGCCGTGCCTATTTCCAGGCACGGCTTGAGTTGGTTGAATTCGAGCTGGTGTGACAACCCCACTCGACGCGCATGGTCATCGAGTGGGTTGCCAACCGGTGCGGCGCGCGGGCCCAAGCTTTGCCAGCCAAGCCGCGCAAAATGCGAGGCAGCTGTTATTCGGCTGCGGCCCGCGGCGCCTCGATAAACTGCGAGATGTAGCTCTTGCGCTTCAGCAAAGTCTCGCGATAGAGCGCTTCGAACTCGGCAGGCGGGAAGGAGTGGGTTGAAGGCCGCGCGAGCAGCGCCGCGCTCCAGGCCTTGAGACGCGGGTACTTCTCGATCGCACCGGTCGGCTTGATCCGTTCCAACATCGAATAGCGCAGGAGGAAGGGGGCGTAGGCCGCGTCGACCAGCGAATAAGCGGCGCCGTTGAAGAACGGCCCAGCGTCTTTCTTCTCCAACGCCTTTTCCAGCCGGTCGAACGCGACCGGCACGTCTGCGAGGGCCTTCTTGTAACCGGCCTCGTCGATCGCGTAGCCGGACGCGGTGACACCGTGCGCGAAGGTCGGCACGTAGTCGGTCCAAGCGCGGTTGACAGCGCGTTGCACCGGATCGGCTGGATGGAGGCGCGGCTCGATCGTTTCGTCGAGAAACTCGGCGATGGCATTGGATTCAAACAGCGAGACGCGGTCGTCGATGCGCAGCACCGGTACTTTCTTGTGCGGCGAGATGGCGAGGAACCAATCCGGGCGATTGTCGGGCTCGATGTGGCGAAACTCGAACTCGATCTGCTTTTCGCGCAGAACGATGGCGGCGCGCTGCACCCACGGGCAAGTCTTGAAGCTGACCAGAAGATATTTGGCCATGTCACCCTCATGTGAAGTTCGGCGCCATGTTGACATGGCCCACGGCGATTGAAACGAAAATTCTTCCTTGGCTTATTGACACCATATGGCTTCTTTTACCGTAGGCTAGCCGAGCGGCCGAGTTTCGGGGCCACCACGGCAATTCGCGATGGCGATCAATCGTGCAAGCAAAAAAATCGAATCAGGGTTTCCCGCTCGAGAGATGAAGCATGAGCAAGGTTAGTATTTCGGTTGGCGGCGATGGCGACCAGTAGCGGATCGGGTGCGCCCAATCGCGTTCGAAAATTGGAATCTCCTGGCTCGCGTGTTGACGGCAAAGCGCGTGGCAATGCTTCGTCGCGTGCGCCGCCACAAAGCGAGCGTGCGGGCTCTCGCCACGGCGTCGGGCCGCGATTAGCGCAACTCCTCGCCGACGTCCAGACATTGATAAAATCCGGGTTGCGCGACAACAACGCGAACGGTCTGCGCGTCGACGACGGCGTCGTCGAGACCAAGATTTCGATCTGAAATTATGACGCGGGCCGCACCCACACTGCGGTGTCATGGAACACGGCGCCGCCGTTGGGTCGGCCGGGATCGGCGCTGGTCAGCACATTGATGCCGATGCCCTCCTCGAAGGCGTGGTTGGGCCAGATGCCTTCGACGATTATGGTTTTGCGCGGCTGTCCTTCGGACATGCGGGCACGAACGACGACACTGCCTTGCGCGTTGCCGAGACGCACCCGTTCGCCATCGGCCGCTCCCAGTTCCGCGAGGTCGGCGGGATGAAGCCGCGCGGTGGGCTGCCCCTCGCGTGCGACACTCGACGGCGTGTTGTTGAAAGTCGTGTTGAGAAAGGAACGCGACGGCGCCGCCACCAAACGGTACGGCCGGTCGTCGGTCGCGGCGTCGGTGATCGCGACATGATCGGGAAAATCCGGCATGCCGTCGCTGAGAGGTCCGAGCGAGCGCCAGTTCGGCCGGAAGTGAAATTTTCGATCGGGGGTGGCAAAGCCGTCGAGGAAGTGCGCGGTCTCGAAAGGCAACGCCAGATCGAGCCAGCGTCCGCCATCGAACCCTGCCGTTCCCGGCAATCCCGATATCGCCAAGGTGTGCTCGATGATGTCCCATTCGCTCATCGCGAACCCCGGATGTAGCGCGCCTAGTCGCTTCGCTAGTTCGCAAACGACAAAATGATTGCTGCGCGCCTCGCCATGGGGCTCGACCACCTGGCGTGCAAGCTGCAAATGGGTGTGTCCGCTTGCGGTGTAGATGTCGTCGTGCTCGAGAAAGGTGGTTGCCGGCATGACAATGTCGGACATCGCGGCCGTCTCGGTCATGAATTGCTCGTGCACGGCAACGAAAAGATCTTGCCGCCTGAAACCGGCATGAACCTTGGCCGAATCCGGCGCCACCACCATCGGATTGGTGTTTTGGATCAGCATCGCCGTCACTGGCGGCCCATCGCCGATGTCACGCTTGTCGTTGGTCAGCACCGGGCCGATGCGCGACATGTCGAGTGTGCGCACGTCGGGATCGCGGACATCAAGCCCCTCGATCAAGGTTTTGTCGAGATGATAGATCGGCGCGCCCTGACCGTAGAGCGCGCCGCCACCGCGGTTTCGCCAGGCGCCGGTGACCGCCGGCAGACAAGAGACGGCGTGGAGCTGCGCGCTGCCGTTGCGCGACCGTGAAAAACCGTAGCCGACGCGAATGAAGCTGCGCTTGGTGCTGCCATAGAGCCGGGCGAAGTCTTCGATCGCGCCCGCTGGAACACCGGTGATCGCCGCGGCCCATTCCGGCGTGCGGTCTTGCAAGTGCGCCTCGAGCGCATCGGGCGCGTCGGTGTATTTCGTGAGGTAGGCACGATCGGCAAGGCCATCGCGGAACAGCACATGCATCATCGCGCAAGCGAGTGCACCGTCGGTGCCCGGCCGCACCGCGAGGAACAGATCGGCGATCGCCGCGGTACCGGTGCGATAGGTGTCGATCACGACGAGTTTCGCACCCCGCTTGCGACGCGCGACCGCGATATGATGCATAACGTTGATCTGGGTGTTCACGGGATTGCCGCCCCACACCACAATCAGATCGCTTTCGCTGATTTCGCGCGCGTCAGTGCCACGCTTGGCGCCGGTGCCCGCGATCCAACCCGTGTCCGAGAGGCGCACGCAAATCGTGGGGTCCTGGCCCGAGCAGTGCATCGCGTGCCTCAGTCGGTTGATACCATCGCGCTGCACCAGACCCATCGTGCCGGCATAATAGTAAGGCCAGACCGTCTCGCTGCCGTGTCGTTGGGCGGCGCGCGTCCAGGCCTCGGCAATGTCGTCGAGTGCATTGTCCCAGGCAATCGGCGCATAGGCGGCCCGTCCGACGCCCTTCTCGCCGACGCGGCGGAGCGGCCGGCTCAGCCGGTCGGGATGATGCTGACGCTCGGCGTAGCGTGCGACCTTGGCGCAGACCACGCCCGCCGTATAGCTATTGTCGCGAGCGCCGTGGATGACGCCAATGGTGCGCGCATCGACGCGCTCCACCACGAGCGCGCAGGTGCTCGGGCAATCGTGCGGGCACACTGACGGCAAGACATCGAGCGGCATTTCAGTCACCGGTCGGGTCGCAAGATTTGTACCGCGCCCGATTCATCGCCAATATAGACCTCGGCGGCAAGGGCAATGAACAACCCGCTTTCGACGACACCGACCGTGGACGCGAGCCGCTCGGCCAGCCCGATCGCGTCGTCAATTGGCGCGAAGCCGCGGCAATCGTAGAGGAGGTTGCCGCCGTCGGTGACAAACGGCGCGCCGGTGCTATCGCGCCGCAATATCGGCGTACCGCCGAGATCGGCGAGACGGCGCCCCGTCACTTCATGGCCGTAGCTCACCACTTCGACCGGCAGCGGTGCCAGGTCGCCAAGCCGCTGCACGCATTTGCTGCGATCCGCGATCACGACAAAGCGTTGCGCGGCGCAAGCGACAATTTTTTCCCGCAACAGGGCGCCGCCCGCCCCTTTGATCAGATTGAGCGTACCTGCCTCGACCTCGTCGGCGCCGTCGATGGCGAGGTCGACGCGGATGTCGGCGGTGAGGTCCGTGAGCGGAATACCCAACCGCACCGCTTCGGCAGCGGTGCGATGGGATGTGGGCACGCCGGTGATGCGCAGGCGCCCATCTTGCACTCGCGCAGCGAGCGCCCCGAGCAGGAACGCCGCGGTGGTCCCGGTGCCGAGACCCACCACCATTCCGCTTTGGACCAGCGTGGCGGCGGCCGTGGCGGCAGCCCGTTTGGCGGCATCTTGCGGTGCGAGGGGCATAAGATTGTCTAAGGCAGGTGGCTCACTCGTTCAACCCCGCGCTTTCGAATCATGCCACAAAGCGGCGCCCCCCTCGATGCCGGCGTCGTTGGAGACCAGGGTAATCGTGTCGGGCACGTCGCCCTCGATATGGACGGCATTGCCGCCGCCGATGAACAGATGGTCGTAAAACAGCAGCGCGTGGAGAATGTCGATGGTTTTGCGCACCCTCCCGTTCCAGCGCTTGTTGCCGATCTTCTTCAGCGCTTTGTCGCCGACATAGTCGTTATAGGTCTTCTTCTTGTGGATGGGATGATGCGCGAGCTCGAGATGCGGCGTCAGATCGCCGTGAAGAAAGAGCGCGGTGCCGGCACCGGTGCCGAGCGTCAGGACCAATTCAAGACCGCGTCCCTTGATCACGTAGAGACCCTGCATCTCGGCGTCATTGATCAGTTTCGCCGGGCGGCGGCCGAGCCGCCGGGACAATTCGGCAGCCAACGGATATCCCGTCCACGCGGGCGTGCCATAATGCGGCGCGGTCAGTACACGGTTATCGCGTACCACCCCGGGAAACCCGATCGAGATCCGGTCATAGAGTGGCAACGGCGCTACCAGATCGATCAGCGTCTTGACCATCACCCGCGGCGGACAGGGATAGGGTGTCGGGACGCGTTCCTTGTCGGAGAGCAGCTCGCCGTGGGCGTCGACGACCGCAGCCTTCAAATGCGTGCCGCCGATATCGATGGAGAGGATGCCGGGCACAGCTTTCCCCCGGCCGAGTCTCATTTGTGATAGAGCGGAGCGGCCGCCTCCCGGTCGAGAAACCATAGTACCTCGCCTCGCGATTTGACATGTGCGGCTGGCAACCTCTGGTCGCCGGCGATGGCACCCATTGCCGCCCTTTGCTTATCGCTGCCGGTGACGATGAAGACGACATGGCGGCAATTGGAAATCGCTGGAAGGGTGAGGCTGACGCGCGGCAGGGGTTGGCCGCTGACGGCGGCGACCCAACGCTCCTTCTCTTCCAGCAATGGCGAGTTCGGAAACAAAGAAGCGGTGTGGCCGTCCGCGCCCAAGCCAAGCAGCACCACGTCGAACAGCGGTCGTGGCTCCGCTTTCACGTCGCCGGCGGCGTTTTCTCGCAGCAGTGCCTCGTAGCTCGACGCCGCCTGTTCAGGCGTGTCGTCGGTCGGGATCGGATGCACGCGGTCGTGCGGAATCGGCGCGTCGCGCAGCCACGCGGTGAGTGCCATGCCGAAATTGCTGGCAGGATCGCTATACGGCACGAAGCGTTCGTCGCCCCAAAAGATCCGGAGTCGGCGCCACGGAATCCGGTCGCGGTAGGGCTGCCGACCGAGATGCTCGTAGAGCGGGCGTGGCGTATTGCCGCCAGACAGGACGAGGCGGAAATCGCCATGACTTTCCAGCATCTGCGTCACAAGCCATTCGGCGACGCCAACGACCTGACGCTCAGGGGTGCGGAAAATCTCGATATGGTTGGTCATCGTCCGATCTTGCGCCAGGCGTGGCCTTCCCGCCGCAGCATAGCATCGGCTTCGTCCGGGCCGGCACTGCCCGCGGCATAATCCGGAAACCCGGGCTTCTTGGTGCCCGTCCAGGCGTCGATTACCGGTTGCACCACCCGCCATGCCGCTTCCACCTGATCGGCGCGCTGGAATAGCGTCGCGTCACCGGTCAGACAATCGTAGATCAGCGTCTCGTAACCGACTGCCGGCGTCTGCCGGAACCAGTCGCCGTAATTGAAGTTCATTGATACATTCTCGAGCACCATGTGCGGCCCCGGCACCTTAGCATTGAAGCGCAGCCGGATGCCTTCATCAGGCTGAATTTGCAATATCAACCAATTGTCGCCGATCCGGTCGACGGGCGTCTCACGGAACAGCGCATAAGGCGCGTCTTTGAAGCGGATCGCAATTTCCGTGTAGCGTCGCGTCAGCCTTTTTCCGGTGCGCAGATAAAATGGCACCCCGGCCCACCGCCAATTGTCGATCGTGAGACGCAAAGCTGCAAACGTCTCCGTGTTGCTGTCCCGCGCGACGCCTGGCTCGTCGCGATAAGCGGGGAGCTCGCGGTCGTCGATGCGGCCTGCCCCATACTGGCCGCGAACCGCGTCGCGCTGCGACAGAGTCCTGACCGCAGCGAACAGTTCGCCGCGCTTGTCGCGCACGGCGTTGGCGTCGAACGAGATCGGCGGCTCCATAGCCGTCATCGCCAAGAGCTGGAAGAGATGGTTGGGCACCATGTCGCGCAGCGCGCCCGTTGGCTCGTAAAAGCGCGCACGGGTCTCGACGCCGACCGTTTCGGCGACAGTGATTTGGACATGGTCGATGCGGTCACGATTCCAGATCGGCTCGAACAAGCCGTTCGCGAACCGTAATGCCATGATGTTTTGCACCGTTTCTTTCCCGAGGAAATGATCGATGCGATAGATCTGGTGCTCGCGCAACGTCTTCAGCACTTGCGTGTTCAACGCGACGGCTGAGGTGTAATCGTGACCGAACGGCTTCTCGATAATGACCCGACGCCATGCCTCGCCCTGTTCCTTCACCAACCCGGCAGCGCCGAGCCGATCAACAATCGCGCCGAAGAACCGTTCTGCCACGGCGAGATAGAACAGGACCCGGCCACCCAAGTTGTGGGTCGCGTCGGTATCGGCGAGATGCTTGCCCAGGCGCTTGTAGGTTTCGGCGTCGAGAAAATCGCCGGTAACATAGCTCATCCTACCGGCCAGCTGGTTCCAAACCGTCTCATCGAGGGCTCCCGGATGAAACTCGCCGGCCTTTTGCTTCACCGCGGCTTCGACGAAATCATGCAGCCCGTGACGCCAATCCTCGGCGGTCTGCTCGTTATGGTCGACGCCGACAACCGCGAAACGGTCCGGCAACAGCCCAAGTTTGAGGAGATTGTAGAGCGCCGGCACCACCAGACGCTTGGTCAGGTCGCCGCGCGCGCCGAAAATCACCAGGGCGCAGGACGGCGCCGGTGTCGCGGACGGATCGGCGACGTCGTGGGTTTCATAGAGGCTCATTGGTCGCCACCCGGCTCGACATGGCCGCCGAAACCCCGCCGCATCGCCGACAGCAGTTTGTCGGCCACACTATGTTCGACGCGCGAGCGGAACCGTGCGTAAAGCGCCGCCGACAGTACATTCGCGGGCACTGCCTCCTCGATCGCAGCCTCGATCGTCCAGCGACCCTCGCCTGAATCCGCGACATTGCCTCGGTATTCGCTGAGCTGCGGGCTGGCTGCGAGTGCGCTGGCGGTGAGGTCGAGGAGCCAGGACGAAATCACGCTGCCGCGGCGCCAAACCTCGGCAATATCGACGAGATCGAGCGCGAAGCGTTCCTCCTCAGGCAGCGCATCCGACATCTTGCCGTGAAGAATGTCGAAGCCTTCGGCATAGGCCTGCATGAGGCCGTACTCGATGCCGTTGTGGATCATCTTGACGAAATGCCCGGCACCCGCCGGCCCGGCATGAATATAGCCGCGTTCGGCGCGCGGATCGCGACCTTCCCGGCCGGGTGTTTTAGCGATGGTGCCCGCGCCCGGCGCCAACGCGACAAAAAACGGATCGAGCCGGGTGACAACGTCTTTTTCGCCACCAATCATCATGCAATAGCCGCGCTCCAGGCCCCATACGCCGCCGGAAGTGCCGCAATCGACATAGTGCAGCCCCTGCTTTGCCAGCGTCTGGGCGCGGCGGATGTCGTCGCGGTAGAACGTGTTGCCGCCGTCGATGATGGTGTCGCCCTTCTGCAACAGCGTCGCCAGCTCGCGGATCGTGTCCTCGGTGATGTTGCCGGCCGGCAACATCACCCAGACTGTTCGGGGTGTCTTCAGCCGCTTTACCAAGTCGGCGAGGCTTGATGCCGGAGTCGCGCGTTCCCGCGCCAGCGCTTCGATCGCCGCTTGTTTGGCATCATAGACCAAGACCTCGTGGCCATGCTTCATCAAGCGGCGCGCGATATTGCCGCCCATGCGGCCCAATCCGACGATGGCAATTTGCATGGCGATCACCTCTCCATGGCATCTGCGATGGCGACGACTTGGGATTTGGTTCCGGCGCTTTCTTTCGCCAAATGGGCGCGCGGCGCGCGGCGTTTGCACTCGCTGCGAACGTCAAGATCGTCCTGCCCCTGGGCGAACTCGACGATCGTGGAGGAACAACGCTTCCAGGACGCAGGCATGTCATCCCCGGCAGTTGCGGTGAGTTGTAGGAATACGCCAGTGTTCGGCTCCCAACAATCGGTGAACCTTGCGCCGCGCCGACCCGGGCGCTTATGCCGCCCCAAGCGCCTTTGGTTCGGGCGATCCCAAAATTCCGAAAAGGCGGATGACCGGGCTCAACCATCGCACCACTCGCCCCCTCGCTATGTAGCGAACAAATGGGGCGAATTAAATGTTCCCTGCGCGATTCGGTACCGCGATCGGATCGCGCCAGAAACGAAGGATGCAGGCTGCCTTCGCAATCAGCATTGCCCAGAGCAGCAGCACGCAACCGAGCCAGCCGCCGCCACGCCAGGCCAGACCGCCGATCACCGCGCCAGCGGTACCGCCAAGATAATACGAGGTGACATAGAGACCGACTGCCGACGAACGCGCCTCTGTCGCCGTGGCAGCCACATAGCCGGTCGATACCGCCTGACAGAAGAAGCCGCTGCATGCGCTGACGACGAGGCCAACAAAGATCGGCGCCATATGCGGCACCAGAGTCAGCAACGTTCCGAGGCCCCAGGTTCCGAGCGCGGCCAGCACCAATCCGCGCCGACCAAGCCGCGCCACCAGTGGCCCGGTGAGAGGCGTGGTGAACAGTCCGAAGGCGTAGGACACGAACAGCGAGCCCAGCCAACCGGGCGACAAACTGAAGGGCGGGGCTGCCAGGTGGAAGTTGATGTAGGTGAACAGCGTCACAAAACTGAACAGTACGCCGAAGCCAATCGCGAACGTCGCCGCGAGCCGTGGGTCGCGAAAATGCTGTGCCGTCATCGCCAGTGAGCGGACGAGCCCGTCGACGCGAACGAACCGTTGTTCGCGCGGCAAGGTTGCTGCCACCATGACCGCGCAGGCGAGACTCAGCGCTGCGAGCACGAAAAAGGCGGTGCGCCAGCCGCCCAGATCGCCGATCCAGCCCGCCAGAAAGCGCCCCAGGAAGCCGCCCAGCACGCTGCCGGTGGTGTAGGTGGCGGTGACGGTGGCGATCCGCGCGTGGGGAAATTCGTCGCCGATATAGGCAACCGCCACGGCGAAAACCGGCGGCAGTAACAGGCCCTGGACGAAACGCAAGGCGACGATCTGGTCAAGACTTTGTGCCGCACCGATGAGAGCGGTCGGCACGACCAGCAGGAACAAGGCGACGACGATGATGCGCCGGCGGCCCAGCGTATCGGCGACGACGCCGATAACCGGCGCCGTGACGGTAACGGCAAGCGTCGTGGCGCTGACGGTCAGGCTGACGGCTGATTCGGTGGCGCGGAAATAGACGGCGAGCGTGGGCAGAAGCGCCTGGATGGCCCACAGCTGCAGGAACGCACCCAATCCGATGACGAAGACGCCGAGTCTTCGCCGGTCCGAAAAAATGCGCCGACCTCAGCGCAACGAGCGGTTGAACCTGGCGAGCGTCTCCGCGCCGGGAACCAGCTCGGCATCGCCCAGGGCATTGAGCGCCACGTCGACGGTGCCGAGGCGCTCATGCAGATCGACGGCTTCGGGATCGAGATAGAGCAATCCGGTCACCACTTCACCGGCCTTTTCGCCTTCGCTGATGTAGCGGATGGCGGCGGAGCGGTCGTGCAAATCGTATTCGCCGGCGAGCTTGCGCAAATTGATTACCGAGCCATCATGCTGGGTCACCTGCTCGACCGAGCCGGGGGCGTAGTCCGCGACAATTGGTTCGCGCGGCACCATGAAGTCGAGGCTATTCACCGCCTCATTGTGCTCGCGCACATACTCGTAGCTCTTGGTCGAGCCGGGGTGATTGTTGAACGCGACGCACGGACTGATGACGTCGAGGAATGCGGCTCCCTTGTGTTCGATCGCAGCCTTGATCAGCGGCACCAGCTGCGTTTTGTCTCCGGAGAAGCCGCGCGCGACGAAACCGGCGCCCAGCAGGATCGCCATCGTGGCGAGGTCGATTGGTTCATCCATGTTGGCCACGCCCCGCCGGCTCTGCGACCCCTTGTCCGCGGTTGCCGAGAACTGGCCCTTGGTCAGGCCGTAAACGCCGTTATTCTCGACAATGTACACCATGTTGACGCTTCGCCGGATCGAGTGCGCGAACTGGCCAAGACCGATCGAGGCGGAATCGCCGTCGCCCGACACCCCGAAATAGATGAGGTCGCGATTAGCGAGGTTGGCGCCGGTCAGCACCGCCGGCATCCGGCCATGGACGCTGTTAAAGCCGTGGCTCTGGCCGAGGAAATAAGTCGGCGTCTTGGACGAGCAGCCGATACCGGAGAGTTTAGCCACGCGGTGCGGCGCGAGATCGAGTTCGAAACACGCCTCGATAATAGCGGCCGAGATCGAGTCATGACCGCAACCGGCGCACAGGGTCGAAACCGCGCCCTCATAGTCGCGATGTGTGAAGCCGAGCTTGTTGGTGGCTAGTTTCGGATGATGGAATTTGGGCTTGGCGATGTAGGTCATGGCGCTGGCGCCTTCTTGCGAAACGGCATTACATTGGCGGCAACTAGTTTTTTCGAGATCGCATCGACGATGAAGCGTGCGGTGATGGGCGTGCCGTCGTAGTTCAGCACTGAGACGAGACGAGACGGATCGACGTTGCCCTCATTGACGATGAGGAAACGCAGCTGGGCGTCGCGATTCTGCTCGACGACAAAGACCTGGTCATGGCGCGCGATGAAGTCGTAGACCGTATCGGCGAAGGGGAAGCCCCTCACCCTCAGCGCATCGAGATGCACGCCCTGCTGGGTAAAGGCATCAAGCGCCTCCTCCATGGCCGGCGTCGTTGAACCGAAATAGATCACGCCTGCCTTGGCTTGCTCGGCGCTTTCGCGCCACTCCGGCGCCGGCACGAGATGCTTCGCCGTCGCGAACTTCTTGAGCAGCCGGTCCATATTGTCGACATAAACGGTGCCGTCTTCGCTGTAGCGCGCGTAGCGATCCTTGGTCGTGCCTCGGGTAAAAAACGCGCCGCGCTTCGGATGGGTACCGGGCAGCGTGCGGTAGGGAATGCCGTCGCCATCGACATCGAGATAACGCCCGAAATCCTTGCCCGCCTCGAGCATCTCGGCGGTCATTACCTTGCCACGATCCATGCGCCGGGCATCATCCCACGTCAGCGGCGGCACCAAGGATTCGTTCATGCCGATATCAAGATCGAGCATGACAAAGATTGGCGTCTGCAAACGGTCGGCCAAGTCGAACGCCAACGCGGCCATCTCGAACGCCTCTTTCGGGTCGGCGGGAAACAGCATGACATGTTTGGTGTCGCCGTGGCTGGCAAAGGCGCACGACAGGAGATCGGCTTGTTGCGTACGTGTCGGCATGCCGGTCGACGGGCCGCCGCGTTGCACGTCGAAAATGACCGCCGGAATTTCGGCGAAATAGGCGAGACCGAGAAATTCCTGCATCAACGATATGCCGGGGCCCGACGTCGCGGTAAAGGCGCGGGCGCCGTTCCATGCCGCGCCGATCACCATGCCGATCGAGGCGAGCTCGTCCTCCGCCTGGATGATCGCGAAGCGGTTCTTGCCGCTCGCGGTGTCGACGCGATAGCGTCGGCAGTGGCGCTGGAACGCTTCGGCCAGCGACGACGACGGCGTGATCGGGTACCAGGCGGCGAACGTGGCGCCGCCATAGACCGCGCCCAGCGCGGCCGCATTGTTGCCGTCGATGAAGATTTTGTCGCCCACCCTGTCCGCGTGTCGGACCCGGATGCCGAGGGGACATCTCAGGTGCTTGAGCGCATAGTCGCGGCCCATATGCAGCGCCCGGTGATTGGGCTCGATCAGCTTGTCCTTGCCCTTGAACTGCTCGCCGATCAATTGCTCGATCGCCTTCGGGTCGATATCGAGCAGCGCCGACAGCGCGCCGACATAAACGATGTTCTTGAGCAATTGGCGTTGGCGAGAATCGGTATAGGCGCCGTTGACGATTTCGGTCAGCGGCATGCCAATGATGTTGATGTCGGGGCGGAATTTCGACGGCGGGATCGGTCGTGTCGAATCATAGAAGACGTATCCGCCGGGCTCGATCTCGGCGATGTCGGCATCCCAGGTCTGCGGATTCATCGGCACCATTAGGTCGACACCGCCGCGCCGCCCGCGATAACCCTTGGCCGAGACACGCACCTCATACCAGGTCGGCAGGCCCTGGATGTTGGACGGGAAAATGTTGCGCGTTGCCACCGGCACGCCCATGCGCATGATCGACTTGGCAAACAACAGGTTCGCGCTGGCCGAGCCCGAGCCGTTGACGTTCGCGAATTTGATGACGAAATCGTTAATGCCCGTTATCGTTGTTGGCATGCGTGTTCCGCCTGCGCGGTCTCCAAGTAGAATTTTTGCATATCCCACGCCCCGGTCGGACAGCGCTCGGCGCAGAGCCCGCAATGGAGGCAAACGTCCTCGTCCTTCACCATCACGCGCCCGGTTTTGAGCGTCGCGGAAACGTAGAGATCCTGGCTGCGATTGAGCGCCGGCACATGGAGGCCGTCGCGCAGCGTGTCCTCGTCGGCATTGTCGGTGAAGCTGATGCAATCCATCGGGCAGATATCGACGCAAGCATCGCATTCGATACACAGCGGTGTCGAAAACACGGTTTGCACGTCGCAATTGAGGCAACGCTCCGCTTCCTTGAGCGCAAGCTGCTGATCGTAGCCGAGTTCGACTTCGACCCTAATGTCCTTGAGCGCGACATTGAGTTCGCGCAGTGGCACGCGGTAGCGCTTGTCCGGCGCGATATCGTTGTCATAGCTCCATTCGTGAATGCCCATTTTCTGGCTGGACAGTTCCACCAATGGCGCCGGGCGTGCAGCCACCGGCTCGCCGCGGCACAACTGGTCGATCGAAATCGCGGCCTCATGGCCGTGGGCCACCGCCCAGATGATGTTCTTCGGGCCGAAGGCTGCATCGCCGCCGAAGAACACCACGGGAAGGGACGATTGCATCGTTGTGGGATCGACCTTCGGCATACCCCAGCGGTCGAATTCGAGGCCGATATCCCGTTCAATCCAGGGGAAGGCGTTTTCCTGGCCCACCGCGACCAGGACGTCGTCGCATGGCATGTCGACATCGGGTTCGCCGGTCGGGATCAACCTGCGCCGTCCCTCGCGGTCGTATTGAGCGGCGACCCGCTCGAAGCGCATGCCAACGAGCCGGCCGTGCTCGTGGAGAAACTCCTTGGGGACGAGGAAATTCAAAATCGGGATGCCTTCGTGCGCCGCATCCTCTTTTTCCCAAGGCGAGGCCTTCATCTCGTCATAGCCGCTGCGCACCACGACGGTGACGCTCTCGCCCCCCAATCGCTTCGACGAGCGGCAGCAATCCATCGCCGTATTGCCGCCGCCGAGGACGATGACGCGATTGCCGATATGGGTGACATGGCCGAACGATACGCTTGCCAGCCAGTCGATGCCGATATGGATATTGGCGGCGGCCTCCTTGCGGCCGGGAATGTCAAGGTCGCGGCCGCGCGGCGCGCCCGAACCGACGAAGATCGCGTCGTAGCGCTCGTCGATCAAGCTTCTCAAGCTCTCGATCCGCTCACCGAGCCGGAATTCCATGCCGAGTCCGGCGATGTAACCGACCTCTTCGTCAATTACCGCCTCCGGCAACCGGAACTTCGGGATCTGACTGCGGATCATGCCGCCGGCCTGGGCGTCGGTATCGAACAACACGCAGTGATAGCCCAAGGGCGCGAGATCGCGTGCCACCGTCAGCGACGCCGGTCCGGCGCCGACCAGTGCGATGCGCTTGCCGTTCTTCCGCGTCGCGGGCTTCGGCAGCAGGGCGCGGATGTCATCCTTGTTATCGGCCGCGACGCGCTTCAAACGGCAGATCGCCACCGGCTCTTTCTCGACCCGTCCGCGCCGGCAAGCCGGCTCGCACGGCCGGTCGCAGGTCCGGCCCAAGATCCCGGGAAACACATTGGAGTGCCAATTGAGCATGTAGGCATCGGTATATCGTCCGGCCGCGATCAGCCGGATGTATTCGGGCACCTGCGTGTGGGCCGGACATGCCCACTGACAATCGACGACTTTGTGGAAGTAATCCGGTTTGGCAATGTCGGTCGGCTGCAAACCCATTCTCCTCTACGACACCAGGCCGCGTCTTGCGTGCCGCTTGTGCCCGGTGCGCGGGCGTCGCACAAACCCGCGTGCCAGCGAAGGGGCCGGCACCATGCGATTTGCGGCGTTAGCCAGTGGCCCTCCGGATTGGCCAACACCGCCGATCTGCCACTCGTCTGCGGCCGCTTGGGATAATACGGTTCGCAGGGGGCGTCCAGCCCCGTACGGTATGGCGGACCTGCATTTCAGGCGGGCGAGCACCATGGTGTAAATCTGCCCGAATGGTCAGGAAACACTTTATTATACATTGTACGCGCGAGCCGGTTGAGATAGGCGTGAATTAACTTTCATACATTTCTATGATTTTGACCCCGATTGCCGATGACCAGCTCGAGGCTCGACTGAAGCGGTTCGCGTCACATTTGCAGGACCGTCGCGCTCGAACCAGTTTGACGCGCATTGCGGCGACCGGCCCGGTACGGGCCCGAGGCGCACGGGCGCAGGCGCATCGCCTCGCTGCCGCCAAGTTGGCGGGGCGGCTCGGCATTCGGGTCGGGGCGGGATCGCCCGGCCGCAGCTTTGGATGGGATGGGCGGATCATGCGAGCGGGCAGCGAGGCCTACGTCCTGCTTCATGAGGCCGCGCATTGGCTATTGGCGGGTGCACGGCGCCGTAGGGCGTTTGAATTTGGTCTCGGCCCCGGCCCCGAGACGGGTCATTGCGCTGCCGCCCGGCGGGCGGTGCTTTTGACCGACACGGCGCGCGAGCGCGAGGAGGCGATGGCATCGCTGCTCGGCATCTTGTGGGAAGCCGAACTACGCCAACCCGCGCTCGCCTCCTTCCTTGATCAAAATTGGCTCGAGGGCGCCGACCGCCGCGGCGCGGCGCGATATTTCGAAACCGTCCTGGCGCGATTGGCGGCCGCGGGATTGGTTGATCGCGCCGGGCATCCTATGATCCGGCCGCGACCGCAAAGAAGGAGTGCGCCATGAGCGGACACGTCGCTTTCCTCGGCCTCGGCTTGATGGGCGCGCCGATGGCGGCAAATCTTTTAAGGGGTGGGTTCGCACTGACCGCTTGGAACCGCACCTCGGCCAAGGCGGCGGCACTGACAGCCGACGGCGCCAAGGTCGCATCGACCGCCGCCGATGCGGTGCGCGGCGCCGACATTGTCATCACCATGCTGAGCAATGGTTCGGCGGTGGAAGAGGTGTTGTTCGGCAGCAATGGCGTGGCGGATGCGATCGCCAAAGGCGCCCTGGTGATCGACATGAGTTCGATCCCTCCAGCGACGGCGCGCGCTCACGCCGAACGACTGGAGGCGGGCGGCATTGCCCATATCGACGCCCCGGTCAGCGGTGGCACCGGCGGCGCGCGCGACGGCAAGCTGGTGATCATGGTGGGCGGCAAGTCAGAGGACTTCGGGCGGGCGCGACCGGTGTTCGCACCACTCGGCAACCCCACCCTGGTCGGCGGTGCGGGCGCCGGGCAACTGGCCAAACTGTGCAACCAGGCCATTGTCGGGATCACGATCGGCGCCGTGGCCGAGGCGCTCCTGCTCGCGGCAGCCGGCGGTGCCGATCCTGCGGCCGTCAGACAGGCGCTGATGGGGGGATTCGCCGACAGCCGCATTTTGCAGGAGCATGGCCAGCGCATGTTGAACCGCCGCTTTCTGCCGGGGTTCACGATCGTCAACCAGGTAAAGGATCTCGACACCGTGCTCGATACGGCGCGGCAGGCGAAGCTGCAGCTGCCGCTGTCGGAGCGCGTGACCGGCCTTTTCCGGGAACTGCTCAAGGGCGGCGCCGGCTTCGATCACAGTGCGCTGCTCTTGGAATTGGAGCGGCTCAACCCGCCGGCGCGGCTGGGCCAAGGCCCCGATACCCTACCCCCATAGCCTCCCCTTGCGCTCCGGCGTCAGCTTCCTTATTGGTTGAGCGGGGAAGCCGCGCATGGCGCGTAACGCGAACGAACCGGCCGAATCGGGTCGTCTGAAGGGGAAATCCAGCGTCGGAGACGCGTTCCGACGCGGTGTCGCGATGAGCGATGCCAACTTGGCGCGCCTCAAGGCCAATGGCAACGCCGGTGATCCGAAGACAGTGCATCATTTCCGAACCACGATCCGCCGCCTGCGCTCGCTCTTGTCCTCCTTCAAGGAGGTGTCGCCGCCGGCCGAGCGCAAGGCCTTTTCTCATCGCCTCAAGGACCTGTCGCAGCGTTATGCCGTGCTGCGGCAGTGGGACGCGTTCATCGAATCGACGAGCGACGGCAACGCCCACGGCTCCTATGCCCGCACCCGGCAATTGCTGGCCGAGGCGGCGAAAAAACGCCGCCGCGCCATCGCCGGCGGAGACCAGCCGCTGGCGCACGACATTGCCGCGATTGATCGGGCCATTGGTGCGGCGGACTGGCTGCACGAGCCGCCCGGCAGCGATCCGCATTTGTGGAACGAGCGCATCGACGAATACGCCACCGAACTTCTCGACAGGCAGTGGCGTAAGCTGCGTAAAAATTCGCGCCAGCTCGATTTGGCGGATTCGCCTTCGTTCCACAAGTTCCGCATCGCGGCGAAGAAGCATCGCTACACCATCGAAATTCTGGGCTCGCTCTATCGCAAACGGGAAGTGAAGCCCTATCTTCAGCGCGTGGTCGCGCTGCAGGACGTGCTCGGTGACATGCGCGACGCCATGGTGGCGGGAGAATTGATCGGCGAACTCGACTTGCCGCCAGCGGTTCGCGCCGCGGCGCGTAAATGGCTCGAACGCCGTGCCGCCGAATGCCGCAAGCGTTTCCCGACTTACAGCAAAGCGTTCCGCCGCGAGACGCCGTTTTGGGAGCGATAAATGCGCGTTGATATTTTCGTCGATGTCGTCTGCCCCTGGTGCTTCATCGGCAAACGGCAGTTCGAGCGCGCGCTGGCAATGCGTCCTGATGTTTCGCCGCAGAAGGCGTGGCGGCCGTTTCAGCTCAATCCCGACATGCCCGCCGAGGGCATGCCGGCGGACCAATTCTTCGCGGCGAAATTCGGCTCCGCCGCGGGCGTGGAAGAGCGGCGCAAGCAGGTCGCCGGGATCGGCAGCGCCGTTGGCATCGATTTCGCTTTCGATCGTATCGCGCGCCAACCCAATACGCTCGATGCCCATCGCCTCATTCGCTACGCGGTCAAACGGGGGCGCGGCGATGCCATGGTGGAAGCGCTGTTCACGGCGCATTTCACGGCCGGGCGCGACATCGGCGACCGCGTTGCCCTGGCCGCCATCGCCGGCGAGAATGGTCTCGATGCGCGCGAGGCCGAGGTCTTTCTGCAGGGCGGCGAAGAGACCGCCGCCATCCTCGGCGAAGATCAGGAGGCACGGCGCATCGGCATCAGCGCGGTACCTTGTTACATCTTTGACCGGCAATATGGGTTCGCCGGCGCGCGCGATCCGGAATTCTTCCTGTCCATCTTAGACCGCGCGCGGAGCGGCGCCGCGCAGCCTGCGATATAACGACTACTTCGGTGAGAAATCTTTTGCCGCTGTGTCTCGCCTGCCTTCTCGGCACCACCCTCGCCGCACAGGAGACGCTAGCGACTACCGGCAAGGAACTCTTCCAATCCTGTTTGGCCGGGAATAAGAGCGCCGGGACGCAATTCTGCTCGGACTATGTTCAGGGCTTTATTGACGGGATGATTATGGGATACACCGCCCGCGCAACCGTGCGCGGCTACTGCCCGCCGGCAACCGGTGTTTCGGTGGCGCGCGGCCGTGCCATCATCGAAACATGGCTGCATGACCATCCAGAACGGCTCGATACTGACGCCGGCATTTTGGCCGGGCTCGCCTTGTCGGAGGCTTTCCCCTGCAAAAGCGAGCCGCATTAGCTTCTTAGGCCGGAACCGATACCGGCATTTCCGCGATCTCGGCCAATTGCGTCAGCAACGCGGCGGCCCCGCGCAACCGCTCGCGCGGATCATCCCAGGTTCGCGCCACGACGAGGCGCTGATCGGGCCGCAATCGCGCGGTGTTGGCCTGGCTTTGCAGGAACTCCACCAGCCCGCGCGGGTTGGCAAAACGCTCGTTGCGGAACGAAACGACGGCGCCCTTCGGACCGGCTTCGAATTTCTGTACGCCAGCGCGCCGGCAGAGCTGCTTGATCGCGATGGTCTCGAGCAGATTGTCGACCTCTGGGGGCAAGGGGCCGAAGCGGTCCACCAATTCCGCGGCGAAAGCGTCGATCTCGCGGCGATCGACGAGCTGGGCCATGCGCCGATAGAGGCCGAGACGCAAATTCAGATCGCTGACATAGGTTTCGGGAATCATGACGGGGGTGCCAAGGGTGATTTGCGGCGTCCAGTCCTCGGTTCCGGCGTCGCCGGTGCCGCTGCGGGCCGCGACAATGGCTTCTTCAAGAAGATGCTGGTAGAGCTCGATGCCGACCTCGCGAATGTGGCCCGACTGTTCCCGTCCAAGGAGATTGCCGGCACCGCGGATGTCGAGGTCGTGACTCGCCAGAATAAACCCCGCCCCGAGCTGATCGAGCGTCTGCATTACTTCAAGGCGCCGCTGCGCCGCTTCGGTCAGCATCTTGCCGGGGGGCAGGGTGAAATAGGCGTAGGCGCGCTGCTTTGAGCGGCCGATCCGGCCGCGCAGCTGGTAAAGCTGCGCCAGGCCGAACATGTCCGCGCGATGGACGATCAGCGTGTTGGCTGTTGGGATATCGAGCCCGGACTCGATGATATCGGTTGAAAGCAACAGGTCGTAATCGTGGCGATCGAACGCTGCCATGACGTCTTCGAGCGCGGTAGGTGCGAGTTTGCCGTGAGCGATCGCGACCTTGAGGTCGGGCATCATCGCTCGTAGTGCCAGGCGAACGTCGTCGAGATCGGCGATACGCGGAACCACATAAAAGATCTGGCCGCCGCGATGTCGTTCGCGCTGGATCGCTTCGCGCAGCACCACCGGATCGTAAGGCAAGACGAAGCTGCGCACTGCCAGCCGGTCGATGGGCGGTGTCGCGATCACGCTCATCTCGCGCACCCCAGCCAACGCCAGTTGCAGCGTGCGCGGGATCGGCGTCGCGGTCAGCGTCAGCACGTGCACGTCGGACTTAAGCTGCTTCAGCTTTTCCTTCTGAGACACGCCGAAATGTTGCTCCTCGTCGATCACCAGCAACCCGAGCCGCCGGAAACTCACGCCTTTGCCCAGCAATGCGTGGGTGCCGATGATGATGTCGATCTTGCCCTCGCCCAATTCGGTCCTGATCTGCGCCGCGTCCTTGGCAGCAACCATGCGTGAGAGCTGTGCAATCTTGACGGGCAGGCCGGCAAACCTTTCGACGAACCGCTGATAATGTTGCCGCGCCAGCAGCGTGGTCGGCACCACCACGGCGACTTGATTGCCCGCCATGACAGTGACGAAGGCGGCGCGCAAAGCGACCTCGGTCTTGCCGAAACCGACATCGCCGCAAATCAACCGATCCATCGGTTTGCCGGAACCGAGATCGTGCAGCGTGTCACCGATGGCCTTGTCCTGGTCGTCGGTCTCGGGAAAGGGGAAGCGCGCGGCGAATTCTTCGTAAAGCCCTTCCGGTGCCGAGACGATCTCGCCCTGGCGGATCTGGCGCTGCGCAGCGACTGCAATCAACTCGTTGGCGATCTCGAGAATGCGCGCCTTGACCCTGGCCTTGCGCGACTGCCAACCGACGCCGCCGAGCCTGTCGAGCTGTGCCTGTGCCGCTTCGTTGCCGTAGCGCGACAGCATCTCGATGTTTTCAACGGGAACGTAAAGCTTGTCGTCGCCGGCATAGTAGACGCGCAGGCAGTCATGCGGTGCGCCGCCGACATCCAGCGTTTCCAAGCCGTCGTAGCGGCCGACGCCGTGGTCGATATGGACCACGAGGTCGCCGGGCTGCAACGCCGAAACCTCGGCGATAAACTGGTCGCTCTTGGCGCGGCGCCGGGCCGGCCGCGCCAGGCGTTCACCCAGAATGTCCTGTTCCGTGAGCACGATCGTGTCATCGCTCGCGTAACCGCGCTCGATCGGCAGCACCGCGCAACCGAGAGCGCCCTTGGGCAGGCGCTCGAAGTCGGCCCATTGGGTGATGCGGGACGCTGCCGCCACGCCGTGTTCTTTCAGCACGTTCTCGAGTCGGTCGGCGGAACCGTTGCTATAGGCAACGATGAGAAGGCGCCGCCCGACGGCGCGCTCCTGCCCAAGCCGATCGCGCACGGCATCGAACAGATTAGCGTTGGGATCGCCGCGCACGGCGGCGAAGCCCGCAATCGGCCGCGCCCCGGCATCGAACGACGCGACGCCCTCGGGCGCCGCAAAGGCGCTCAGTTCCGCGACCGCGCGAGTGCGGAGGATCGCCTGCCACTCGCGATCTTCAATTGTGAATTGTTCTGGTCTCACCGGACGATACAGCGGTGCGCCGCGCTTGGTGTCGAGCCGCGCCTGGTAGAAATCGTCAATCGCGGCGAGCCGGTCATGGCGCGCCGCCGCGACCGCACCATCGAACGTTACGGCCGCACCCGGCAGATAATCGAACAGGGTTTCGAGCTTGTCGTAATAGAGCGGCAGCCAATGCTCCATCCCGGCAAAGCGCTGGCCGGCGCTGACGCTTTCATAGAGCGGATCGTTGTCCGCGACCGTGCCGAACTGTTCGCGATAGCCGGTGCGAAAGCGCTGGATCGACGCCTGGTCGAGCAGAACCTCGTTGACCGGCTGCAACCGAGCCCGGTCGAGACTGCCGGTGGTGCGCTGCGTCAACGCGTCGAATCGGCGGGCTGCCTCCAAGGTCTCGCCGAAGAAATCGAGCCGCAGCGGCTCGGGTGTGCCTGGCGGGTAGACATCGACGATCCCGCCGCGGATCGCGAACTCGCCCGGCTCGCGTACCGTCTCGGTCCGGACATACCCGTTGTGCGACAGGAATTCGGTCAGCCTGACAAGCGGCATCGCATCGCCGGGACGCGCAAGCAGCACGCGGTCGCGAAAAGCGGCGCGAGGCGGCACCCGCTGGATCGCTGCATTGACGGTCGTCAACACGATGCGCGACCCGTTCTTCGCTTCGGCGAGGCGCGTCAACGTGTCGATGCGGCGGCTGACGATCTCCGAGTTCGGCGACACGCGGTCATAGGGCAGGCAATCCCACGCGGGAAAAGTCAGCACGTCGAGATCGGGATGAAAGAAAGACAGCGCCGCGCTGAGGCGTGCCAGGCGCGCATCGTCGAGACAAATTTGAACGATGGTGTCGGCGTTGCCGTCGGCGGTCAATCGACCGAGCAGGAACGCGTCATACCCCTCCGGTGCGCCGGCGATGACGAACCGGTGGCCCTTCTGCCATGAGTGGGGCGCGAGTGGGAGGCTCGACGCCGTGCGGTGGTTGGGTGGTTTCTGAATGACGACTACCTCTCACGAGAGGAGCGCTTGCCGTACGCTCCGCATTTTTTTTACCCTTGATCGCGGCAAGAGCGATGGAACCGAAATGCGAGGAACATGTGCACGACGTCGCTACGTTGCCCGTCGGCGGGTTCTGCCAGACCGGCGACCCAGTCGTAAATGACCGCGTCCTCGAGATCGAGAAGCGCTTCGAACTGATCGAGCCGGCCGGCATCAAAGTCGCCGAGATGCCGCTCGGCGAAATGACCCAGCAGCAATCCCGCCTCGCGCGTGCCGCGATGCCTGGCCCTGAACAGCAGTTTCTTGCGGCGTACCGATTCGCGATCGTCGCCCATGCCATGCTCTCCGATGTAGGCTACGATATAGAGACAGCCCGTCTGCGTCTCAACGCCGAGAATCGCTTGCGCCCCGAAATTCTGTTTCCGCTGTTCGCTCCGGTAACCGCGCTGGCCGGAATCGGCCCGCGCTATGGCACATTGCTCGAAGCGGTGGCCGGGCCGCATCTGGTCGATCTCCTGTTTCATTTGCCGACCGGCGTGGTCGACCGACGCTTTGCCCCGCTGGTGCGTGACGCGCCCGAAGGCCGCATCGCAACGCTGACGGTGACGGTGGAGGCGCATCTGCCGTCAAACCACCCGCGCCGGCCTTACCGCATACGTTGCCGCGACAAGAGCGGGGTGCTCTATCTCGTATACTTCCACGTGAAGGGCGATTACCTGGTGCGGCTGTTGCCCGTGGGAGCGACGCGCGTGGTCAGCGGCCGGGTCGAGCGCTTCAAGGACGAGATCCGCATCAACCATCCCGATCATGTCGTGGCGCCGGAAGCCCGCGAAAAACTACCGCAAATCGAGCCCGTCTATCGGCTGACCGCGGGCCTGCCGCTGCGTACCGTGCAGAAAGGCATTGCTACCGCGCTCGCACGCGCACCCGAGCTCGGCGAATGGATCGACCCGGCGCTGAAAAAGCGGCGCGCGTGGCCCGATTGGCTGGCGGCGCTGCGCGCGGTGCATGCGCCGCAGACCGAGACTGATATTTTGCCGACCGCACTGCCGCGTCAGCGTCTCGCCTATGACGAGTTGCTCGCCGACCAGATTGCCATCCTGCTGCTGCGGGCGCATACCAAGCGTCTCCCCGGACGCGCCATCAGCGTACCCGGAATTCTGCGCGACAAGGTGATGAAATCCCTGACTTTTTCGCTGACCAAATCGCAACGCCAAGCGATTGCTGAGATCGCTGGCGACATGGCGGCGCCCCACCGCATGCTGCGCCTCCTCCAAGGCGATGTCGGCAGCGGCAAGACGGTGGTGGCGTTGATGGCCATGCTCGATGCGGTCGAGGCCGGCGGTCAGGCGGCTTTGATGGCACCGACCGAAATCCTGGCACGGCAACATTTTGCGACCCTGGCATCGCTCGCCGAGCCGGCGGGGGTCGCGATCGCGCTGCTTACCGGCCGTGAGAAGGGCCGCGCGCGCGAGGACATATTGCTGCGACTCGCTTCTGGCGATCTCGGCATCGTAGTCGGCACGCACGCGCTTTTTGCCGAGAATGTCGTGTTCCACGACTTGGCGCTGGCGGTCATCGACGAGCAGCACCGCTTCGGTGTCGAACAGCGCGTCGCGCTTTCCCACAAAGGCAAAGGCACCGACATTCTGGCGATGACGGCGACACCGATCCCACGCACCCTGATGCTTACCAGCTACGGCGATCTCGATTCATCTCGCCTCACCGAAAAGCCGCCCGGGCGCAAGCCGGTGGCGACGCGCACCATACCGTCCTCGCGCCTCAACGAGGTAATCGAAGCGGTGCGGCGGGCGCTCAACGCCGACGCCAAGATCTATTGGATTTGCCCGCTGGTCGAGGAATCCGAACAGGTCGACCTGGCCGCCGCCGAAGAACGGTTCGCAAATCTGAAGGACCTGCTCGGCAACCAGGTCGGGATGGTCCATGGCAGAATGAAGGGGGCCGAGCGCGACCGCGTCATCGAAGGTTTCGCCCATGGCCCGATCAATCTCTTGGTCGCGACCACGGTGATCGAGGTTGGCGTCGACGTACCCGATGCCACCGTGATGGTGGTGGAGCATGCCGAGCGCTTCGGACTGGCTCAGCTTCACCAGCTGCGGGGGCGCATCGGGCGTGGCCGCAAGCCCGCGAGTTGTCTCCTGCTCTATGCCGCGCCGCTTTCTGAAACGGCGAAGGCACGGCTCGCCATCCTGCGCCAGACCGACGACGGGTTTCGCATCGCCGACGAAGATTTGCGGCTGCGCGGCGCCGGCGAAATGCTCGGAACACGGCAGAGCGGCATTCCCGAAATGCGGCTGGTCGATCTCGCGGTCCACGGCGAGCTCATCGCAGTGGCGCGCGAAGACGCGCGCCGGGCGCTCGGGCATGACCCCGACCTGAAACATGAACGCGGCTTGGCGCTGCGCACCCTCCTCTACCTCTTCAAGCGAGACCAGGCGGCGGCTTACCTGCGCTCCGGATAGGTGCGCGAGATAGGCGCCAGCAGGCGGATCGCGCACTGGCGCGCAAGCGCCCGCAGTTGGTTGGGTTTCTCAGAGCGGTTTCGTCTCGCCACCGAGCGCAAGATTGGCGAATTCGCCTTCGAGATACATGAGGTGCTTGTGGATGTCGCCGATACGAATGTCCTGCACCTGACCAATCAGAATCGAGTGGCTGGCGTAAACGATCGCCTGGTCGAGCGTGCAATCAAAGCCGACGATCGCGTCGCCCAGCACCGGCGCACCGGTCGTAAGCTCGAGCCACGGCTCCGTGGCAAAGCGTTTGTCGCGGTCTTCGGGGCGCGGCGAGGCGAACAGGCGCGCCAGCGCTACCTTGTCGTGCGGCAGCACATTGATGGCGAAGGCCTTCGATTCCAGCATGGCGCGATGCGCCGAGGCCTCGCGATTGACGCAAGTCAGGAGCGCCGGCGGTGTCGCCGACAGTGACGTCACCGCGGTCGCGGTAAGACCGAAATAACGGCCTTCATGGCGGCATGTCACCAATGTCACCGCGGCCGGCAAGCGGCGCATGCCCAATCGAAATTGTTCGGGCGAGATCATGTCCCGAGCCGTCTGCCCAATGTTAGGCCGCCGCAAACACCCGTTCGAAGAAATCCATCTCCCTGGTGCGCCAGCCGGCCCCGTGGCCGATGGTTTCACCAAACACGATGTAATTGTCGCGGTTGGTATCGTAGGCCGGCCAATCCAAGCCGCCGCCATTGGGATCGCCCGACGCGGCGAAGCGAGTCCAAGCTCCCGTCATTGCCTCCGACATCGCCTGGTCCTTGGCGTTGGTCGTCGGTTTAGCGCCGAAGAAAGGCGCGTCGAGCGTGCCAAACATATAGGGAATCTCTTCGACATGGCTCGGCGGCGTTGCTTTGTCACCGCGCCGCCGCGTGAAGAGATAGCGATACGTCTGCTGACCCGCTTTGGCATTGAGCCGGGCAAGGCCGCGGACACCGTAGTTGAAGAGCGAATCGCCGAAGAACGCGGAAACCGCCGCCACAGCCTCGGCGTCGTCGCGTGCGGGATAGAGTCGGCGGGCTTCCTCGGCGAATTGACCGAAACCACCTTGAGTGAACGCGAGATAGTCTGCGTGCGTCTTGATCGGCATGTTGCGGACGAAGAACGGTCCTTCCGCCTCGACGCCACCGATCAGCATCGGCACTCTAGCGAAATGGCCGCCGAGAAACGCCGCGCGCTCGTCCTCAGGGAATACCCAACCATCGACCAGCATGCGAATCGGCTGCGGTGCCGTCAGCAGTCCTGGCGGACCACCGATCTGCGCGGTCTTTGGCAGCAATTCCTCCGCCGGCGCCGCGCGCAGCGCCGCGAGGTCGCTACCGACCACCGCCACGGCCGCCTTCTCTGCTGCGCCGAGGGTGTAGAGCTTTCGCAGGACCGCCGGACTTTGCAAGATGGCGCGATGGAACAGGCCCTTGCTCAACGGCGAGATCATGTGTGCCGCCACCGACACGGCGCCTGCGCTCTCGCCGAAAATAGTGACGTTGTTGGGATCCCCGCCGAAGCCAGCGATGTTCTCGCGCACCCATTTCAGCGCGGCCACCTGGTCGAGAAAGCCGTAATTGCCGGAGGACCGATTGGGCGACTCCCTGGTCAGGGCGGGATGGGCCATGAACCCGAAAATGCCGAGCCGGTAGTTGATGGTGACGACGACCACGCCCTGCCTAGCCAGCGCTTCGCCGTCATACATGGGATAGGAGCTCGAACCGACCATGAAGCCGCCGCCATAGATCCAGACCATGACGGGCCGCTTATCGCCACCCGGCGTCCAGACATTGAGGGTCAGGCAATCCTCGCTATACCGCGGCCCCCGGCCTTCGTTGCGTTGCATCTGAAGCGGATCGTCGCCGAACGCGGTGCAAACGCGTGTCCCGCTCCACGATGCGGCCTTCTGCGGCGGCTGCCATCGCAGTTCGCCCAACGGCGGCGCCGCGAACGGAATACCCTTGAAGGACTGGACGTCGCTGCCACTGCCCGAAACCAGGCCGGATTCGGTGCGCACCGTTGCGGGCATCAGAACCTCCCCGGGCTACTGCCAGTAGACGAATGCCATCGCATTGCCGGTTCCAGCCTCGGATCGGTAGCACGGCACGTAGTCGACCAGATTCATTTTCATGCCGCGGTTCATCATGATGCCCGCGACCGGAATCCAGTTCTTCATCTCCGACGAACCGGAGCGGAAGCGGTCCGCCGGAATGTTGATCAACGCCTTTTCGTCGTTGTTCCTCATGCCCTCGATCAACGCCATGTCGAGCTCTTCATCGACCACGAAATGAGACAGCCCCCCCGATGCGAACACCGCGACGCGCGCATCGGACCTCCAGCTCTCGATCGCCTCCGCCACGGTTTTGCCCATCTTGAGACAGCGGTGCGTGGCCGGCTGGTTTGGCGGATAGAATGTGTTCAAGAACACCGGCACGTTGGGCACGACGCGGTCGCTCATGATCTTGCGATAGACGAAGCCGAAGGCATGGGGGATCGACGTGTGGTTGTCGCGTTTGGGCAGGTGCTTGGCGGTGGCGATGTCGAACTCGTTCTCCATCAGCTCATTGATGATGTGCGCGCCGAGTTCGGGCAGGCCGGGATAGACCTGCGGTGTATCGGGATGGTGACTGGGCTCGGCGACCACAATGCCGGGCGGCAAACGTTTGCGCTGTTCCTCGGAGAAAGGGGCGTTCTCGATGGTTTCGCCATAATAGACGAGGAAAGTTGGAATGTTCTGATCGGTAAAGATCTCCATTTGGTCGTTGCCGAAGATCACCGCGACATCCGGCTTTACCTCGTCCCATTTCCTGGCCAGCGTTGCGATTGCCGCCTGACAGGCGCCGTAGCGCCGCCGGCGCTCATCGAGCGAGGCTTTGAACGCCAATTCCTCGCCGGCGCGCTTCGCCACCAGCTCGTCGAAACTGTAGGTGCCGCCGCGAAACGGATGCTTCATCTTGCGGTCATCGGCGGCGCGCAGATGCCACATATCGGGCGGCGTTGACAGCAGCGGCCCATGCGATGTTGCAATGCCCAAAACAATTTTCGCCATCGGGATCTCGCCCTCGCAGCTCGAACTTTATTATGATTCTTATATGGGGGTTTGCCCACAGAGGCAACCGCGCCGCCATCACGCCTGCCCTGCACCGATGCGTGGCGGGCGCCGCGCGCTCACTTAAGTCAGCGAAAAGTGATCGGATGTGATAGCGACCGCGATTATTGTGACGTCGGCGTTTTTTGTCGTTGCGAGGTGATCGTGCCGCCACTGCAGCCCTGCCTAACCGCCATTGCCACGGCGGTGCCGCCCTATGCGTTGGGCCAGGAAGAAGTGACGCGCAGAGCACGGCTGCTTTATGCCGAGCTCGGCGCGACCGACATCGAGCGCGTCATGCCGGTGTTCGCGAATTCGACCATCGAGCGCCGGTATTCCTGCGTGCCGATCGATTGGTACGAGAACCCGCGCGGCTGGACGGAACGCAACGCCCTTTATCTCGAACACGCGCAGTCGCTGCTCGAACGGGCAGCGCGCGACTGTCTCGATCGCGCCGGCATGAGGCCGCGTGACATTGACGCCGTAGTGACGGTGTCAACCACCGGCATTGCGACGCCCAGTCTCGACGCGCTCTTGAGCAATCGCATGGGCATGCGGCCTGACGTCAAGCGGCTGCCGATCTTCGGCCTCGGTTGCGCGGGCGGTGTCCTGGGACTGGCGCGGGCCGCCGATTGGCTGCGGGCGATGCCGGGGGCGCGCTTGCTCTTCCTGGTGGTCGAGCTGTGTGCGTTATCGTTCCGACGCAACGACACCAGCAAGAGCAACGTCGTCGCAACCGCGCTGTTCGGCGACGGTGCCGCCGCCGCCATCCTCACCGGCGAGGGCACTGACGGCTGTGCCGCCTTCGGTCCAGGGGGAGAGCATCTTTTTCCCGATACGCTCGGTATCATGGGCTGGGACGTCGGCGAGGACGGGCTCAAAGCAGTGTTCTCGCGCGACATTCCGGCGCTGGTAAAGCGCGAGATGCGCGACGCCTCATCGGCTTTTCTGGCGCGCTGTCGGCTGACCCTCCATGATGTCGATCGTTTTGTCTGTCACCCCGGTGGCGCCAAGGTGGTAGCGGCGCTCGAAGATGCTTTCGGCATTGCCGAAAACACGCTGATGGTCGAGCGCGAGGTGCTGCGGGACTATGGCAACATGTCCGCGGCGACCCTGCTGTTCGTGCTGGAGCGCGTGATGCGCCAACGGCCGCGCGGGCGCATGATGCTGACCGCGATGGGCCCGGGGTTCACCGCCGGATTTCAGCTGCTGGAAGCGACATGAGCGCGCTCGGGATCGTTCTGACGCTGGTGGCGCTGCAACGTCTCGCCGAATTGGTCTACGCTCGGCGCAACACTCGGACGCTCAGGGCGCGCGGCGCCGCGGAATTTGGCGCAAATCACTATCCGCTGATCGTGGCATTGCACCTGGCGTGGCTGCTCTCGCTGCTGATCTTCGTGCCGTGGCGTACCCCGCCGGTTTGGCCGTGGCTTGGCCTCTATATCGGACTGCAAGGGGCGAGGCTTTGGGTCATCACCAGTCTCGGCCACCATTGGACCACGCGGATCATCGTCATGCCCGGAGCGCCCGTCGTGCGACACGGGCCCTACCGCTGGCTGCGCCATCCCAATTATCTGATCGTGGTGTGTGAGATCGCGGTACTGCCGCTGGCGTTCGGCAGCTGGCCCCTTGCGCTGGTCTTTACATTGCTGAACGCGACGCTGTTGGGCTGGCGCATTCACGTCGAGGAGGCGGCGCTCGGCGATGGTCGAACCGCCGCCTCGGTCACGATAATGTCGAAGCGTTGATCGAAAGGCTGCGGGTAGATCGTATCGAGTCGCGAGAATTCATAGCCAACGCCGATCGCCAGCGGCGGCGGCTTGAGCGCCGCCAAGGTGCGGTCGAAATAGCCCCCGCCATAGCCGAGCCGATAGCGGCGCTCGTCGAAGCCGACGAGCGGCCCCAGCACCAGGTCTGGCGCCACCGCAGCGCCGTCCCGCGGAACCGGAATGTTCCAGACGCCGTCGACCATGGCTGCACCCGGGGTCCAGAGCCGAAACTCAAGCGGGGCTCGCTTCTGCACCACCACCGGCAACGCCGCGCGCCAGCCATTCGCCAGCAGGTCGGTTATCAAACGCCGGGCGTCGAATTCGCCGCGGAAAGGCCAATAGAAGCCGATAATCGCCGGCGCGCGCGGCGCCAACACGGCGCGCAAATTCTTGTCGAGTGCCGCGTTCCACGCTCGGCGTTGCGCCGGATCGAGTCGCTGTCGCCGCGCGATCAACTCGACCCGGCGTTCTCGCCGCCACGCCGCGACATCTTTCATCAGAACAGGCCGGAGATCTTGCCGTCGGCGGAGACCGAAATGTTGTTCGCGGCCGGTACCTTCGGCAGGCCCGGCATGGTCATGATGTCGCCGCAGACGGCGACGATGAATTCCGCCCCTGCCGACAGTCGGACTTCGCGGAGCGGAATGGTATGGCCGCTCGGCGCCCCCTTCGCATCCGGATTGGTGGAGAAGCTGAATTGCGTCTTGGCGACACAGACAGGCAGGTTGCCGAAGCCTTCCGCCTCGAACTCCTTCAGTCGTGCGTTCACGCCTGCTTCCGGCACCACCGCCGCGGCGCCATAAATCTGGGTGGCGATGGTCTTGATCTTATCGAGCAGCGGCATGTCGTCCGGGTAGAGCATCTTAAAGTTCGCGGGCTTGGTTTCGAGGGTTTTGAGCACCGTCTTGCCGAGCAGTTCCGAACCTTCACTGCCCCGCGCCCAGTGATCGGCGATCACGGCCTCGACGCCTTGTTCGGCGCAAAGCTGTTTGACCAGCTCGTGCTCCGCCTCGCTGTCGGTCGAGAAGCGATTGACGGACACGACCGCTGGCACGCCGAATTTTTTGATATTGCCGATATGCCGGTCGAGATTGCTGAAGCCCGCACGCAGTGCCTCGAGATTTTCGCCCTTGAGATTCTCCTTGGCGACGCCGCCATGCATTTTGAGTGCGCGCACCGTCGCCACGATCACCGCGACGTCGGGTGAAATGCCGGCCTTCCGGCACTTGATGTCCATGAATTTCTCGGCGCCGAGATCGGCGCCGAAGCCGGATTCGGTCACGGTATAATCGGCCAACTTCAAGCCGGCCAGGGTCGCCGACACGGAGTTGCAGCCGTGAGCGATATTGGCGAACGGTCCACCATGAATGAAGGCGGGGCTGCCTTCGAGGGTTTGCACCAGGTTGGGGGCAATGGCGTCCTTCAGCAGCGCCGCCATGGCGCCCTCGGCTTTCAAATCTCTGGCGCGCACCAGCTTGCGGTCACGAGTCTGACCGACCACGATATTGCCGAGGCGGCGCTTGAGATCGTCAAGGCCGGTGGCGAGGCAAAAGATCGCCATGACCTCGGACGCGACGACGATGTCGAAGCCCGCCTCCCGCGGGAAGCCATTGGCAACGCCGCCGAGCGAGGTGACGATCTGCCGGAGCGCGCGGTCGTTCATGTCGATGCCGCGGCGCCAGGTCACGCGCCGGGTGTCAATCCCGAGTTCGTTTCCCCAATAGATGTGATTGTCAATCATCGCCGCGAGCAGGTTGTTGGCAGCGCCGATCGCGTGGAAGTCGCCGGTGAAATGGAGGTTGATGTCCTCCATCGGCACCACTTGCGCATAGCCGCCGCCGGCGGCACCGCCCTTCATGCCGAACGAGGGGCCAAGGCTTGGCTCCCGCAAGCAGAGCACCGCACGTTTACCCAGCCGGTTGAGCGCGTCGCCAAGGCCGACGGTGGTGGTGGTCTTGCCCTCTCCGGCCGGGGTTGGCGTCATCGCCGTCACGAGGATCAGTTTGCTTCCAGGCCGCCGTTTTAACCCGTTCAGATAATCGAGCGCGACCTTGGCCTTAAAATGACCGAAGGGTTCGAGTTTCGCCGCATCGATGCCCAGCTTGTCGCGAGCGACATCGACAATGGGCCGCATTTTGGCGGCCTGGGCGATCTCGATGTCGCTCTTCGGGTTGGCGTGCTGATCGTGACTGGACATGACGACTCCTGACGGCGGGCAATAGATTTCAGATACCTTAAAGACCCCAGAAGTTGCCCACTTCTCAAGAGGCAATTTGAAGTGGGCAGCCGCCGCCACGAGCGGGGCGACGAAGACCCCGCGGGCCAGCGGCCCTAAACCCTTTTGCGCAAGCGGAGGAGCCGCCAAACCGCCGATGCCAACGGCCCGCAACAGCCGAGAATGCGCGCGGTCCGGGACGCACCGGCTCGGCGCCGGCATGGTTGACCCTGCGGCGGACGCTGCCTAAGGTGCGTTGGCACTTGTTTCCCGAGCCCGTAGCTCAGCCGGTAGAGCATCTGACTTTTAATCAGGAGGTCGTGGGTTCGAATCCCGCCGGGCTCACCATTCCATGGAACCCATCCTCGCTCTCGCGGGCGCGAGGGATTAATCGAAGTACGGTTTCGGCTTGTCACGCTTCTACGGTGCCGTTAGCGCGGAACGACTCTTGCTAGTGACGGTTAGATTTGTCGGCTAAATCGGAGCGCAGATGCAAAGGACCAGATAATTCAATGGCTTTAGCAGGATGACGAGGTTACAGTTTTGCATCCGCGACGGCACACTTGTGAGTTGTCTTATCGGTTTTCCTTAGGTATTGCCAAGCGGCAAATTGTGCCGTATCGGCGTTCGGAGTACCGACGGCAGACATGGCAAACAAAAGCGGGGGTAAACTTTTGAACGCTGACGCGATCGCAATTGTTGGTGTCGCTTGTCGCTTTCCGGGCGCGAACAATCCGCAGCAATTTTGGGATCTGTTGTCGTCGGGCCGTGATGCGGTTACGGAAATTCCCGACGAGCGCTGGTCAAAAGCTTATTATTTTCATCCCCGCCGCGGCCAGCCGGGCAAAAGCTACACTTGGGCTGCCGGCGTTATCGCCGATGTCGACCGTTTCGATGCCGGCTTCTTCGGCATTTCGCCGCGCGAGATCCGGCAAATGGACCCACAACAGCGCCTGATGCTCGAGACCGTGTGGGAAGCGCTGGAGGATGCCGGGATTCCGTCGGCGAAGCTCGCGGGCAGCGGCGCCGGTGTTTATGTCGGTGTCTCGAGCATGGACTACGCCACGCTGCGCCTCGGCGATCCGGCCAGCGGCGACGCCTACTTCATGACCGGCATGACCAACAGTATCGTCGCCAACCGCGTCTCTTACATCTTCGACCTGCGCGGGCCGAGCTTTGCCGTCGATACCGCGTGCTCGTCATCGCTGGTGGCGCTTGACTTGGGATGCGAGGCGTTGCGCCGCGGCCAAGCCCCGGTGGCCATTGTCGGTGGCGTCAATCTGCTGCTGGCGCCGTTCTCGTTTCTTGGCTTTTGTCAGGCTTCGATGCTGTCGCCAACGGGGCGCTGCCATGCCTTCGATGCCAGCGCTGATGGCTATGTTCGGGCTGAGGGCGCCGGGGTCGCAATCCTGAAACCGCTGCGCGACGCGCTCCAGAACGGCGATCCGATCCGCGCTCTGATACTCGGCACCGGCGTCAATTCCGATGGCCACACCATGGGGATGTCGTTGCCCAGCGAAACATCGCAAGCATCACTGTTACAATCGGTCTACGGCAAGACCGGCATCGACGCCGATCGGCTGGCCTTCATCGAGGCCCACGGCACCGGCACCCAGGCGGGCGATCCGATCGAACTCGCGGCGCTTGGCAAAAGCCTTGCCAGCCAGCGCCGGTCGCCGCTGCCAATCGGTTCGGTCAAGACCAATGTCGGCCATCTCGAGACGGCGTCGGGCATGGCCGGATTGATCAAGACCGTGCTGGCGCTCGAACATCGCGAACTGCCGGCATCGCTTCATTTCAACACGCCCAACCCGAATATCCCCTTCGCCGAGCTCAATCTTGAGGTCGCGGCGCGGAAACGCGCGCTGCCGAAGCGGCCGACCCAACTGATCGCCGGGGTCAATTCCTTCGGCTTCGGCGGAACCAATGCCCATGCGATCGTTGCCTCTGCGCCGAGGGTGGCGAAGGCCGCGGCGGTGGCATCGGACGCGCTACCGCCGTTGCTGCTATCGGCGCGCTCGGCGAATGCGCTGGCGGCATTGGCGCGCGAATGGTCGCAACGCTTGACGGCCGCTTCGGCCGGAGGGGTGGCGCCGTTGCTGCGCGGCGCCGCGCGACGCCGCGATCATCACCGCCATCGCCTCCACGTTGCCGGGTCTGATGCCGCCGAGTTGGCGGCGGGGCTGGCCGCCGCCGCCGCCGGCGAGCAGCCCAAGCAGACAACATCGGGGCTCGCCGTGCCGGCCGGACAGGTCGCGTTCGTCTATGCCGGCAACGGCGCCCAGTTTCTCGGCATGGCGCGCGACGCGCTGCAATACAGCGAGGCGTTCCGCACCTCGCTGCGCGAGGCGGATGCGCAGCTCATGCCGCTCCTCGGCTGGTCGATCGAACAGCGACTGGGTGAGGACAACCCCGATTATCTACGTCACACCGACGTCGCTCAGCCCTTGTTGTTCGGTGTGCAGGTCGGCATTACCGAGGCGCTGCGCACCGCCGGCGTCGAGGCCGAAGCTTTCGTCGGTCACTCGGTGGGCGAGATCGCAGCGGCATGGGCAGCAGGCGCATTGTCATTGCAAACCGCCGGCCGCATCGTCGTGGTGCGCAGCCATCAGCAGCACCGCACTCATGGCGACGGCGGGATGGCGGCATTGTCGCTCGACCCCGAAACTGCGGCAGCCGAACTTGCCAGGATCGGCGGCGGGCTCGAGATCGCGGCGATCAACAGTCGCTCCAACGTCACCGTTGCCGGTAGCCGCGTACTGCTGAAACGGCTCGAGGCCGCCGCGCAAAGCAAGGGTTGGCATTATACCCCGCTCGACATCGAATACGCGTTTCACTCGCCGATCCTCGACGGCATCCGCGAGGACCTGCTCGCCGAACTCGGCGGCATCGACGCACTCGATTGCGGCAACCGCTTCACGTCGTCGGTCACGGGCAAGCAGATCCCGGGCACCGCACTCGCCGCCGATTACTGGTGGCAGAATATCCGCTGGCCGGTGCGCTTCCGCGACGCGGTCGATGATCTGGTGCGCGGCGGCACCCGAATTTTTGTCGAAATCGGACCCAACCCGATCCTGCAGTCCTATCTACGCGATGGGCTGCGTGCAGCCGACGCTGGCGGTCGCGTGCTCAGCACCCTGTCTCGGACCCAGGCGGACGCCGATCCATTCGCTCGAATCGCCGCGCAATGCTATGTCGCCGGCTACGACCTTGCGGCCCGCGCCAATTTTGCCGGTCCGGTCGATATCGCCGGCTTGCCGCGCTACCCCTGGCAACGCGAGCGTCACTGGTATCAGGCGACAACGGAAGCGATCCCGCTGCCGGCACCGCCCTATGATCATCGGCTGCTGGGCTTCCGCTTCAGCGGCGAGCGCAACGAGTGGACCCAGTTGCTCGACCTCGAGCGCGAACCGTGGCTCGCCGACCACGCCGTCGAGGGTATCGCGGTTCTGCCGGCGGCGGCGACGCTTGAGATCGGACTCGCCGTCGCGCGGGCGACTCAGCCCGAAGCGGCGACGCTGGCGCTTGACGAGCTGGAAATTCGTCAAGCCCTGACGCTGGAAGCCGATCATGCGCAGAGCTTACGGGTGCGGGTCGATGCCGAGCGCGCGATCACGATCACCAGCCGGCCGCGTCTCGCCGACGAAACGCACGTCCTTCACGCCCTCGCCCGCATCGCGCCGCCCACCACTGTGCGTCCACCGACGCTGGTGCCGGCACCGAGCGGCAGGCGCATCGACGCGGCCACCATCTACGCGCGAGCCGCCGCGCTGGGCCTCGATTACGGGCCGCTGTTCCGCGTCATATCCCATGTCGACATTTTTAGCGCCGATGCCGCGCACGCCTGGTTCGTCCCGGCGGCCACCGACGCGAACGCTGGTTTTCTGCTGCCACCGCCGTTGCTGGATGGCGGGTTGCAGGCGTTTCTTGCCCTGCTCGGCGGCGATATCGATGGCCAAGCGGGACTGAGCTTGCTGCCGTGGCGGTTCACCGGTGTCAAACTGTTCGCGCCGTTCGGCCGCTCGCCCATCCAGGCCCGCCTCACGGTGACCGGGCGCGGCACACGGTCGGCGCGTGGCGCGATCGTCTTCTTTGACGCATCGGGCGAGGCGGTTGCCGAAATCGCTGAATGCTGGTTCAGGCGAGTGCGGCTGTCGCTGCGCCAGACCGATGCTGAGCGCACCTTCCATTTCGGCCTGGCGGCGATGCCGGGGCCCGGCCAGGACGCGGTGCCGCTCCTCGAGACCAGCGCCGTCATCGGCGCGCTCAAACTCGATCCGCCGACGCCATCGGAAACCGCGCTCCTGCTCGAGGGTTTTGTCGTGGCGGCGTCGCATCAGGCGCTCCGCAAGTGCCTTCCCGCCGACGCCCCGTTCACGATCGACGACCTCATCGGCCACGGTGCCATCGCCGCGGAGGCAGCACCGCTCCTTGCCAATCTGCTTCACCGTCTTGCCGCCCATCACGCCGCCAGTGACGGGGCGGGACAAGGCTGGCGTCTCGCGGACGCGACCGATCTCCCAGACCCGTCGCTGATCTGGCGCACGATATTGGCGGAAGAGCCGGTGCTTACGGCGGAGCTCGCTTTGGCTGCCGCGGCCGCCGAGGCCCTGCCCGACTTCCTCGGCGAGGGTACCGTCTCGGCTTGTGTCCTGCCGCCCTCGTTGGTCGAGCAATTGTACTATGCCTCGCCGAGCGGTAGCCGGGTCGCCGACGCGCTGCGCGGTGCAGCCGTGAATCTGGCGATGCACTGGCCCGAAGGGCGGCCGCTGCGGATTCTCGAAATCGGCGCGGGGTCCGGAATTTTGTCACGTCGCATCCTCGACGCACTGGCGTCGTGGCATGGGACGCTGCGCTATGTCGCGACCGAGGCCGACAGCGATCAGGCGGGGCGCCTTGCCGCCCGCCTTCAAGGCACGGGCACCGCGTCGACGCTGGCATGGGATCCGCGCGGCGTCGATGGCGCGCCGCCGGGACAACGCTTCGACGTCGTCCTGTCGGCCTACGCCTTGACGCGGCAAAATCTCGACGGCAGCGCGCTCAGGATATTGCGGCAGCTGCTGGCACCCGGCGGGCTCATGCTTGCGGCCGAACCCGAGCCGAGCGGCGTTTGGGACTGGATCTTCGGCCAGCAGCCCCACTGGTGGCAGGAAGGCTTCGTGGCCGAGCCCGGCGCGTCGCCGCTGCGGCCGATCGCAGCGTGGAGCGAATTGCTTTTGCGAAGCGGCTTCGCCGACGCGACGACGGCGGCGCTGGCCGCCGATCCGTGGCCCGTCGGCCTCGTCGTGGCGCGGCGCGACGCGGAGGCGGACGCCGTCTTCGCGACCTCGAGCACGGCGGTTGCCATCATCGTTGCTGAGCATGACGATACCCGCGCGGCACTCCTTGCCCGCGACCTCGTCGCGGCGGGCGGCATCGCCGAAGTGATCGTGCCGCCCGAGATCGGCGATGGGAACCTGTTTTGCGCGGTCTTGAGCCGGCTCGACACCGAAATGCCGGAGATCGTGGTCTTGCCGCCGCGCGCCGATGACGGCGCCGACCGGGTGGCAGCGACCAACGCCAGTCTCGTACGCATCATCACCATTGCGCAACTGACCACGGCGACCCGCGCCCGCGCGCGGTTGTGGATTGTGACCGATGACGCCCAACAACCGCCCGGCGCGCCAGGATCGCGCGAAGACGCCGCGCTGTGGGGTCTCGGCCGCACCGTGGCGAACGAGATGCCACAGTTGAACTGTTGCCTGATCGATCTGTCGTCCCGTTTGCCGGCGGCCGACGCGGCGCAAGCACTTGCAGCAGAATTGCTGGCCGCGGACGGCGAAAGGGAAATCGTCATCACCCCGACCGGGCGTCATGTGCTGCGACTGCGGCGCGGTCTGCCGGCCCCCGCGCAGAACGGCCCGGTTCGGCTGAAGGTGAATACGCCGGGACGAATCGACAGCCTGCAATGGCAAGCTTTGCCAGCGCGCTCGCCCGGCGCCGGCGAAGTCGCTATCGCGGTGCGAACAGCCGACCTCAATTTCCGTGACGTAATGTGGGCGCTCGATCTGTTGCCGGAAGAGGCGCTCATCGGCGGACACGCGGGCCCGACGCTCGGGCTCGCTTGCGCCGGCATCGTGACCGATGTCGGACCCGACGTTGACAACTTCGCGCGCGGCGACCGCGTCTTGGCGATCGCTCCGGCGACATTGGCGACTGAAGTCGTGACCACGGCACATACCGTGACGCAGTTGCCGGAAGGACTTGATTTCGCTGCGGCGGCGACGTTGCCGGTGGCTTTTATCACGGTGATCTACGCGCTCGGCCATCTGGCACAAGTTAAGCCCGGCGAGCGCGTCTTGATTCACGGCGGCGCCGGCGCCGTCGGCATCGCTGCGATTCAGTTCGCCAAGCATTGCGGTGCCGAGGTGATTGCCACTTCGGGATCGCCGACGAAGCGAGCGTTCTTGCGCCAATTCGGCGCCGATCATGTACTCGATTCGCGCGACCTCGCCTTCGTCGAGGCCATCCATCATTTGACCGGCCACGAGGGCGTCGACGTCGTTCTGAATTCCCTGAGCGGCGACGCGATGGAGCGGAGTCTGGCGCTGGTGCGTCCCTTCGGCCGCTTCCTCGAGCTCGGTAAGCGCGATTTCTTCCTCGGTACGCGCATCGGGTTGAAGCCGCTGCGTCGCAACGTCTCCTATTTCGCCATCGACGTCGACACGCTGGCGGTCGAACGCCCCGATCTGTCGGCCGCACTGATGCGGCAGACCATCGAGCTCGTGGGCTCCGGCGCCTTGCGGCCGCTGCCCTATCGGCGCTTCGCGCGCACTGAAGTGAGCGATGCCTTCCGGCTGATGCAGGCCTCGGGACATATCGGCAAGATCGTCATCGATATGGCGGACAGCAACGATCCCGCTCCGACCAGGCAAGCTGTCGAGCCGCGCATCGCGGTGCGAAACGAGGGCACCTATCTCGTCGCCGGCGGACTTTCCGGTTTCGGGCTCGCCAGCGCCGAATGGCTGGTGCGCCAGGGCGCGCGATCGCTGGCACTGCTCGGCCGACGCGGAGCCGCCACACCGGGCGCGACCGAGGCGCTCGCGTGCCTGCGTGGGGAGGGCGTCGACGCGCGCGCCTATGCTTGCGATGTTGCCGACCGCGATGCGTTGTCGGCGACGCTAGCCGCCATTCGACGCGACATGGCGCCACTCAAGGGCGTGATCCACGCGGCGATGCAGCTGGACGACGCGCTATTGGGCGACCTCGACGGCGCGCGCGTGACGCGCGTACTGGCGCCGAAGCTCGGCGGTGCCGTCAATCTTGACCAGCTGACGCGCCGTGATCCGATTGAGCTGTTCCTGCTCTACTCCTCGGCCACCACCGTGTTCGGCGCGCCGGGTCAGGGCAGCTACGTCGCTGCGAACGCCGCGCTCGAAGGCGTTGTGCGCCGCCGCCGCGCCGAGGGGTTGCCGGCGTTGGTGGTCGGCTGGGGTCCGATCAGCGACGCCGGCTATCTCGCCCGCAACGAGGAAACGCGCGAAGCGCTGGCGCGGCGCCTCGCCGCCAATCCATTGCCAGCTGCGGAAGCGCTCGACGCGCTGCCGGCACTATGGTCGAGCGGCGAGGTCGCGGTTGCGTACGCTTCGGTGCGATGGGATGCCGCGCAGCGTATGCTGCCGTCGCTGGCTTCAACGACCTTCGCCGAGGTTGTCGGCGCACGCTTGGACAAGGTCGACGGCGATCTGCGAGAAAAGCTCGCCTCGCTGCCGGACGAAGAGCGCAAGGAACTGATTCTGTCGGTTCTGGTCGAAGAAGTGACGCGCATCCTCTCCACGTCAGCCGGCGGGCTCGACCCGCACCGCTCGGTGGCCGAGCTTGGCATGGATTCGCTGATGGCCGTGGAACTCCGCCTCGCGCTCGAGGGGCGGTTCGGGGTCAATTTGCCCATGCTGTCCTTGTCGCAGCAAACCTCGCTCGCGATGATCGCGGCGAACCTGGCGCGCGGGCTTGCGACCACGGCCGAGACCGCGCCCGAGATCGCCACCGCAGCGCAGCGCTACGAGAGCGCCGATCCCGACGCCCTTCGGCAAGCGCCGAAGCCGCTCGAGGTCGGCAGCATCGGAACGGTCACCACCCCATGACCGAGCGGAGCACGAACTATGGCCTCTCCACCGCGGAGCGAAGCCGGCTGGTCGAGCGCCTCAAGGGCGGGACATCTAACGGCAAGGCGCATGGACCGTTTGTCATGCCGCTCAACCAGGCGCCGCACGACGATTTGGCGAATTCCGAAACCTATAAGCAGATGGAGATCATACGGTCGGCGGCCCAGACGCTCGGCATCGCCAATCCCTTCTTTCGCGTGCATGGCGGCGTCGCCGGCGCGGAAAGTACCGTTGACGGCCGCGTCTGCTTGAATTTCTCCTCCTACAACTATCTGGGCTTCAATGGCCACCCGCGCGTCACCGCCGCCGCGCAGGCAGCCATTGCGCAATATGGCACCTCATGCTCGGCCAGCCGCTTGGTCGCGGGCGAGCGTCCCCCACATCGCGCGCTCGAGCAGCGGCTCGCGGCGCTCCATGGCGCTGAGGATTGCGTCGCGTTCGTCAGCGGGCATGCCACCAACGTGACGGTGATCGGCAATATGCTCGGCAAGGCCGATCTCATCCTTTACGACGCTTTCAGTCACAACAGCGTCCAGCAGGGCGCCCAACTTTCCGGGGCCCGGCGTCTGAGCTTTCCTCACAACGACATCGTTGCTGCCGAACGGCTTCTACTCACCTACCGTCCGCAGCATGGCCGCGCCCTCATCGTGATCGAGGGCCATTACAGCATGGACGGCGACATCCCCGACCTGCCGGCCTTCAGCGATCTTGCACGCCGGCATCGTGCCTGGCTGCTGGTCGACGAGGCGCATTCGATCGGGGTGCTTGGTCCGAGCGGCCGGGGCATTGGCGAACATTTCGGGCTCGGTTCCGACGCTGTCGATTTCTGGATGGGCACGCTGAGCAAGACACTCGCGGGCTGCGGCGGCTACATCGCCTGCCGCCGCGAGATCGCTGAATATCTGCGCTACTCGGCGCCGGGCTTTGTGTATTCGGTCGGGATGCCGCCGCCGATGGCGGCGGCAGCAGCAGCCGCGCTCGATCTCCTTGCCGAGGAGCCAGAGCGGGTCGCGCGTCTTCAGGCAAACGCCCGCCGTTTCCTTGATGCCGCCAAGACTGCCGGGCTCGACACCGGTCTGTCGCGAGGGTTCGCCATCGTGCCGATCATTCTCGGCAGTTCAATCGCCGCTGGTCGCCTCTCAGCCGCGCTCTACGATCGCGGCATCAACGTGCAACCTATTCTCTACCCCGCTGTGCCGGAACGCGCCGCGCGGCTGCGCTTTTTCCTGTCGTCCGAGCATAACGCCGAGCAAATCGACAATACGGTCGCCGTCATGGCGCAGGAGGAACGGAAAGTGCGCGCGACCAAGGTCGATCTGGCCGCGCTCGCCGCAACGCTGCAATCCTGACGCCGTGGCAAACACATTTGGTGGTATCGGCATGGCAGATTCGCCCAAAGTTTGTGGCGGAAACGCTAAATCGACTCGACGCCGACAACGGCTTCAGGCATAAATTTTGCGTAACAAAATCGACCAGCAAAGGGGAGGCCACTTGGGGATTTCCCAGGCACGGTTCCGAACCGGCGGCGCATCGGGGGTCGTCAGCCCAGTTTTTGACGCCGCAGGTCGAGGCGATAGTCCGATGGCCGGTGAGCCGCGCCAGAGGCGTCGCTATTTGTTTCTGCAAGGCATGGCAACCGCCTTCTTTGCCGAGCTCGGCGCGGCGCTCGCCAAGCACGATCACACCGTCAAGCGCATCAACTTCAATGCCGGCGACCGACTGTTCTGGCGCCTGCCCGGTTCGGTCAGTTATCGCGGCACGCTCGCGGATTGGCCGCGCGCGCTCGAAAATTATCTGGGCGAGTGGCGCATCACGGACGTGGTCCTCTTTGGCGATTGGCGTCCGTTTCACACCGAGGCGATCCGCATCGCGCGGCTGCGCGGGCTCCTCGTGCACGTCTTCGAAGAGGGCTATCTGCGTCCCAGTTGGATTACGCTTGAGCAAGGCGGCGTCAACAAGAACTCGTCGCTGCCCCGCGATCCCGGCTGGTACCGACGCGTCGCGCGGTCGCTGCCGTCGTGGCAGGACGGTGTCGCGGTGACCGGCTCGTTCTGGGTGCGGGCTCTCAACGATGTCATTTACCACAGTTGGAGCGGGATTTTCGCTTGGCGCTATCCGCATTTCCGCACCCATTTGTCGGTCGCGCCCTTCCTCGAATATGCGTGCTGGGTCAGGCGCTTCATCCGTGCCTCGTCGGTCCGCCGGCGGAGCGAGGAGGCTTTGCGGGCGCTTTCGTCGAGCGGCAAGCCCTATTTCCTGGTGCCCCTGCAGCTCGATTCGGATTCGCAGCTTCGCGTCAATTCACCCTTCCAGGGCCTGGCGCCGGCGATCGACGTCATTTTGGAATCCTTCGCCCGTCACGCCCCGATGGACAGCGCCCTGCTGTTGAAAGAACACCCGCTTGACAATCAACTGATCGACTGGCGGGCCCAGGCCACCGGCACGGCACGGCGGCTCGGCATCGGCGACCGGGTGTTCTACCTCGTCGGCGGCGATACCCGAAGCCTGATTGAGCAAAGCCGAGGAGTGGTCACGGTCAACAGCACCGCTGGCCTTCTCGCCGTGTTACTCGGCCGCCCGGTCAAGACACTGGCTCGGCCAATATATGACATGGCCGGCCTGACCTTTCAGCCGCATCTAGACCACTTCTGGCGCGCCGGCACCGCGCCCGACGCAGCGCTCGTCGACGATTTCCGCCGTGTCGTGGTCGACCGTACCCAGGTTAACGGTGATTTTTTCAGCGCCGAGGGCTTGAAACTGGCCGTTGCCGGCGCAATGTCGCGATTGGAGGCGGCCGCGCTGCAACATCCGGTGACCCGGGCCGCGCCGCTCCCTTCGGGAATGCCGCTGCTATCGGGGGATGCGATCCCGGCCGAGAGCGGCGCCGACTAAGCAGCACGTAGCGGCTGACGCCTTGCCGGGTCCCGCGAAAAGTAGCATTTTGGCGCGACGGCCGAGTATCCATGACGCCATCCGTCGACAGAGCCAATCAATCGATGCCGCGGCGCGCCCTGCCATGGTTGCTGGCGCCGCTTCACGCCATGGCCCTATTTACCGCGGCAAAGTCGTTCCGCGACAATCCGATCCTTGGTCACCCGTCACTCAACGCCGCGGGCCTCCATCTCGCCCGCGTGCAAGCCGCGGCGGTCGTCTCAGAGTGGCGTCGCCGCCGCCTCGCGCACCTCATCGGCGCCGCTGATGCCGTTGATTTCGAACGCAACGGTTTCATCCTAAAAGAGGACTTCCTTCCGGCCGATGTCTTTGGAGCCCTGCGCCACGGGGTCCTGACGCTGCAAGCGCCGGCGCGCGCGATGATTCAAGGAGATGCGGTGACGCGACGCATCCCGCTCGACGCCTATGCGCGCGCGCGTCTGCCGATCCTGAGCGCGCTGCTCGACAATCCGCAATGGCTCGGCTTGATCCGCTATGCCGGCGCGTCGGCGTTAACTCCCGTGGGCTATGTTCAAACCATTTTTGCCCGAGTGCGCGGTGGCGCTGCCGATCCGCAGCTCCATCTGCATTCTGATACGTTCCATGCCACCGTGAAGGCGTGGCTGTTCCTGACCGACGTTGCGGAGGAAGCGGGGCCGTTCACCTATGTTCCCGGGTCGCACCGACTGACGCCGCAACGGCGCGACTGGCTGTATCGTAAGAGCATGACCGCGGCCCGGTCTTCCGATAATGAAACCCGCGAAGGTTCGTTCCGCATCGACGAGACGGAGCTCGCGGAGCTCGGCCTGCCGCCGCCGCGTCGCTTCGGCGTGCGCGCGAATACGCTGATCGTCGCCGATACGATGGGCTTTCACGCGCGTGGCCCGAGCCTGCGGCCTTCCACGCGCGTCGAGATTTGGGCTTATGGCCGGCGCAACCCGTTCCTGCCCTGGCTGGGCGGCGACCCCGCCGGGCTGCCCTTCGTCAAGCATCATGCGGTTCGCCTATTCTGGTCGGCGAGTGATGTCGGCGAGTATTTGCATTTAACGAGGAATCCGTGGCGGCGCGAAGGCATGGTGACGCCGGCGACGCCCCCCAACCTAACCTTGTTCCGCCCGACTGCGCTGCAATGAATCCTCATATCGTTCTCGATCTGTCGCGTCTGATGTGGCGAGCGGCACGGTTTGCGCCGACTGGAATCGATCGCGTCGAGCTCGCCTATGCGCGGCATCTCATTGCTACGGCGCGCGACCGCCTCAGCTTCGCCGGTTGGTGGGGACGGCTGAGCCTGTTACCTGGGGAAGATGCGATCGCGATGATCGCCGCGCTCGACGCCATGTGGTCCGGCAGCGCCGTCGATATCGATGCTCGCAACACGGTGCAGACCCTGATTCGCAAGCTGCACCGGCACGTGCTGCTACGCGGCGAACGGCCGCTCCATCGGCATCTAGCGGCGATTCGAAAGCCGATTGTCTATTTGCTCGTGTCGCATTATCGGTTGCATCGCCCGGACGGGCTTGAACGGCTTAAGCGGCGCAGCGGCGTGCGCGTGGTGATGCTGATCCACGATCTGATTCCGATCCAGCATCCCGAACAGATGCCGAGCTGGCAGGCGCGACGCCATCCGCAGCGCATGAACGCGGTGGGGCGATTGGCCGACGCGGTGATCGTCAACTCGGCAGGCACGGGCGAAGCGTTGCAGCGTTATCTTGCGCGGCACGGTGCCGCCCTGCCGATCGTCGTGGCGCCGCTCGGGATCGATCTCGCGCTGCCGCGCGATGTCAGGGCCGAGGCGGCAACACCCCCCTACTTCACCTATGTGGCAACCATTGAACCGCGGAAAAATCACGCCGTGCTGATTGAGGCATGGCGCGAGGTCCGGAAGGTTTTTGGCGCGGCCGCGCCAAGGCTGGTCCTGGTTGGGCGACGCGGTTTCAAAAGCGCCGAGATTCTCGAGACGATGCGCAGCGCCGAATGGATGCGAGGTGTAATCGAGGAGCATAACCGCCTGCCCGACGCGGCAGTCGCTCGGCTGGTCTGCGGTGCGTGCGCCTCGGTCTATTCTTCGGTCGCCGAAGGCTTCGGCTTGCCGGTGGCCGAGGCACTGGCTTTGGGCGTCCCGGTACTGTGCAGCGACGTGGCTGAATTGCGCGAGGTCGGCCGCAACGTGCCGGAATATCTCGATCCGCGCGACCCCGCTGCCTGGGCTCGCGCCATTGCCGATTATGCACGCCCCGGCTCCGCCGGGCGTCGGACACAATTGGAGCGCCTGAAGACCTGGAAACCGCCCAGCTGGTCCGACCATTTCCGCCTCGTCCAGCCGCTGATCGACGGCGCCGCAGCACGCTCGCCGCCGACAGCGCGACCGCTGGTCGCAGGCGCCGCTTCTTAGTCCGCGCCGGTGCCGCAGACCGCGCGGCTCACTGCATGAACCAGCCATGACTGACGACGAGCGATTGCCCAGTTAGCGCGTTTGATTCGAAACCGGCGAAGAACAGCACGGCGGCGGCAACATCCGCCACCGTCGTGAACTCTCCGTCCACCGTCTCCCTCAGCATGACCTTCTTGATGACCTCTTCCTCGGTGATGCCGAGTTCCTTTGCCTGCTCGGGAATTTGTTTGTCGACCAGCGGGGTGCGCACGAATCCGGGACACACGACGTTGGCACGGACGCCGTGTGCTGCGCCTTCCTTTGCTACCACCTTCGCCAAGCCGATCAGGCCGTGTTTGGCGGTGACGTAGGGTGCCTTCAAGACCGATGCCTCCTTCGAATGCACCGAGCCCATGTAGACGACGCTGCCGCTCTTCTGTTTGTACATCTGGCGCAGGGCGGCGCGGGTGGTGAGGAAGGCGCCATCCAGATGAATCGCGAGCAGCGTCTTCCACTTGGCGAAGTCGAAATCCTCGAGTGGCGCCACGGTCTGAATGCCGGCATTGCTGACCAGCACATCGAGGCGGCCGTAGTGGCCGATTGCTCGGCTCATACCGACCTCGACCTGCGCCTCATTAGTCACGTCCATGGCGACGCCGATCGCATGCGCGGAACCACCGAGCTCGTGGGCGACCGCATCAGCACCCTGCTGATTGAGATCGGCGATCACGACTCTTGCGCCCTCTCGTACGAAGGCCGTCGCGATCTCCTTGCCAATGCCGCTGGCGGCGCCGGTTACCACCGCCACTTTACCCGCGAAGCGCATGATCTTTCTCCTCCTAACGCAAATAGTCGTGCACGACCTTGCCGAGGCCGAGCGTCACGTCGCAAACAATGTGCACCGCCGAAACCACTTCGAGAACGGGCAGGTCGGCAACCGGCGCCAAAGCGTGGGGACTGAGGGACAGCGATGCCGGTCCCGTCCAGGCGCCCTTCATCGTGATATCTTCGAGGTAGTATTCGACGAGCTCGCAGATGCGCGGAGTGCCGTCGACATGCGGAATGATTTTTAGCAGGAAATTGGGCGCTGCCAACCCTGCTTTGGCGGCGGTCAGGTCGACGGCCCGGTGCTTGTAGCCCATGGTTCCGGTTGCGACCCGCACCGGTCCGTAATCGAGCGTGCCCACCAGCGTGTCGATCTCGTCGTGCAGGGTCGGGTTCGCCAGTTTTTTCGGAAAGCCCCACAGTTCCCGGCCGCCGGCGATCGGCGGGTGATCGTTCAGGAACATGCAGTGGCTATACCCGCCTTTGCGGCCTTGGAACGAGACCGGGATTACTTGCCCGGTCTCGGTGTAGTCGCCGAAGCCGGTCGAATCCGGCATGCGAATGAACTCGTATTTGACCAAGGGCTCATCCAGCAGCAACGGCTCGGGCACCACCGCCCGCAATTTTTCCGGATTGGACCGGTAGGTGATGACCATGAACTCGCGATTGATGAAGCGGTAGGGCCCGGGCGGGAAGGCTGGATTGGTGAACGGCATGGCGAAAGCCCGTTCGCGAATCTCGCTCTCTTTCATGCTCGGCCTCCTTTGTCGGTCGATTAGGTATCGTCGTCGCGATGCAGGTCGTGCACCACGACGCCGTCCCCGGTCGTCGGCGGTGCCAGCCAGTCGGAATGCCGCAAGGTGCGCCGCGTGTCGTTGTAGCCGGCTTCCCAATGCTCGCGCACCGACGTGCCGGAGAATTCGTAATCCTTAGCGTGGCCTTCGTAACTTTTCTGTTGGTAGATCAGGTGCACGATGTTGACTGCCGCCATGTCCGATAGCTCTTGCAACAATCGTTCCTCGTCCGGGGTACGCCGATCCGGCGGCACTTTCGCGAGCGCCTGGGCCAGGCGATGCCGCAGCGTATGAACCCTGCGGAAATGATCGGTATTCTGGCGCGTGCGACTTGAAAACATGATGTCCTTGTGTCGTCCCAACACATCCCGCATATCGCGCGGCAGGGAACCGCGCGCGCTGAACAGGTCGACTTGGAATACCAGCGTGCTTAGATTATCTTCCTGCTCGAGCAGATATTGCAGCGGCGTGTTCGAGACGATGCCGCCATCCCAGTAATACTCGCCATCGATCTTGATTGCCGGCAGCGCCGGCGGCAGCGCCCCGCTGGCCATGACGTGGTTGGCGTTGAGGGTCTCTTTCGCATTGTCGAAATAAATAAAATTGCCGGACCGCACATTGACCGCGCCGAAGGTAACGCGCATCCGCTGGCTGTTGAGCAGGTCGAAATCGACGAGGTGCTCCAACGTGGTTTTGAGGGTGCTGGTATCGTAATAGCTCGTGGCTCCCGCGGCGCCGGCCGGTGTGAGCCAGGGTCCGGGATGGCGTGGAGCGAAAAAGCCGGGTTGGCCCATCGTGATCGTCATCATGGCGCTCGTGTAATTGCGCAGCGTTCGGAACCAGTCGCCGTCGGGGGTATACGCCCAGACTTTGCGACCCGACACTAATTCCCAGAAGTTACGCAGGCGCGGCAGGCGGTTTTCCGGACTATTGCCGCCCACGATCGCCGCGTTGATCGCGCCGATCGAGACCCCCGAGACCCAGTCCGGCTCGCAGTTTGCCTCGCTCAGCGCGTGATAGACGCCGGCCTGATAGGCGCCGAGCGCACCGCCGCCCTGAAACACGAGTGCGACGCGCTGGTACTGCGAGGCAAAGCCGGAAATTGTCGGCGCGGCTCGAGCAATCGGCTGGGTGATCGTAACCATAGGAAACGTTCCTTGCGGCAACGTGCAAACCTGCACATGCGCATTGGCGCGGTCGGGCTCCCCTGACTTTAGGGCGGCACTGTGACACGGCTGTGATAGCGACCCGTCCGGATCAGCTGCCAACCGCGACCCGGGGTCAGGGGTGAGGCGCCGGACGTCGCGGACGCACGCCGCGCATTCGGGTCAATGCAATCGCGATCGTGGGGAGACCTCGGCCATGGCACCCAGGTCCTGACCCCGCTACGCCGGACCGGGGCATCAACGACGTTTCCCTTGGCCTGGGCGCGTGCTGGGCGCGCCCGACGCCCGGTTATTCCGCAGCGAGTGGCACCTGGAGCCGGCCAGTCGGGCTGACGGATTTGCGAAGCTCGGCGACATAGGCCTCGCGCCAAGTCAGCGACGACGAAGCGACAAAATCGCCCGAACGCGCACCGAGATAGGATTGGGGATCGTCGACCCCCGGAGGGACGGTGCCTGCTGCGAGCGCTTTCGCGGTCCGCAGCAGCCTTTGGCGCGTCCGCGCAATCATCAGGTCGCTGACGGTGAGATGCTCCCCGGCATGATCGGTGATCGGCCCCATGCTTTCGGTTACCGCGGTATCCTGCATGTGGATGCCTTCGATACCGGTAAAGCTGTGGTCGCGCTGCTCGTCGCGGTCGATGCCGTAATCGTTGTCGGCGTTGAGCGCCGGCCGCCAGCGGCCATACCAACCGCTGGTGCGCGGCAGGTATCCGAGCGGCTTGCGCGTCCCGGGCATCATGGTCCCGTCATTGCGGATGCGGTTCGTCGAAGCGTTTTTCCTCCAGGCGAAGTGAGTGAACATGGTGTGGGTGTCGTCCATCGGCACCCAGGCGCGGGCAGTGATGTAGTTGCCGAACTCGCCCGCGGGGATCAGCGCCCAGAATGGGAACAGGAAATGGGCAAAGCGGTAATAGGTGTTGCCCGGTGTCGCGTCGCGATGTGCGCCATACATCGTGCCCCAGGGCATGTCGGCGACGTCATATTCGGGCGCTCGGTCGGTGACCGCCCAACGATGGATGGTGTCCGGCGCCAGTTCATCGGGTTTCAGCAAGCCGTCATGGAGGAACCCGACATGCGAGGTGTCAATGTCGCCCTCGAGCGATTGCAGCCAATTGCATTCGCGCAACACCCAGAAGCTGCTCACTTCGGCCTCAGGCAGGAGCACCGCCTCGAAGCACGGCAGCGGCGGGGCCTCGCGGCGCCCGCCCATATACGCCCAGACGATACCGTTGCGCTCTTCGGCTTTGTAGGCTTTGGCCGCAACCTTGTCAGGGGCAGCGAACCGCGCCGGCACATTTGCCTGCTCGAGGCATCGGCCGGTGACGTCGAATTTCCAACCGTGATAGACGCAGCGCAGGCCGCCCTGCTCGTTCCGGCCGAAGAATAGCGATGTACGGCGATGCGGGCAGCGATGATCCATCAGGCCGACGCGCCCCGACGTGTCGCGCCATGCGATCAGCGGCTCGCCCAGTAGCATCAGGCGCAGCGGCGCGCCGTCGGCCTGGAGCTCGTCCGAGCGGCAGGCCGGCAGCCAATATTCGCGCAAGAGCTGGCCCATCGGCGTACCTGGTCCTACCCGGGTAAGAATCTCGCTGTCGGTGGCGGTCGGCATGTGGCGTTCCTCGCAATGCTGTGGGCAGTCTAGACCGGATTCCATCCCCCCCAAACCACTTCTCGCAGCCGCCATGAACCGCGCCACGAAAGCATGTTGGAATTGGGCCGGTCGCGGCTATTGTTCCGCCGATAAAATCCTCTGGGAGAAAAGCGATGCCCGGCACCAAACCGCCGTTTCGCGCCGACCATGTCGGTAGTCTGCTGCGTCCTTCCGCCCTCAAGGAGGCGCGCGCGGCCCATGCCAGGGGTGCGATCGACGCCGCCGAGCTCCGCGCGGTCGAGGACCGCGAGATCGAGCGCATCGTCGCGAAGCAGGGCGAAATCGGACTCAAATCCGTCACCGACGGCGAGCTGCGCCGCTCCTGGTGGCATTTGGATTTTCTTTGGGGCCTGGGCTGCGAGCGCTACAAGATGGATGAAGGCGTCGCCTTTGCCGGCACCATGACGCGGCCCGAAGGTGCGCGCGTGGTTGAAAGGCTGCACGTCAGCGGCGAGCATCCGATGGTGGCTCATTATCGCTTTCTCGCTGCGCACATCGGCCCGGGCCAGACCGCGAAGATGACCATCCCCGCCCCCTCGGCGCTTTATGGCCGCACCGGGCACCAGGCGGTGAGCGCGAGCGCCTATGGCGACCTCGGCCAGTTCTTTGACGAACTGGGCCAGGCCTATCGTCACGTGGTGCGGCAATTCGCCGATGCCGGCTGCCGCTATCTCCAGCTCGACGAGGTGATGATCGCGATGCTGTGCGACCCCGCCTACCGCAAACGCATGACCGACCGCGGCGACGATCCCGACAAGCTCGCTCTCATCTATGCCGATATGATTAACGTCGCGATGTCCGATATCCCGTCTGACATGGTGGTGACAATGCATCTCTGTCGCGGCAATTACAAATCGACCTACATGGGCGCAGGCGGCTATGAAACCGTCGAGGACGCGCTGTTCAACCGCACCAATGTGCACGGCTATTTTCTCGAGTACGACACCGAGCGCGCCGGTGGCTTCGCACCGCTGCGCAAATTGCCCCGCGGCAAGATCGCGGTGCTCGGGCTGGTCACGACTAAGAGCGGTAGGCTCGAAAGCAAAGACGCTCTGAAACGCCGGATCGACGAAGCCGCAAAATACGCGCCGCTCCAGCAACTGGCGTTGAGCGGCCAATGCGGCTTCGCATCGACCGAGGAGGGCAATGTCCTTGCCGAGGAAGAGCAATGGGCAAAGCTGCGGCTCATTGTCGAGGTCGCGCGGGACGTTTGGGGCGATCATTGAGCATTTGCCTGGCCCTATTTCGGCGCTTCTGCACAAGCCGGAAGCAGGGGCGTTTTCACCGGTTCAACCCCGGAAGGGCGTGACAATTTGCGGGAGACGAAAAATGGAACAAGTGGAAGGCAAGGTCGCGTTTGTCACCGGCGGTGCCAGCGGCATCGGCTTGGGCATGGCGCGTGTATTTCTACGCAACGGCATGAAAGTGGTGATCGCCGATATCCGCGAGGATCACCTCGATGAAGCCGCCGCCGCCCTCCGGGGCTCGAACGCCGCCCATTTCATCAAGCTTGACGTCACCGACCGCGGCGCGATGAAGGCGGCAGCCGACGAAACCGAGCGCGTCTTCGGCAACGTGCACGTATTGTGCAACAACGCCGGCGTCGGCATCCTCGGCGGCACGCGCGGCGCCACCTATGACGATTGGGATTGGGGTCTCGGCGTTAATCTGGGCGGCGTCGTCAACGGCGTGCAGACCTTCGTGCCGCGAATCATCAAGCATGGCGAAGGCGGACACATCGTCAACACCTCGTCGATGGCGGGCGTTCTGCCCGGCGCCGGCGCTACCATCTATGTGACGGCCAAGGCGGCGGTGCTGGGTCTGTCGGAATGCCTCAAGGCAGAACTCGCCGCCGACCGGATCGGCGTCACTGCGCTGTGCCCCGGCCCAATCACGACGAACATTCACGAGGTGGCAAAACTACGGCCTCAACGATATCAGGACACCGGCCTGCGCGAGCGCGAGAAGGAGCTGGCCAACCGCGTGCCCTCGCCGGCGTGGATGGACCCGATCGAGGTTGGCGAAATGGTGCTCGACGCGATCCGACGCGACTTGCTGTTCGTTTTCACCCATAACGAGTTCAAGGAAGGCGTTGCCCGGCGCTTTGCCGCGACGCTCAACGCCTTCCCGCGCCACCCTGTGGACGAGGAAAAGGCGAAGCGCTTCGGCTTTCCGACCAGTAACCCGCTCTACGCGAAGCTCCTGGCCGAGAACCCCAACCCGGCGAAAGCCGGGGAGAAGTAGCGGTCCAACATTCCCGGATTCTTTGCTTGCTCGCCCCAGCAAGGCGCGGGCATGCGGCATCCTCGATGAACCCAGGCGCGACGGCGGTGTCTCCAATTTTCAGCCGGTGCGCTGAGCCCATCCTTGTCGGCGGGACCTATCCAGGCTAAGCCATGCTTATGTCAACGCCCTTGCCTTTCGTCCGCGATTTGTCGATCGAATATGGTGTCGCCGACACGGTGTCGCCCCTGATCCGCCGCGTCGTCGCCAAGAATCCCTCTGCCTTCACGTTCAAAGGCACGGGCACCTACATTGTGGGACGCGGCACGGTGGCGGTGATTGATCCGGGCCCGCTCCTCGTCGAGCATGTCAGCGCGTTGACCGGCGCGCTCGCCGGCGAGACGGTGAGTCACATTCTCATTACCCATACCCATGCTGACCATTCGCCCGCTGCAGCGCCGCTAAAGGAGGCGACCGGCGCGCAAACCTTCGGCTTCGGCCCGCATGGCTCCGGTCGAACGCGTGAGCTTGAGCACGATCCGGGCCTTGGGAGCGGCCCCTTCGAGGAAGGCGGCGACCGCGCCTTCGTTCCCGACGTGAGAATGCGCGAGGGCGATGCCGCCGCTGGGCCTGGCTGGCACCTGACCGCGCTCGAAACGCCAGGCCATACCTCCAATCACCTCTGTTTCCGGCTCGTCGAAGAGGATGCGGTGTTCACCGGCGATCACATCATGGGCTGGTCGACCACCGCAATCGGGCCGCCGGACGGCGACATGGCCGCCTACAAGCGCTCGCTCGCGCGGTTCCTGCCGCCGGGCGACGTCAGGGCAAGCCGGTTCTGGCCGACGCACGGCCCGCCGGTGCGCGATACGGTGGGGCTGGTGCAGGCCTATCTCGCGCACCGCCGCGAGCGGGAAGAACTCATTTTGCACGCGATGGAGCGCGGTGCCACGACCATTCCGGATGTGGTGGCGCGGGTCTATCTCGGGCTCGACCCCCGCCTCGTGGCGGCGGCCGGGCGCACGACGTTGGCCCATCTGATCGAGCTGATCGACCGCGGCACGGTGGTCGCAGAAGGGGTGCCGGGCGCACCTGCCCAGTATCGGATAAGGCACTGATATTATGGCAAATGTTGCGGTCATCGGCGCACAATGGGGCGACGAAGGCAAGGGCAAGATTGTCGACTGGCTGTCCGAACGTGCCGACGTTGTGGTGCGCTTCCAGGGCGGTCACAATGCCGGCCACACCTTGGTCATTGGCGGCATCGAGTATCGGCTTTCGCTGCTCCCGTCGGGGGTGGTCCGGCGTGGCAAAATGTCGATCATCGGCAACGGCGTGGTGGTCGATCCTTGGTTCTTGCTTCAGGAGATTGAGGCGATCCGCGCCAAGGGGGTTGTGGTGTCGCCGGACAATCTCCGCATCGCCGAAAACGCGGCGCTGATCCTGCCCAGCCACGGCGAAATCGACCGGGCGCGCGAGCGCCGGCGCGGCACCAACCCCATCGGCACCACCGGCCGCGGCATCGGCCCTGCTTATGAGGACAAGGCCGGGCGCCGCGCAATCCGCCTTTGTGATCTGGCCGAGCCGGCCACGCTCGGTGCAAAGCTCGACGAACTTCTGCGCCACCACAATGCGCTCTTGTGTGCGCTGGATGCGCCTGAGGTCTATCGCCAGCAGCTGGAGAAATCGCTGATCGAAATCGCTCCCAAGATCCTGCCTTACGCCGACGCGGTGTGGGAGCGTCTAGACCAGGCGCGACGCGCCGGGCGGCGCATTCTCTTTGAGGGCGCCCAGGGCATCATGCTCGATGTCGATCACGGCACCTATCCCTACGTCACCTCGTCGGTCACCCATCCCGCGGAAGCCGCAGCCGGCACCGGCCTCGGCGTCAGAAGCGTCGGCTATGTTCTCGGCATCACTAAAGCCTATACCACGCGCGTCGGTGGTGGCCCGTTTCCGACCGAGCTCCTCGACGCGGTCGGCGAACAACTCGGCGCCCGGGGCAACGAGTTCGGCGTGGTGACCGGGCGCAAGCGCCGCTGCGGCTGGTTCGACGCCGTGATGGTGCGCCAAGCCGTGAAGGTCGCCGGCATCGACGGTATCGCGCTGACCAAGCTCGACGTACTCGATGGTTTTGCCGAGCTCAAAGTGTGCGTGGGCTATCGCCGACGCGAGGCGACGCTTGATCATCTCCCGGCCAACGCCAGTGCCCAAGCCGAGATCGAACCGCTCTATGAAACCATGGAGGGTTGGAGCGAGAGCACCAAGGGGGCCCGAAGCTGGGCGCAGCTGCCGGCGCTGGCGATCAAATACATCCGCCGCATCGAGGAACTGATCGAGGCGCCGGTAGCCCTGCTCTCCACCAGTCCCGAACGCGACGATACGATCTTGGTGCGCGACCCGTTCACGGACTAGCGTCCGGTGACGGCGGCCTTGGGTTTGTGGTTCTTGGCGACGTAAGTCTGGATCGCTTGGTCCAACTCGGGCAGATTGTCGGCGAAGAAATGATCGGCGCCCGGGATCAGTTTATAGACAATCTTGATGTCGCGTTGATGCATCAGCTTGTCGATGAGCTTCTGCACCGCTTCGATCGGCACCAGCGGATCCTGATCGCCATGCACGATCAGACCCGAGGACGGGCACGGCGCGAGGAAGCTGAAATCGTACATGTTGGCCGGGGGCGCCACCGAGACAAAACCGTCGATCTCTGGCCGCCGCATTAACAATTGCATGCCGATCCAGGCGCCGAACGAAAAGCCGCCGATCCAGCATGCCGATGCGTTGGGATTATAACTCTGGAGCCAGTCCAGTGCCGAGGCGGCGTCCGACAGTTCGCCCTCGCCCCGGTCGAAGGTGCCCTGGCTGCGCCCGACGCCACGAAAATTGAAGCGCAGCACGGCGAAGCCCTGCTGCACAAAGGCGTGATAGGTGGTGTACACCACCTTGTTGTTCATGGTACCGCCATATTGCGGATGGGGATGCAGCACCAACGCAATCGGGGCGTTGGGTTGTTTGGCGTGGTGGTACCGGCCTTCGAGACGACCGTCAGGACCCGCAATAATGACTTCAGGCATACAGCGTACTACCTAATAGCCGAGCATGGCGCTCGGTCTTTTCCCATTGAAGATCTCATATAATGCCCGCTAAAATTGATTGCTACCCTAGGACATCGCTCCGTCGCTTCGGAGGCGAAGTGGCGCAACCATAGCATAGCAGGAAGCCATGATATTGAAGAACTTGCGCGAGGACATCGATAATGTGCTTCGGCACGACCCAGCGGCCCGCTCGCGGGTCGAGATCCTGTTCTGCTATTCGGGGCTGCATGCGGTGTGGCTGCATCGGCTCGCTAACTTCCTGTGGCGCAATGGCTTCCTCTTTCTCGGCCGGTTTGTCTCGCAGACCGGACGCTTCCTGACCGGGATCGAGATTCATCCCGCCGCTCGGATCGGGCGGCGGCTGTTCATCGATCACGGCATGGGCGTGGTCATCGGCGAGACCGCAGAAATTGGTGACGACGTCACGCTTTATCAACAGGTAACCTTGGGGGGCACCAAGCTTGATCGCGGCAAGCGCCATCCGACCTTGGGCGACGGCGTGATCGTAGGCGCCGGCGCCAAAGTGCTGGGCGGTTTCACGGTCGGCCAAGGCGCACGGATCGGGCCGAACGCGTTGGTGTTGCGCGAAGTGCCCCCCGGGGCCAAGGTGCTGGCGACCGTCTCGCAAATTCAGGGCGACGAGGCACCCGCTGCCGCGATTCATGCCGTCACCGACGCCGATGTCGCCCGAGCGGCCGAGGCGCAATTTCAGCCCTATGGCACGTTCCTGCCGTACGGCACGCCCTGCGACGAGACTCCCGACCCGATTACCTGCAAGATCGACAGGCTCGGCGCCGAAATGGAGGCATTGCGCAACCGCATCACCGAACTGGAGCGCGAGTTGGAGGAAGCGCGCGCACCGGTGGCACGCCGCCAGGCATGAGGCTGACGCGATGAGACTCAGCACCAAGGGCCGCTACGCGGTGATGGCGATGGTCGATCTTGCGAAGCACAGCGGCGGCCAGCCGATCGTGCTGGCGGACATCGCCGAGCGTCAGGCAATTTCGCTCTCCTATCTCGAGCAACTCTTCGCCAAGCTGCGCAATGCGGGGCTGGTCAAGAGCGTGCGCGGGCCGGGCGGCGGATATTTGCTCGGGCACAGCGCCGACGCGACCCGCATCTCCGACATTATCCTCGCCGTCGACGAGCCGATCCGTGCAACCCGCTGCACGCCCGGCGCGCCCATGGGTTGCAGCGGCAGCAAGGTGCGCTGTCTCACCCATGATCTCTGGGAAGAACTCGGCAATCAGATACACCTGTATCTGAGCTCGGTGACGCTTGCCGATGTCTGTGCCCAGCGGGTGCTGGGCTTGTCCGGCGTCATCCACCGCGCGGCGCGCGGCGCGATCGAATCCGAATCCGAGCGGCCCGTTCTGACGCAGTGAGCGCACCTGCCTATCTCGACTGGAACGCGACCGCGCCGTTGCGGCCGGAAGCAGCGGCGGCGATCGCCGAGGCGTTGACCCACACTGGCAATCCTTCATCGGTGCACCATGCCGGCCGCGACGCGAAGCGGTTGCTGGAGCGGGCGCGCATGCAAATCGCCGAGCGCGTCGGTGCCGTGCCGAGCGAGGTGACGTTCGTCAGCGGCGGCACCGAGGCCAACCACTTGGCCTTGCGCGGCTTGCCTGAACGCCGGCTCATCGTCTCGGCGATCGAACACGAATCGGTCCTGGCGGCGGCAGCCGATGCCACGACCCTGCCGGTGAGCCGTGACGGCGTTGCCGATCTTGAGGCGCTGGAGCGATTGTTGGCAGCGGACGAACGCCCCGCTCTGGTCTCGCTCATGTTGGCGAACAATGAGACCGGCGCCATTCAGCCGATCACCGAGGCGGCGGCGATCGCCCACCGGCACGGCGCCTTGCTGCATTGCGACGCGATTCAAGGGTTCGGAAAAATATCACTCAACTTCAGTAAGATGGGTGTCGATCTGATGTCGCTTTCCGGGCACAAGATCGGGGGTCCGATGGGCGTTGGCGCCCTTGTCGTCGCCGCCGATCGAACGCTGCTGCCGGTCCAGACCGGCGGCGGTCAAGAGCGCGGCCGACGTGCCGGTACCGAAAACCTGCCCGGCATCGTCGGCTTCGGCGCCGCGGCTTGTTTGGCCGATCCCGACGACGGCCGTATCGCCGCGTTGCGCGATCGGGCCGAGCGCCGCCTCCTGGCCCTCGCGCCCGATGCCCATATACATGCCGTGAACGTCTCTCGCTTGCCCAATACGATTTGCATCTCGATGCCGGGCGTCGCCGCGGCGACGCAGGTGATGGCGCTCGACCTCGCCGGTGTGATGGTCAGCGCCGGGTCCGCCTGCTCGTCGGGTAAGGTCAAGCGTTCGCATGTCCTCGACGCGATGGCGGCGGCGGCACCTCTTGCCGAATCCGCGATCCGCATCAGCGTTGGTTGGGGGACGACGGAAGCCGATATCGACCGGCTGGTCGATGCCTGGGGCGCGCTCTATGGCCGCGCCGGACGGCGCGCGGCATGAGGGAACGACCGATCTATCTCGATTACCAGGCGACAACGCCGACCGATCCCCGCGTGGTTGAGGCGATGCTGCCTTATTTCACGGAAAAGTTCGGTAATCCCGGTTCGTCGACCCATGCCTTCGGCCACGAAGCGGAAGCTGCGGTCGAGCACGCGCGTGCGCAACTGGCGGCACTGATCGGTGCCGATGCACGTGAGATCATCTTCACCTCGGGGGCCACCGAAGCCAACAATCTCGCTCTCAAGGGCGCCGCAAATTTTCACCGGGAGCACGGCCGCGACCATATCGTCACCGTGGCGACCGAGCATAAGTGCGTGCTTGAAGCGGCCAACGTGCTAGGCCGCAGCGGCTTCCGCGTCACCTTTCTCGGCGTTGACGGCAATGGCATGGTCGATCCCGGCGCGGTGAAGCGCGTGGTCGATGAACGCACCGCCATCGTCTCGGTGATGGCGGCCAACAACGAGATTGGCGTGATTCAGCCGCTTGCGGAAATTGCCGCGACGTGCCGCGCGGTGGGCGCTCTGCTTCATACCGATGCGGCTCAGGCCATTGGAAAAATATCGTTCAATATAAATGAGTTAGGCATTGATCTTGCATCGATTTCTGGACACAAAATGTACGGTCCAAAGGGCATAGGCGCGCTTTACGTTCGCCGCCGTCCGCGGGCCCGCATCGCGCCACTCTTTGATGGCGGCGGACAGGAGCGCGGCATGCGTTCGGGCACTTTGCCGACACCGCTTTGCGTCGGCATCGGCACCGCCGCGGCGATCGCTGAAGCGGAAATGGGCGAAGAGGCAATTCGCTTGGCACATCTGCGGCAGCGGTTCCTTACCCGCATCGTGGCGCTGGTACCGGGCATCTTGCTCAACGGCGACCGGGACCGCCGGCTCCCCGGCAATCTCAATCTAAGCTTTCCGGACGTCAATGCGACTGACCTGATGCTAGCCTGTCCGGATGTCGCCGTGTCGTCGGGGTCCGCCTGCAGTTCGGCCGAACTGGAACCCTCTTACGTGCTGCGTGCCCTGGGTCTTTCCGACGAGCGTGCGGCCGCCAGCATTCGCATTGGCATAGGCCGCATGAGCAGCGCGATGGAGATCGATCGCGCTGCCGAACTCCTCGCGATTGCCTGGCGCGAAGCACGGCTCGCGCCCGGTGAAAAGTCGCGTGCCTTACCTATATGAGGGTTGGTAGCAAAGTCACCTCTAGGGTATCATTGGTGTCATGGCAGTTCGTCAGGCAATGACCATCACCGACGCAGCGGCGGCGCGAATTCAGGCGCTGATCGCCAAGCGCGGCAAGGAATCGCTCGGCATTCGTGTCGGGGTGCGGTCGCGTGGCTGTTCGGGCCTGACCTACACACTCGAATACGCCGATGAGAAGGGCAAATTTGATGAGGTTGTGTCCGACAAAGGGGTCACCATCCTGATCGATCCCAAGGCAACAATGTTTATCATCGGTACGGAGATGGATTACGTCGAAGACAAGCTCCAGTCCGGCTTTACTTTTCGCAATCCCAATGAGAAGGGCCGCTGCGGCTGTGGCGAATCCTTCCATGTCTAGGCGGACATGGCGCAGGAACCACGTCCGATAAAGCTGTTCCAGATCGAAGAGCCGGATGGTGTCCCCGATCCCGCGGATGGGCTGGGGATGGCCGTCGGCATCGAATTGTCGCGCGGCGGCGTCGCCGTGGCGGCGTCGGTCGGCGGCAACGCCGAGTTGCTGGTGCAGCCCGAAACCGGCAGCCTCGCCAGTAATCTCACGGAAGCGACGCTCAGCGATTTGCTGCGCGATTTGCGCTCGCTATCGGAGAAGGCGGTCGCCCGTCCGGTAACGCATGCGGTGATCCGGCTCGCTGGATTTGATCTGACGGATGACGCGATTGTGCGCGCCGGCGCCAAGGCCGACCTCGCGGTGCTGGGCGTCCGCCGCCACGGCACTGCGCTCGACGCCGCCATCGAGGCCGAGAACATCGCCGGCATTTTGTCGGCTTGAATCGCCGATGCCGAGAATGACCTTCATCGAACGGGACGGGACCCGCCGCGAGGTCGATGCGCCACTTGGGCTGTCGGTGCTGGAAATCGCCCACAGGCACGGCGTCGATATCGAGGGCGCGTGCGAAGGGTCGCTCGCCTGCTCGACCTGCCATATCATCGTCGATCCGGAATGGTATGCGGTGCTAAAAGAGGCGAGCGAAGATGAAGAAGATATGCTCGACCTCGCTTTCGGACTGACCAAAACATCCCGGCTCGGTTGTCAGATCGTGATGACGCCGGAGCTCGATGGGCTCACGGTCAAGCTTCCAGCCGCGACTCGCAACATGATGAATGTGTGATGAAGCCGCGGGCCAAAGGCCGCATCGTGGTTGCAATGTCGGGCGGCGTCGATTCCTCGGTCGCCGCCGCGCTCTTGCATGAGCAGGGTTACGACATCGTCGGCATCACGCTCCAGCTTTACGACCACGGCGCCGCGACAGGACGCAAGGGCGCGTGCTGCGCGGGGCAGGATATTCACGACGCCGCACGCGTCGCCGACGTCATCGGCATTCCCCACTATGTGCTCGATTACGAGACGAGGTTCCGCAGGGCGGTCGTGGATGATTTCGCGGATTCCTATCTGCGTGGCGAGACCCCGATCCCCTGCGTCAATTGCAACGAGCGGGTGAAGTTCCGCGACCTGCTCGCGACCGCACGCGATCTCGAGGCGACGGCGCTGGCGACCGGCCACTATGTGCAGCGCGTCGAAGGGGCCGCGGGGCCGGAGTTGCACCGCGCCGTCGATGTATCGCGCGACCAAAGTTATTTTCTTCATCGCACGACGCGCGGCGAATTGGATTTTCTGCGCTTTCCACTGGGCGGATTGACCAAGGACCAGACGCGCGAACTGGCGCGACGCTACAAACTGCCAGTCGCGGCCAAGCCCGACAGTCAGGACATATGCTTCGTGACCGGCGGCTCCTATGCCGACGTCGTGACCAAGCTGCGGCCTGGAGCAATCGAGCCAGGCGACATCGTCGATGGCGACGGCCATGTCCTCGGCCGGCATGCCGGCATTATCCATTTCACCGTCGGCCAGCGTAGAGGCATCGGCATCGCGGCGACCGAGCCGCTTTATGTGTTGCGATTGGAACCAGCGACACGGCGCGTTGTGGTCGGGCCGCGTCGAGCGCTGGCGCGCGACCGTGTGACGTTGCGTTCGGTCAATTGGCTGGGTGCGACGCCGCCGCAGGATGGTATGCCGCTCAAGGTGAAGCTGCGCTCCGCCCAGTCCCCAGTGTCGGCGCGCCTCTTTCTCGACGGCGCTAATGGCGAAGTGCAGCTCAACGCGCCGGCCTGCGGTATAGCGCCGGGGCAGGCCTGTGTCTTTTATGACGGGTGGCGTTGTCTCGGCGGCGGCTGGATCGCACGCGACGATACTCCCGGGTTGACGCACGAGGTCGCCGTCACCAATATCCCCATCCCCTCGGTTCGTCAGAATTCGACGGGTTCCGTTTGAAGCTTTGTTCGTCATTCCCCCGAATGCGAATCGAGGATTTGGCATTGGCGGCAGCTGGGTTCCGACGCTTGACTTGGGAGGGGATGACGAAATGGGTTGCGGTGGCGGGGTAGCTCAGCTGGTTAGAGCAGGGGAATCATAATCCCAAGGTCGGGGGTTCAAGTCCCTCCCCCGCTACCAACAATGCCGACTTTTGAACCGGTCCAAGAACGCGGATCGGA
>JASHOB010000137.1 GCA_030041335.1 Alphaproteobacteria bacterium | reverse complement strand
AGCAGCTACAACGACGCCGGCACCAGCCGATCCCTGAACAGGGGAAATGGCTGTGGCAGGTCGTGATGGGCCACTTCGCCTACTACGCGGTCCCGACAAACAGCCGAGCGCTCTCAGCGTTCCGCCACTATGTCGTTGAACTCTGGCGGCGCTCGCTTCGGCGGCGCAGCCAGCGTAACGACATGACTTGGGACCGTATAGCGGCTCGCCTACGACTGGCTTCCCACACTGCGCATTCTTCATCCCTGGCCGCACCAGCGGTTCGCCGTCAGTCACCCAAGGTAGGAGCCGGATGTCTCAATTGGGCGAGTCCCGATCTGTGCGGGGGGCGGCCAGTACCGGCTGTCCCTACCGCGAACGTATTGGTGATGGCAACGCCGCAAGCCTATGATGGCTCCGTCAGTCGCTGAAGGGAGCGCATATCATGGCGAACGGCCGACCTGTCATCTCGCATGTCGTCATCAGTTGTTTCGATTTCGCCACGATGCTGGCGTATTACACCGAGACGCTTGGCTTTCATCTCTCCGATATCGGCAAAATCGGTGCGAACGACATCGCGTTCCTGACCTTCGATCCACAGGCTGAGCATCATCAATTGGCGCTGACCAGCGGCCGCAAAGGCAAATCTGGCGAGGGCGCGCTCAACCATGTCTGCTTCCGCCTAGCCACTTATCCGGATCTGCAGGCGCGCCATCGCATGTTGGTCGAGAGCGGCGCCGCTCGCATTCGCATGACCCATCACGGCTCGTGGCTCTCGGTCTATAGCCAAGACCCCGAAGACAACCGCGTCGAATTTCGTTGGGATATGCCGTGGTATGTCGGTCAGCCTTTTGGCCGGCCTCTCGATCTCAGCCTCACTGAGGAGGAGATCAAGCGCGCGACCGTCGAAGAGAATCGCGACAATCCGCGCTTCCAGACCATCGAGGCATGGCGCAACAAAGCCGAAGCGCAATTGATCAAACGCTCATGATGGAGAATACTGATGGCGGTACGGCTGGTGATCACCTTGAATGCGAGCCCAGGCAAGGGGGGCGAGTTGGCGCAGACGATGCGTGGGCGCTGCGCCGAAGTGCGCAAGGAGCCGGGCTGCGAGCAGTTCGAAGCATTTCGGAGCGTCGACGATCCTGACAAGATCGTGCTTCTCGAGCGCTGGAAGGATCAGGACGCGCTCGACGTTCACGCCAGGCTTCAAGCAACGCGGCCGCCGGCATCGGGCGGCTTAATGGCAGGGCGGGGCGAGCGCGAGGACTACACCTATAACCGCACGCGATAGATCACTCTAGCGAATTCGGGCGCAAGAAGCGGACGGCCGAGTGCGGCCCGCATGTATGGGTTTCCCTCTGCCAACGCCAGGAAACGACGATGCCCGAACCATCCTATCTGCTCGATAATGCCTGGCATCGCGGGCGCGCGCGGTTTGATGCGGTCGAGGCAGTTCTTGATCCCGGCACGTTCGCATTGCTAGAACGCGTCGGCGTCTCCGATGGCTGGCATCGTCTGGAACTGGGCGCGAGCAGCAGCGACAATGATCGGGATCCGCCGGCCAGACATCGCGGCTGATTCTGGAGCATTCGCCTAAGCGCGATCTTGTCCTGCGGAAGCTGGTACGCGCGCTTCGGGCTGGCGGATGGTTGCCGGTCGAATCCGTCGATTAGGTCTCGGCGGTGCCAGTGAGCGTAAAGGGCGCGCGCGGGCATCGGCAAGCTCAGCGACGCCAAGGTCGACCGCATGCTCGAATTTTTTGCCAATCCGGGTTGGGTGGTGTGGCGCCGGTGACCTTCGCCGCGTGGGGAAGCGCCCCTAAGCGGAAAAATCCCAACCATGACGGTCCGCATCGGATGTGCCACTGTGCTTGGCGCGGGAGGATCGCACCACCATGACCGAAAATGTTAGCCGCCAGGCGACGCCTGAGCCTAACCTCACACAAGAAGAAATGATCGGGCGCGCCCAGGCGCTGGCGCCGGCCGTGCGCGCCGAGGCCGAGGTGGCGGAGAAGCGCGGCTATTATTCGCGCGAACTGCATGATCAATTCCGCGAAGCCGGTTTCTATCGCATCTTCGTGCCGCGCCGCTACGGCGGCTACGAGTTCGACTTCCCGACCTATTACCGCGTGATGCTGGCGATCTGCACCGCGGATCCAGGCATCGGCTGGTGCCTCGCGCTCGGATCGAGCCACGCGCTGCACGTCGCATCGTATTTCCCGCCGTCGGCGCAGGAAAAGATCTTCGGCGCAACGCACGACTTCATCGCGCCCGGTAGCCTGCCCGCGCGCGGCAAGCAGCAATGCATCGCGACGCCGGATGGCGACGGTTGGCGCGTGAGCGGCCGCTGGCCCTATGCCTCGGGCGCGCCCTATTCGTCCCATCTCCTCGGTGGCGCGCACGTCAAGGACGCGCCGAGTCAGCGCCTGATGATCATGATCCCGCGCGAGCAGTATGAGGTGCTGGAGGACTGGGGTGCGATCCTCGGCCTCAAGGGCAGCGGCTCCAACACCATCGTGGTGGAGGACGCGTGGATCCCGCGCGAGTTCGCGCTGCCGATGACCGATTTCCGGCCGCGCGGCGCCGATACCCCGGGCTGGCGCTTTCACAACAATTCGCTCTATGCCGGGCAGTTTCTTGGCTACGCAGGTGGCTCACTCGCCTGCAGCCAGGTCGGCGCCGCCAAGGCGGCGATGGCGGAGTATGAGCGTATCGTCCGCACCTCGCGTGCGCACTACGGGCCGGATGTGATGAAATTCGAGCATCCGGATTTCCAGCGCGTGTTTGGCCTCGGCATGTCGATGACGCTTTCGGCGGAGGCTCTGCTACTCCATACTGGCAGGCTCTACATGGAGTACAGCCGTGGCGAGGTGTCGGGCGATCCCTTCACCGCGCTCAAGGCCTATCAGATGATGGGTGTGCACCACCAGGCAATCCGCCTCGCCTGGGAGGCGGGGCTCGAATTCTTCCGCGCCGCGAGTTCATCGAACGCGCTCGACGGTCAACCGATGCAGCGGTTCTTCCGCGACCTGGCCACCTTCAAGAACAACGCCACGCACCAGGCCGATTTCTTCGCGCCCGAAATCGCGCGTGTTTATTTCGGCATCGCAGGCGACGTGGTGATTTCCTGAAGCGTGTGTGGCTCTTCAGAACGTGAGCAGGTGTTGCAACGAAAATAGCCTCCACCGTCGCAGGGGGAGCGAGTGCGTGCGAACTTGAAACGCTTGCGGCGTATTCCTTGGTTATTTCGAGTGGGCGCAAGAACTCGAACGGAGCGCGGTCGAACGGGTTAGGCCCGCGCGGTCCGATTGCGCGCGAGCGAGGTGGCTTGGGCGTCCGCCGAGCGACATGGACTTTTTTTCGCCTCGCAATTAACGATCAGGCTGAAGCTGTCGCGTGCGGCGCGCTGCGAGGGTTGCGCCGTTGCCCGGCGTGCGTGAGTGCTTCACGGAAGTTTTCACCGAATGGGCGACGATCTTTCGCTTAATCTCCGACCCACGGTGACGTAGCGTTGCTCCAGGGAACAGCGTGGCGGAGGGTGCGTGCGATCAAGGGCAGCGGAGATGGTCATGGCGCATTTTGAAATCCTAGCAGCAGCCGGTTTGACGCGAGATGATTTCGCTGGCGGAACGCTCGTCTTGCGCTCGCCGATCGACGGCGCGGAACTCGCCCATGTGCGCGAAACCAGCTTATCCGAAATGACCGCCGTCATCGCGCGCGCCAAGTCCGCCTTCGAGGTTTGGCGGCTCGTACCGGCCCCGCGACGTGGCGAATTGGTGCGCCTGCTTGGCGAGGAATTGCGCGCGGCGAAGTCCGAACTCGGTGCGCTTGTGACGCTGGAGGTCGGCAAAATCACATCCGAAAGCCTCGGCGAGGTACAGGAGATGATCGACATCTGTGATTTTGCCGCCGGTCTGTCGCGTCAGCTATACGGCCTGACAATTGCGTCCGAGCGCCCCGGTCACCGCATGAGCGAGACTTGGCATCCGATGGGGCCGTGCGGTGTGATTTCGGCATTCAATTTTCCGGTCGCGGTTTGGAGCTGGAATGCGGCGCTGGCCCTGGTCTGCGGTGATTCCGTCATTTGGAAGCCATCAGAAAAGACGCCTTTGAGCGCGATCGCGACGCACAGGATCTTTGAGCGGGCCTTATCGCGCTTCGGCTCCGACGCGCCGGAAGGCCTGTGCCAAATTGTCATCGGCAGCGCCGCGATCGGCGAGGCTCTGGTTGTGTCCCGGGATGTGCCGATTCTCTCGGCGACCGGGTCGACGCGAATGGGCGAGGTCGTCGGACCCAAGGTCGTGGCTCGCTGGGGGCGCCCAATATTGGAACTTGGCGGCAACAACGCGATGATTGTTGCACCGACTGCAGATCTCGACATGGTGGTTCGCGCGATCGTTTTTTCCGCTGTCGGCACGGCTGGCCAGCGCTGCACGACGCTGCGACGTCTGATCGTCCATCACTCGATCAAAGACGAAGTTGTCGGCCGACTCGTCAAGGCCTACGCGAGCCTCAAGGTCGGCGATCCGCGCGAGGCAGACGTCCTCGTCGGTCCGCTGATCGACAAGAAGGCGCTTGACCGGATGCAAGGCGCACTCGATGCGGCGCGCGCAGAGGGTGGCAAGGTTCACGGCGGCTACATAGTAACGCAAGGCGTTCCGGGCGGCGCCTACGCTGCGCCGGCTCTCGTGGAAATGCCGGGCCAGACGGCGATTGTGAAGTCCGAGACCTTCGCGCCTATTCTTTACGTCATGGACTACGAGACTCTCGAGGAAGCGATCAGCCTCCAGAACGGCGTTCCTCAAGGTCTCTCGTCCTGTATTTTCACGCTCAATATGCGGGAGGCCGAGACGTTCCTTTCCGCTACAGGGTCGGATTGTGGTATCGCTAACGTCAATGTTGGTCCTTCGGGCGCTGAGATTGGCGGCGCCTTCGGAGGCGAAAAGGAAACAGGGGGCGGTCGCGAATCCGGTTCGGATGCTTGGAAGAGCTACATGCGCCGGCAGACAAGCACGGTGAACTATTCCGTGAAGCTTCCTTTGGCGCAGGGGGTTAAATTTGACATCTGAACCCTATGCGGAACCGGCACCGGGCACACACAAGACCGCGTTCGCCAAGCTTCGGTGATCGGGCTAGTGCGGGTGCTCTTGATGAATTCGTGACGACTCTCCACCCGTAAAGGCGGACGTAAGCACAGACGCGGCCCTAATTCGTGCTATGCCAGCGCCCCCAGCGGCTGTTTCCGGCACACGTTCCCATAGGCTGCAACGCGGACACGCTGCAAGGGCAGGAAAGAGCGGGACCGAAGCACAATGCTTTGAACGCGTCGAGCGGTAGGGAGATCTTTTTGGCTGCCTCTCTTGAGGTCGTCCTGTGCGGTGCAAGGCATTATGTTCCCGGCGACTCAGCTTCAGCTACCTCGGGGCGAGACGCGCGCACACATGTCAGCGCCCCGAGTGCCGTAAGGCATAAACCCGCCGAGACAAAGAGGACTGATAAACCCAGCCTGTCCATTAGAATTCCAAAGAGGAGCGGGGCAAAAGCCTGCGCAGCGCGTGCGGGAGCGCCAAGCAACCCGGTGCGCTCGCCGTACCCATGTGGACCGAATATGGCAAGCGGCACCGTGCCACGGGCAATTGTCAAAAGGCCATTGCCGGCGCCATAGAAAAGGACGAATACCACCGCGGCCGGCGAGCCGGCAGCAAATAAAATGGCCGTGCCAATCGGATGAAGGCTCGCGGCTATACGAGCAGAAACCACGGGATGAATCCGGCGCAATACTAGGAACTCGGCAATTCGTGCAGCCACCTGCGCAGGGCCGACTAGCGCCGCGGCAGCAACCGCTTGAAGCTGCGTGACTCCGGCGCGTTGCAGGAGCGCCGGGAGATGCGATGCCATCGCGCCGGTAACAAACCACCCCGCCGCAAATACAAACGCCAGCAAAAGCATTTCCTTGTATGGCCTCCAACTGCTTCTACCTTTAGCCTCGCGCCGATGGCGGATTTGACGCACCGTTGATGGAACAAGAAAGCGGTTGAGCGGAAGGCCGATCACCAGATTAAGGGCCGCCCACGCCAAACACGTCTCTCGCCAGCCGACCGCGTCGTTCAGAACAGTGGAAAGAGGCCAGCTTATTGTCGACGCGAATCCGGCGAAGAGTGTTATTCCAGTAATCGGCCCGCGCGCCTCATCGCCGTAAATTGACGCAAGTGCGGCGAACCCGGAGTCATAGAGTCCGAGCGCCATTCCAACACCCAAGATCGCCCAGGCGAGAAACAGTCCTATCGGGCCGTTGGCGAGCGCTAACAAAACGAGGCCCGTCGCCAGCACCACGTTGGAAAGCGCCAATACGCCGCGCCCGCCGTGCCGATCAATGACACGCCCGACGAACGGTCCTAGCACTGCTGCGATCAGGAGGGACCCGGAGAATGCCGCAAACACCCATGTCTGGGAGCTCCCAACTCCTGAAGCGATTGGTCCTGCCAGAATTGCCGGGAGATAATAGCTCGACGCCCACGCGAGGGTCTGCGACGTTCCAAGTGCGGTTACAACAACCCACCGGCGGCGGGGAGAACCCAAGTAGGTTGTCGCGCTGTTCAACAGCTACTCCCGGTTTCGAAGCAACTCTCTCTGGCTAGCATTTCTTTGCCAACGCAACCTAACATTGGAGCCGCTCTTTCTCCCGGACGTGTTGTTTGGCCGATGAGGCGTCCGTCGCAGCGTTCACGCCGCGCAAAAAACTCCAAATGAAAAACGGCGGATGTCGCTCGGCGGAGCCATTCTCGTCGGGGTAAGGCGCCGAGTTTCGGTCGATTGTGATTGATCGTCGAAGCCACCGAGCGCGTTTCGCTTCGATGCAGTTGCTGTTCTTCTTTTGTGCCAACGCCCACTGCGTTGCAATAAAGCCGCCGACGATCGACCAACCCATTTCTCGGCCAATCGCGCCGGCCATGCGTGCGCCGATAGGGCAAATAAATCCGAATTTAAAGCCGAGGTCGGCCGTGTCCGCCCATTTATAACGTGGATGCCGCCGCACCCCCTCGGTCGGTGTCCGACCAAAGTAGCGAAGAACGATGAGGAGCGCCAGGTCAGCCCCGACTTGGCGCTCTTCACCCCCTCGGGGGGATCGGCCTCGAAAGGAGGCAATGGATGGTTCATCGATCGCACCTTGGAATCAAGACATTGGTTTGTGCCGCGATGCTCCTGGCATTGCCGGCGGCAGCCGACGCACGTGGCGGCGGCGGCGGTCACGGCGGCGGTGGCGGCAGCTGGCACGGGGGCGGCTTTCATGGGGGCGGGGGGGGAAGCTTCCAAGGCCAGAGCGGCTTCTACGGTCGAGGCTATGGTCGCTATGGTTATGCCGGCCTCGGCTTTTATGGGTTCGGCTATCCCTATTGGGGCGATCCGTACTGGTACGGCTGGAATTATTCGGACTACGGCTATCCCTATGATTATTCTTATGGCTACGATCCCTCCGCCGTAGCCGCGCCATCGTCAACGGCGCCAGCCGCCCAGAACTACTGGTATTACTGCGGTTCTGCAAACAGGTACTATCCCTATGTCCGGTCTTGTCCCGAGGGCTGGCAGAAGGTGCTAGCGACGCCGCCGGCCAGTTCCCAACAGAGCATCAATGTGCCGACCACATCGGCTAGGCATCCTCTCGCGGAGAGTGGTTCGGCCGAGTGAACGTGTGCTGGACCGGAATAATTTGCAGGCGTCGTGCGAACGACCGCCGGCGGTGTTTTTTGTCGTGGCATCTCGCCTGCTCGCGTCTACTGTTGGGGATGCTCCAACATCCGCTCGAAATCGTCGCCATTGATTCGGCTCGAGTAACCCGCGACTGCATGCAGCCTTTGTTAGGAACTCAAATTTGGCGCGTCGATCAAGGTCTGCACTTTGAGCTTTTCGCGCACCGTAGGCCCCTGAAGCAGCATGCTGTCACTTGTGACATTGAGGTTGCGATCGATCGATGGTCGCCTTCGGATCGCAGGTCTTTTGCCGTCACCGGGTGATGCCACAACGGGGTTGGCGCAAGCACCGCGAACCCCAAGCCCCTTTCAAAGAGGGTTGCAAGCCTTCATTGGATCAGGCGTCACGAGACCAACGCAAAGACACGGGCCGCATAGAAGGTGAGCAGCGACACGCCCGCAAAAATCACGATGTAGAGAAAAACGACAATGGGCGGCACCGGCACATTCGAATCGTCATTTGCCGGCCATGGCTCTTCTTTCCAGTGCTCCGGAATGCCGTCGAACATGGCAACCTCGCTGCTGCCGGCAAACGCAAAGCGTCCTCCGCCAAAACTACAAGAAACCTCGCGGCTTTGCCGTTAAATTGCGTTTCAGAGAATGCGCGGCGACTACGGTCGGCGGTTCCTCATCGCAAAGCAAGGCGAGGATGCCGCTCAGATCATCCAAGGTCCGCGTCGGGCCTACTCAGCGCCAGAAGCACCGGGTTCGATAGCGGCCACCCTACGAACATGATCGGCCCGCGGGGCCTGAGGCCCATCCACTGTGGAACCGCGTCAATCAGCCTAATCCACGTGTCTTGAAGCGCGGCAAGCCCGTTGAACACGACGCGGCAACGCGGCACCGATCGGGGGTCCTTGTGCATTGCCAGCCATGCGCCCGGCTTCAGATGGCAAGCTCCCGGCAGCACATGCTCGAGTTAAGGGTTACGCCGGGCCAGCGCGTGGGTTGTTAAAATCCCAAAGTGGGCACGACTTCTGCCGGAGGTGTTTCCCATTTTTTTGCCGGACGGCCTTCGGCGATCGCGAGCAGTTCGCGTGTGAGAATTTTGCGCCAGAGAATAATGCCGGCATCGGAGCGGCCAAGGCGTTCGTTGGCGCGGTCCTCGATCCGGCCTTGGCCGGCCTGCACCGCAATATCCTGCACTATCGCGAGATCAGGATGCGTGACATCGGCGAAGCGTACTTTGCCGGACCAAATGTCGCGTACGACATCCATTACAAGGGGCGCGGCAGCGAACTTGCTGTCATATTCGGCGCGCTTGGCTCGATAAGCTTCAGCGTCCTTACCCGTGACCTCGACGTGGCTGGTGATCAGCCACAAATGGTTTTCGTCGTCGACCGGCGTGAAGCTGAAGTAGATTTCAGACCAGCCGCCGACGCCGTCCATACCGGCAAGAGGCGGCACGATGACCCGAGTGATGTTCGGAGCATAGTGGAGCGTCTGGCGCACCTTGCCGGTCCGGCGCGTGCCGAAGCGGAGCATGCCCCACGCGGTTTCCTCTGCCGTTATGATGGGAAGATCGGCAGAGAGCTTGACGTGTGATCCGCCTGGCTGATGGGCAAAGGCTACATGCACCTCGTCCATACTGTTTTCAAAGCTTTGCAAATAGTTGCAAGGCACGTGCTCGTGATTCCACACCTGGATCAAACCTTCGCTCTGCCGATGTGGAAAATGTGGAAACGATGGCGGCTCGCGTTCGCCGAAATAGGCAAAGACCAGCCCCAGATATTCTCGCGTCGGAAAGGTTCGTAAACTCACTTTCCGGGCGAAACCCGCTTCTTCGGCGGGCTGGTGAACGCACTGCCCGGAATTGTCGAACTTCCATCCGTGATAGACACAGCGGATCGCATCGTCCTCGACCCCACCGAGGTGCAGTGGTGCGCCGCGATGCGGGCAGCGGTAGGCGACGACCAGCGGCGCACCGGATTGCCCCCGATAAAGGGCGTAGTCTTCGCTCATGATGCGAATGGGTCTGACGTGCCCGATCGGCAAATCCTGAGTTCGATAAACGGCGTGCCAGAACTGGCGCATGAATATTCCGCCGGGCGTTCCGGGGCGCGTGGTGGCGATGTCGATCTCAAGGCGCTCCGGCGGACTCTGCACCCCGGGGGACGCTCGCGATTCCGTGGGCCTCATGGATAGCGCTCCCTGAGGGCGCTCCCCGGAAAAATCTGTTGCGCAAATATAACCCTTTGCCACATCGCTGGGTGCCCCCTTATACGCGCTAAGCTATAGTCGCTTGAATGCCCGACGGGAAGAATGTCATGGGGGTCTTTACCAGCCGCTGGTGGATCGTGGCCGCATGTGCCTGCGGTCTATTGGTCGGAGCAGGGGCAATACTCATCTTTACGTTCGGCGTGTTCCTCAAGCCGGTAACGGAAGATCTAGGCATCAGTCGCGGCGACCTCTCCGGGGGATTGGGCATCAGTGCGTGGTTCGTGGCCTTGTCGTGTCCGATCGTCGGCTGGCTGATCGACCGCTTCGGCACGCGGCGCGTCATGATTCCGGGGATCCTACTGTTTGCGGTCGCGGTTGCGAGCTTTGGCCTGATGCAACCCAAACCGCTATTTTTCATCTATGCAATTTTTTGCATCGCCGGGTTCATCAGTGGTGTGCAGACCCCGATCCCTTACGCCGCGGTGATTACGCTTTGGTTCGACAGCCATCGCGGCGTCGCACTCGGGTTGGCGACAGCCGGCGTCGGCCTAGGCGTTGCACTGATTCCGCAGCTTGCTGCATTTTTGATAAGTCACTTCGGGTGGCGTCATGCCTATTTTGGCCTAGGCCTTGCTGTCGTGCTACTGGCCTGGATTCCCGTCGTCATCTTCATGCGTCCTCCGCCGTGGACGTCGCGTTCCGGGCGCGCTGGCGCGACTTTGGAATTGCCGGGCGTGGAAGCTGCCGTGGCGCTTAGAAGCCGAAATTTCTGGTTGTTGTCGATAGCGTTCTTTCTGGGCGTGTTGGCGATCAATGGCACGATCGTGCACATCGTGCCACTGCTTACTGATCGCGGCATCGCTTTGCAACTCGCGACCACCGCCCTGTCTGTAGCGGGGCTCGCGATCATCGTTGGACGCATTATCTGCGGCTGGTGCCTTGACCGTTTTTGGGGTCCATACGTCGCGATATGTTTTTTCGTTCTTCCGATGGCGGGCATCGCGCTGCTTATCAGCGAGCTGCCCTATCCCGTGCTGCTGATTGGCGCCGCGCTGTGCGGCGCCGGCATCGGCGCGGAGATCGACCAGATGGCCTTCTTCATCGGCCGCTATTTTGGTCTTAGGGCTTACGGCAAGATCTACGGGTTAATGTTCATGCTCTTCAACATTGGCACCGGTCTCGGGCCGGCCCTAAGCGGCCGCGCGTTCGACCGCTTTCATTCCTATTCTCAGATCCTCATCGGCTATGAAATCGTTCTTGCGGTTACCTGCGTGCTCCTGCTCGGTCTCGGCGAATATACGTTTCATCCGGTCAAGCACGCACCTCAGCCGATTCCAAATTGACGCGACGAGACTGTGACTGCCTCTGGGGGTTATCGACCCGTAAAACCGATGTTCCTCTCTATTGCCGTACGCGATCGGTGCTAGGCGCGAATTCGAGAATGATGCGCGAGCGCTACTGGGAAGGCGTCGTTGTTCCGAGCACGGGAGATGGACGAGACCGACATCATGATGATTACATGACGGTTCTGTGATCTTCTCCGGCCGTTCTCAGCCGAATCGGGAACTCCCTCCGATTCCGCCTACTCTCATCCCGCTCTCGATGGCCGGATCTCCGGAAGCCAGCGCTTGGTCGGCAGCGTGGTGCCGTGCTTCGGCAGGCCGGAGCACCAGAAGCACGAGCAGCACCGCGACGATATTGAACACGGCCGCCAGCAGCAAGACGCTGCCCCACTCATGCGTATGCGCGACGAGAAGGCTTCCCAGCGGCACCAGGAAGCCGGCCGCGCCTTTGGACGTATAAAGGCAGGATAGATTAGTCGTTGCGTATTTCTGCCCGAAGAGATCCGTGCACATTGCCGGAAACAGGCTGAAAATTTCCCCCCAGCAGAGAAAGATGACGCCCGCGAGCAGGACGAAGCTCCACGGATCGTGACCCGCGAGCGTCATCAGCAGATAGGCCAGCGCCCCGAGGCCGAACGCGATCGTCATCGTGGTCGAATGGCCGATGTGATCCGCCACCCAGCCGAACAGCGGCCGCGCCGCACCATTCATCACATTGGCGAAGATCAGCCCCACTGACAGCGCCGTGGCGCCGAGCAGAATTGTCGTCTCGGCCACCCCGTAGGAGCGGGCGATCATGGCGAGGTTTGCTGCCGCCATCAGTCCGCCCGCGGCCATCAGGAGAAAGAGGAGGTAGAGCACCCAAAAGACCGGAGCGCCCAGCATCTCGAACGTGCTAGAGCTCCGGGCGGATTGGCGCACCCTCACCTGGCTCACCGCCGGCGCCTCGCCAGGGTAGGGAGCGCGCACGAACTGCGCCGCCGCCAGGATGACCGCGCCCTGGATCAGGCCGACCCAGAAGAAGGCGGCCGTGACGCCGTCCGTCGCCAGGACGAGGCGGATCGGGATGATGGTGAGCGCAGCGCCCGCGCCAAAGCCGGCCGCCGTCAAGCCGACGGCGAGGCCGCGCCGGTCTTTGAACCATTTGGTGGCGTTGCCGACTGCCGTCGCGTAGACCGCTCCACCCCCGAGGCCCGTCAGCGCGCCGCCGAGGTAAAGCGCGGCGAGCGACGCCGAGAACCCTTCGACGATCCAGCCCAGCGCCACCAGGGCCCCGCCGACACTCATCATCGCGCGCGGCCCCCACTTCGGTCCGAGTGAATCCACGATCCAGCCGACGATCGGCGTTGGCCAGGTCTCGAGTGCGACGAAGATCGCGAACGAGACCTGGATGCTGGCAACCGTCCAGCCATGCGCTCGATGCAGCGGCAGCACGAAGAGGGTCCATCCGTACTGGAGATTGGCGATCATCACCATACAGACGATGCCCAGGACTAGGTGCCGCCATCGCATCCTGGCCACCGGGGAAGCACTGCTTCCGTGCGCCGTCGCGCCCGCTGTATAGCCGCCCGCAGATCTCTCTCCGGTCATTGGGTCCTCCCGCCAAAACGGCACGGATCTTCCATTTTTTTGTGTCCGGTTTACCCGCCAGTGTATCCTGTCAGTCCGGGGCGATAGCGCGAGAAGGCCGCGAGTGTCGGCTCAGCTCGTCCCTAGCGATATTCGCCGACTTCCTTCCAAACGCTTGCGATCGCCGCGCGCGCCGCCTTGGCCATTAGCCCGCTGTCGTTGGCGATCGTGGTCAGGCGGAAGCCCATGCGGATCATGCGCGCCGCATAGGCCGTCTCTCCGCAGTGAATACCGGGGTAGATGCCACGCTTCCGGCACGCTGCAAGCACAGTTTCGTAGATGCCGAGCTGCTCGGCGTCTTCGCTGTCGAGCTTCGGCGTCTTGCCGAGTGAGAAGGCGAGGTCCGCGGGCCCGACATAGATTGCGTCGATCCCCGGCACGTCCAATATATCCTCGATGTTTTCGACCGCTTGCCGGGTCTCGATCATGGGAATGACAAGAACCTCGTCGTTCGCTGTTTTCTGGTAATCGCCGGCCACACCGTAGATCGCGGCGCGGATCGGCCCGTTGCTACGCTGCCCCTTCGGCGGATAGCGGCAGTAAGATACGAAAGCCCGTGCCTCTTCGCGCGTGTTCACCATCGGGCAGATGACCCCGTACGCACCACCGTCCAGTACCTTGCCGACGATGCCGGGTTCGTTCCAGGGGACCCGCGCAAGCTTGGTCACGGGAAGCCGGTCCATAGCCTGAAAGCACTGGACCATCGTCTGATAGTCCTGCACACCATGCTGCAAGTCGACGGTCACGCTGTCCCACCCGCACTGAGCCATGACCTCCGCCGAGAAGCCGGAGGGGATGGCGAGCCACCCATTGACCGCGGCCTTGCCGGCCTTCCACCTTTCCTTCAGCTTATTCTCAGCCATCTCGTTTCCCTTCGCTGTCGCTCAATCGGGCTATGCCGTTGGATGATCGCATGGCGGAGAGACCAAGCAAAGCCATGACCGTCGGGACAGCATGGCGGCAATGCGATCCGGTCCTTGCCGACCTTGCCCTCTGGGCTGCGTTTACCGAAGTCTCATCGGGATTGAGTTGATCGCAGAATCGAGTGACCGGGCAGCCAAGATAGCGATGCTCGTCCCGGCCCGAAGTCCGTTGGCTGCGCCTTTCGAGTGAAAGCGCTGGCTTGAAGCCAAGGATGCGGCGGCCCGGCAACAGGTCGTTCGGGAGACAATGCCTCGAGACGGCTTACTCCGCCGCCCAACGTGGAACCGTGTTGGCGTAGCGGCGGATCATCTCTTCGTAGGCTTCACGGAACGGCTTGCCGGCAGGAGCAACGAAATTGCCGGCGCGGTGGCCGCGATAGGCGCTGGGTTCGCCGACACCTGGCAAAGAGGCACCTCCATCTGACATGCGGGTCTCGATCAGCGCCAGCAGCTTGCGCCGCAACCGCATGATCATGGCATCGCTCGGGGTCAGGAATTCGCGGGTACGGTCCGCGATCTCCCCGAGCATGCCGCCGACCGCGGCATCCTGGACCGCCAACCCGGCAATGCCGCTGAAGACGCCGCCATGACGCTGTGCCGCGCGATCGATCAGATAATCGTTCTCGGCGCTGTTCACGAGTCGCCAACGGCCGAACCAGTCGGTGGTATTGGCACGATACTCACCGCCTCCGATCGTATTCGATGCCAGGCCCGGAATCGGTGCCCCTGATCGCAATCGCGCCGGCATCTGCATCGTGCCGGCCCGCGCGATAGTGATGACAAAAGTGTGGGTATCGTCCATCGGCACATAGCCTTTGATCATAATCTGATCCGCGAGCATGCCCGCCGGCGGGATGACCCAACAGGGCGCCATGAATTGCGCAAGCCGCCACTGAAGATTACCGGAATCCCCGGGACGATAGGCACCATACATGAAGCCAAGCGGCGTTTCCTCTATCTGATATTGCGGCGCGCGGTCCCTGGCGAGGTAATAGAGCAGATCGCCCGGCACCATTTGCTCGGGGTCCGCGCCGCCGAGATGGAGGAAACCGAAATGTGAGGTGTCGAGATCGTTCTCGAGGCCTTGCAGCCAATTATATTCCTGCTGGATGACTCGCAGCGAAATTGCGTCGGGCGCCAGGTCATTGAGCTCAAAGTCCGGAAACGGCGGCGGCTCCACCCGATCACCCATATAGAGCCAGATCGCGCCGTGGCGTTCGACTACGCGGTATGCACGGGCCCTAAGCTTGTCCTTTATGCCCTGCTGTGATAGCGGCAGATTTGGCATATCAAGGCAACGGCCCTCAACATTGAACTTCCAACCGTGATAGACGCAGCGAAGTCCGTTTGCCTCATTGCGACCGAAGAACAGAGATGCGCCGCGATGCGGGCAGCGATGCTCGAGGACACCGATCCGGCCCGAACTGTCTCGGAATGCGACCAGCTTCTCACCCAGCGCCATCAGACGCAGCGGGTCGCCATCGGCCTCGATTTCACTCGAGAGCGCGACCGGCAGCCAATATTCGCGCATCACGTCGCCCATGGCGGTGCCAGGCCCAATCCGCGTCAGAAGTTCGTTTTCGCGCGCCGTGGTCATGCCATCCTCCTATCGCCAGTGCGGCGACTATAGCCTCGTGCTTGTGCGGATGTAATGGTCGGCGAATCCGCCGCGGCCGCTCTACGCATGCCCAGGAGGCAAACGATGCCGTCGGCGCACCGACAATGAAATGCACCGATCTTGGGGGTCAAAAAAAAGTTCGACCGTGGTGATGCCAAGGTCGTGTCACTTTGCCGAAGCGGCGCTGTGCAATATCGGCCAGTCGCTGCCAACGTCGCGGTGACGCTTCGATATGCCTATTCCGAAAATCACATCTGGACGTATTGATGTCAGAGGCCGACCAGGATCGGGCATGACCGAATGGAACCGACGCTGCTGCTGCTTTTTGGTCGGTGGATCGGCGCGCCCTATCAATGCGATATAGTTCGTACTGAATTGCCGTACGTAGCTGCGACGAACGCACTGGATTATTATTGGGCTTATGATGCTGAACATTGCCATCTGCCTGACACCGTCAGAGACGCGCCGGCCGTGCCTTTCGATGACACTCTTTATGCCTACCAGCGCATCTACGGTATGTCGTGGATCGGAATTCGGAAATGAGTACGGACCCGGCCCGGTTTCGATTCGACCACGCCCCAAGGCAAACGATTAGAGGATTAACGCAGTCGGGCACTATGGAAACCATCCCCCATGTTGCCTCACCCAGCATGTTACCGGGCGTCATGTCGCGACGGAGCGGGCCGTCCGCGGACTCCATAGAGGTCCGAAGTTTGGCTCCGGGAGTCGGTCGTCTCAAGGACGGAGAGGAAGGGACAATGGACATACTTGTCTCGGTTCGTCGTACGGGGAGCCAGATGGATTTGGGCCGCCGTGAAGCAGCAATGCCGCGAAGCATGACACGAGGTGTCGCGACGGCCGCCGAGGGGACTCGACGAATGGGCAGAGCCGAGCCATGGGCCCGGTTGTTCTCTCGCAGCCCGGATCATGGTCGATGAGCCAAAACTCTGTCTTCGAATCGCGGCGCGATCAGATGTTTCCGGTATTGGATGCGTCCGAAATCTCGCGTGTGCGGCACTACGGCGTCGTTCGCGCCTTTGACGTCGGCGCCTCATTGTCTAAGGCGGGCGAGTCTGGTCACGGCCTCACAATTATTCTGTCCGGCCAAGTTGAGATCACCTATCGCAGCCACACCGGCGTGAAGACGCCCATCGTTACGGAGGGTGTGGGTGCGTTTTTGGGTGAGCTGGCGCAGCTCCGAGGCCGTCCCGCGCTCGTGGATGCCAACGCTCTCACCGTCGTGGAAGCGTTGTTGATTGCGCCTGACCGTTTGCGCGGTTTGCTTATCTCGGAAGCGGAACTAGGCGAGCGCATCATGCGGGCCCTGATTTTGCGGCGCGTTGGCTTGCTCGAGACGGGAGAAGGCGGCCCTGTCATCATCGGCAGCCAGGACGCCGGCGACGTGCTTCGGCTAGAGAATTTCCTACGCAGCAACGGTCATCCGCACCTGACTCTTGATCCGGCGCATGACACGGATGCCATGACCTTAATCGAACGCTTCAACATTGACCCTAGTCAGCTTCCGGTAGTGTTGTGTCCCAATGGAAAATTGCTGAGGAATCCTGCGGAAGTTCAGCTGGCTCGCTGCATTGGATTGGTTGGCCCCATCGATGAGAACCGAACCTTCGATGTCGCCATCGTTGGCTCCGGCCCCGCCGGTCTTGCGGCTGCTGTCTACGCAGGATCGGAGGGTCTTTCGGCACTCGTTCTCGATAGCCGCGCGTTCGGAGGACAGGCCGGTGCTTCGGCGCGCATTGAAAACTACCTCGGTTTTCCGACCGGCATTAGCGGCCATGCTCTGATGGCACGCGCCTACAATCAGGCGCAGAAGTTTGGCGTCGATATGGGCATTCCCGACGAAGTCATTCGCATCACGGTTCCAGATAGTCCGCGTGCAACACCTTATACCCTCGACTTGGCCAGCGGAGAAAATGTAAGGGCCCGAACGATCGTTGTCGCCAGTGGGGCTCGCTATCGCCGCCTCACCATTGCGGGAATCGAATCCTTCGAGGGAACAAGTATCCACTACTGGGCCTCCCCAATCGAAGCAAAACTTTGCACACAGCAAGAGATCGCCTTGGTCGGAGCCGGAAATTCGGCGGGACAAGCGGTGGTCTATCTGGCCGGCCGCGTTTCCAAAATCTGGCTTTTGGTACGCGGCGATACCCTCGCCGCGAATATGTCGAGGTATCTCGTTGACCGTATCGGCGGGCTTCCGAACGTCGAGGTGACGACCGCCGCCACTGTTACAGGTGTCGACGGACACGATGGCATACTTGAGGCCGTCACCTGGCGACGCGCTGATTCACAGAATGAAATTCGACGACCTATCCGACATCTATTCCTCTTCATCGGTGCCGAACCAAACACCGATTGGCTTTCGGGCGCTGGTGTAAACCTGGATTCGAGAGGCTTTGTGGTAACAGGACCCGATACCGGATTGACACGCGGGCCATTGGAAACGAGCCGAGAAGGGATATTTGCAATTGGCGATGTTAGATCAGGCTCCACCAAGCGCGTTGCGGCATCGGTTGGCGAAGGCGCGCAAGTCGTTGCTGCCCTTCATGCCTTCTTGGCCTCGACCGCACGGTCATAGCCACATCGGGGGCGGCATTTGCCGGAATAGGCGCCAATTGTCTTGGGACGGCTAGGTCGGATTTTACCTTGGAGAATTAGGGCCTTCGGTCCCCCTATGCCTCATTGACTTCGAGCGAGACGTCGGTGTTGAGCTCCCTTAGAGAGTGCCGTTTGGGGGGCGCACTTCGGCAAGCCCGTCCGCATCAACGGCAGATACCGTCGTCCGAACCACCGATCGCGGTTGATCGTGCGGCCAGGGTCGGCCGCGGTGCATCGTCGCCCGATTGTCCCACATCAACACGTCGCCCAGTCGCCAATGATGCAGGTACGTGAACTGCGGTCGGGTTGCATTAGCGATCAGCTCGTCCAGCAACGCTCGCGCCTCCGTGTCCGCCAAACCGACGATGGCACATGCGTGCGAGGCTATGTAGAGCGCAAGGCGGCCGTTCACCGGATTGCCCCATGTCATGCGCCACCTTGCCGGTGGCAAGGCCGTGCGCTCCGGGTCCGTCATCAAGGTTGGATCGATTTGATCGCGAGAATGGGCGTAGGAGTGCGTAACGACAGCGTCGCGCAAACGCGCCTGCAGCGACGTTGACAGTCGCGCCCAGGCGTGCCTCGTGGAGGCGAACTCGGTCTCGCCGCCGCGCTGAGGAACGACACGAGCCGATAGAACCGAGGCCAAAGCTGGTATCTGTTTAAACGAGCTGTCCGTATGCCAGAGCTGGTTTGCGCGGGCAGTCAACGCCTGGCGATGGGTCTCGGGCACGAGGCTGCCGTCCGACGCGAGATTGTTCAGACGACTGTAAAACGTGCCGAATCCTTCGGAACCGACCTTGACGCGCTCCAGGGGTCCGAAAGCGCGCGAAAAAGCCACCTGTACGTCATCGCCGATCTCCTGATCCCGAAACAAGAGAAGACTGTGTTGTTCAAACGCCGAGCGCACGGTCTGATAGGCTTTATCGCTCGTAGCGACGTCAATTATGTCGAGGCCGCGCACCTCCGCGCCAAAATCGGGGTGAAGCGGAACGAGATCCATTTCGGCGACTCCAAGGAAATCACTCCCGAGAATATCGTAGGCCGGCGCTAGACGCGAGGGGCGTACGAGGGCGCGCTAGGGCGCCGTCCCTGTTTGAGAGGCGATGGATGGGGCCGCGTCTACGGCAATAACGAGCATTTGAGCCCGCGAGACAGCGCCGTGCTCAGCACGTCTTCCGTCTTTGCTCGACAAGAAGTGTCTGGAAAATCAATTGTCAATCGAGCCGAGCCACATGTCCTGGAATTTGGGAATGCCGATCAAGCCCTGTTGTACGTTCTTAATTCTCGCTGATATCGTCTTGGCCTATGATGGTCGAGGCCCTTCGACCGTGGCCCGCACCACATGGCGGGCGCAACCGTCGTAGTCCGCGATCGCCCTGTGATAAGTCGCGCGATTGTCCCAGATCAAAAGTTGATCTTTGTGCCAACGGACACGGCAGGTGAAATCGACCTTGGCGCAGTGGGCGAACAAGTATTGCAGCAGCGGCGCGCTTTCTTCCTCCGTCATGCCGTCGAACCGGTGGACGAAGACGTTATTCACGTAGATGAATTTCCGCCCCGAGACCGGGTGGGTGCACACGACGGGATGCGTGATCTCTTTATCGCCTTCGCTGGCGTTGATCTCGGGAAATTTGAAGGATCGGTTTGGGTTCGCGGGTTGCTGCGATCCGAAAAGACGCGCCGCGGTATGGACCCCGCGAAGACCCGACAAAAGTTCCTTCATCTTCGGCGACAGCGCCTCGTAGGCCAAATAGAGATTGGAAAAAGCGGTGTCGCCGCCGCTCGGTGGCACTTCGAGCGCACGCATGACGACGCAATAGGGCGGCCGCTCCAGAAACGTGCTGTCGGTGTGCCAGGTCTCGCCGACCACGCGTCCCTTCGCATCCGCCTCGCGCCGGATCATTTGCAGGTCGGGGCACTCTGGCACCGAGAAAATCTGCGGCAGCGTGATCACCGGTCCGAACCGGCGCGCGAGGGTCAGATGCGCCTCGTGCGATATCGGCTGGTCGGGAAAATAGACCACGAGGTAGTCGCGAAACGCGGCGAAAATCTCGCGCTCGGTATCTTCATCGAGCGGCCACGCGAGATCGACGTCGCGTATTTCGGCGCCGAGCGCGCCGGTCAGCGGCCGTACCGCAATCCGGCGGAATGTCTGTTGCGATTGGACAGGTTCGAACATAGGCAACTCCGCAGTCTATTGTTGGCAGGTGGCGCGGAGCTGCCGGAGAGGCCTCCGCTCCGTCACGCGGCGGACCGCTTGCACCCGGGCCGCGTTGAGCGCTAGCCGGGGTGCGCCGCTGGTATCATCGTCGATGGCGCGGCTTTGCAGCTCGATGGTGAACTTCCCTTCGTCCAGCGCTCATGTCGTCGGTTCGGGAGCAGCACGATACTTGCTCATCAACCCGCGAATCCCGGCTCATCGCGGCCCCGGTCTCCGGGGCTATCAGGGCGGCGCCGACCGCGAAGGACATCACGCCGTACCATTCTTCGTGCAGATGGCTCGTTCTAGCGTCATAACCCGTCCTCCCCCATTCGGCATCACAGAAAATTCGTTAGCACACTATCGAAATGCGCGCAATCTTGTGGCCGCGGCATCGCCGCTACAGACCGCGAAGGATTTTCCGCAGCAGCGCGATGCCGGCGTCGATTTCCCTGTCGGAAAGATGGGCAAGCGCGTCTTTGCGCAAAGCAGCCACGGTTCGCCGTTGCATTGCCAATGCTGCACGGCCGGCGTCGGTGAGCGTAGCGCTTTTCCGCCGCCCGTCGCCAGCATCGACCCTCCGCGTCACGAGACCGTCTGCTTCAAGGCGATCGAGAATGCGGACGAGCGTCGGCCCCTCGATCCGCATGAACTTCGCGAGATCCGCCTGTGTTATTCCTTTCGGGCGATGCGCGATCGAAGACAAGGTTTCCAATCGGGCTTGGGTCTGTTCATGCGTCGACAAGGCGTGATCGACCTTGGCCTTCCACTTGCGCGCCGCGACGAAAATGCTCCACGTGAGCGCGAGCTCTGAGGCGGCACGCCGGTCCGATCCGAACTCGCGGGAGAAATCCGGTATTCCGTCGTTCGGGGGGTCCTGTGAACGCTGTTTTCGTCTGGTAGCCACGGCGTCCCCGTTGCGATTCGCCCCCGATTCTCGTCACGATGGACGTAACGACCGATAAGAGGTCTTGGTCGATCGTCCGCGGTTGGCTCGGAAGTGGTTGGTCATCATACCAAGGCCCATCCGGTTAGGAATCATTGGCTTTGGGTGTGGACTCTCGTCCAGACCCGTGGTCATGTGGCGATATCGACACCCGAGCTGTTCCGTTGCCCGCCTTGGGGGAAGCCAGCGGTAAACGATTGAGCGGCTTACGTCTGGTTGAGCGCCGTCCGGCTGCCGCAGTGGTCCTCAGGACCGTTCGCGAACAACGCCGGGGCGTTCCCGATATTCTTTGACTTGTCTCGCGCGCGTGTCGAGGCGCTCCCCGAGACGATTGAGCTGCCACCGTCGCGCCAACGCAGCGGCCCTTGCCCAGGTCGGAGTCTGGCTCCGGAGCGGCGGCAGCGGGGCCGATTCATCCATGGTCGCGATCGAGCGGTAGAGACGCAACTCCGTCGCTTGCATAGCGAAACGGCCATCTTTAAGCGCTGCCTCGAGGCTTCCATATTTGCGGAGCAAGGCGGCCGCACCCTTGGAGCCAACGCCCTTCGCTCCTGGCAGTTTATCCGAGGGATCTCCGCGAAGCGCGATGAAGTCAGGAACCTGGCCGGGGTCGACTCCGTAACGTTCGCGCACCTCCGCGGGCCCGATGCGCGCCGTCATGCCGCCACCCAGGGGCTGGAGAATCGTAGTTTTCTCCGAAGCAAGCTGAAAGGCGTCTCGGTCGCCGGTTGCGACGATGACGGTACCGCCGCGACGCTCTTCTCGGGCAACGGCCGCGGCGAGAAAATCGTCGGCCTCGTAGCCGGCGGCCTTGGCATAGGCGAAGCCGCAGGTGCTGACGAATTGGGGGAGGACGTCGAGCTGATCCACGAGCTCAGCATCGAAGTCACGCCCCGATTGATAATCGGTGAACAGCTCGTGCCGATAGGTTGGGGCCTCGAGTGTATCCCACCCGACAAGAACGGCACGAGGGCATTCGTCGTCATAGAGCCGAAGCAGAAAGTTCGCGAACCCGACGATAGCACCAGCACCTTTGTTACCTCGTCGCCGAATCGTTTTCGGGAGCGCGTGATAGAATCGATGGGCAAAGGAATCGCCATCGACGACAAGCAAGGGTCGGCTCACGATCGCCTCTCGGGGTCAAGAAAGCTTGGTCAAACTCTGGTCGCTGGACCACACTACACCCTGACCGCTTCTTGGTTTTGTCAGGCTCGATCACGATGCATGCCAATTCTTGAATAGGATATTCTCGGAAAACTGCTTCGCAATCAGCGTCATGAGATAAGTTCCTCGGTGCGGCGAAGGCATGGAGGCTGTTCTGAAGTGATTGATCGCCCATATGCTTCGGTCTGCTCACGCAACTCCTCGTACGCCGAGCCGGCAAGTCGCCGCTGCCCATAAAATGCGAGGCGCGGTCTTTGGCTGGGCTCGCGGACCCGAAACGTTTCGTTTCACGTCGCGCGATGAAGTCATGTTCGATTGGCCGGAGCGGAGTACGCGGTACAATGAGCTGATTCGGTGGAATTGTTAGAGTGGGTCAGCAAGGAGGATCGATGCTTGAGCTTGTGATCGAGCAGCGCCGCCGCGATCTCGGCGGGTTCGAAGTTGGTCGTGTCCTGCCCTTCGCCCAGCGGCGGATGGTCGGTCCCTTCATCTTTTTCGATCATATCGGACCGGTCGATTTCCCGCGCGGCATCCCGCGCAGCATTGACGTCCGACCGCATCCCCACATCGGCCTCTCAACCGTTACCTATCTGTTCGATGGCGAAATCATGCACCGCGACAGCGTTGGCTCCGAGCAGCCGATACGGCCCGGCGAGGTCAATTGGATGACGGCCGGTCATGGGATCACTCATTCGGAACGGTTCGAGCGGGCGCGCTCGGAAGGTGGAAGGCTCCACGCCATTCAAACCTGGGTTGCCCTCCCGTTGGAGATCGAGGAAACCGAGCCGGCCTTCGCGCATCACGGCATCGACGATCTGCCGACCTTCGAGGAGGGTGGCGCGTGGACGCGACTCATCGCCGGCAGTTTGTCCGGAGACCAAGCACGGGTGAAAGTTCACTCGCCGATGTTCTACGTTCACGCGGCGCTCGCACCCGGAGCACGGGTGCAATTGCCGGCGGAATATCCTGAGCGCGCCGCTTATGTCGCCGCCGGATCGATCGAAACTGGTGGCCGAACATTCCGGACGGGCATGATGCTGGTCTTCACGCCGGGCCAGCCGGTATTGCTTACCGGGATTGAGCACTCGACGGTCATGTTGCTCGGTGGCGAGCCTCTGGGCGAACGCTTCATCGAATGGAATTTCGTTTCGTCGTCGCGGGAACGGATCCAACAAGCGAAGGCCGATTGGCGCGCCGGGAGAATGAAGTTGCCCGACCTCGACCATGACGAATTCATTCCGCTTCCCGCCGACCCGCCTGCCTCGAATCCTGCTTCGTAACCGTTCCGTCGGCGTCAACCACGATCTCCGTCGTTTCTGTTACCCTGCTTGCACCACCGTGGCAGCCCGCCGCCTGCGCGAGAGCGGTCGGGACACATCCAAACAGGTAGCCTTGCGCTGCGGCTTTGCCAATGCAGATACGCTGTGCCGCGCTCTCGTCGACCAGGTCGACGTGACGCCTGCGGAGTACTGCAAGCACTACGCGCGTGCTTAGTCTACTTCCTAGCGCAAAACTACAACTCTAATCGGGCGGCACGGGTCGTCCTCGGGGTCCATAGAAGCAACCTGCGCATAGTGGACGGCCGTCCGGTTGCGACCGCGCCCGCGAATTATGTGGGATATATAGGCGCCCTCCGGCAATCGCTCTTACCGCTAGCGCTCGCCGGCGACCCGGCTGATCGATCGCATGACTTTGCTCCAACCGCCGCTCATCGCATCGAAGGCAAAATCATTCTCTGGCGAGCGGAAGCCGGAATGGACGAGACGCAATCGCGTACCGCCATCGACCGGCGTGAGTGTCCAAGTCACAACACTGTCGAGCGGCGAACCGTAGGCGGCGTTGTCGTCTGAGCCGCCCTTCCAATTATAGACGAGACGCTCGTGGGGTATGACTTCTAACACCTGGCAATGAACGATTCCGTCCCATTTACCCATCGGCTTCGTTTGAAAGGTGAATTGTTTGCCGACCACCGGCTCAAAGTCGTTCGGCATAAGCCAGCGGCCAATCAACTCGCCGGTCGTCAGCGTCCGCCACACGGTATTCACGGGATGCGGGAGCACTTCTTCGACAACGATGTCGCGGCTAGCAGACTTTGTCATGAATCCATCTCTTTCAGGAGCTCCTTCAGCTTCGCGAAGCGGCCGCGCCAGAACTCGCCATAGATGCCAATCCAGTCGACAAGCGGCTCGAGACCTCTAGGGTCGGCGCGGTAATGCGTGTTGCGTCCCGAACGGCGTTGCCCTACCAGACCCGCCTCACGCAGCGATTTCATGTGTTGCGATATCGCCGGCTGTGAGACAGTGCTAGTCCGCGCTAGTTCAGCAACGGTGGTTTCGCCGGCTCTCACAATTCGCTCGTAAATGCCCCGCCGTGTCGGATCGGCAAGCGCCTGTATCACCGTCGCAACCTTGATCTCACGCATGGGCAACATATAAGCCGGAACTTATCAATAAGTCAACACTTATGACTTGGCATAGGGTAGGCGGTAGGGCGATTACTCCCGCAGCGCAGCGGTATCAGCGGTGTCCGCTTGCCGCGTCATCACGCCTTCAGGGGGTGGCAAGAAGGGTCGTTACTTATTGATCGCGTTGGCGGCAACCGTGCAGACCGCCTCATCTTGCGAACCCGCGCCACCTGAGCAGCCGATTGCCCCAATAATCTTGCCGTCATCGACCAAGGGAATGCCGCCGCGCGAGGCGATGATATCGTCGAGTGTCAAAACGTAATTGAAGCCAAACTTTTGCACCGCATCTTCGAAGGCGCGTGTCGGCCGGCGGTATCGCGCAGCGACGCGCGCCTTGTGCTGCGAGATGCTAATCGACGCGAACTGGGCGCCGTCCATTCGGCCGAAGGCTTTCAAATCGCCGTTCGGGTCAACCACCGCGACGCTCATCTCCCAGCCGCGCTTCTTGGCTTCGGCGATGGCCGCCTGAACAAGCGACTCGGCCCGGTCGATCGAGATCGGCGGCCCAAAGGGAAGATTGAATGGCATCTTTTCGGGAATTGCGTTCAGATCGGGCCGCGCCGCTGGCGACTGCTGGGCATATGCCATTGCGGAGGCGAGAACACTGGTGACCAGCGCGATTGCAGACAAACTACGTACCTTCATCGGACTTCCTCTGTGATTGGCCGCGCTTAGCCTAGGCCGCTCAGTCGATTTTAGGACCAAGGCTGACCTGCACATCAAGGTCCTTTCTCGAGGCGTTCTACAAGAACGCCAATAACCTAGATGAGATCGAAGGGGCATTGCAGTTTCTTGCAGATCGGAAAAGTAATTTCTACAGCCTTGAATTCGTCGGGAATTGAAGCGTCGGGGAGCAAGATGATCTTCGTCTCGAACGCTGTTTCCGCGATTGGAACGCAAACCATTGCTGGTCGGCGACTTCAGCGGCGGACCCGTCAGGTACTCGCAATTATCGAGCGAATGCTCACGGACCGAGACGCGACGCGTGACAACGTTGCCAAGATCAGCCCCGCGCTTCGCAGGTAGCCGCGAACCGCTTTCGGCAAGCCGCACTCATTCTGCCAACCTGTCTTTCGTGAACAAGATAGGCTTCTGGAATTTTGGCGTTCGCTAACATCCAGATAAGCCAACCTGAAGACCTGACGGCGCGGTGGTGGTGATTTCATGCAACACAAAGGCCGTCTGGACGGTCGATCGTCCTTTACCCACACGTTACGGTTCTCGATGCCGAGCGGGGACGCGGTCGTCCCCGGACGTCTTGCGCCTGTTGCTCAGAAAGATGATCCTCCGTCCGGGAAGGAACGGCTTTTGGGCGCCGAACCGCCTGACCCCCCGCATCGCCAGCGCTGTTATATCCCGAGAGGAAATTGAGGCGGCGGAAACTGTACTCCGCTAATTCTCTAGCAACTCCCGTTTCAGCGCCGCTACGCATCGGAACGCCACCTCCGCGGCTCGATCGGCTGCGGCCTGGCGCTCCGCAAGGATCAGATCAGACGTGTTCACCACACGCTCCTGCGCGCTGGCCGACGAGACTGAGGATCGAATCCAGCAAACACCCGTTTGCTACCCGCTTCCGGGTCGAGGTCCAGCCGCACCGCGGCGAACGTGTCCTTCGTCTGAAGAGCTTGCATCGCTCGACCCCGCCCCGGGCGGGTTGAACAGGTCAACACGAAGCGGATTGATGCGCCGCATATCGCCGCGACGCAAGGTCACGCCATGGCGATCGAAGAATTCGAGAATCTGAATCGCCACCTTCCGGCCATTGTCCAAACGGTCGCGAAGCTGCGCCGCGGTAAATTGTCCGTCCGGTGCACGACGCGCGAGATCCTGGATGAAAGTGACGATGACTGCGATCGTTTCGCGCAGAAAGAAATGGTCCGTCGCGATCTCATCCACCCAGCCGAGCCGAGAAGCGAGCTTAAGCGTCTGGCGCAACTGTGCCTCCGGCGCAGGCAGCGCCTGCGCGAGATCCCGTACCCGTGGTGGACGGAACCGGTCTTGGCCGCCCAGTTTCGGCCGCACCTTGCGCCACAATGTGTCATGCTCGGGAGCGAGCCGCGCGCGATGGTCTTGGAGCCGGACCCAGGCGCCGTCGAGGGCGATTTCGCCCGCTTCGGCCAATGTCTGCAACGCTACCAGAAAGACCGGCGGCGCCAGGTGCGGCTCAAGCGCGCGCCTGAGGCGTTCGCGCGGCACACCCTGGAGATCCGGATTTTGCTCATGGAACGCCGCGAGCAGCGTCTGGAGCGCTCCGCGAAACGTCTCCCAGCCATGCCGCGATAACGCGAAAGTCGCGTTCTGAGTCGGCAACACGACCAATTGCAAGGCCGTGGTGGCGGTCTCAATCTCCGCGTCCGACATCGCGCGGTCGCGGGCAAAAGCAGACAAATCAACGATGTCGGCCGACGTAGCAAGTAGCCCGGCCAACGACTGGCATGGATCGGCGAGCGTCATTGCTTCGAGCCGGCGCCAACGCTGCGTCGTGCGCCGCTTCCGCGCGGGCGCGCGCAAGTCGACCAGCATGCCACCTCCGATGGTCCGCCGCGCTGACGTGTCGCGGAGGATAAAGCGGTCTCCGACGCAGGCGGCGACCGGATGGTCGAGAACAAGCTGGACCCAGCCCTCGTCCCCAGGTGCAAGCCGCTCATCTTCGAGCGGCACGACGCGCGCGCCGCATTCGGCGGCACCGTGATGAAACCGCGCTGGCAGCCATTGCGGGATGGGCTTGGTTTCGCTCCGCAGAACGCGCAATTTAGCATCGAGCCTATCGGTCGGCGCATGGAGATGCGGATCGAGCACCATGTCACCTCGCGCGATTGCCTCTTTGCTGATCCGGTCGCCAGCGAGATTGAGCGCGCAGCGCTCGCCCGCTTGACCGCGTTTGGCGGCGCGATTCTGGGCGTGGATCGAGCGAACACGAGCCGCCAGTCCCGAAGGACTGATGGCGAGCCGGTCACCGATTTCGACTGCCCCCGATAGCGCGGTGCCGGTCACGATCGTACCTGCGCCGGCTAAGGTGAAGGAGCGGTCGACCGCCAGGCGAAAGCGACCATGCGCGGGCCGACGATGGGTCTCCGCGGCGGCCGCAAAGAGATGCGCGCGAACCGCGTCGATGCCCTCGCCGTTTGCAGGCGAAGCCTCGAGGACGGCGGCACCGGCAAACGGCGTCGCGGCCAAGAGGTTGGTGATCTCGGCGTGCCTTTGCGCGCGTTCCACGGCGGATACCAGATCGATCTTGCCTAGAACAACAAGCCCACGCCTTATCCCCAGGAGATCAAGAATCGCCAGGTGTTCGACTGTCTGAGGCATGACGCCGTCATCGGCGGCAACGACCAGCACAGCAAAATCGATACCGGAGGCGCCCGCCAACATGTTGTGGATGAAGCGCTCATGCCCGGGCACATCAACGAAGCCGATGACTTCGCCATCCGGTGCGGGCAAATAAGCAAAGCCGAGATCGATCGATATACCGCGCGCCTTCTCTTCCTTGAGCCGGTCGGTATCGATGCCAGTCAACGCCCGTACCAGCGTCGTCTTGCCATGGTCGACATGTCCCGCCGTGCCGATGATCATGAGGCGTCCGGGCTCGATCACCCGCGATCTATCGGCTCAACAACAATTGGGATGGTAGCCGCAGATTCGCTTCGGCGGTCATAGACACCCTTTTGGTCAATGGCCTAAGGGAACCGATCGAAGGTGCCAGGGTGATAGCCGGCCGTGCCGACCAGTAGATCAAGCGCCTCTGTGGCGACCCCATGTGTTGATAGAGAAATTTCGACATAGCCGCGGCGGCGATCGGTCTCCGCTTTGACGATACCGGCATCACCATTGATGCCTTTATAGGCGATGCCCTCGATCGACCTACAAAGCGTACACTCGATGCGAACCTGGTTCCAGAGTGTGCTGCAGAGGTGCCGTGAGCGAGCACGCCGCCGCCCGACGTTGCGTTGGCGCGCTGCCAGCTTCGATGCCGGATCGTGTGCCGCGCGATCAATAGCGAGGTTTTCGGGCGTCGCCTGCGGACTTGGACAATCTCGGACAAGCCTGTTTCGGCCGCATCGCCAAGCTCATCAAGCGTTCGGCGAAAAGACAGAGCCACCTCCCGGCACATCACCGTTACCCGGCGTACCCAACTTCAAATCAAGACTCGGCTAAATCGGGCAAATGCGCGAATTAATGAGACATGAGAATTGGGGCGACCATCTCATTGAGTAGTGCCCTGGTCACGCCTCCCAAAGCCAACTCGCGAATTCGAGAATGGCCGTAGCCGCCAGCGACAATAAGGTCTGCCGCCGTATCGCTTGCGGCATTAAGGAGGGCCGTTGCGTCGTCGATGCCTTTGATTATAGGCCGCTCGACCTGGACCTTAACGCCATGTCGAGCCAGGTGCTGGGCGATCCGGCTCGCCGAATCCAGGCCGTCTGCCCCAGGTGCGTCTGGGTTGACGGCAACCAAAGTAACAATGTCGGCTTTGGCGAGAATTGGCGACGCGTCGTTGACGGCCCGCGCGGCCTCGCGTCCGCGCTTCCACGCAACCATTACCCGATGGCCAATCGTTCGAAAATTCCCCGCATATGGAATGACCAAGACAGGCCGGCCGCTCGCCAATAGAACCGCCTCCGGTACCTTGCCAAAGTCGTTAGAAGCGGCCCGGTCCGGATCCCGTTGGCCGACGATTGTGAGATCAGTGTAGAGTGCGTATTCCGCCACCGTTGCCGCCGACCCGACTACCGCGTTCCACTCGGCATGAATTCCGCTTTCCTTTGTCACAGCCAAGAAACGGGCCTCAAGGCTCTCAACTGCCGCTGAATCAAAACGAGCCTGAGGCGCGGCTGTGGGACTTCGGGACGTGGCCCCGCTCGCTGCGCCAATCGCGCCCGGAGCAAATTCAAATTGGGCTTGCGGGCCCACGCTTGGTTCGACGACAAAGAGACCTGTCAGACGAGCCGAGTGGCGCTTCGCGAGCTCGCTGGCCACGGCCAAATGATATTCGGCGCGTTCCGAGTCGCCAAAATGAACCAGAAGGTCTTTGATGGTCATTGAGGTTTTCCCTTTGAAGACGCCTTCGCTATTCACCCTATCCAATGAGGCGGTATCAACATTGATCCAAATCAACGGCCCAGACTAAAGACCTCGCCGTCTCATTTGCAATGCTGAAGGCGTCGTAGATTTCTCCACCGCAGATCGCGGGCGCGTTAAACCCGTAACCTCCGAGCGTCCGGTTGGGTAGGAATGCGTGTTTCCCTGATCTAGATCAAACATTTTTGTGCTGCGCCGTGCAACTGTGGCGCATGGCCTTCAACAATACTCGGATGAAAAGCAGTTTTCGAGACGTCGCGGCCTGGGAACTCGAGTTTGCCGAAGTCGGGCGCTCGGATTTCCGCGGAGCTCGCATCCAGCATGCGGAACACCTCGAACAACTTCGAACCACGCAACAGGCCGACAGATCCCCAATGGAAAGTCAGCGATGAGGATGAAGCTCTTTTACGCGTCAGGCGCGCAGCAAATTCACGATCTGGAGCATGAGATCAATAGCTGGCTCAAACGCATTCCGAAGGCAGACGACATTGCGGCGGTCAACACGGCCTCGACGGTTAACGGCGACATTCCGTCTGTTACGATAACAGTTTGGTTCGAGGACTCACCGAAAAAGCCGAGGCGAACTTCTCCGCAAACGCGATCAGATTGAAATTTCAGAAGGCACCAAGGTGTCAAAGCCCTGTACTGCGCTTGGCAGGGTTATCGCGTAAGCACCAAATGTGCTCCAGACTGCTGAGCGATACGGGGCTCTCAATCTCGCTGTCGATCGTTATTCTGGCCGTGCTGCAATTGAGCGGCGTGGTTGCATGTGGGGTGATCGGGCCTGTGCTCGAGCACCGCAGCCTGTTTGTCGTCCTGCTGTCGGCCTATGTCGTCGCCGCAATCGGAATTGCGGCGATTGGCGCATCCGGTTCTGTCGCGTTTATCGTGGTCGCTGCGGCCCTAGCCGGTATTGGGATCATTTGCGGACGGAACACCGCCAATGCCCTGGCCGCTGCCTACTATCCCACCTATATACGCGCGTCCGGCGTCGGTTGGGCGCTTGGCATCGGTCGCATCGGCGCGGTAGTCGGTCCTGCCGTCGGCGGTGTCATGCTGGCCATGCACTTGAGCGGCCGAACGCTGTTCCTCCTGAGCGCCATACCCGAACTGATCGCTTTCACCGCACTTTTAATGTTGGTGCGTCTTGGGAGCGTGAGGACGGCAGCCGCGCCACACCCGCCGCTTTCGGCGATCGGTGCCGGCAGTATTCGGTCAGGTTGAATCTATTCCTCGAACGGCAGTCCAACGTAGTTTTCGGCGAGCGCGGTCAGTGCCGCGCGGGAATGGACGACGTAGTCGAGTTCGGCGAGGTGGATACGCTGCTCGAACTCGTTTTCGTGCGGATCGAGATGAAGCATCGTCGTCATATACCAGGAGAAGCGCTCGCCGCGCCAAATGCGGCGCAGGCAATTGGCGGGATATCGCTCGAGCGCGTCGTGTGTGCCGCATCTGTAGAAAGCCGCGAGAGCGCACGACAGCACCAAGACGTCGGCGACGGCGAGGTTGAGGCCTTTGGCACCGGTCGGAGGCACAATATGCGCGGCGTCGCCGGCGAGAAACAGCCGGCCGTGGCGCATAGTCTCGCACACGAAGCTACGCATCGCCAGGATGCTCTTCTGGAAGATCGGCCCTTCGACCAGCGTCCAACCGGGAAAACCAAAGCGCGCTTGCATCTCGTCCCAGATCCGTCGGTCAGACCAATTGGCAATATCGTCGCTCGGCTCGCACTGGAGATAGAGACGCTGAATCTCGGGCGTGCGGGTCGATAGCAGGGCGAAGCCGCGTTCGTGTCGCGAATAGATCAGCTCGTGCCACGATTGTGGCGCTTCACACAAAATGCCCAGCCAGCCGAAGGGATAGATTTTCTGAAATTCGCGGCGGCACGCGGTGGGAATCGCCTGACGGCTCGGCCCGTGGAAACCGTCGCAACCGGCAATAAAATCGCAGCGTAACTCCTCCTCGGCGCTGTCGCCGCGCCAGGTAATGAGCGCGTGCTCGCTTTCGATTTGGTGCAACGCGACATCCGTGACGCCAAATATTATGCGCCCCCCGTGAGCGAGGTGACCGGCAACCAAATCCTTGACCACTTCGTGTTGGGCGTAGACGGTGACATGTTTGCCGCCGGTCATCTCGTCCATCGCGATATGGTGGCGCTGGCCAGAAAACTGGAAGGTGACGCCGTTATGAAAATCACCTTCGCGCTTGAGTCGCTCCCCTTGGCCGAGTTCTATCATCAGGTCGACCACCCATTGCTCCAGCACGCCGGCTCGGATCGTGCCTTCAATTTCCTTGCGGCTGCGGTTCTCGAGGATGACGCTGTCGATGCCGGCGCGATAGAGCAAATGGGCGAGGAACAGGCCGGCCGGCCCGGCACCGATGATTCCAACCTGAGTTTGCATAGGGACCTGCCGTTGGGGCTAACGATGAAAAAAATGAGATAGACCCGCTCGCGCATAGCACAGAAGAACGCCATTCGACAGAGCTTGTAGTTGACACTGTTGCGGTCGTCGCCGAAGGCATGGCCGCCGCTTATAATGCGCAGGTGAACAAGGATGCGAGCCGTGCGGGCGTGTCAATTGCACGCAGCGAAGTTGCAAGAACGTCCACTAACGAGGGGTTTGGAGCAACGGGGTGTAGGGCGACGTCTCCAACATGTCCGGGCCTCGCGCGCTATTGGGACGGCAACCACGTCTGGGCCGACTAACTTGATGCCGGCTTCGCGGGCAGCGTCAATTCCTCAGGTCACTTCGCTACAACATACGGCCGAGAAGGCTGGCGTGCTTGCGCAGCAGCGGGAAGAGCTCACGCACCATGTAGGCAGCGGTGACGCGGGCAGCTGAAGCAGAGACGCTGATCGCCGCGACCGTGCGGCCGGAATGATCGATCACCGGAACCGCGAGCGCACGCAGACCTAGCTCAAGCTCCTCGTCGTTCATGGCGTAGCCGCGCGTCCGAGCCTCACCGATTGCTTTGCGAAGCCCGCTGATAGAGACAACGGTTTTTGGCGTGCGACGAGTGACCGAGGTCGCCGATAGCTTCTCCGTTAATGCCCCGTCGGGTAAGGATGCCAGCAGGACACGGCCGGAAGCAGTGATAGCGGCGGGTAGCATGGCGCCGAGCCGCATGCCAGTCGATACCATCCGAATCGCCTCGGCGCGCGCGACGAACAGCACCTCGTCACCTTCCAGAACCGCCAGCGAGATTGATTCCTCAACTGCGTCGCGCAGCCGTTCTAAAATCGGTTGCGCTGCGCGCGGCAAGCTGATCGTATCGGAGACACACCCGAGTCGCGAGAGGCGGGGCAGCGACCGGAATGACTTGCCTCGCATCTCAATGTAACCGAGCTCCACCAACGTCAGCAGGCACCGCCGTGCAGCCGCACGCGTCGCGCCGGAGGCGGCTGCAGCTCCAGCAATCGTCAGTTCCGGCTTCGCGCGAAACGCCTCAATGATGGCGAGCCCCTTCGCCAACCCATGCATGGTTTCGCGTCGATGCGGCGCGCCGGCAGTTGTGGGACGAATAGGCAAAATCCTTGACATCCCTTGAATCGGTCTGGCTATAGTGTTCGATGATTACGTAATCCTGTTCGTTATTCGAACATTTGGTGGGGCGCGCGATCAAGCAAAAAAAATCTGCGCGTAATCCGCACGGCAGGTTAGCAGAACTGGAAGGGAGTGGGCGCGCCATGCTGTCTCAAGCCGATAACGAACTGATCTGCCGCGTCGGGCCAGGCACGCCGATGGGCGAGCTGATGCGACGCCACTGGATCCCGGCGGTTGCCTCGCGCGACCTGAAGGCCGCGGGCGAGCCGGTGCGGCTGTTGCTGCTGGGCGAGAAGCTGATCGCGTGGCGCGACTCGCAAGGCCGCGTTGGCATTATGGACCACGAATGTCCACATCGCTGTGCCTCGCTGTTTTACGGACGAAACGAGCAGGGCGGCCTGCGCTGCATCTATCACGGCTGGAAGTTCGACGTGAACGGCGAGTGCCTCGACATGCCGAACGTGCCGCCGCAATACCAATTCAAGGACAAGGTTCGCGCCACCGCCTACAAAGTCGTCGAGCGCAACGGCGTGGTATGGACCTATATGGGCCCAGGTCAGGCACCGGCGCTGCCCGCGCTCTTGGTCAATTTCTTCCCTGAAGACGAAGTCGATATCGGCGGCTTCCTGCGCAACTGCAACTGGCTCCAGGCGCTCGAAGGCGACATCGATACTTCGCATGCCGGCTTCCTTCACGGCGGCATGTTTGGGCCGGCTCACGGCAACGGGCTGAACCGTCAGCCGAACGAAGCAGAAGACGATCCGGTGCGTTACGATCCGCTGCGCTACGGCTACACCGACCAGCCGTACATGTTCGAAGGCTCGGCGACCGATTGGGGCGCGATGTACGGCGCCTACCGGCCGATCGACGACAGGACCAATTACTGGCGGCTTGCGCAATTCATCTTTCCGTTCTGGACCATTACGCCGACCTCGCCGATCGAGGACCGCACGTCGCTGCGTGCGTGGGTGCCGCTCGACGATACGCATGTGCGGGTCTTCGCGATCAGCCGCAAGCGGGCGGGGCGTCCGCCGGCGCGGGGCGCAGCGAGTGACAAGTTCCTGCCGAACACGACCGACTGGTACGGTCGCGACCGTCTGATCCAGAGCGCCGAGAACGATTACCTGATCGACCGAGGGCGGCAACGCATCGATTCCTATTCGGGCATCGACGGCATCACGCAACAGGACCATGCCGTCACCGAGAGCATGGGGGCGATCGCCAATCGCACCAAGGAGCACCTCACTATCAGCGATCGCATGATCATGGTAACCCGGCGTCACCTGATCGACGCCGCGATCAAGCTGCGCGATGCCGGCGAGATGCCGGCCACGGTGTCGCGGCCAGGCATCTATTCCGAGGTGACGGGCGGCTACTTCCTCGCGCCCAAGGACCAGGATCTTGCCAGCGCCTATGGCGAGCAGCAGGCCAGATTCCTCGAGAAGACAAAAGGCTGGCGCATGGCGGCGGAGTAGGCACCTTTCAATGCGGTTTTCGATCTTGGCCAGAGCGCTGGCTTTTTGTGCTCTGGCCGCGTCGCCATCGTTTGCGCAAAAGCATTATGATCCAGGCGTCACCGACACTGAGATCAAGATCGGTCAAACGGCGCCGCTGTCCGGCCCGGTTTCCGCGAATGGCAACGCTGCCAAGGCGCAGATCACCTTCTTCAAGATGATCAATGACCAGGGCGGCGTGAACGGCCGCAAGATCGATTTCATCCTCTATGACGACGGCTACAACCCAGCGCGAACTGTCGAGCAGACCCGCAAGTTGGTCGAGGAGGACAAAGTTTTCGTGGTCTTCGGCTCGACCGGGACACCGACCAACCTCGCCGTCCGCAAATACCTCAATGCCCAGAAAGTGCCTCAGCTCTTTCTTGTCTCTGGGGCGCCGCAATTCAACGATCCGAAGAATTTTCCCTGGAGCATTCCGGGCGGACTCGATTATGTGACGGAAGGGCGCATCGACGCAGAATACATCTTGAAGAACAAGCCCGCTGCGACGATAGCCGTACTGTATCAGAACGGTGATCTCGGCGGCAGTTTCCTCAAGGGTCTGCGCCTCGGGCTCGGCGACAAGGCGCCCAAGATGATCGTGGCTGCGCTTAGCTTCGAGCCGACGGACCCGACCGTGGATTCACAGATTATCAGCCTGGCGCAGACCCATGCGACGGTGTTCGCGGACTATGCGCTGCCGAAGGCGGTGGCGCAGGCGCTGCATAAGGCGATCGATCTCGGCTGGCATCCGCTGCACATAATCCCGGCGATCGCCGCGATCCCTGAGGCGGCCTTCAAACCCGTTGGATACGAAAACGCGGTCGGCACCATTTCGCTTACCGCGCTCAAGGATCCGACCGACAAGGCGCAATGGGGCGATTCACCCGATTTCAAGGCGTTCCAGGCATGGATGGAAAAATATAACACATCGAGCCCTGACCCCAGTTCCGTGTTGAATTCCGTCGCGTTCGGTGCCGCCAACTTGCTGATCGACGTATTGAAAGGCTGCGGCGACAATCTGACGCGAGCGAACGTCGTCAAGGTTGCGACACATCTCGATGTCCCCGTACCGATGTCACTGCCGGGCATCCGCTTCCGCATCACGCCCTACAATTATGACGCGTTCCATCAGGCGCAGATCGCTCGTTTCGACGGCAAGAAGATGGTGCCGATCGGTCAGCTCATTTCGGCGGAATAGAGTCACCGGATACGCGGCCTCGGGCGGCTGTCTCCGTTGCTGAATGCGGTTCGTCCTCTTTCAGCCAACTCCCGCCGTGCTTGGTCCCGACCCCAAATGGCTTGCGATCCCGCGTCGAAGGGCAGCGCCGAGCGCTTTGTTCGAGCAGTCATTGGGAGAGCGCTGCGATCGTGATTTCGTGCTGCCACGAGATTGGACGTGGCGCCGATCGGCGATGTGAAACAAGCACCGACTCAGCCAGTGAGACCTGCGAAGCGGCGCTCATCCCAGAACAAGACGATTAAACGAGCTCGAGTAGGCCCCCAAGATCGCTAACTTCTCGATCGGGGCGTCCGGGAAGGCGCTCGTGGTTTTGCCGATTCCGGTTACACCAGACCGTCCGCATGCCGAATGCCGATGCTGCATACACATCCCAAGCATTCGAGGATTGGAAAGAGATTTCTTCTGGCGTTACGCCGAGCCTGTCGACGGCTAGCTGATAAACTTGGGGTGCGGGCTTATAGATGCCGACTTCCTCAATAGAGAGCGCACAATCAAGGAATGGCCCGATGCCGGCATGATCGATTGCCGCGCTAAGCATGATCGACGTTCCATTTGAGAGAATTGCCGTCTTGAACCCGCGTGATTTAAGTTGCTCGAGGACCGACGGAACTTCTGGGAAGACATCGAGTGTCTTATAAAGTTCCATCAATGTATCACGTAGGTCAGGTTGATCGATGGCAAGGGCTTCAAGTGCATAGTCGAGTGCATCGCCCGTCACCTTCCAGAAATCGGCGTGACGTCCTTGCAGCGAGCGTAGCCAGCTGTACTGCAATTGCTTTTCGCGCCATAGCATGGTGAGAGCGCCGGCCCGATCACCCAATGCTGCCCCACAACGAGCCACTGCCGACCTGAAATCGAACACGGTCCCATAGGCATCGAAGACCCAGGCGCGAATCCCGGGAAGCCGAGCGGTCATGTCATGCCTCCTGCAGTCGCGACGTCCGCGTTGGCGATATCGGGACGCAATTAGGCGGATCTTGCCCAACGAACGCGCCGGGACCTTAGCAATACCAGCCGCCGATGGCGGTCACAATCGCGGGCACAGGCGAATGAATCGCGCATGATCGTGTCCAACCGTCCAGTTCGCCCCGGTCTTGAACTACAAAATCGAACCTAGGGTATTTGAAATCACGACAAATATTCTCCTTGGGTGCGACGATGCACACTTTTTTCAGCAGGAAAGCACGGCGCAAGCGGTCGGCATGCCTAAATTCGCTGTTAGCTGGCCAAATTGCCGCAAGCGAGCAGATTGGCGTGGCCATTGGTGGGTGTAGTATGCCGCCATGGCTCAAAAGTTCCGGATCGGCATTCTGCTGGTGCTGATTGCCATCACGGCGGCGATTGCCGTGGCAGGCGCGGTCGTATGGCTGGAGCGGCCCTCAGCCGCTTCACCCGACATCGGCGGGCCTTTCAAGTTGACCGATGCCAACACCGGTATGACCGTGACCGATCAGACCTACCGCGGCAAGACGATGCTGATCTATTTCGGCTACACCTATTGTCCGGACGCTTGCCCAACTGCGCTCAACAACATCGCTCAAGCGATGGCGAAGCTCGGCCCGGATGCGAAAAATGTAGTTCCCCTTTTCATCTCAATCGATCCGGCGCGCGACACGCCGAAAGTGATGGCGAACTACGTCAAGGCATTCGACCCGCGCATCCAAGGCTTAGTGGGCAACGCGGCGGCCACCGCTACGGTTGCCAAGGAGTTCGGCGTTTATTACAAACGGCGCGACGAGCCCGACGGCAGCTATTTGATGGATCATTCCTCGCTGATTTACGTTATGAGCGGCACGGGTAAGTTCCTCAAATTCTTGCCCTCCTCGGAATCCGGGGCCAAACTGGCGGGCGCGATCGTTCCCTTGTTGGGGAGCGCATCGTAAGGCCGTTGTCAGACAGAACACCCCAGCCAGCGGCCACCCGACCAGTAGGCAGCGACCGCTATCGCCGAGCGGCCATTAGCCGCTTCGTCGGGGCTGACCCGATGGATTGGGTTTCCAGTAGAGACAATAGGAGAATGGGGCTCTCTGGCGCCTGCCGCAAGCGGAGCGGCCTGGTGCGGTGTTACCTATCGATGCAGGAGACGATCTTAGACGATCTGGACCGGAATGCCGATCGTCAAACCGAACTCATCGTCGGCGCGTCCCAGATTGACGGCAATCTCCGCAAGCCCGTTCGAATTCTCGTACCAGAAACCCGCGCCGGGCGGCAGGTCGCCGAATGTTCTCGCGCGTTCGAATACCCGATCGGCCGCCGCAAGCCTGGCATCGGAGGGCAGCATTGCCGCCCTCAGCCCCGTCATGGCGTTGCCGAAATGGTCGATGTAAACGATCGCGCAAAAATCATCAGGCCATTCTGCCTGGCGATGCACGCCATCTTGGTAAGGCCGGCCCAGCGGCGGCTCTCCGCGTCCCAACATGGCTGCAACCGGTGCGAAGAGATCGCGCCCATGAAAACTTGCCGATAGCCGCTCTGGCTTCCAGTCGATATGCCAGCGGCGAGTCGCCCGGGCACGACGTTGAATCAGCTCGAACAATCCATTGCCGGGGCCGACATACCACCGGCCGTCGGCCTCCACGATAACGGGCGGGCGGGCGCCACCGACGCCGGGGTCGACGACGCAGAGAAAGATGGTTCCGGCCGGGAACCACATAGCATAAGCCGCCAACAGGTAGGCTGATGCCTTCGGGTTGCCGGCCGGCGCATCAGCGAACAGATCAACAATGGGTGTGCCCGGCGCCATCTGGTGCAGCACCGCCTTCATCTGACCCGTATAGGGACCGTGCAACCCAAAGTCCGTGAACAGCACAATCATGTTGCCAGCTTAGTTGCGGGGCGGTCCGCCCCAGGCAGACAGACCAGTCGGTGGAGGTCCGACTCGTTACGCGCAATCACTTGCACCGGTGCCGCCAGGCCGTTCCGGGTCGCGTTCGAAGGGATTGACACCATAACGCCGAGATGCAGGGGACGAAATTTCATCTTGACCGCTCCTCCTTGGTTTCCAGGATCCACTGGTACGCCCGATTGCCTGCGAAATCGGTGGCCTGGAGCGGGTTGCAATCACGCTCCGGCACCTTAGCGTGGATTGGGTAGCCTACTCTAGAGGAGCGCAGCTATGGAACTCGCCGTGGTCCCCATCATCAAGCCGGACGCCGTCAACTTCATTTTCGGCCAATCGCATTTCATCAAGACCGTGGAAGATCTGCATGAGGCCCTGGTCGGCGCGGTTCCGGGCATCAGGTTCGGGCTCGCGTTCTGCGAGGCCTCCGGTAAGCGGTTGGTGCGCTGGTCCGGCACTGACGAAGCCACCCTCGCCCTGGCGCGCGACAATGCATTGGCGATCGGCGCTGGCCACATCTTCCTGATCTTTCTGGGCGACGGGTTCTTCCCCGTCAACGTGCTGGCGGCAGTGCGCGCGGTGCCCGAGGTTTGCCGCATCTATTGCGCAACAGCCAATCCGACACAAGTGATCGTCGCGCAAACCGAACAGGGCCGCGGCGTGCTCGGCGTGGTGGACGGCGCTTCGCCGCTTGGTGTCGAAACAGACGCCGATATCGCGTGGCGCAAAGGGCTGCTGCGAGGGATCGGCTACAAGTTTTAGTTGCTTGATGAGACCGAAACCGACCGGGCCGCAGCAACTGCGGAATTCGGCCCGTTGTCGGCACCCGTGAGACCTTCGGTAGCAAGCATCCGTTGTCGTTGGATATTGAGCCGGTGACGCAAGACGATTTTGACGCCGGCAGCGCGTGATCGGAAACCGTGGCCCAGGAAAACCAAAGGGAGTCGGAGCAGCGCAATCACAGCACGGCGCCATCCCGCGATTCTGAACTCCGCTGCGATTCGATCAGACCGAATCTTCGGCAGGCGCGCCCTCGCGGAGCGCGCTGCGCTCTAAGATCCGATCGTTCTTTGATGGCGGCGCCAAAATCCGTGAAAATCTTCGATCGCCGCCACCCGCAATCGAAATCCCGGTCGCAGGCTGGTGCAGCCCGATGGTCGCAGCGTAGAACGGCATTCGGGTCTTAGCAAACCCCCTTCTGTGGCTTGGAGCCCACGATGAAGACGGTACGCCGGTCGCTGTCATCCTTGAACCATGCCTGTTCGACGTCCGACAGGGGGACGGGATTGGTCGCGATTTTGAAGTCGCCAGGCACGGCCGCTTGCAGCAGCCTGCCGATGGCGGCGACGAAGCGATCCAGAGGAACGCTGCCGATGCCACTGCCCATAAGTTCGATCGCCGACGAGCGGAGAACGGCGCTCGGCAGGATAATGTCTGGTCCACTGACCGAGCCAACGTGGACGAAGCGGATGGGCACGCCATCCGTTCCGGCCTTGGCACCAGCGATTAAAATACAATGGGCACTCCTCCCCCATAGGTAGTCGATGACGACATCGACTCCTTCGGCGAACTGTTCCCTGAAGCTCGCCTCCAAGGCTGTCTCGTCCTCGACAAGGGGGATCGTTACATCGGCGCCAAGGGTCGCGAGCGCACGCAGAGCATTGGCGTTGCGGCCAGTCGCGATGACCTTCCTCGCGCCAAGGTGCCGGGCGATCTGCACGGCGAGACGGCCCGCTGTGCCAGTGGCCCCGTTGACCAGAACGGTCTCACCCACCTTGAGTCGAGCGCGTTCCGTATAGGCGGCCCAGGACGACACACCGGGATTGGTGATGGCGGCAGCCGTCACGTCATCCACGTCATCGGGGATCGCCAGGCACAGTGCGGAAGGCACTACTGTTCTTTCGGCCATGCTACCGTATGGCGGGCGCGGCAGGACGAAGTACACCCGCCTTTCGTCGTCGAGCCGTCCTACCCCATCGATTCCGACGACGAAGGGGACCAGACTGGACACGCTATAGTGCGTACCGGAGGCACGGCTTCTGGTGACATGGCTGAGCGCCGCGGCGGTGACCGTGACGCAGTTCTCGCCCGGGGAGGGCTTCGGTTCCGGGAAGTCTCCATAGACAGGAGTATGTCCGGGTGACCGAACAATTGCAGCTTTCAAGATGGTCTTTCCTTTGCGGCTGGCGAAGATATGTGCATAATGCACATATATGGAATCCCCCAATGGCGTCAAGAAAGAAGGTGCAAAATACACATATTGGCGAGCGGCTCCGCGCCCTTCACGGCGCCACCCTCGACATTGTCAGCACGATGAACCGGCCGCAGCGGGACAAGTTGCTGATCGAAGAAGCCGGGATACCGCTCGACAGAGCGTTGTTCCCGCTGCTCGTCGGTATCGAGAGGTTTGGGCCGATCGGCGTTGTGGAATTGGCCGACCGCGTGGCACGCGATTACACGACCGTCAGTCGGCAGCTCGCAAAGCTTGAAAGCCTGGGTCTGGTGGAGCGCCGGGGAGGTGCTGCCGATCGCCGCGTTCGCGAAGCGGCCGTCACTCCGAAGGGCAAGGCGATGACCGATCTGGTCGATGCTGCGCGCGAGCGGATCGGCCGCGCCATCTTCAAGACGTGGGATGCGCGTGACATCGACGAACTGGCCCGGCTCATGCGAAAGTTCGCGGACGCCATCCGAGACGAATCCGTCTACGATCTTCGCCGCTCCGGCTGACGAGCGTGACACACTGGCCAAACGGCTGCCATACCGGTCCAAGCCATTGTGTGCAAAGGCCGCCAGACTGCCAAGCGGGCAGGGCGGCCTTCAGTGCACCCCGAGCTTCTCGGCCGCCATTTTGGTACCAGCGACGCGGTTTGCGATCTTCTGGAATGCGATATCGCGCGCATAGTCAGGCGAGCCGTGGTTCGGCTTGCTGTCGATGCTGAATGGAGAGAAGCCGCAATCGTCGGTCGAACCGAGGCGCTCTTTGTCGACGTACTTGGCGGCAGCAACCAGCTGATCGCAGACTTCCTGGGCGGACTCGGGACGTGGGCTTTGCGTCACAATGACGCCGATGTAGGCCATTTGCGAGACGCCCTTCGCATCCTCCCGAAGGTGCTTGCCGACGAGCTTGCACGCGGCTTCACGATCGCGCTCGCCAGCCATTTCCATCTGGAAGTAGCCGGCATTGAGCTTGAAGAGGTGCTTCAGGAGTTCCTCGTAGGGGACATCGGCACTGTGAACCGAATCGACATCGCCCCCCGGACAGACGTGAACGCCGATGTTCTTGCGCTCGTCCGCTGAAAAGCGATCTAGCACCCGATTGTCTAGTTCAATAAAGAAGGGAAGAAGGTTGCGCGTGGTCCAGGGGTTGCGCGGATCATTGCGCGGCGCCAAGCGGCCTTCCGTGAAGTCCGTGACAACGTGGGTGGCGCCGGCCGCGAAGCAAGAGCGGATGTCCTTCTCGCATTCGTTGACAATGTCCTCCTCAAACTGCTTGCGCGGATAACCCGACACTTCGCCGTCGAGTGGGTAGAGCAGATACATCATTGATGGTGCGATAACCGCCTGATGGAGCGGCTTGCTGGTCATCGTGACCGCCTTCTTGACGAGTTCGCCCGCGTAGAAATTGTAGCGGAATGGACCGCCGGTGATTTTGGGCAGCTGGCGATTGTGGCCGTCTGCAAAGATCGCGAAATATTGCCCTCCTGGCGCCAGGTTCCGGGCCAATCCGGTGCCGGCGAGAGTGTCGGCGATCGGATATGTAGCGAAGCTCGAGACCCGTTGCTCGCCATCGGTGATGATCGGCGATCCGGTCGCTTCGAACCGCTTGATCGTGTCGGCGACAGCGGCATCCTGTTCGGCCTCAAGCTGAGCCTTGGTAACTTTCTTGGCGTCATAAGCCGCGTAAGCCTGTTGCAGCTTGAGCGGCCGCGGGATCGAGCCGACTGGCTCCGTTGGAATACCCGTGGCGGCGCGTAAGTCGAAGTTCATCGATAGCCTCCCTTGGGCTGTTTATCGTGCGCGCTCTTTGACCGTCCATTTGATTCGGTCTAATAGACAGACAAGTCTGTCTATATATTCCGAGTCAAGTCGGGTGGTCAAGTTGCAATCCCGTCGGCTATCAGCAATTTTATCAGCCGGTCAACCCGCGGTCATGTTTCTGGCAAGTGCTTGCGATGATCAAAAGGTGGCCCTTTGCATCGCTCGATGACCAAATGTTAGAAATGCCGTGGCATGTTGAAGACACCCCTGCTGGGCTGCGAACGAAGGACCAATATTTGACGACGAGGCAAACAGAAGGCAGACCGCGTGAACGGCTTATCGATGCCGCGTATGACTTGTTTTCGAGGGATGGTGTCAACCAGGTTGGCATCGATGCGATCCTCGCCAAGTCCGGCTGCGCCAAAGCCAGCCTTTACGGCAACTTCAAGACAAAGGTCGAGCTTGCGATCGCGTTCCTCGATCGGCGGGAAGCGGTATGGACCCGCGCTTGGCTTGAAACCGAAATTAAGCGCCGCGCGACCACCCCGGAAGGCCGCCTGTTGGCGATTTTCGACGTCTTTGATGGATGGTTTCACAAAAGGTCGTTCGAGGGCTGTTCTTTCATCAACGTCCTGTTGGAATCGAGCGCAGACAGCCCGGTCCGCCGCGCCGCCGCCATTCATCTTGCAAGGATCCGCGCCATCGTGCGTGGGTTGGCCGAGGAAGCAAACTTGCGCGAACCCGAGAAATTCGCGCAGGCCTGGCACATGTTGATGAAAGGCGCGATTGTCTCCGCGGGCGAAGGCAACCGGAACGCCGCACGCCAAGCAAAGTGTGCGGCCCGGCTGGTTCTTCAAGGCTGGAAGCGCGCGCGCCAAGCTCGCAAGCCGGCGCCGCGCAGGTAAAGGGCGGTTACCGCTCCTGGCACCGCGCGGTCGAATATAAGAGGGTAGGAACTGCTGGCAGTGCTCACAAAACATCAGAGCGAGATAATCGACCGGTGATGATCGGGGCGAAACATCGGTTTTCACCATTGGTCAAGTCCGGCTGACAAAATTGCGGGATACAATATCGTCCGCGGCACCAATGGCGGTTGCCCGGTGCCGACGTTCGCACCGGCAGCTGACGCGGCACTCGTCAGTAAAGTGGGAATGCTGGCTGCGGCTGTGCTCGGGCGCGTGGACGATAGTCGGCGAAACGGCGGAGAATCGGGTAAATGAAAGTGCCGCGAGTCAGCAGACGGGACGTTTGCAGCCTTATTTTCGGCCATGCCTCCAAAATGGTATTCGAACAAATGGCGATTCGGTGTCCGACCTCGAAATCTCTTAGGGCTGCGCTCCCTCGCGATTATCAATTTCGCGTGGCCGCTCGGGTTACGCAACGGTAGTGCATCTAAACGCGGGTCCTTGGTCTACGGCGTTGTCTGGCTCTTAGGCAGGACCGACGAGCGCGCGTGCTCGATGTCTAGGAGGGGGTGGCTTCTAGCTTGCATCGGAAGTGTCAGCGCAGAGTCGAGGTCGTAGCCCACGGACCGATGTTGACGCTCATCTACGAGACTGCGCGATCAGCGTCTGGTCGCGCCCGAGCCGGCTCGATCGACCCCGTTGTTGAAGCAGCAACCGCCCACGGTTTCCCGAGGGAAGCGATCGCCGAACGAGCACGGTGGGTACATCCGAATGCGAATACTGCGGCGAATCCCGTCTCGACCGCGGCGGCCCATGGAAAAGTCAGTCAGCTTCGCGCACGACGTTTTTCTTGCGGCCGTGAGCCGCTCGAGAAGGACGGAGCAAACCGCGCGCGGTGTCTTCCAGGTTTTCGCGCGACCCGTTTCAGTTCGGCGGAGATGCTGTCGAAATTGCGAGGATGCTCCGGCATATGCCGCGACTGAGGTCGGCTCTAGCCGACCCGCATGGACAACTCGACGTCTTCGGCGAATGGCGTGGACATGTAGCCGTTTGCGGGCGAGCGCACGTACGCCAAATAGTCGGGGCAATAGTCGGCGTTGTCGGCAACGATGAAGGCGCCCGGCCTGAGGCGGCTCTCAACCAAGCTCAGGATATCCGGATAGAGGGCCTTAGCGCCGTCGAGCAGCAATAGGTCGACTGTTTCGGGGGGATTGACCTTCAGCGTCTGCAGGGCGTCGCCCACTCGGATCTCCACGAGGTCGATGAGACCCCCGGCCGTGAGATTGGCCCGCGCCCGTGCCACCTTGGACGGCTCGAACTCGGTGGTGATGAGGTTGCCGCCACCGTTATCGCGCAGGGCCGCGGCGAGGTGCAGCGTCGAAATGCCGAACGAGGTCCCGAACTCGACGATCGACCGGGCGTTGCAGCCACGCGCCAATATATAGAGCAGCGCACCAGTCTCGCGCGAGACCGGGAGCGGAAGATCCTTCAGGTGCCGATAGTAGTCGAGATAATCCGTCTTGCTCCGCATCAGCCGTTCCCGCTCTTCGGCGGAGAGACGGGCCATGGCCGTGCTCACCCCCGGCGACGCCGCATCCGCCTCTTCGAACAAGCGATGCAGCAAGGGCGCCAGCGGGGTGGTTGTCAGGGTGGTCATTCGCGTCTCCGGCCTGAAATGAGCGCGTTCTTGCGCTGGTTTAGAAAATACGAACAATTGATCGGGTTTACTATTCGCATTGCCATCCAACGCCATGATCGATCGCCGAAGTGCCCGGATTTCCTCACGAAAGCAGCCCAAACAGGCACGTTCGGCCGAGCTCGTCACCGCGCTTTTGGAGGCCGCCGTTCAGGTTTTGGTGAAGGAAGGCGCACAACGCTTTACCACGGCCCGGGTGGCCGAGAAGGCCGGTGTCAGCGTCGGCTCGCTGTATCAGTATTTTCCGAACAAGGCGGCGATCCTCTTCCGGCTCCAGAGCGACGAATGGCGGCGGACGAGCGAGTTGCTGCGCGGAATCCTGGAGGACGACCAGAAATCGCCGCATGAGCGGCTGCGCACCCTAGTTCACGCCTTCATCCGCTCGGAATGTGATGAGGCCGAGATACGTGTTGCGCTCAATGATGTCGCTCCCCTCTATCGCAATGCGCCGGAGGCGCAAGAGGCGAGGGTGTCGGGAACTCGCGCTGTCCAGGTCTTCCTGCAGGAAGCGCTGCCCACGGCCTCGGAAGCGACTCGTGCTTTGGCCGGCGACTTGATCACAACCCTGCTTAGCCTGGCGGGAAAGCGCTTGTCTGAAACCTCTCGAACCACCGCAGAGATCGAAACCTACGCTGACGCGATGGCCGACATGTTTTGCGCCTACCTCAGCGGTCTCGAACAGGGCTGAAGCAATCGCCTGATCCGATACGTGAATGTCGGGTCTCTGAGGACAAACCGCGGCCCTCAGTGGGCTGCCCTCAGGTCAGGATCGCGTGGGCGTGGTCTGATGCGCGGCGGCGCGGCGGAACAGGTCACATAGATGCTCGGCCACCGGCGTCAACGGCAGCCTCGCACGCTGGACGATGCAGATCGACGGCGCCACGAGTTCCTCGCGCACGTCGATGTGTTGCAGCATCCGGCCGGTCTTGACGAAATCCAACCATTGTTCCGGCAGCATGGCGAGATAATCGGAATAGGCCGCGAGCACGATCATGCTGAGCGCCGTTTGCGTTTGCGCCGCCACCACGGGCGGACGAAGTTTGAACCGCGCAAACACCGGTCCCAGTTCCGCCTCGCTCGAGATCGTAACCGACGTGGCGACCCATTTCGCGCCCCTCAGATCGGCGAGCGACTTGGCGCGCACCAACGGGTGATTCCGCCGGCCAACGACGATGCGCCGATTGTCGAACAGTTTCTCAACCACGAAATCGCTCGATGCCGAATCTTCGGCGAGCGGCCCGACATAGAAGTCAATCAATCCGTCCCAGAGTTCCGCCTCCATGGTCGGAAAGAGCCCCTCGACGATGCGAAGCTGCACCTCGGGAAAGCTCTTGCCGAAAGGCTTCAAAACGCGCGGCAGCAGGGCGACGTGAGCGGCAGTGGAGAGGCCGACGGCGACCGTGCCGGTCTTGACGCCCTTGAGTTGCCGGATTTCGTCCTTGGTTCGCTCAAGTTCCAGCTGGATCGCAGTTGCCCGCCGCACGAACGCTTCGCCCATCGGCGTCAGGGCGACCCCGTTGACATGACGGATGAACAACATCGCGCCCAACTCGTGCTCGAGTTCGCGGATGCTGCGCGTGATCGCGGGTTGGGCAATGCCAAGATGCCGTGCGGCGCTGCGCAGGCTACCGCGTTCCGCTACCGCGATGACATCGCGTATGTGGTTCAGCTTCATCTCGATACCTGATTAGCATCGCTACGCTAAAACTGCCATCACGAGGTATCGCGTCGATCGTGCTAGGTTACGGGGCTTTGTCGGGAGGATCGCATGAAGCGAAGCACAGACCGCATTCTCGTGACCCATGTGGGCTCGCTGCCGCGGCCGCGCGCGGTATTGGACATGATGAAGGCGAAGCTCGCCGGACAAGCCTACGACGCGAAAGGCTATGAGCGCGAAATCCGGAATGCCGTTGCCGCAACCGTGAAAAGGCAGGTCGACATCGGCATCGACGTCGTCGCTGACGGCGAGATGTCAAAGGCGGGGTTCTTCGTCTATGTGCGAAGCCGGCTCAACGGGTTCGAGCAGCGTCCGGGCGAAAAATTCGCAATGTTCGCCGACGAGGTCTCGCACTTTCCAGAATACTACAAAGAATATTTCGAGCGCGCGATGTTCGGCGCCACCGTCGCGCCCGCGGCGCCCCTCTATTGCGTCGGCCCGGTTACTTATACCGGACAAGCGGAGGTGAAGCGGGACATCGACAATTTGAAGACCGCAGCCGAGGCGACGAAACCGGTCGAGGCTTTTATCCCCTCCACGGCGCCGAGCGGTGTCGGCAACAACGAATACTACAAGTCAGAAGAAGAATATTTTCACGCCGTCGGCGAAGCGATGCGCAACGAATATCTCGCTATCGTTGAGGCGGGTTTCCTGCTCCAAGTCGATGATCCGTTCCTGTCCGACATTTTCGGCGATTCCAGGTTCGATAATGCTGCACGACGCAAGCGCGCGGACATGTACGTGGAATCGATCAACCATTCCCTTCGCGGCATTCCCGAGGATCGGGTGCGTTTCCATACCTGCTACGGCATCAATGAAGGGCCGCGCATTTACGAAGCGGCGCTGAAGGACGTCGTAGGTCACATGCTGAAGGTGAAGGCCCAGGCCTATTCCTTCGAGGGCGCCAACGCGCGGCACGAGCATGAGTATCACGTCTTCGAGAACGTGAAGGTGCCGGACGGAAAGATTCTGATCCCTGGCGTGGTCACGCACGCCAGCAACATCGTCGAGCATCCCGAGCTGATTGCTGAGCGCCTCACGCGCTATGCCAAGCTGGTTGGGCGCGAGAACGTAATCGCGGGTGCGGATTGCGGTTTCTCTTCCCAGGCCTGTTATCATACTGAGGTTCACCCCACGGTGATCTGGGAGAAGTTCAGGGCGATGGCGGAAGGCGCGCGGATCGCCTCGAAGCGATTGTGGATGTGAATAGCGGCACGGCCGCACGCTCGGTGACATTGGCAAGTTGGGGACCCGAGGCCCGCCGGTAGGATTGCTGGTCGCGGTGTCGACCCCAGCTTTCGCGGAAGAGATCGTGGTTGGCAGGCAGTATCCCTTGTCCGGTCCGCTGGCGTCGATTGCCAGCCCATCCGTCCGCATCGGTACCGAGATCGCGGTCAGACGCGTCTAAGACGCGGAACTGGCCGGCAAGCAACGGACCCTCAAGGTGCTGATCGAAGACAACGCCGGCGACGTGAAACGGTCGATCGCGTTGATGAGCCGCGTCGCTGTAGCAGATCATGTCATCGCGGCGTTCGGCGTTCTCTGTAGCGCGCTGTCGCTGCCGACCGCGCTGGTCGCCAACGCCACAAGGCGCCGCTGCTCGCAATCGCATCGTCGCCGGCGGTCGCACAATCGGTCCCACGGTCCGAGCATCGTGGAGACGCCGACGACGCAGACCACCGCCATCGGCGCGGTTGCCGTCGACCAACTACACGTCCGCGACAGCGCCCTGGTCTACGATCGGGGGTATGACGCGTAGGCGCGTCTGCGAGACATCCTAACCGGCATCTTCAAGGTGCATGGGGTGAAGTCGTTTTCAGTCGACGGCATCGGTGCCCAGGAAACGAATTTCGCCGGGGTGACGACCAAGCTCGCCAACGAAAAGATCGACGCCATGTTTCTGGATTCCATTCCGCTGGTATCCGCGAATTCGTCCAACTCCGTCAGGCTAGAATCGATCCGAACATGCGTATCATTTGCGGCGGACAGGCGTCGAGACCGGCCTTTCTGGGCCTCGTGGGCGACCCCGGGGAAGGCGCCTAACAATCAAAAACGCCGTCACCCCGCTCTTCAGCTGCGACGCGAACCGATCGCCAACCTATCCGATTCTTCCTGCCCGCGTCGTTGACGGCAAACCGATCATCGCCCGCCGGCACTTAGTACCCGGAATCAGAAATCGCTGATACGAAAATGCCTAGAAAATCCGAATCAGCCCTTTCTGAAAGTCGGTTCTAGCCGACATCGGTGCCAGTCAGTGCCACAGTTGTCTCGAGGCCAGCTCAGCGCCTTCGTGCAGTGCCTTGAGCTTGGCCTGTGCGATTTGCGGATGAACCCGACCCCCGAGGCCGCAATCGGTTCCCGCGATCACGTTTTCGCGGCCGACAGTATTGGCGTATGTCACAATGCGGTCGGCGACGAGTTCCGGATGCTCGATCACGTTGGTCGCATGGCTGACGACGCCCGGAATCAAGATTTTCCCCGTCGGCAATTTGACATCGCGCCAGACCTTATACTCATGTTCGTGGCGGACATTGCCCGCCTCGACTGAATATGCCTGCGCGTTGACCTTCAGCATCACCTCGACAATGTCGCGCAGCGCAATGTCGGTGGTGTGCGGCCCTTGCCAGCTTCCCCAGCACATGTGATAGCGGACACGGTCTTCGGAAATGCCCTCGAGCGCGTGGTTCTGCGCCTCCACACGCAGTAGGGCGTAGCGCTGGTATTCCTTCACGGTCGGATGCGGATCAAGCATGTCCCAGGTGTCGGGCAGTCCAGGATCGTCGAGCTGAAGGATGAACCCCGCATCGACGATGGCGCGGTACTCGACGCGGAGGGCCTGGGCAATGCCTTCGAGATAGGCTTCGTCCGAGGGATAATGTTCATTCTGGCCGCGACAGAACGTTTCCAGACTGCCAACACTGATCGACGTGACGAAGGCTTCGGGAACCTTCGCCGCTGCGGTCGCGGCTTTGAGGTTGGCCAGGTCGGCCAAAAGGGCCGCCGTTCCCGAATAGCCAAGAGGGCCGATGCAAGCTGGCCGGGACGCGACGCTTGGTACGTTCTGCATCGCTGCGGCATAAAAGTCGGCGAACTCACGCAGCTCCCAGCGCTGTCCGACGATCCGCATTTTCTGCCCGGGAACGGCACGTTCGGGTGCCGGGTCAGTCGCCTTTCCCAGACCGGAGAGACGCCCGAAAATGTACGTGCCCCACGCCGCCAGATCGTGGGCCGCACGCATAGGTTTACCGAATTCGCCATCGTTGGGAATGTCAATGCCGGCAGCGACCTGCTCGAAAACGATGTCAGAGACGGATTTGCGTAACAGCGCCTGAAGTGCGGCATCCTGCGCCGCGTTTTCTATCGGCTTCGACCATGCCTCGCGCAGGGGCGTGGGCCGCGTCAAGCTGCCGGCATGCGTCGTCAGAATGCGATCGTCGCTGCGCCTCATCTCGAAAAACGCCCTCTCATTGGGTCAGCTTTTGAGTACGGCTTGGGCATAGCGCATGGCGCTGCGGTCCCAGGTGAGGGAGCCGTGGTTGCCGGCGACCTCAACGTCACGAAAACCGCGCTGGATTGGCGTCGAGAGATAGGTGCCGTGCGCGCCCGTCGCCTCGAACACGCGCGTTGACGCGCGCTTTGCCAGCAACAAGGCGTAACCGCTGTCGCGCATGGTCTCAGCCGCATCCTCATCGGCCAACACGAGTCCAGCAGCGAGCTTGCTCATGTTCCGTCGCGAGGCTTCGACCACCAGCATCGATGCCGCGTGAGCCTCTGCCGCGGATTCGCTGAACCGAGCATGCAACAGTTCCAGTCCGATCGCCGGCGCCGGGCTTTTGCTCTTGGCACGGATGAAGTCCTTAAAGTCGTCGACCATGCTGAGTGCCACGCCGATCGGCACCGCGGCCAACGCGGTCTGGGCAAATCCCATGACCGGCATGCGATAAAGCGGCGCCTCGTTAATGCGCGCTCCGGGCGTCGTTCCCGCGAGAATGTCTGCGGCCTGGATCACGCGGTGCGCGGGTACGAACGCACCGTCAAGCACCACCGACGCACTGCCTGTACCGGTCATGCCGACTGTGAACCAATCGTCATCGATGGTGAAATCCTCGCGCGGAATCAGATGGAGAAGATGGTCGCGCCGGCCGCCGATTTCGCCGATTTCGCCGATGATCGCCCAGCCAGCATGATGAATCCCGCTGGCGAAGGGCCATTTGCCACTGAGGCGATACCCGCCATCAACCTTCTCGACCCGGCCGCCGACCGGCAGCAGCGATGCGGCGATCAGCACGTCGCCGTTATCGTCCCAAACCTCGTGCTGCGCCTCGTCCGCGAACATCGCAACGATGTACGGATGCTCGGCATAAACGTTGGCGACCCAGGCCTGCGAGCCGTCGCCGCGCGCCATTTCGATCGACATTTCGCACAACATCTCCCAGCCGAGTTCGCTGCCGCCGAAGCGCGCCGGTTGGCAGATGCGCAATAGCTTAGTGTCGATGAGATCGGCAATGGTGTCGTCGGGGACGCACCGCAATGTCTCGCATTGCGCCGCGCGCTTGCGGAACGCCGGAATTAGGCTGCCAGCTCGTTTCAGAATTTCGGCGCGATCGAGACGGCGCTCCTTGAGTTCGATCATGACGCCGTCTTCCATTCGGCGAAGCCGCAGCCGACGAACACTTCCGGCAGTGCAGCGTAGGCGAAAGCGTCGAATCCACGGCTGCCGGCGGCGGCATGCGCGACCACCCAATTGCGGATTTCATGCCCGCCGTTACCGGCGTTGCGCAGTTTTTCCTCGAGCGACGATGCCAAACTCGCGTCGGGTGCCTCGCGCAGCAGGCGCAAGCAGTCGCGGTCCAGATCTTCTTCGACCTCACCCATGGTCGGCTCGCCGATGGAATGGCTGAGCCCGCCGCTGCCGAGCACCGCGACGCGCACCTCCTCCGGGTAGCTGGCCACCGCCTTGGCGATGAGACGGCCCCAATCGAGACACCGAGCGAAGCTCGGCATCGGGTCTTCGAGGCTGTTGAGGACGAACGGCACGATCGCGGGCAACGGATCAAGCTTCATCAGCCACAGCGGCAGGCAGAAGCCGTGATCGAGCGCGAGATGGTGCGACAGAGCGGGATCGAACCCGCTCGTCAGCGCGGTACGCAACAAATGGCGCGCAAAGCGGCCGTCGCCGGGCAATTTCCGGTGCGGGAAGCGTGGTTTGAGAAAGGGCTCGGGCGGCCCGTCATGCTCGGCACCGATCCCGACGCACACCGTCGGAAGATTGTCGATGAAGAAATTGGTCCAGTGGTCGGGAGCGACGATCACCAGAACATCGGGACGCGATGCCGCGACGCGTCGGCCAAGCTCCGCAAACGAGCCGCCAAGCCAGTCACGCACCCTTGGCGTCAGCTTGTCCCAGTCGCGCGCGATCAGCGGTCCGTGACTGGCGGCAAAAGAGCCGACGAACTCAGCCATCTGTTTTCTCCTTGAGTGCGTGCAGGCGCGCGAGCAATTCGGGTTCGCTCATACCGCAGATGCCAAAATAGAAGCGCAGCAGGTACGCATTGACATGGCGCGTCAGGATCTTCAGGTCATCCGCTAGCACCGCTTCGCGGATTTGCGGCCGCAGCGGATATCGGTCCATGAAGGCGTTTCGGTCCTTTCGCCATGCCGCGACATTCGCGGGATCGCGGCTCAGATCGAAAATCATGCGGCTCAGCCAGTAGTCGACCAACGCGACTTTGTCGACCTCGGCGCGGTCAATCATGTCCGTCACCTCAAGCCGCAGTCGCGTGCCGCTGTTCGGTCTTGCGCTTAAGCCCCTCCAGCATGTCGCCAGAGTAGTAGGCGCCGGCGCGCAAGACGCCGTGAAGCCGCGCGAGATTCGCGACACCTGCTAGCGGATCTGCATCGAGCACGGCGAGGTCGGCGTTCTTCCCCGTTTCGACCGTACCCATGCGGTCCTCCCGCCCAAGGAACCTGGCGGCGTTGAGTGTCGTCATTTGCAGGACTTCGAGCGGCGAATAGCCGGCTTCGGCGAGCAGCGCGAATTCCTGATGCAGCGACGCGCCGGGGATGCACCACTGTCCGCCCATGTCCGATCCCGCCACCATTTTCACACCCCCTTCGCGAAACGCCCGGACCAGCGTGATTTGAAGCGCCGACAGATCGGCCAGCGTCTTCTTTGCGCCCGCACCCACTCGCACGCCGAACTGTTGCGCCAGGCTTTTCCACATTTGGCGGGTTCCCTGAGGCATGAAGCGCAGATTAGGGTCGTTGCGATACTGCGGATCGTCGCCTAGCTGCATGGTGCGGAGGCGGATCAGCGTCGCTACCTGCCAGGTGCCGGCCGCTGCGAATTGCTCGGCGAGACGCTTGGCCTTGTCCCCGCTATAGGTGTCGATCATTCGGCGCTCGAATTCGAACGAGGGCGGGCGCATCAGAATCGGGTTGGAGATCGCGCGCTCGAAAATCTCGGTGAGCTTAAAGCCCTCGGGCATCTGCGGCAGGTTCGGCATGCTGCCCTCGGAATGCCGCAAGGCATCTTCCTCGCTGGAGCAAACCTCGAAACTACCTAGGAGATGCTCGACAGCGTACATGCCGGCACGCGCCGCCTCGACCACGTTGACTCCGGGCGGGATGTGCCCCGCATAAGGCAGGCCAACGCGCTTGGCTTCCTCCAACGCGGCGAAGAAAACCGGCGGCGGCACGAACACGACCTTAATGAAGTCGGCGCCAGCCTCCTTCTGCCGGTTCACTTCGGCCCTCGCGGCGTCAGGCGAGCCGGCATTGAGTGGCATCAGGATCATCCCGGGAATGAGCACCAATTCCGGCGCGGCCTCAGTCGGGATCAATGTGCCCGCGCGGCGTGCCGCCAAAAGATCAGGTGAACCCGACATCTGCCGCACGCCGGTGATGCCATAAGCCAGCATCATATTGAGATTGCCCTCGTCGTCTCGCGATCCGAGCGGATGGCAATGCATGTCGAGATAGCCAGGCACGACGAACTTGCCGCGCGCTTCTACAATCCGCGCCGAAGTGGTGTCAGCGGCATTGCTCTGCACGACGGCGGCAATCTTGCCGTTCTCGATCACGACCGCGCGATCGGGCGACTTCGCGCCGTTGCGCGTATCGATAATCGTGACGCCGCTCAGAACCAGGCGTTGCTTGCTGTTGGCCGTTCCCGGTGCTTGCGGAGGCATGCGCGTCTCCCTGTGGCTGGACCAACTGGCGATACCGCTGACCCCCTGAAAATAAAAGATCACTAAATCGACGGCATGATACTTTTTTGTTATCTCATTGGGCGTCGCGGTTGGCCGAAAGTTGTCATGCTGCTTTCCCGAATTCCGACTCTTCGTGTTGCAGGGCGCCAATAGTTTCTAGAATAACAAGGGACTGTCTTGGGGGAGCCGACTCCGTTGTTCCTGGCATTCGATTTGGGGACGAGCGCGCTGCGCGGCGCGCTGGTGACGGGCAGGGGCGCGACCGTGCTGCAAACGTCGATCCCGATCCGCGATAACGAGCCTTCGCCGGCCTGGCATGAGACCGCGCCGCAAGCCTGGTGGCGGGCGTTGCGACGGGCGGCGGCGCAGCTTCTCGACCGTGCGCCGCTCGGGCAATCCATCGCCGGCATCTGCATCGGCGGCGCGACACGGGCGCAGGTCTTTCTTGACGCGAAAGGCAACTCGCTTGGGCCGGCTTTGTTGTTCCGCGATCGCCGCGCCGTTGACGAGGCGCGCGAGATTGCCGCCTGCTTTCCCGACCGCGATCCCGCCGATGCGATTACCGCGTTTCATCCCCTTGCCCGCATCGCGTGGTTTCATCGCCATGCCCCGAAAGCCGCTCGGCTGCGGTTCGTGTGCGAGCCGAAGGACTATCTCAATTTCCGCCTGACCGGGCGGATCGCAGCCGATACCGTCACCTATTCGCGCTACGACAGTTTGGTGACGCCAGACGCCGTGCCGGACTGGCTAGGCGCCTGTCTCGACCGGCTGCATGTCGAGCGCATCGATCCCTGGGCGGTGCTTGGACCGTGCGTCAGCGTCGAAAGTCCGTTCGAACGGTTGAAGGACGTGCCGGTGCTCGCGGGCGCGATGGACGCGTGGATGGCCGCGATCGGTGCCGGGGCGGCGACGCCGGGACAAGGCTACGACATCGCCGGTACCTCCGAGGTCGTCGGGCAGATCACCGCGACGCGCGCTCACGCGCCCGGTCTCGTCTCGCTGCGCTGGACCGAGGGCGCATTTCATCTCGGCGGTCCAACCGAGGCCGGTGCCGAAAGCGCCGCCTGGGCATACCGAAATCTGCGCGTGCGCGGCCGCCTGGCCGAGGCAGTCGAGCGCGCGGCGTCGATTTCGCCTCGCCTCGATCTGCCGCTGTTCTTGCCCTATCTCGCCGGTGAGCGCACACCGGTCTGGCGTGCCGATCTGCGCGCCGCGTTTCACGGTGTCAGCCGCGATCACAGCGCAGACGACCTGTTGTGGGCGGTTCTCGAAGGCGTCGCGTTGGCCGGGCACGATATTCTCGATCATGCCGCACGCCGCAGCGGTGAACCGGTAACGGAAGTGCGCATCGCCGGCGGCGGCGCGCGCTCCGACGCGTGGTGCCAACTCAAGGCCGACGCGCTCGGCGTGCCGGTTGTCCGAACTATCGAACCCGAGACCGGATTGACCGGTGCCGTCGCCGCCGCCGCCGTGGGCGCCTCGTATTATCCCGACATCGCGAGCGCAGTGACCGCCATGTCCAAGGTGGGGCACGTCTTCAACCCGCGCCCGGCGCACGCCGCACTCTTCGCTGAACGGGCGGCACGCTACACCGACGCCAAGGCTGCGGCGTTGGCGGGCTGATATGTCGCAGCGAGTGGAACATACTCTCGCGTGTTATGGTACCGCGATTGCGGCAGCGGCGATCTTCGTGCTGTTCGCTGTCGCTGCGCCCAACTTCATCCATATCAGCAATCTGCTCGAGATTTTGAAAGACAGCAGTTTTCTCGCAATTCTCGGACTTGGCTTCAGCCTCTCGTTCGTCACCGCCGAGCTGGATCTGTCTTTCGCCAATATCTGCAGTCTCGCAGCGGTTGTGACCGGCGGCCTAATCCATGAGGAGGTTTCACCATGGCTCGCGGTGCTAGCCGGCTTGGTGACCGGCATTGCCGGCGGCGCACTCAACGGCTTCCTGGTGACACGGCTGAAGATTCCGTCGTTGATCGCGACCTTGGGCACGGCGTCGGCGGCAAACGGACTGGCCTTTGCCGAGACTGGGGGCGTCGCGTTTGTCGGCCGCTGGGACCCGACTTTTCTCGGCGTGGCGCGCGGCTCGGTGCTCGGCATCCCAAACCTTGTGCTGTGGACCGCGGTGGCCGCTGCGTTGGTGCAATTTCTGCTGACTGCGACGCGGCTCGGCATGCGCATGATCTTCGTGGGCGAGGCCGACGAAGCCGCGCGCCTCGCCGGGGTGAAGGTGCGCTGGATGAAGTTCATGGGCCTCAGCCTGTCGGGCCTGACCGCGGGTTTCGTCGCGGTGTTGCTGACCGCGCATCTCAACTCAGCCGCGCCAAACATGGCCGGCGACTTCTTGCTCACCTCCATCGCAGCGGTGCTGGTCGGCATGACCATGTTCCAGCCCGGTCGCGTCAATGTTCCGGGCACGCTGCTCGGCGCGTTCATGATTGGTATGCTGGGCAATGGGCTGGTGTTGCTGGGCGCACCTTATTACGTTCAGGACATCTTGATCGGCGTCATCCTGGTGGCATCGGTCGGCCTGTCCGCGGCCACACTGAAAAAGGCGGCGTTTGGCTTGTGATTCTTTTCAGGGGAGCACGATGAAGAAAATAGTCTGTTCGATGACGATCCTGGGTGCTTTGACATTGGCGGCGCCGGCGCACGCCTTCACATTGGGCATCATCGCTTTCCAGATGTCGTCCGAGACGCATGCGCGATGCGCCAACGCAGCGGCGGACGAGGCAAAAAAGAAGAGCTGGACCGTGGAGGTCCTCAATTCCGGCGGCAGCTTGCCCACGCACGCGGCCCAAATCGAGGACTTGATCCAAAAGAAGGTTGACGCACTCATTATCTGTATGGGCAAGCCGGTCGAGACCGACTCGCAGCTCGCCGACGCGCAGAAAGCCGGCATTCCGGTCGTCACCGCCGTCGCTGGTGCCAGCCCGCACACGCTGTTTGACGTCGAGGTCAACGAGTTCCAGAACGGCGCGGTAGCCGCTGCCTATCTCCTGAGCAAGATCGACTATCGTGGCAACATTCTCGAAGAGCGCTTCGAGCAAAATGTCGCGACGCGCGAGCGCGATAAGGTGCTCGATGCGGTACTATCGGAGAACCAAGCGGTGAAAGTGATCGGCGTCCACACCATGGCGCGCACTAAGACCTGGCAGCAGGATGTGCGCAATGGCATGCACGCGCTGATTCTCCAGAACAAGGGCAACGTCCAGGGCATCTGGGCGTCGTTCGACGGCCAAGCCTACATCATCGACGACATCTTGCAGGCGCAGGGCATGAAGAAGGGCGACGTCGTGCTGGTTAGCCTCGATGGCGGGCCGGAGACATATCGCCGCATCAAGGACCCCAACAGCCTCCTTAGCGCGACAGTGGCGATTCCGTTCGAGCAGATCGGCCAAACGGCGGTCGATGCGGTCGACAAAATCGTCGTCCACCATGTGCCGAAGCAGCAGCTCGCGTCGGGCCCGTACATCCTGCTCAACGCGACCCTGGTCGATGCGAGCAATGTCGACACGATGATGAAGCCGTGACGGATACCGCGCGGCACATGCGCGCGGCCGCGCCGATCCTTCGCCTCGCGGGTATTCGAAAGAGCTACGGTGCGGTTGAAGCGCTGAAGGGCATCGACCTCGCGGTCGACGCTGGCGAGGTGGTCGCGGTATGCGGCGACAACGGCGCCGGCAAATCAACGCTGATCCGTGTTGCCGCCGGCGCATTGGAGCCGAGCGCAGGCGCAGTCGAGTTCGAGGGCGAGCCAATCGCCCTCGGTTCACCGCTCGACGCGCTTCGTGCCGGCATCGCCACGATCTATCAGGACCTCGCGCTCGCGCCACGTCTGACGATTTGGCAAAACGTGTTCATCGGCGCCGAACTGAAAAACAGGCTGGGGCTACTCGACAAGCGACGCATGCGCGTGAACGCGGCGCGCTATCTGGCCCGGCTCAGGATCGAGTTATCCGACGTCAATCGGGCGGTCGAACGACTTTCTGGCGGTCAGCGCCAGGCGGTGGCGATTGCCCGGGCGCTGCACTGGGAGGCGCGGCTGGTCATCATGGACGAGCCGACCGCGGCGCTCGGCGTCACCGAAAGCGCGCGTGTGCTCGACCTGATCCGCAGCCTGCGCGACGGTGGCACCGCGGTCGTGCTGATCAGCCACAACATGGCCGACATTGTCGCGGTCGCGACCCGCGTCGCGGTGTTGAAAACCGGCGTAAAAATTTACGATGCACCCCTTGGCGATCTCACCGCCGACGACCTCGCTCACATGATCATGACCGGCACGCCGCCTGCGCCGAGAGCCTGACGAAGCCCCGCTCCGCGCGCCTCGGCTTTTCGCCCCGCGATCTTGTTCCGCGTCTTGTTGTCGGATTCGCTGGGTATCGTGGCGCTCGTGGAGCTGCTACCACGGATCGCAGAAGAGGCGGCTGGGAGCCCTCATGTCGGAAGACTGGGTTCGGTGCCGAGCCGATGCGGGTCACTCGCGGTCGGTCTGCCGGCCCAACCTGAGCCTCCGATTGCGCCGCGCCGAGATCGGCTCGCGTTTCTTGCGCGTCCCCGGTTGCGACAACATGGCTGCCGTCGACGAGAGTCGCTTCGAGCGCGTCCCGTCCGACCCCACCGGATCACGTGACCTTCTCGCGTCACCGTGCGGACGCGACGCCAGCAGTGTGATCACACTCGGGAGGGTTTGTGTCGAATATCATCGACTCATACTTGGGAGTGACGCCATGGCCGACATCAGCATCTTGATCGTTGTCGACGGCATCTTCTCGCTGACGACCACCTATCCCATTAACCCGACCGTTCCACCTTGTGGACCTGAAGCCGACCCAACTTATGGGCCCGACCCATGGTTTACGGTGTCGCACCTGATCAGCACCCTGCGCAATAGCTCGTCCCCGACATTTGCGGTTGACCCGGCCAGCCGTGGATTCAACGCCGCCGGCGCCTTCGAGAATGAGGCCCTTACGAATGCCACGGCCGACCCGGACGCCACCCTTAAAGGGCCGGAGCCGAGCAATCCGACCCCCTTTCATTTTTTGACGATCCTGGCCTTGACCTTACCGTTTACGACGAAATCTGGCTCTTCGGTTATGAGGGTATGAACGACGGGTTCATAGCCGGTCCCGCAGGACCCGGAGAGCCCGGCGCTCTTACTGATTCTGAATTAGCCGCGATCACGAAGTTCATGGACGCGGGCGGGGGGGTGTGTGCCACAGGCGATCATGACGGTCTGGGCGCCGGGACGTGCGGCCGCATTCCCCGCGTGCGCTATATGCGCAAATGGTACGCAATGGGCGACGCGAGTGCCGGGAAACCGCCGTTGGCGGTTGGGAACTGGCCGGGGGGCGGGACCATGCGGGCGGACAGCTTGCAGCGAAGTCCAACCGATACTCATGTCAATATCGACAACGTCCCTATCTTTAACTTCGACGATCAACAGGACGATATTCCGCCGCCGCTGACTGTATTGGTTCCATCACACCCGGCTGTGCAGGGAGCGACCGGAGTGCTTGCGGCAGGTAACGACATCGGATAATCCGGGCTTCCCTGCAACCCACCGGGTTCCGCAGACGATCGATGTCCGTCCAAGCCCGCCGGCCCAGTCCACCGACAAGCGCAGTATTCTGAGCTATCCCGATGAAATAATGATCGATTGGGGCAAGGTGCCGCTCGGCAGCACGGCTAGCATCTATTGGCCCGCGGTGAACGCTGCATCGGTATTACAACTAGCGGCGCAGCTTTATCCCGCGCAAACGCTTTCAGCAGCCGACGCCAATGCCATCCAATGTAAAGTGGTCAGTCGAGTAACCTATGTACCAATTTCTAGCGGTGTCGGTGGCAGTTTCGGCGGGTTGCTGACAGTTGATCTGCCCGCCTCGGTGAGATACGGCGATGAGTTCGACGTGGTCGTGCGTCGCATCACCACCAAACAGGTTACCAGACCAAGCGGGTCCAATGTTGCGCCTGGGCAAGCACCACGTCGCGCAGCTGATGCCGCGAATGATAGTCAGCTTCTGTGGCGCTATATCACGGGATTCTTTCTAGCGAAGATTTCCGTTCAGAGAGAGCGCGAGATTCGTCCCGTCGACGAGAACCCGCTGGCGATACTGAAATGGCGGCTGGGCCTGATCGGTCCCGGTGATCGTTGGTACCCGGTACTCTTGCGCCACATCAGTTATCTCGCCGGGCGGATCAAGGGCATGGGAGGCAACGCTTCCCAGATTCCGCCTTCTTCCGACGGTTATCAGCAGCCACCTGCTGGAGGTTATCCGCAGCCTTCACGCGTTCCCGGTAAGCATGCTGGCGAGCACTGCCATACCGGAAAGGTGATTGGCATTCGCTACGACCGTTTTGGAGATTTTGAGGGCTTTACGATACTGTGCAAAAATGGAGAGGAGCGTTGGTTCCGAGGTCGCGAACATGAAGTGGAAGAGCTGGTACGCCGCGCTTGGATCGAACGGACGCTGATCAGCGTCTTCGTCGACTTGCATGATCCCAACTGGCCAACTTCAATCGTTCTCGAGCGTTGGAAATGAAGCGCAAATAAAGCCGCTCATGCTGCCCTCCAAGGAGGAGGGGTCGTCTATTGCTTTCGCACCTTGACGGTTTAGGACGCTGGCTGTGCGAGGCTGGACGGCAGGCGAGTGTCATCGGTCAATCGCGGCGGATGCGATTAGGCCTATCCTTTCTGCCACGTCAAATCAGCGAAGTTTTGCTCTTCACATCAATGGTAGCTGAAAGTAAACGGCCTGTCTTCGCGCAGGGCTTTTCTTTGGCGCTCCTCGATGTGGGCGCACTACCAAAAATAGGCGGTACCAGAAACTCACGGGGGAGATCTTGCGACAAAGCCCTGCGTCTACCCGTCCTGGATCGGACGACGCCCGAAAAGCCGCTCGCGCTCGTCATTCTCCGACATCGTTTTGCGGGCAGGTAATCGCCCTTCTCTAATGTTGTCGCAGATATTTGCTTCACTCGGTTGCGCTAGGACGTAAGCCTTCGCCGGTCCCGGGTTGAAGCAGCCATGCATGCGGAATAATGCGATCGTATCGCCGTTGGTCAACGCATGTGGGCCTTTTGCCCGCGTCACAGCTCTAGGAGAGCTAATATGATTCGTTATTTCGTCACGGGCATTGCTGTGCTCGCGCTGACGGCGAGTGTAGCCTTCGCCCAAGACACCTATTCCTCGACCACGACAACGACGGTGACCCAGCCGGTCACTCCGCCCGGCCCAAACCCTGGCGCTAACGCGGTTGGGGGTGGAGTAGGCGGAGCGGCCTTGGGCGCGGCAATCGGGTGTATCGTGACGATTCCGATTGGTTGTGCCCCTGGTGCGGCCGTCGGTGCGGCGATAGGCGGGGGCACTGGCGCCGTGGTGGGGGCTGCCTCGACACCGCCGCCGCCGCCGGCCTACTACCCTCCGCCACCGCCTCCGGGCTACTAGTTCGCTCTCGCCGCCATAAGTGCGGTGTTATCGGGGGCTAACTCGCTTTAGACGGCTCACCGATTGACCCTCGGTGGGCCGTCTCTCTTTCATGCACAAACGGGTCAGAACTGAACCTGCCGATCTTCACCGCAGGGAATCAGGTCCCCGCTTACACGCATCCTCATTGGCTCTTGATAGGGAATCGCCACGCTGAGTAGGCGTCTCTTTTCCTGGTTAGCGCCCTTTCCTATTTCGATCGGCGCTGTTGCGCGATGGGCAAAATTCCCCGAACATCGTCCAAAGTTTCGCGCGTCAACCTCGCACGCCGCCAATGTGAATTGGCCCGACCCGGACCGAAACCTGCATCTGTTGCAGCGGCTGCGCGTCATGAAATCGCGATGCGATAGCGCTAGGCGCAGCGTTTGTTCAGCAACTCATTGGTTAATGCTGAACGGAATTACTGAAGAATGTGGCCAGCGCATGGCATCGTACTGGGCGCAACTCGTTTTTCCTGGAAGGTTTACCTCGACTACCTTTCTCGGTCTTGCCCAGAGCTTTTTTTGCTTCGCCGGCTTGTCAGCCCAATTCACCCCGCGAGGCGCGCAAGATTTGCTCCAATTTGGCCACGCGCGCGTTCGCCTCTTCAAGCGTGGGAAACTCGTCCACAAATCGCCATGAGCCGTGATCATCGCTGAAAGCTTCGACGACAAACTTACCCGGCCCGCGCTCGACAACACGATAGACAACCATCCGCGGAGTATGCCGTGGACGCGTCGCCCAGCAAGGCGCGGTTCGTTAAAGCAGTGCGCGGTTGCCCATCCCTTGGTCTGCCAAGTGACAATCGCGTTGCAAGTCGGAGGCTCTTTAACGCCCTTGATGTGGACCCGCTAGCGAGATAGGCGGTAACAGAAATGGAAACGGATGGGAGGCAATTTGTGGACATCTCTTACGGCTGGGAAAAATTTTACCTTGCAGTACTCGGCATGGCCCAGAGCGCACGGCCATTACGGCAACGATTGCGCGATGCCTACGTCAATCATCTCGTTTACGTGCACGACGAAAACATCCCAGACGGGTCGCGCCGCGATATGGCCGAACTGCATCACATGTTAACTCATAGACCGCCCCGGACTGAGCGCGAGGGAAACGCCGATGCCTCAACGGATCAAATGAGCGACGACGAAGCGGATCGCGCCGCACGTTTGATAATAAAAATCCTCGACGATCTCTCAGTGGCCAAGGAACCTTAACGGCCATTGCCGGGCGATCTCGCGCTTGGCTCGCTGCACGGCCGGAATCAGGTCAACCCAGTCGTCTTCGGTCTTGACTACCTTCAACTGCAACTCCGCGGCTCGGGCTTCCCATTTCTTGGCAGCCGCCGGATCCCGGATGTCGTCGCGCAAGGCCATCCGGGCGATCAGCTCGTCTCGGGGCGATAGACTTTTGAGCCAGCGCATGAATTTTGGGTCGGAGTGGAAAGGACGCATCGTCCCTGACATTTACACTGCTGCCGACCAATCCCCAAACGGACGAAGCTTAACGCGTGCTGTCCACGTCGCCCGGCCATCATATTGTCACCTCTTGATAGGCGGCGCCCTGCCTCCGGGCAGCCACTCGCAGCTGCGAACGGGTGGACGAAGCCTTGAGCGTCAGCGACCGCGACGAAGCAGAAGTGCAGGGTCGCGGGCAAGCTCGGCAGCCCGTGTTACAGCATGAGGCAGCGGTTTGCGCCGATATGCTCGCCTGTGGCCTTTGGCGCACGTCCTGGTATTGGCAATCGCACCCGATTCGATCGCGGGCGCGACGCCGATGCGCTCCGCAAATATCGCTCCGCGTTGCGCTCGGTCGCGATCGCTGTTGGATCGATTGCATAGAAGCCTTGGCGTTCCTTTTTTGTACTAAAAAGGACTGACGCCGTCGGACGCCCTGGATACAAACGGCCCAAGTATCTTACTCGTTCATTAATCTGTGGATAATGCCTCTTATTGCCTTTGATCACCGGCTGCGGGGCGGTAACGTTGATCCGATCGCAGGTAGGTACCGCCAGCGGTCCCATGGGTTCCTCGGGGAAACATCGTTCAATCGTCGACGATTAGTAAAGGGCCCACCGCAACCTCCCCCAGGAGCGGTGGGCTTCTTCCTGTTGGCCGTCATGCCGCTCGTCGCTTGTTCTACGCTCGCGGCGCCGCCGCCGCACGTTCGGCAAGGCGCTTGTAATACGTTCCCGGGCGACGACGACATGGTCGCCCCATCGACAATGCCGGTATCGGCACCCTTGCGAATTGCAACAACCCAGATCATGAAGCCGGCAACCGCCATTTCGGTCATGCCGAGAACGAGTATTCTTATCTGGCCTCGTCTACAAACTTGGACTGCTGGCGGAGGGCAACGGCATCGCGCGCATCCATCAAGAAGATATGTGCCAGGCGCTCGGCGTCATACCGTCAAAGAAATACCAGAACGATGGCGGGTCGGGTCCGGTTGCTATCGCCGATCTGTCACGGACGTATTCGAGCCATCACAAAGCCGATCTCGACACGTTCATCGAGGCACTCGGCTTCAATTGGTTGACCGCCGGCACGGATACGGATGGCTGGTAATCCGAGGAGGCTTATGTGGGATTGGTGCCGCTCTACGAGAACCGGGCACGGGTGATCCATGCGAAGGTCACCAATGCCCTCCGACATCACCTACAGGTGATCGTGGTCGGCGACGTGAAGGCTGGGAAAACGACGCAAACCAAGAATGGCCAAGTCCGTTCTTGATGCGTCGTGGTCCAGTTTTCGGCAAATGCTCCGCTTCAAGTCATGAGGCACGGGGCGCGCAATATGTCGAGGCCAACGAACGTGGGCGTTCCGCGACCTGTCCTGCGTGCGGTGCACGCAGCGGCCCCGGTATCGCAGGTCTGCGAATGACAGAGTGGGCTTGCAGTGCGTGCGTTGTCGTCGATGACCGGGATTCCAACGCTGCCTCAACCTACTTCTCGGGCTGGAACGTCAGCCGCTGCTGGCAGAAATCCCAACCCTTAAGGGCGGGAAGACGTTAAATGATAAAGCGGGCGTCGTTGCAGGAACGGAGGAAGTTGCGGAATTCGTCGAAGGAGAGCCGCTCCATCTCCTGCATGATTTCAAGCTTCTCGGCGGTGAATTGCGCTTGGTCGAAGCGGTCGCGCACAGCGCGCACCCCAGCGCGATAATGGCGGTAGCGTTCGATCTCACGCCCGGGCCGGAGTCCCTCCTGCAAAGCACGAAGCCCGAGGACCAGAATCGCGATCCAGATTACCCAGACATGGATGTCGAACCCGAGCAGCCGAAGCTGTTCGGCATGCCCTACCCACGACAGCCAAGCCGCAATCCACAGATGAATTGCGAAAATCACCAAAATACAAATCAAGCTCGTATAGGAAAAAATCACCTCTTGCAGGCGGAGCGACCAAGCAAACGGGTTCTGCTCGCTGCGCAATTTGTAATTGGCGTAGTCGAGCTGATGTTTAATCCGCAGTTCGCGATAGGCGACAAAGAGTTCTTCGAGGTCGGGAATGGTTTCATCGTCAGCAGGCAGCGGCTGCTGCTGGTGCAGCCAGCATTGGGCATTGCTTTCGTCTTCGAGGAGGTCGGTGAGCTCCGAATCCAGTTGGCCCGGATAGCGCGTTATCAGGCGATGCAATCCGATTTCCCGCTCGTCGGCATAGGCCCCGGCCGCTTCGCCGCTGACGAAAGAGGCGGCGATCGCACGCCACCGGCACACAAAGGCTTGGAAGTGGTATTGGCGCAAGCGTTCGGTGGCGATGCGGTTTAGAAGCCAGCGCCGCTTGGCACCCGCGTAAAGCACTCCGCCCAGCCCAACGGTAATGGAAATCAGCCCGCAAACGGCGGCAAGGATGCCTTGCCAACGGGCGCTCGGAGAGGCCGCGGCGGTGAAAAGCGCAATCATACCGAAGCCGATCGCCAGCAATCCTGCCATTCGGCCCCGCCTCTTGGCCGCGTTGGCCGGTCGGTCGTAGCGCAGAAAGGCCGCTCGCAGCGCAGCGTGGTCGAGGACGTGAAACGTTTGCGGAAATGCTTGCCGCGCGGTTTCGAGATCACCGGGATTGACCAAGAGATCGGTATTGAACCGATGTTGACCCGCTGGCTCGTCGCGCCCTTGCGTCATCCGAACCCTCCGCTTCCCCGGGACCTCATCAGTTGTGGTCGTATCGAAAATACCACCACTCTCCGCGCCATATTACGGCTCGGTTCCCGCCCGACCGCGGCGACGGGCATCGCGCTCGGAGGGGACCGGCAGGGAGCACACATTTTTCCCCTTTGTCTTCGCTATGGAGCGATAGGTGAGTGGGATGCCGCTCGGCCCGGTCAAGCCCGGTCGCTCGGGCGGCGAGTACCGTTCGGCGCGACGGCAATCTATTTGTCTAGTGATTGCAGTTGTTGGTCGAACCAAGCGAGATCCTGTCGCCATCGGGCGTTGTCAGGAGAGATTTGACAGAGGCGGGCCATTATGGTCCGACCTTTGGTCAACATGATCATGGCCTCCAACTTGTTGCCCAATCTTTGAGATAGGCTGCTGTACTGCGCATAGGACACCGCCAAATCACGCTGCCAGCTGGGGTTCCCGGGATCGGACTTGGCCAGCCGCTGGGCTATCGCGAGGTCTGCCCGGTAGGATTTCAGCGCCTCGGGCAGATTGCCTTGTGCCACCAGCACATTCCCGACCTTCTCATAGGACACCGAAAGATCACGTTGCCAGCCGGCGTTGCCGGGGCCGGCATTGGCCAGCCGGTCCCTGATCGCCAGCGCGTCGCGGTAGGATTTCAACGCCTCGGGCAGATTGCTCTGCGCCACCTGCACATTCCCGACCTTCTCATAGGACACCGACAGATCGCGCTGCCAGCCGGCGTTGCCGGGATCGGACTTGGCCAGCCGGTCCCTGATCGCCAGCGCGTAACGGTAGGAATTCAGCGCCTCGGGCAGATTGCCCTGGGCCACGAGTACATTGCCGACCAGTTCATATGACACCGACAGATCGCGCTGCCAGGCGGCATTGCCGGGGTCGGACTTGGCCAGCCGTTCGATTATCGAGAGCGCTGCCAGATAGGATTTCAGCGCCTCGGACGGATTGCCCTGCGCCTCCCGCACATCTCCTACCTTATTGTAGGACACCGACAGACTGCGCTGCCAGCCGGCGTTGCCGGGGTCGGATTTGGCCAGCCGTTCGGTTATCGAGAGCGCTCCCAGATAGGATTTTAGCGCCTCGGGCAGATTGCCCTGCGCCACCAGTACGTCCGCGACGTCCTCATCGGACACAGACAGATCGCTAAGCCAACTCGCGTTGCCAGGGTCAGACTTGGTTAGCCGGTCTATGATCGCCAGCCCATCGCGGTAGGAGTTTAGCGCCTCGGACAGATTGCCCTGTGCCACAAGCACGTCTCCGACCTTGTTTTCTGACACCGAAACACTGCGCTGCCAGCTGGCGTTGCCAGGGTCCAACTTGGCAAGCCGGTCTATGATCGCCAGTTCGTCGCGGTAGGATTTGAGTGCATCGCGCAAATTGCCCTGCTCCGCCAGCACATCTGCGACCCTCTCATAGGACACTGCTAGATGGCCTTGCACGGCGGCGTTGCCGGGGTCAGACCTAGCTAGCGGTTCGGCCATCGCGAGTTCTGCCCGATAATATTGCAGCGCCTCGGGCAGCTTGCCCTGTGTCGCCAGCACGTCCCCGACCTTCCCATAAGACACTGCGAGATCGTCTTTCCAGCCGGCGTTGCGGGGGTCGGACTTGGCCAACCGGTCTCTGATCACCAGTGCATCGTGGTAGGATTTGAGCGCGTCGGACAGATTGCCCTGTGCCACCAGCACGTCTCCGACCTTCTCATAGGATACAGACAGCTCCCGTTGGTAGTCGGTGCTGGCGGGAGCCGATTTCAGCAAGGCTTCCAGGATTGCTCGGGATCGCTGCGCCGCCGCGAGGGCGCCGCGCCTATCGCCGGCCGCCAGCAAGGTGTTTGAACGCTCCATTTCTGCTGCCGCCTGACTACGACGCAGCCCTGGCGAGTTTTCGCCGTAGGCAGACAGTTGCTCCTGAAGCTTGCGGGTACTGTCGAGAATCCCTTCGATTGTGGCCGTCGGCACACCGGCCGCGTTCCGGATTTTCTGCACTATGTCGAAGATCAGCGCGTCGGCGGTCTGCGTTGCGAGGGCGAGGCTATGCTCGGCGCGCGCGCGCTCGAGCCGTGCTTGCTTGGTCTGCGCCTCAGCGAGCTTCCTTTGCGCCTCAACGTCCTTCCTTTGGGCATCGGCGTCGTACCACTTCCAGCCGGCAAACGCCGAAAGGATCACAAACACGCCTAAAGCCGCGGAAACCGCGGAAAACGCGAAACGTCGGCGCCGTTGGTCGGCCGCGAGCGAGACAGAGACGAACTGGCGGGCGCCGGGCGCGAGATCGGCCGCGCGGCGCTCGAACCAACCACGTGCCACGGCCAGCCGCCGCCCTGTCAAAAGCTCGGGGTCGCGCCGGGCGACTTCGCGCTCGAGCTGGCCCCTCCAGACTAGGAACTCGCGTTCTTCGTCGAGCCAGGATTTGAGGCGCGGCCAGCGCCGCAGCAATTGCTCGTGTGCGACTTCGACGACCGGAGTGCCATCGGCAGTCTGCGCCAGGGTTAGCAGGCGCCACGCCTGGCCGGCGAGTTTTTCCGCCGCCGCCCATTCGGCATCGCTGCATTCGCTGCGGTGCGCGCGCCGGCGCACCGGCTCACCGATCTCGGGCACTTGCGCCAGGCGCAGCGTGAACAGGCGGCGCACCACGGCGGCGTCATTGGCCGGGTCGGCGAGAAATGCCTCGGCGCGGCGGCGCAAGGGTGCCGCGACGTCGATGATCCCGGGCACGTCGGCCCAGCGCAACTCACCATCGCCACGCGCCTGCATGTTGACCCACATCTCGTGTAGCAGGTCTGACAGCAACGGCAGGCTGCCGGGCTCGCGCTCGGTGGCGTCGGCGGCGCGCTCGACGATCTCGCTGCTCTCAAAACGCGCCTTCAGCATCTCCGCCGGCCGGTAGATGATCTCGCCCAATGTCCCAGCCGCCGGCGCCAGCACGTCGACATGCTCGGCGATGCCGAACAGGGCGCGGTCCTTCTGCCAGGCCGAGTAGTAATCGTTGCGCAGGCTCAGCAATACCGAGAACGACTCGTGGCCGGCGGCCTCGGCAACTACTTCGGAGAAACGGCGCGCCTCGTCGGGCTTGGCTCGAGTGTAGAGTTCCTCGCCCTGGTCGAGATAGATGACGAACCGCTTCGGCGGCTCCGCGGCCAGCGCTTCAGCGAGCTTGTCTCGAGCCGCGCGCAGCAGGTCGTGGAGCCCCGATCCGTCGGCGAAGCGTCGCGCCCAGCCCGCAGCTTCCTCGTCAAGCTCGTAGCTGCGCGGCGTGTAAAGCCGGGCGATCTCGCGTGCCAATTCCTTCAGCGGTTCCTCGCCCGGGCGAACGACCAGTGGCAGAAAGGCGCGACTGTCGGCCAGCGCTGCCGGCCAGGTGCCGGTTTCGATCGGCCACAGCTGCGACTTCAGCCGGGCCAGGACGCCGGCGCGGGCGAGCGAGGATTTGCCGACCCCAGAATCGCCGATCAGGGTGACGATGCGGTCGGGATGGTGCGCCATCCGATCTAGGATCGCCGCCGTCTCGGCATTGCGGCCGAAGAAGAAGGCGGCATCGGCCTCTTCGAGGGCCGGCAAGCCCTTATAGGGCTGGAAGCGCCGCCACGCCGGTGTTGCGTCTGCCGGAAGTGTGTCGTCGAGCGCCCGCTCGATCGCGCTGAGGGTCTCGCGCTCCGTCGGATCGGTGGCGAAGATGTGATGCAGTTGCGCAAAGAACGGCAGGCCCGGTGCCTGGTCGGCGATCACCACGGGGATGAGCCTCGGGCGGCCGGCGTGCTCCCGGGACAGGCGCAATGCTTCGTAATATTCGAGCTGTTGCCACGGGCCAATCCTTTGACCGGCGAGGAACAGCACGGCATCGCTGTCGGCGATCTCGGTAGCCAGTTTCGGCACCCACCACGCGCCGCCGCCGACATTGCGCGGCGCGAGGAACCATTCGTGGCCCGGCAGGCGCGCCCTGAGCGCCGCCTCAACCGACCGAGCCTTTTCGTGATCGCCCGTACTGTGGCTGACGAAGACCCGCACCGCCCCCTCGCTGACCCCCTAAGGCATACTGATCTGAACCATCATCCTGATCTCAGCCTATGGCTTAAGTGCGCTCTCGTCCAAGGCACCATTTGGATGGACTTTGCCCTCCGGAAGCGATCAGCCACAGCCCATCAGCTGAAAATCTCTCAAGGTGCATGACGTTAGAAAAATAAATGGAAAAATGGCGGCGTTCATCCTCAAAGGCGTTAAGGAGTCGGTTCAGCAGCTTTGGGGCCTCTCGCAATCATGGCGATTATTGAGCCGGCGCTCGGCCGTTCCCGCGGCCCGGCAAATGGTGGTGTAGCACGTCAATTCTTCTCGCAAAGTGCCGGCAAGCCACTCGGTTATGCTCGCTTGGGTTGTTCCGATGCATGTGGTCGTATGGAGACATTCAGCGCACCGCCCCCGCGCCTTGACCACGGGCGCCACGAGGCGCTCGTGACCGTGCGACCCAAGATGCTTATGGCGAATCCCGTTCCTTTATGGGGTCGGGCTTACCGAGCTCAGGTATCGGACAACGGGGCGTGCCTTGGACCGTTCAGGACGCCGCACGCAGCATGTACATGGGCATCGTACCGTAGTTCTTTGCCGCCGGGAGCTGCCCAACATAGTCGCAAGAGAACTGGGTTGCGTTTTCCAGCAACAATGCGGCGGCGAACGGCTCGGTGACATAGACCAAATTGGTTGGCGTCACGGGTTCGAGGCGGGCCGCGCGCGTCACCTGGGCGCCGAAATAGGTCGGCTCGCCCCGGACGGCGTCGTAGCCCTCGAAGGTGGGACCGAAATGGCCAGCGAGCCGCAGTTCCGGCCGCACCGCCAAGTCGCCGCGGTCACGCTGGGCGATGCAATCTCGGATCGCCAAGGCGCACCGCGCGGCTTCGACGACACCGTCCATTACGACATAGATCGCGTCACCCCAAGTATTGCGGTATTGAACGCCGGCACCGAATTGCTCGAGAATTTCTGCCACCGCTTTCATGAAAGTCTGCTGGAACGCGGCGATGTCGCGGTCGCGCAGCGTGCTGTAGCCATGAAAATCACCGAACAGCAACGCGTGAGTTCGGCGAGGCGGCATTGCACCGGCACGAGCGGCGGACGCGGCAGCGGCGGCGACGAACCCGGGGAAAGGTGTCACTGGAATGACATCCGTGCGGCGACCCTTACTACGCCAATAGGCGACATCCACGGCGGTACCGGCGAGGCCAGTCGGTGGCGCCCTGTCCCAGACGGCGACTTGGTTGACCTCCGCACCGAGATTCTGCGACCGGAGAATGGCAAGCCCCATGGCCAGACGTGTGGCATAGGGGAACAGGCTGTCGTCGCCGAGATACGCATCCTCGGTCGCATAGCGCACGGACCGGGCGCGCGCGAGACAATCGTCGAAGCGTTTCTCCCATCCTTCGCCGCCCCTGAGCACGGAGACGCGCTTGAATTCCTCCAGTTCGAACGGCAGCACGACATGAAGTTCGCCGTTGCGCGCCAACAGGGCTTCCGCGAACAGAATGTCAGCGCCGCAGGCCAGTGAACCGTAGGCGACGCTGATTTCATTCTCTGCGAGATAATCCGCGATCGCTCGCGCAACCTTTGGTTCCTGGTCTGCGGGAAACCGGCCTGCCGTCCCCGGCGGCGAGATCATGTGTCCAACATAGTTGACGATCCGAGGCAAGTTCAGCCGTTTGATCGTGTCCGCTGGCAAACCGCGAAAGCGGCAAATCTCCAGCAATTGCTTCCGGGTCGTCGCCAGCGCCGCCCAGTCCCTAAAGTCAGGCGGTGCGGCGCGCGTTAGCGCCGCCTGCGTTTCGGCTACGTCGCCGCGCAACAGGGCGAGTTCCGCGCGCGTCGCTTCGAGGTAGTAGATGTCGAGCGGCTTGGTCGGATGATCTATCTCGCAAGCCTTCGCTGTCTCCTCGATGAAAGGCGCTGCCCGGTCTGTGTCGCCGGCCAAGGTGAACAGCGTGGCGGCGTTAATGCCCACGTAGTAGTTTGTGCTGCGCCGGAATATCGCCGCGTATGCTTCCGCGGCTTTGCGCAATAGCATACGCCGCGCTTCACCGCTTGCTTGCCATGCCTGGTCCTTCAGTATCCGAGCGCCCAGCGCTATTGGGTCGTCGTCCGGCTCGCGCGCCAGGTGGAATTTCTCATACAAAGTCGCGGCAAGCTGGGTGGCGCCGCTCCGCGCCAGCGCTCGCACCGCGAGATATCGTAATTCGATCTCCGTGGGAAATTCGGCCATCGCATGATTGGCGAGATCGAACGCGACCAGAAACTCTCCGGCGCTTTCGGCCTTCTTGACCAAATCGATCCATTCGACCCGTGGCCGCGATTGCGCCTCCGCCCGGCGCATCGGATTGAGTTCGTCCTGCATCAACTGAGCGAACAATGAACTGCGCCCCAGCAACACCTCGGGCGGACCAGAACTGGTCACCTTGCCGCGATCGAGGCAATGGACGGCATCCGCCAGATGCCGCACGAACTCCATGTGGTGATCGGTCAGGACAACCGTGGTGTCGGTGAATGCCTTGACCAGTATTTCGCCGAAGCTCTTGCGCGCATCGGGGTCCAGACCGGTGGTCGGCTCGTCGAGCAACAGGACACTGGGCTTGAGCAATAGCGCGCGTGTTAAGGCCAACAACCGCCTCTCACCGCCGGACAGGCCTTCGGAGGACTTTTGTGCGACCGCGTAATCGAGCGGGTTGCTCGGCTGATGCCCGATCAGAATTTCCCAGAACCCGGTGCTCCGGCATACTTCCTCGATTTCGGCGTCACTTGCATCGGCCTTGGCAAGGCGAAAATTCTCGCGCACCGAGGCGGTGATCAGAAGTGGATCCTGCGACACCTTGACGACTTGCCGGCGCAGGCTCTGGCTCGCGATGTCGGTAAGCTTCTTTCCCCCGATGGCGATCGTTCCCCGGTCCGGCATCGCCAGGCCAGCGATGAGATTGAGTACGGTCGATTTTCCTGCGCCAGAACGGCCGACGATCGAGGTGATCTTCCCCGGCACGATCTGCAGCGACACGTCGTCCAACACCGGTGCGCCGGCGCCGTCATAATGCAGGGAGACGCCTGAGAATGTGACCGAGCGGTCCGTCGGCGCGAGTGCGAGACCGCCGCTCTCGGACACAATGGGAGGCGCCCTCTCCAAGATTTCGAGCAGGCCGCCGATCGTCGAATGGGCACCGCTGATGCCAGTCACGAGGTCGATAACGGACTGCAAAGGATTGATCGCCCGCGGAATGAAGAGGTAGAGGCCAATAATGGCACCTGCCGTCGCGGGATCGTGATTACCGAAGGCCGCATAGGCACCATAGACCAAGAACACAGCCTGCAGCACTGGCTGTACCGCATTCTTGATTTGATCAGCCGATCCCTGATCGGCGCTCGCTTTAGTTTGCGCCTTGGCCTGCTCGTCGAGTCGTATCCGATAGGCCTGCGCGCGCTGCGGCAGCGCGTCCATCAACTGAACTTCTTCGGGCTTTGACAACGAATTGGCGGTTTCCGTGGTCAGCTCGGCGGCGCGTGCCCCGGCGTAACCGAACGCGCGATCGACGCGTTTGGAAAGTAACCAGCCGATCACCGGCAGGGCGATCAGGACCAAGAGCAACAGCAGAAGGACAAATCCGCTCTGTTGTTTCACCACATTGATGTTGTGGTAGATCAGCCATACGGCGGTACCGAGTGGCAGAAGGTGCGTTATTGGCGCTGCGATCAACTGGCGGAACAGCAAGTTCGCCCTTTGCGCGCCGCCCATCACCAAGCCTTCGAGGTTTTCCGGCGTGGTCCGCTTGTAGTATTCGGGGCTCAAACTCAAGATCCGGTTATGCACTTCCAGTCGAAGTCCGGCGAGCGTTTGGTTTTCGGACCGGGCCGCCAATCGGCGCTGGACGATGCGAAGCCCCACGATCGAAACCACCAGCGCCAGGAACAGCAAACTCTCGATCTTGGGTCCCTTCGGCACCCAGATATGGAACACATTCGCGGCAGACGTCCCCTGTCCCGACAGAGATGCCGTCAAAGACGACAACAGTTGCACGCTGTAGAGTCCGATCAGGTCGACGATAAGAAGCAGAATGCTCGCGCCGAAAAACAACACGGGTCGGTCGCGCACCACGCGCCATCCCGCGCCAGCGACCCGCCAGAACCACGGGCGCTCTGGTTGCAAAGAGGCTGAGAGTTGTGTCGTGCCGACGCGCCCAAGCGCGGTGCGGGCGACCTCCGGCAGCTGGGTCATCCCGTCCCCGGTACGGCGCCGACGGCGTTCGGACTACATCTCAAAGGAACAGCCGCACACGGTGCACTGATACCACTGATACTTGTTCGGGTCGTATTCGATGAAATTCATATCGCCCGAAGGACATGTCACCAGCTTGTAGGTCCCTTCCTGGGCCTCAACCGCCGCACCCCGCGGCGAGTTTTTCAGGGCCTTGCCTTGATCGGCTTTTTTCAGGTTCTTAGCCCGCGATGCGGGAATGAGCTTTGTCTTGGTAGGCGCGATCGTCATGAACCGTGTCTCCTAATCTCGAAGTGATGAAGCTTGCCGCGATGCGCGTGCGTTCGGCTGCCGCGATGGGGTCGCGACGGCGTCGCGGCCCGGGCATGGGCCTTTAGCACGGTCCTTATCTCGAAAGGCGTCAGACGGGGAAAGGCTCCCAACACCAATGCGCAGATGCCTGCGATCGCGGGCGCGGCGAAGCTGGTTCCTGCCTTCAGTGTATAGCCGCCCCCGCTAGCCGCGACCGGGATTTTCTCGCCGGCCGCCTGCCATTCGATCGCCGCGCCGTCCTCAAAGAAATATTCGTAAGTCGCGCGGATATCTTTCGCGGTCACGCCGAAGACCGAGGAGAATGCAGCCGGATATCCGTCGTCCTCGATTGCCAAATTGCGCTGCGCTGCCACGAGCACCTGCCCTTGGAAATGCGCCTGTTCACACAGCGGCATCAAGTGGCGCGCGACCGCCCGCGACGCGGCTAGACTTATATTAGCGACCTTCCACCTTTGTTCGACGGTCGCGGTCAAGCCGGCAATCAGGGCGTCGCTGGTAAAGACCTCGTCCGCGCTCACTATCCGGACATCGATGAGCCGCGCGTTTGGCGCAACGCGGCGAATAATGCTGGCGACTGCGGTGCCGTGGCCAAACGCATCCTGATTGACGCCCATTCGCGCCGAAACGAGGCGGGTGCCTGTCGTATCCGATTGGACGCGAAACGCTTGATGAACGTGGCCCGCCAAATCGGGGTGAGACGCGTCGATGCCGCTGTCGATCACCGCGACGTCGACCGGTGCGAGCTTGCGTCGCGCCAGCCGACCAATGTGCGTGTCAAGTGCCCGTCGGAGTTCAGTGGATTGCATCGGCGTCCCGCGCGTCGCCAACGATCAATGCGGCCAAGTTACCGATAGTGCGGGCCAATCGGGCCATCGCCTCCGGCCGGTGCCTCCGAACCTCGGCTATTGCCGCCAGAATCCTTTGCTCATGGCGATCCCCCGTCACCCCGGCCCCAACAGCCGGGCGGTCCCTTGCCTTGGCCGCCAATGCCTCGAGCCGGCGATGCTGTTCGATAACGAGGCCGGCGACCGCCGCAAAGCGGCCAATCAGTTTTCCCTCCTCCATTGTGAAGACGGGATGGGGAGAGAAACGAACGGCGGTCATGACTCCGAGCAAGACGCCGCGGGCCACCATCGGTGCCGCGATCACGTTGCTGGGCTCGACCGGCGTGGTGCCGCGCCGTCCGACCTGCTCAATCTTGTGGTATTTGGGCGTCCCTACCTGCACTTCCCGCAATTGCGCAGCGAGTCCGGTCAGTCCGCGACTGAGGGGGACTGTTTGACGGATCAACTTTTGCTCCGAACGGTGGCTTCCCGCGGTCATTACGAAGCGCAGCGCCCGCTTCGCCTCATCATAGGCGAGCAGGGAGCCCTCGTCGGCGCCGATCAAATGAATGCCAGTGTCCAGCAGCCATCGCAGTTCCACTGCCTCGGGCGCCGCACCGGACACGCCGAAAACTAATCGTTGCGACCGCGTGCCGACCATGTTTCCCCCGGGCGCGGGACCGAGTTTTTCCAAGTTTTATAGGCAGGTATCCTGCCAACATCCCCTGACAAGACGGCGAGGCTAATCATAGCGTGCGGATGAGTCGAGGGGCGAGCCCGCAAATTAACCAACTACACCGCGCCGAGCCCGACGTTTTAAATAAATTGGTGGCGCAACGTCTTCCCAAGGTGGGGGAATGAAGATCGTTACGGCACTTGCTGCCGCACTACTTGCCGGGGGCTGTTCACTAGCGACTTTTGTCAAGTCGACCACGGCCGACTACACGCAGACCTATGAGGAAATGACTGGCGTCAGTTTGGTAACCAATATCCTGCGCGCGCGCGATTACGCGCCGCTCAATTTCAGCTCACTTTCCGATATCCGCTATCAGATGACGGTGGGCGGATCGCTAGGCACGACCTGGCCGGTCGGCCCGCTCGACCATTCGACGACGCGCGCCACCATCGGTACCGGCATGTCCGGCATCGCTGCTTCGTCCAGTCCGTCGTTCGACGTCGCCCCACTTGACACGCAGGACTTCACTAGAGGCATTCTGACACCGATCGATCCTGTCTTGGTCAAATACTACATCGACCGTGAGATTCCGCAGAAAATGCTCATGTTCCTGCTGTTCTCGCAGATCCAGACGGTCGACATCGCGAGCGGTCAGCCCGGACCGGGAGCGGCCAACACCGTGTCTCAGCGACCTGGCACATACTTCAATGATCCGACACAACCAAGGCTCTTGGAGCAATACGCAACGTACATCGACGAAATTTTCGGCAATGAGGCCGACAACCACGTGGTAAAGGCGAACCGCTATACCCGGCTGATGCCAATTGGTCCGCAGATTTCCTTTTCGTCGAAGTCCGATGAGTTGAAGGTTTTGGCCTCGCTCGATCCGGCCAAGTTTCGTCTTGCCTATCTGCCGAAAGACGAGAAGGCCCAACTCTATTCGGTGAACGCCGAGCCGGAGATCGTATTCTGCAGGGCTAACGTGCCGCTGCCGATGGTCGGCCTGGACGACGACGTCCGATCGCGCAAAATCCAATTTCCGATGCTGGCACCACGGGTGCCAGCGCCCTCGCCCGGCGGCCGATCGAGCAAATCCGCCATGCCGCATAACGCGCGCCAACTGATGCCATCGTTCGAGGCCCAAATTCGCGATTCCTGGAAGAGTGTATGCAACGCCGAAATCGCTCCCATGAGCGCCGGCAGTCAGATCAATCCCGCTGATTTCGGGGCGATTGGCATCCGCTCGGTCGAGGGCATCATTCAGTACCTCGGAGCATTGCTGCGGAATCCCGAAGCGGCGCGGATCGTGAAAATGCATCTGCATTATTCATTGATCGATCTGAGCTCGAAACCCGACCGTGCCCGGTTTAGTGTCGACTATCTGGATGCCACCTATTTCGTGCATCCGGTGACGGACGAAGACCGGACGCTCCAGGTTCTCGCGTTGCTGACCCAACTGATAAACATCAACAAGGTGGCCAAGGAAATCCCGACGACCCAGCAAGTGGAAGTGGTCCCTTAGGCTGGGTACGGCGTATCGAACTTCTAAACAGGTATGATCTAGCTCGATTGCACATGCACGGGATCGGAAATTTTGCTCTGCACTAAGATTGCTCGGGCGCCGGTTTCTTGGCCCTGTCGCGTGTCGCCGCGTGGAGTTGCTCCTACGATTGTATACGTCGACCCCACGCACGTTAAAGTGACTCCAGCGCGTGCCTATGCTACCCGGTTTCCGCGGAGGGCTCCATGAACATCATATCGCGCCTGGCGCGCGCGCTAACGGTTCCGCTAGCGTGCATCGCCGCCGCGCCCTTTGCGCGAGCGGAATCGATCAACATCCCGGTCGATTGGCAGGGTCAGCAAATAACGCTCAACACGGAATTCGAAAAACCGCTGGGATCGGGGCCATTCGCCGTCGTGATCTTGCTGCCGGGTTGCTCGGCGGAGCTCGACATCGGGCTCCGCGCCTGGATCAACGAGCTGCACTCCTGGGGCTATGCGACGCTGCGCGTCAACAGCACGGCGTCGCGGAACCTCGGCAACATTTGCGGCAGCCTCAGTATGATGAAGACGATGATTGCAGTGTCCGCACGGGACGTGTTCCGCGCCGCTTACGCGCTGTCGGGCCGGCGTGACGTCAAGCGGGACAAGATCGCCGTCCTCGGCCGCTCACTCGGCAGCAACAGCCTGGTCTGGTACGTGTCGCGAAACCTTCAGCCGGTCAACCAGGGACAGCAGATGCTCGAGGCTGCCGGCGTCAAGCTGCAGGCGGCAGTCGCCGTCACACCCAACTGTGAAAATCCGGGGCGCGTGCCGGTGGAGATGCCGCTCCTGATCCTGGCGGGCGCGCTCGACGATTGGAATGTCGCGTCGCGCTGCGCCGACCTTGCGGCGGCGCCGGAGAATGCGGCGACGGTCAAGATCAAGATCTATCCCGGCGCTTATCACGGCTACGACCGCACCGGCCGACCGACCGTCTATTTCGGCCACCACGTCGAATACAATGCCGCCGCGACCCTAGATTCCTACGCACAGGCGCGCGCGTTCTTAGCGCCATATCTGCGATAGCGCTAGTTGGCAGGCATACACACATTGATCGCCGCGGCGTTGCTTGCGTAGCCGGCGAGGTTCATCTCGTTCCGGCTCAGCGTCGCGAGCGGGCCGAGTTGCCGCGCGCATGCTTCAGTGAGCAAATCGGCGACGGGCATCGTGGCGGAGCGGACATTCACCACCCGCGCGGTCCGGTCCGCCAGGGCAACAGCAATCAGTGCACCGTCTGGGCTGAACGCCTCGGCGTTAAGCTCGAAGCCGTTTCGCAGGACCGCGATCTCTTGTTGCGTCGCGATGTCCCATAGACGCAGCACACCGTCGCCGGCAATGGTGGCGATGCGCCGCCCATCGGGACTATAGATCGCGTTCTTGATGGCGACGTCATGCCTAAACACGGCCCGCTGGACTCCGGTTACTGCATTCCAGATCCTTGCCGTGAAATCGGTCGAAGTCGTGAGGATGTTCTCGCCGTCGGGACTAAAGGCGACAGAGTTGATTCGCTGAATGAAATTGGCGCCGACCTGCGCGCCGCCGTTTAGCGTCGCGATCGGCTTCCCGCTTCTCGCATCCCAGATACGTACCGTGACGTCGGACGAGCCGGTGACGACGCGCGTCCCGTCCGGGCTAAAGGCCGCGGCGAACACCGCGTTGGTATGGCCGCGCAGCGCAAAGAGTTCGACACCGCGCGTGGCATCCCAGACGCGTGCCGTGTGGTCGGCCGACGCGGTCACGATGCGCGTGCCGCTGGGATTGAAGGCGGCGGAATAGACAAAGCCCTGATGGCCGCCCAGTACCGCTGTGGTGCGGCCGGTCGCGGCATCCCAGATCCGCGCGGTGCCGTCGAGGGACGCGGTGACGATACGCGTACCATCGCGGCTGAACTCGATCCAATCAACGCCGCCCTCGTGCCCGATGAGCGTCATCAGCGTTTTACCCGTCATCGGGTCCCACAGCCGCGCGGTGCGATCGAGCGACGCCGTCGCGACACGCTTGCCATCGGGACTGAATGCGACTGAGCGCACGTCGCCTTGATGACCTGCGAGAACGACACCGCCGCCCGCCTTGCCCGTACGCCAGACGCGGGCGGTCTTGTCCGCTGAGGCGGTAGCGAATTGTTTGCCGTCCGGGCTGAACGCGACCCAGGATAGCGGACCTTCATGGCCACGATAGACCGCTTCTTCTTTCGTCAGCTGCGCATCCCAGACCCGTGCGGTTCCATCCGACAGCGCGGCAAGGATGCTGGCGCCATCGGGGCTGAACGAAGCGGCGCCGATCGCGTTTGCGTCGCCGGGGAGCTGCGCCAACTGCTTTCCGGTCTCGGCGTCCCACACTCGGAGCGAATTGTCGCCCATGACACCGATGACGCGCTTGCCGACGGGATCGAACGATGCGGCGAATATCGGATTGCCATCTTGTGACCATGACGACAAGGCGACGCCGGTCGCGGCATTCCACATCCGCAGCGTTGCGTCCGCAGAGGCGGTAAGCACCCGCCGTCCATCGGGACTGAATATAGCGGAGCTCACGCCAAGCGTATGGCCGCGCAGGACTGATACTTGCCGGGCAGTCACGGCATCCCACACGATCGCGGTGGTATCGTCCGAGGCGCTGACAATGCGCCTGCCGTCCGGACTGTAGGCGGCGCTCGCCACCGGCGCGTCATGGCCGGTGAGCACGGCGATCGGCCTCATCGTTGCCGCGTCCCAGATGCGCACCGTTTTGTCGGCCGAAGCGGTGACGATGCGCCTGCCGTCCGGGCTGAACGAAGCCGAGGCGACGGCGTCGTCATGCCCGCGCAAGATGCCGAGCATCTTTCCAGCGTCGTCCCAGACCCGCGCGGTGCGATCCTCCGACGCGGTAACGAGCCGTTTCCCGTCCGGACTGAACGCGACCGTGCGCACGATCTTCTCATGCCCGCCGAGCAGCACGCGCCATTGCGTCCGGCCTACGACGGTGGCGAGCACGGCACCGGGGATCGAGGTTGTGACCGCGTTCGGATCGAGGGCAGCCTCGAGACGCGTCGCGTGCACGGCGAGGCGCAGCGCGCCATCGCTGTCGCCTTTCGATTGCTCGGCCGTTGCTAACGCTGCCACCAGGCTGTTGCGCTGTGTCTGCGCCTCGCGCGTCTCGTTCACCGCGACGTGCCATTCCCACGCCGCAGTCACCAGCAGCAGCCCCAGGCAAGCGACCGCCGACCAAGCCAAGCGCAGCGCCCGGCGACGCTGATACAGTTCGCGCGACAGGAGATCTTCCTTGGCGATGCCATGGATCGCCGCGGCGAAATTGGCTGCGAGCTCGATGAAGCGGGGGTCGCGAGCCGCATCGCGAAAGGGTCGCAGGTCGATCCAACGCGGCTCGTCCTCGAGATGTTTCTTGAGCGACGGTGGCAGCGCCGTCGTCTCCGGCGCCGCAAACCCGCCCGCCGTCGGGTCCCACACGAGCTCGCCCGCAGTCAGCGCGATCAGCACTGTCTTGGCGCTCTTGTGCGTCAGCCACCAGGCCAGTTCACGCTCGACCCATACTGATGCGGCAGATTCCGGCGATGCGAGCAGGATCAAATAGCGCGACTGCGTCAGCGCCTCTTCGATCGATGCCCAGAGGTGGGAGCTTGCTGACAGGCTGGTGTCATCGCGAAACACGCGTAATGCGCGCGACCGGTACCAGGGCTTGCCGAGCTTCTGAACGATGGCCTGCAGCGCTGAGGCGATGGCGGCGTCACGGCTGTGACTGTAGGAGATGAACGCATCGTAGGACCGGCCGAAAATCGTTCTGTCCGCGAGCACCGACGCGCCGCGCGTCCGCACGATCCGCCCCCGAAGCCCGAGCACGCTCATGCGCGAAGTTTAGCATGTCGCGCCCGAGGGAGCCCGCAGCACTAACCGAAGGAGATGTGAGTTGACGGACTTGAGTAGCGCCGCGCATCCAATCGCTGCCGCCCAATGGCGGCGCTCTAGCCTGCGAAGGTGATACATTGGCCAAATCACGCTTGCATTGGCCAATGTGCTATCCAGAAGCGATCAATCGACAGCTAAAGTCGAATCTGAGGTCACTTATCGTAAAAAATTGATTTATCTTAATTAAAATCCATCTTTGACTGCTGGCCTCCGCGAGAAACCATGCAGCCGTTCACTTCGTCGATCCAATTTTCGATCTGGCCGTGATGGCAAGATGACCATGTTCGTCACATAAGGCGTGTGTCTCGCGCAGCCGTTCGGACAACTGCCGTTGTCTTCTCCAAAGTCACTAGGGTATCTCGAGCGGCGACACATAGGGGCACGTTGTCGCGGACGCGCCGCAGTTTCACGATCTGTCCGATTGACCGCACAGTCATACCGCCAAGTTTCCCTACGCTCTCGGCGTCAGCGTTTGTCGCTTCCGGGAAAGCAGTGGTCTTGTACGGCGTGCTGTTGCTGAAGCCGACACGCCGACGCGCTCCGCCCGAAAGGCGAGGGCAATCGTCGCCTTCCCGAGATGCGATGATTGGGTAAATAAGAGGAAATGCGGAGCTGCGATAGCCGGACTCACCAGGTCTCGCCATAGGGACGCAGCTCGACGTTGAAGGACCAGGTGCTGCGGTCCTGTTGTGTCAGGTGGAAGGCCTCCTCGGCAATCGCCGCGGGCTTGACGAAAAACTCGCCTGGCTTGTTCCTAAAGCGCTCGCGTTGGCGCGGCCCGTCGATGACCGCATCGATGACGATGTAGGCGACGTGCACGCCTTTGGGTCCGAGATCCCGGGCCATGGACTCCGCGAGGATGCGCTGCGCCGCCTTGGTCGGTGCGAAGCCGGCAAACCCAGCCCTGCCGCGCAATGCGGAGGTGTTTCCGGTGACGACGATCGTGCCCCGGCCGGCGCTGACCATGGCGGGCGCGAAGCGGCGCGCGAGATACAGCAGGCCCATGGTATTGATCTGAAAATTGCGGTTGAGCACTGCCGGATCGATTTCGAGGAACGTGCCGAAGGCGCCACCGACGGCGTTGTGCACCACGACATCGGGCGCGCCGAACTCGCGCTCGATGCGATCGGCCGTGGCGTCGACTTGTGCCGCGTCCGAGACATCGCAGGCATAGCCTTTGGTTCCGGGAATTTCGCGCTCGAGCCTGGAGAGGCGCTCCATGTCTCGCGCCAACATCGCGACGCGGTACCCGCCCCCGGCAAAGCGCCGCGCCAGCGCCGAGCCGGTTCCAGGACCGACACCCGTAACGACGCACACCGCTTGTGTCATGTGACGCTCCTCTGCTGCTCGCCTTAAGATGCGAACTTGCTGAAATCGGGCTGCCGCCGCTCGGCAAAGGCGGCGAAGGCCTCGCGCGCCTCGGGCGTTTGGAGTCGCTCCTTGAAGATCGCGCCCTCGTTGGCGATTTGAGCGAGGATCCGGTTTGCGTCGCGCATCAGTTTCTTGGTCGCGACCAGCGAGCCAAGCGGTCGGGTGGCCAACGCCTGCGCCGCTTCGCGCGCGGCATCGAGGAGCGCGTCTTTGGGCAGAACTTTGTTGGCAAGCCCCAAGGTGAGGGCCTCGGCGGCGGAGAGGGCCTCACCGAGCGCAAACATGGCGAAGGCACGGAGATGGCCAATGCGTGCCGGCAAGAGCAGGCTGGAGGCTGCTTCCGGCACCAGCGCCAAGTTGACGAACGGTGTCGTTAGTTTGGCCGTATCAGAGAGATAGACCAGGTCGCAGTGCAGGAGCATCGTCGTGCCAACCCCGACGGCGAGCCCCGGGACGGCGGCCACGATCGGCTTCTCGGCGCGCGCGAGTGCATCAATAAAGGCATGAGCCTGCGGCGGCTCGCCTTTTCCCGAGGCGACGGCGGCGAAATCAGCGATGTCGTTGCCGGCGGTAAAGGCGTCGCCTTCGGCGCTAAATAACAACACACGTACGCTCGTATCCTTCTCGGCGGCGTTCAGCTGCCCGGTCGCGGCCCGGTACATCGCGTTCGACAGCGCGTTCTTCTTCTCTGGGCGAGCGAAGGTGATTTCGAGCACCGCGCCGTGGCGTATGATCTTCAGGTGATCCGTCATGCTAACCTCCTCCTGCGGCTCAGTCACAGACCACAGCCGTCGCCGGTGCTTCGCCGCGCTCGAGTAGTGCGGCTAGGCGGCCGCGGATCAGCTGCTCTGCCTCGCGCATGATTCGATCGATCAGCTCGGCAACGGTCGGGGTATCACGGATCAAGCCCACGACCATGCCGCAGCTCCAGGCACCAGCATTCAGCTCGCCGTCGATCATGGTCTTGGGATAGACGCCGGCGACCTGATCGTGAATATCGTTGATGGTGAGATTGGCGCCTTTCTCGCGCTCGATCGCCAGCAACTTATCGACGCCGGGATTCCTCAGCACGCGCTCGGTAGTGCGGAGCGCCCGCATGATGAGGCGCGTATCAAGTTCTGTTGCCGTTACGATCGCCTCTTTGACGTTCTGGTGCACCGGCGCCTCCCTCGTGGCGATGAAACGCGTGCCCATGTCCATGCCGGTGGCGCCCAAGGCCAGCGCCGCCACCAGGCTGCGCGCATCCGCCATGCCGCCCGAGGCGACGAATGGGATCTTTAGCTCGTCGGCGACGCGGGGCAGCAGGATCATATTGGGGATGTCGTCCTCGCCGGGGTGGCCACCGCATTCGAAACCGTCGACGCTGACCGCGTCGCAGCCGATGCGCTCCGCTTGAGCGAATGGCGAACCGAGGTGCATTCGTGGATGACCTTGATGTCGGCCGTCTTGAGCGCCGCCATGTATCGCTCAGGGCTGCGCCCGGCGGTTTCAACGATCTTGATCCCGCCCTCGACAATGGCGGCGATGTATTCGGGATAGGGCGGGTCGGCGAATGTCCGCAGGAACGTCAGGTTCACCGCGAAGGGGTTGTCGGTCATGCCGCGGCAGCGCGCGATCTCACGTGCCAGGAGCTCGGGCGTCTTCTGTGTCAACCCGGTAATGATGCCGAGACCGCCTGCCTTCGAAACTGCCGCGGCAAGCTCCGCAAACCCGACATAATGCATGCCACCCTGGATGATGGGGTGGCGGATGCCAAACATTTCGGTGATGGCGGTTTTCAGACGAACCTCCGGACCCGGTTGCGACCAACTCGATGGATAGCTTCGGAGTGGCCGGCAGCGTCCATGCTGCCGGCAACGCACATGGCAACGACGCCGTATTTGCGCCGGCGCCGCTGGCTTTCGATCAAGAGATGGCCCGCGAGCCGAGCCGTTTTTCCGAAGGCCAAGGGAGGCAGGGGTGGCGGCGCGGGAGGTCTTCTGCTCAGAAATGCAGCATCGCGTGATCGTCCAGTAAGAGCCGCCATATTCGTAGGGCCACAGCGGCCGGTCCAGCCCTTCTTGCATCGGGTCAATTCCAAGGGTTCTCTGCCCATGCTTCACGCGCCGCAGCCCGTCACCATTTCTCGCCGAAGGGACGGATTTCCTGCTCGAAAACCCAGGCGTTACGCGGCTGGAGGTAGAGCTGCCAGTAAGCCTCGGCGACCGCAGCGGGTGGCATGAGCCGGTTCGGATCGAGATTGTCCAGCGCCGCTTGCCCTTCGCGCTGCTTGATCCTCTCTCTTACCCAGGCGGTGTCGACGCCGGAGTCGATGATGAGATGGGCGACATGGATGTTCTTCGGCCAGAGTTCGCGCGCAGCCGCCTGAGCGACCGCGCGCAAGCCGAACTTGGCGCTGGCGAAGGCGGCATAGCCCACGCCCCCGCGCAGGCTCGCGGTGGCGCCGGTGAAGAAGATGCTACCGCGGCCGCGCGGCAACATCAGCCGTGCTGCTTCCCTTCCCGCGAGAAAGCCGGAACAACAGGCCATCTCCCACACCTTTCGAAAAACGCGTTCCGTCGTTTCAAGGAGCGGAAAATTGACGTTGGCGCCGATGTTGAAAACGCACACTTCGAGGGGAGCATGCTTGTCCGCGTCCGACAGGAAGGTGGCGATCTCCTCTTCCTTGCGCGCATCGAGAGTACGGGCAAGGGCAGTGCCACCGGCAGATTGGATTTCTGCAACGAGTGGCGCCAGCTTGTCGCCGTTGCGCCGCCCGACGAAGACAGTGAACCCTTCCGCGGCAAATTTCTTGGCAATCTCCGAGCCGATGAAGTCGCCAGCTCCGATCACGGCTACCGTGTGATTTCTCGTGGTCACGACTTGCCTCCTGTGCGCCGACTTGCCGGGCCAAGCCTAGGACAGCCGGGCGGGCCGGATCACTAATCCCCGAAAATCCTCGACGTAGGTGTCGATCGCATCGGCAAAGGCGCGATAGCTGCAGCTGATGTCGGACTCGACCAGGGCAGGGTGGTCGGGTCTTTCCACCATATGTCTCGCAACCACGACGTGGACCGGTAACGACAGCCCTTTCAGAATGCCTGCCGCCGACAGCCGATCGATCGCGTTCATCAGGGCGCCCTCCATGGCAGACCAGCTGATAGCAAATCAGCTCGGCGATTTTCTCGGTTCGCCCGGCAGCGCCGTGCTTGCCCCGACAAGGGCTTCCTCGACGTCGCGCAGCTGGTCTTTGCCGAAAAATATTTCCTCTCCGACGAAGAAGGTGGGGGAGCCAAAGGCGCCGCGGTCGACGGCATTCTGTGTCAGCTCGATGAGGCGGTTCTTGACATCGGCTTCCTGCGCTCGCAGGGCGAGCCGGTCATAGTCGATATTCGAAGTGGTGAAGGCTTGCCGCGCGACTTGCGGATCATCCATCTTCTTGGGCTCTTCCCACATGTGATGGTAGGCGGCGTGAAAATAGGGCTCGAACACGCCCTCGAACTGCGCCGCGACGGCGCCCCGCATCAATTGCAAGGTGTTGACCGGGAAGAAGGGGTTCTTGTGAAAGCTGGTGATGTTGTGCCGGCGAAGGAAGCGTTGCGTCTCGAGCTCCATGAATTCCGGCTTGTTCCTGACGCCGCGCAGATAGTCAGCCGGCGAGCGGTTGTTGGTAAGCTTATAGATGCCGCCGAGCAGCACCGGCACATAATCGAACTTGACGCCGGTGCGTTTCTCGATTTGTGGGATGACCAGCTCGGCCAGATAGGCATTCGGACTGCCGAAGTCGAACATGAACTCGACCTTGGGGGGTGCCATCTTCGCCTCCGCTCCGATTTGCTGTTCGCCATTTCGTCCGAGCGTTACCGGGCAGCCGCCTCGCCGCAATCGCCTCTATAACGTTCTATTTTAGCACTGTCAAACATAATCCACGCCCCGGCATTTCCAACAAGCGACAGATCCGGAGCCGAACTCAAGCACTGGATTGGATTGCTTCTATGGCACTAATTACGCTATCGATATTGCCCAAGCCTTGCATAGTAAGTATCAAAACGGTACGCTCTCTCCGCCTGGCTGGTAGCAAGCGCGCATCGCGGGCCAAGAATGATGAACTGAAAACGAACGAAATCGGAGAAGCGGATGAAATGGAATGCGCTGGAGGAGGAGCAATGTTCGGTCGCGCGGACGGTGGCCGTGATTGGCGACCGGTGGACCCTGCTCATTCTTCGAGATTGCTTTTTGCGCGTGCGGCGCTTCGAGGATTTCCAGGCGCGGCTCGGCGTGACGCGGCACGTGCTGGCCGATCGGCTGAAGAAGCTGGTCCGCTACGGCGTGCTGCGCCGCGTCCCCTACCAGGAGCGCCCTAAGCGGTACGAATACATCCTCACGCAGAAAGGCCTCGACCTCCACCCGGTTATGATGGCGATCGTGCATTGGGGCGATGTCCATATGATCGATGAGCGCGGTCGCCCCCGGCTTCATCAACACAAACTCTGTGGCAAGATGTTCGATCCGGTGATGACCTGCTCCGAATGCGGCGAGCCGCTTTCCCCTAAGGCGGTGCACGTGCATCTTGGTCCCGGAGCGGATCCGTCGAGCGAGCGGCCGCACCACATGCAGCGGCGCCTCGACAACGGTGTTGGTTGAGGAAAATGCAGGCCGCAAGTGGCGGGGAACCCAGTAGCTGGCCGTACCGTTGATGCCGCCATGGTCGAGGCAAAACAGCAGGCAAAGGAGAAAGCACCATGGAACAGCAGCTGCTTGAGAGCATCTCGGAAGGCATTGCCTTACTGACGTTCAACCGGCCTGAGCGCCTCAATGCGCTCTCGACCCCGATAATGGAGGGCCTACTCGAAGCTTTGCCCCGGCTTGCGCAGGACGCGGCCGTGGGGGTGGTAGTGCTAACGGGCGCCGGTCGTGCGTTTTGCTCGGGCGGCGACGTGAAGAGCATGGCCGAAGGTTCGACGCAGCGCAGCTTGCCGCAGGCTGTGAAGGATTTGCGCGGACGAATGGAAGTCTCGCGCCTCTTGCACGAAATGCCGAAGCCGACCATCGCCATGGTGAACGGGCCCGCCGCTGGCGCCGGGCTGTCGCTGGCTCTGGCCTGCGATTTGCGTGTTGCTTCCCGGTCTGCGCTTTTTCTCACTGCCTTCGCAAAAGTGGGATTTTCCGGCGATTTCGGCGGCAGTTTTTTCCTGTCGAAGCTTATCGGCACTGGGAAGGCTCGGGAGCTCTATTACACCGCCGAGCCGCTGGACGCCGCGCAGGCGCTTGCTCTAGGCGTGGCCAACGTGGTCGTCCCGGAAGGCGAGTTGCTCGACGCCACGATGGCGCTCGCCCGAAAGCTGGCGAAGGGGCCGCGCATCGCACTCGGCCTGATGAAGCAGCATTTCAACGCCGCGGAAAGCGGCACCTTGGCCGAATTGCTCGATCTCGAGGCTCTGCATCAGATAGAGACCGGGCAGACCGAGGATCACAAGGCAGCCGTGCGCGCCTTCGCGGAAAAGCGCGCCCCAGTATTTGTCGGCCGGTGATAGACCGCCGTCCGAGAGCGGGACAGCACGCGCCAAATTCCGAAGACGGTACCGGCGCAAGACCGGCGTTAGGCCAGTTGCGGTATCGAGGTGTTGGTGGAGGAGGGCGCATCGCTAAAGTGCGCGGCCCTCACGATCAGGGGTCGAGGCCGCGCCGCGTCGTACGCGCCCTCGCGTTTATCCTGATTCACGGCTCTGACGGCCTGCGCCAAGCTTCGGGAGATCGGGTGTGAAAGCCAATTATGCGTGCGAGCGGCTGGTGGACACGGTAACGCTTTCCCATCCCGATTGGGCGATGCACGAAGTGCTGTTCGACGATCGTTTCCTCACCACGCTGGATTTCGTGAAAGAGATGATCGACGAGGGCTTCAACCCGATGACGATGTATTTTCCGTCCATCGTCCATGGGGCGCGATGCTGGTTGAGCTGAGCCAAAATGAAAGCAAGGCCGGGCGCGATACATTCATTGCGGTGATGGCCGAACTGGGTCGCCGCGCGAAGGTCGGTCTAGGGAATTGTTCCACGGCGCCACATCGGGCGCCGCGCCCTTATAGAGGGCCCTTTTGGGTATGCCGCAGGTGGTGCACGGTGATTTCGGGTGGACAATTGAGACGCACGGGCACGATGGACGATCCAGCCCCGGCCGAGGTGTAGCCCATCATGCTGCCATACCGCCACGCGCCCGATCCCAGCCGCCTGGGCAAGACTGAATCGAGCGTGATGGGAATCGAGCCTGGCAGGCAGATTTGCCCGCCATGCGTATGGCCGCTCAGCAGAAGGTTAAAGCCAGCGTGTGCAGCCTGGCGATAGACCTCAGGCGTATGCGACAGCAGGATCGAGAATCCGTCAACTGGGATTGGCGACGCAGCCTTTTCGATGTTGTCGACGCGGAAGAAATGCGCATCGTCGATGCCGGCAAGATAAATGCGATCATCGCCACGCACGATTACGTCGCATTCGTTGAGGAGCAAGCGGATGCCCAAGGCCTCCAGGCCGGGCACCATGCGGATCGTGTCGTGATTGCCTAGGACCGCATAAATAACCCCGCGCAGGCGCTCGCACACGCGCGCTATTCCGCCGAGTGTCTCGTCGAACGAGCCAAACGTCTTTCCGCGATAGTCGCCCGTCAGAACGCAAAGGTCGTAGTCCAAGCCAGCCACCAGTTCGCCGAGGCGCTGCATGGCGCCCTGATTCATGTCCACGTGCAAGTCGCTGAGATGCAGGATTGCGAACCCATCAAAAGCCGTGGGAAGCACGGGCGAAATGACATGGTTGTGTCTGATAACAATCCGCTCGGCATTCCTCAGACCGCGCGAGTAGAGACCCGCCAACCAAAGCGAATTGCGGATCAACGAATGGACAGAATACCAGTTCTCGATGTGAAAGAAGTTCAGTCCGTGCCCGAAGATCTGGGTTTCATGGTCGTTTTCGATGCCTAATCGCTGTCGTGCGTGGAGCCGTCCGAGTCGCCTTTCCAGCGCCTCGATGATCTCCTTGTCGTCAACAACCCCTCCGCTGTCAGGCGTTTTGAGGGCCATTAGTGGCAAACCCAATCGTTGCCCGAGCGCCGCGTAGTTTTCATGACTGCGTTCCGGACTTTCCCTTCATCCCTGGACGGGGTGATCCCTTCCCATCTGGCCTAAGCGCTGCCGAATCCACAACTTAACGAGTCCAATGCCGCGAATAGGGTAGCACAAGTCAAGGAACTTCGCGGACACTACACATCTCGCGGGCCAGAAAGGCCGTGATCGGTTCTCTGATGATGGCTGCCGATCCGTGCCACGGGCAATGGCGTCAACGCTTGTTACCGTCGACCTGCATCCCATTTGCCGCAGCATCGACGCTCTCTTTAGTCAGGATCATGAACATCCTGTCCACATAAGCCTGAAGACATGTGCACCCAGTTTCTTCGGAACACCGACATATTCCACCTGAATGGTGTCCCGCCGAGTTTCGCCTTGGCCTCGTCGCCCCAGCACGTCCACTTGCGTCTGACGGGATAGCAGGATATCGCATGCCCTCCTGCAAAATTCTGAGTTCAGCCACGACTCCAGAGCGTATTGGTTGTTGATTGGAATGTCATGCCATTGCGCGCTCCTCGAGCCAGTCGACGTAGAGCAGCCGCTCGGCGAAGAGCCAAGCGCCGTCCATTTTCACGAAGGTGTCGAGGTAGCGAAGCGCGGCAATCATCAGGCTTCGTCTTCCGGCGTCGACCGTAACGTGATGTGCCAGGCAGTACGTTTCCCCGGTGGCTCGGTTGCCTGTGAGCGCAGAGATCGTGCTTTGTCCGACAAAGTGCATGGTGGCGTCGTATTTGTTCAGGTCTGCTAAAACTGGAGCCAACGCGTCGCGCGAATGGAGTTCCTGTGACGGTGTTGCATCCCTAGCATTCATGAAGACGACAAAGTGGGTGTCTGCGGTAAAGAGAGACATCTGACCTTTGGCATCACGACGATCGGCGCAGTGTGCATACGTTTCGACGAGCTCCCGGATCGCGAGGCGGTCCGCGGCTTCGTCCGGGGAAATGGTGACGTGTTTGCTCATCAGTTCGCCTCCATCAATGTCCAGGTCGATCTGCACGGTGGGGGTCTTGGAAACCGGTACATCTCAGCGACATCAGGTTTGTTCGAGGAACGCGCGGCCTAAATGCCACTGACACTTTCTCCAACCTCCAACCTCCAACCTGAGATTGCTGCCGGCGACCAGACTCTCGTCAGGCGTAGAAATACCGTCATTTTGACCGGATGTCGTCACGATGAAGGATTCCCCGCATGGGCAAACTGGTCGGCGATATCGCCATGACCGTTGCGCGGCGCCAACAGCGGCGCCGCTACGGGCTTCGCGCCTGCCTTCTGCACCGCCGCCGCAGTCGCCGAGCTGCTTCCAGCGCAATCAGTTTGATCGCCGCCCGATGTACCGTTCATTTGAGTACACTCCAGCTCACCGATCTTATTTGCCAGCCGGCACCTGCGCACGGTTGCCCCACGGAACCCGGAACGCCCAAACTCGAAGCTAAACCACTGCGAATCCGCATCCTCGGCAATTTGAGAGGGGTTAACAATCTTTGTTCCGGATTGCTCCTTTTGATGGCTCACAGGAACATTTTTGACGGGCGAACAAATGTGTGTAGGGGTACCAAAACTGCAAAGCAGCAACATTCACGTAAATGCTGGGGTGGGGGCCGCCGACCCAATGCGGATGGTGAAACACATTAA
>JASHOB010000136.1 GCA_030041335.1 Alphaproteobacteria bacterium | reverse complement strand
ATCTCGCACGAACAAGTGACGGCACTCTTTTGGATCAATGTGGGTGCCGGAACGATCATCGCGGCGACTCTCTTCTTCCTCGCGCCCATGGTGGCTCGTTTCTATGACGAGCCGGACCTTGTCGGCGTGACCCGCGTCTTGGCCTTGGTTTTTCTCCTGAACGGCCTGACGGTTCAGCACTGGGCGTTGCTGCGCCGGCAGATGCGCTTCGTCGCAACGGCCACGCTCGCTACCGCCGGCGACTTGGCCGCCTTGGTTGCGGCGGTTGCCGTCGCTCTCGCGGGCGGCGGCTACTGGGCCCTGGTGGCACAACGCCTTGTCCCCCCGGTCCTCGCTTTGATTGGCTCATGGACCCTCTGTCCTTGGCGTCCGGGCAGGCCCGGCCGCGCTCAGGGCCTCCGTGACCTCTTGGGGTTCGGCGGGGCGTTCACCGTTGCCGGCGTTGCCGTCGCCTTCTCGCGAAGCATCGATCAGATTCTCATCGGCTGGCTGTGGGGGCCGAGCTCGCTCGGCTATTACGAGCGTGCCTCGAAGGTCGCCATCACCCCGGTCGACACCTTTAATCAATCGCTCTATGCGGTGGCGATGCCGGCCTTAAGTCGCATCGTGCACGAGTCCGAGCGCTACCGCCAAGGCTTCACGGCAATGATCGAAAAGACGGCCATGATCGTCTTGCCAGGCGGATTGCTGGTCGCGTCATGCGCCAACGTCGTGGTGGCGACATTGTTCGGCCGAGGCTGGGGTCCAGCCGCGCCCTTGGTCACTTTCTTCGCCCTGGCGGCGTCTTCCCTGCCACTGGCGACGGCGTCCTACCTGTTGCCGGCAACGCAGAATCGACCGCGCGACCTCATGTTTGCATCGATCGTCGATTCGGGCTTGTGCCTGGCCCTGATCTTCGTGGGCCTGCCATTCGGCGTACCCGCCGTTGCCGCGAGCTATGGGGCGGGCGCATTTCTCGTCCGCGCACCAGTGACCTTTTGGCTCGTGACACGCCGCGGTGCGGTATCGGCAAGCGATCTCTGGCACGCCATCGGTCCGTCGCTCTTTGCGGGTGCCTTGGTTGCGGTCGCCGTCCGTCTTTTGGATATGGTCTGGTCGCCAAGCACCATATCGCCCACCGCGCACTTGGCCGTGCTGGGCATCGCCGGTGCTGTGGTGGCACTGACTGCGTTTGCAATCGTACCGCGCAGCCGGCGTAGCTTGATCGCGTTGCTGACGCCGGTGATGAGCTTCGTCGGTGCCCGGCCGGAAGCGATGGCCGAACATCCCGACGGCAGCTGAGGAAGGGAGAACCCATGATGAGCGATGCAATCCGGGGGAAACCCCAATCGCCGTCGAACGGAGTGGGAGGCGCAAGGAGATGATGTCGGAGAGAACCTTCGCAAGCCGGCCAAACTGCCGAGCCTCACGTTCTCGCACCCGTCTTTTGCTGGTCGCGGGCCTTGTGAGCGCGCTCGCTGGCGGCGCGATTGCCGGGATACCGCCGGCCCACGCGGCGCGTTTGCTTCTGGGCGCGTCGCTCGGGGGTGGCCTCGACGACCGATCCCAGATTACGCAATTCGAGGCGTTAACCGGACGCCCACTCGACATCGTTAGCGTGCCGATGCCCTGGGCGGGCAGCGCGCCGAACTTGATCGACTTCGATTGCTGCGTCCTTCCTTGGGCCAGGGATGTTTCCTCCCGGGGCGCGCTGCCGATGGTCAGTTGGGAACCGATACGATGGAATAGCGGGGCATCATCGGCTGCGCCCGGAGCCTGTCCGCATCAGCTCGCCACGGAACCGGACAGCGCGCCCGCGATCGCGTTCCTTCACCGGTATGCGCGCCAAGTTGCGGCGTTCGGCAAGACCGTCCTGATCCGCCCCATGCACGAGATGAATATTTCCGGATGGACGTGGAGCCTGGGCCATAATCCCTATTGTGGCGACATCTCGGCCGCGGATTTCATTGCCGCCTGGCGCCGGATGGTCTCGATCTTCCACGCGGAAGGAGCCCACAACGCGAAGTTCGTCTGGTGCGTCAGTTGGGCGTCAATGGGGGACAGTGCCGGGACCCCGGTGACACTCACCTATCCCGGTGACGCCTATGTCGATTACGCCGCGATCGACGGCTACAATTTTGGCGGCAAGGATTGGCGTAGTTTCGATGAAATCTTCCGCGCGCCATACGCCGACATCGCCGCGCGCACCAGCCGCCCCATCCTGATCGCGGAATGGGCGTCGGGCGAAACGGGGGGCAGCAAGGCAGCGTGGATCAGAGCGGCTTTCGCATCGATCAAGGCCAACCACTACCCGCAGCTTGCGGGACTCCTCTGGTTCAACGTACCGGTCGCGGGCCAGCCGCGCTGGGTGGTCGATTCGTCGCCCGCTGCCGCGCGGGCTTATCGGGCCGCCGTGCGGGATCTGCCTTAGGCCCGGCCGCGGCACGGGATCGCGGAGGATCCAGGTTTGCCATGAATCCCTATATGAAGTACCGCCTCAAGCGATGGACCGGGACCGTCGGCGTCAGGGCGCGAGCGCTGCAGCTGCAGCGAAAGGATTTAAGACAGTTCTGCGCTCACCTTCGGACCACCGGTTTCCACCCCAGTATCGTGGTCGATGTCGGTGTCGCCGACGGCACATTCGAGATCTATACCGTCTTTCCCAAGGCGCACTACCTTCTGATCGAGCCGCTCGAGGAATTCATGCCGGGGATGCGCTGGATGGCCCGGCATTACCGTGCGGACATCGCGCTCGCGGCCGCTGGCGCCGAGGAGCGCGATGTGACGATACGTTTCGGCCAGGCCCATGAGGAGATGCACGGGGCGACCGTGATTCCGAGCCTCGGTCCCGCGGCGCCCTCCAATCTCTGTAGCCGCACGATTGCGATGCGGCGCGTCGATTCCCTGGTGGATGGACTACGGCGCGCCGGCCCGATCCTGCTCAAAGTTGACACTCAGGGAAGCGAGCTCGATGTCGTCCGGGGTGCCACCGGCGTTCTGGACCGAATCGAGGTGATCATCCTAGAAGTATCGTTGTTCAATTTCGGTCATGCCCAGCCCCAAATGGTCGAGGTCGTGAAGTTCATGTCGGATCTGGGCTATGTGCCTTACGACATGTTCGACGGTTATAACCGTCCTTTGGACAATGCCCTCGCCCAAATCGACATCGCCTTCGTCAAGGCCGACGGCAGGTTTCGTCGCGATGCCAGCTTTGGGCAGCTATCCTGGTCTGGGGCATGGCGCCTGATGCTCGGCCTGCGCCGCGTGCTCAAGGTTTGACGCACGGCAGTGGCCCAATCTCTGCCATGGCATGACCAGCCACGCTCGCGACGATCAGACGCCGTCGAACCATCCCCAGA
>JASHOB010000135.1 GCA_030041335.1 Alphaproteobacteria bacterium | reverse complement strand
CTTCCGCAAAATGCATTTTTGCGCCTCCGCCACCACGGCAGATATGCATGCCGAAAGTGACACCTGGCACATCGGCAATCGTGTTGAGCAGCGCGATCCCTTCATTCAAAAAACGCTCTGGCGCGATATTTCGCGGCACGAACAAGGTGTCTCGCGCGTGCTGATCGCCGACCATCAACAATTCCGGACAATCGATTTGAATGTAATCGCACCCCGCTGTGGCCAGCTCGAGACATTCCTGACGCAGGATCGCCGCACCGTCCGCGAATAATTCGAACGGATCCGGATAAGCGTCCGATGACAGACCCGGCGCATAGAGTGTCGCCAGCAACATGGGACTCGGCAGCGTTACCTTTATCGGTTTGCTCGTTCTCGCTCTCGCATAGGTAAATTCCTCGATGGCCTGAGGCGTCCGGCGTATAAGCTTGTCGACGACGGTCATAGGCCAACGCCACTCGACCTCGCCAAGCGTGCCGCGCATCCGATAAGCGGGACCCGGTATCGGCGCCACGCCCTCGATTCCGACTGTCCAGCGCTCAAGGAAGCTGAGTCGCCGCTGCTCTCCATCATTAACGACGTCGAGTCCAAGGCTCTCTTGCATCGAGATCGCCTCGTTAACGGCCCAATCTTCGATTTTCTTGTATTCCTTCCTGGAGAGTGCGCCGCCTGCTTCGTCCCCGCCATCGTGTGCATCGACCCTTTGGCGCGCTTTCTTCAAATAGTCGGGTCGGATCAACGCGCCGACTATCTCCGCGTGATAAACTTCCCGCATGCCTAGCCTCTCGGCAGAAGACGATCCGTTACGTCCATAGCTCCCGCGTTGCGAGGCGGGCGCCTTCGGTCAGCGCTTCGAGTTTGGCCCACATGATCGAAGGATGTACGCGGCGGGTGAAAGGTCCCTGGGCGAAGCCGCAATCCGTGCCGGCAATGACATTTTCCCGGCCGACAAGCTTCGCGAGGCGAACGATCCGTTCTGATACCAGTTCCGGGTGTTCCACCACATTGGTCGCGTGACTGACGATGCCGGGCACGAGCACCTTGTCGGGCGGGAGTTTGACGGATTCCCAAAGGCGCCATTCATGCTCGTGCCGAGGATTTGCCATCTCGATCGAATAGCCGCCGACCGCCGCCTTGAGGACGATATCGACGATCTCCTTGAGCGGAATGTCGGTGACGTGCGGGGCGTTCCAACTGCCCCAGCAGATGTGATAGCGCGTCCGATCCTGATCGATTCCCTCAAGGGCGTGATTGAGCGCGTCGATCCGTATCGACGCCCATCGGCGATACTCCTCCAACGACATCGGCGGCACGAGCACGTCATACATCAGCGGCAAAAATGCATCGTCGATTTGGAGAATGAACCCAGCATCCACGATTGCTCGGTACTCCGTGCGCAGCGCGTCGGCGACGGCGAACACGTATTCTTCGTCGCTGCGGTAATGGCCGTCTTCTCGCTCCGGCGCTACGCTGCAGGGCGCAACCGCTGCCATGAACACCTCTTCGGATTTGACGTGCTTGGTCGCATCCTTGAGATCGGCGATATCGCGCTGAAGCGCGGCGTGGCCTTTGTAGGCGATCGGGCCGGTTACCGCCCAACCGGACAACCCGATAAAATTCTGGGTAGGATCGTATTCGGCATAGAATTCCGAGAACTGGCGCCGCTCCCGTCCAACAATCGATCGGGGCATATCGCCACGAGGTCGGCCGCGTTGCTCGAACCCGGCCAGCCGCTCCAGCACATACCGCGACCAGGTGACGGTCTTGCCGAACTCGCCGTCATTGAGTACGTCGATTCCGACCTCCGCCTGTCGGCGAACGACGGCGCGAACCGATGCCGCCAGCACCTCGGCGTACCGAACTTCGTCGATCGCCTGGCCTTCAATCTTGTCCTTCAAAAAAGCAAGAAGCTCCGTCGGTCGAATCAAACTACCGACATGCGTCGTCAGTATCCGGCGTTCACTTCGTTTCATATTGGCCTCCCTTGGGTTACGCGATGTTCGGCGTTGCCAGAACGCCGCGGCGGATTTGGTCTTCTTCGATCGATTCGAAAAGTGCACGAAAGTTGCCTTCACCGAACCCGTCATTGCCGCGCCGTTCGATGAATTCGAAGAACACCGGCCCGATCACATTGGCGGAAAAGATCTGCAACAACAGCTGCGCCTCGTGCCGGGAATCACCGGCCTCGCCATCGATAAGGATGCCGCTCTCTTGCAGCCGCGAAACATTCTGGCGGTGGCCGGGCAGGCGCGCGGCGATCCGCTCGTAATAGGTCGCCGGCGGCGACGGCATGAAGGGTAGGCCGTTCGCGCGCAGTCGGGGGACGGTGCTGTAAATATCGCGGCAACCAAGCGCAATATGCTGAATGCCCTCGCCATTATAAGCCTCGAGATATTCTTCGATTTGGCTGCGATCGTCTGCGGACTCGTTGATCGGGATGCGGATGCGTCCGTCAGGACTGGCCAAGGCACGAGAGAACAGGCCAGTCATCTGGCCTTCGATGTCGAAGTAGTGGATTTGATGGAAATTGAAGATGCACCTGTAGAAATCCGTCCACGCATCCATGCGGCCGCGGTGGACGTTGTGAGTTAAATGATCGAGGTAGAATAAGCCAAGTCCTTCGGGTTTCCGGTCCTGCGCGTCAAGCCATTTGAACTCAGCGTCGTAGGGTGACTCGTCCTCCCCGCACCGTTCGACCAAATAGATCAAACTGCCGCCGATGCCCTCGATCGCCGGCACCTTCAATGTTGGTGTGCCGTCCGTCGGGCCCGCCGGCTTTGCACCGTGCGACACGGCATGAGCAAACGCATGATGGGCATCCACAACACGGAAACCCATCGCGGGAACGCTAGGACCGTGGCGCGAGGCAAATCGGGCCGCGCGCGTCCCCGACCCGCTGAGCAAAAAGTCGATTTCCCCTTGCCGAAAAAGCAGCGCACCATTCTTACGATGCCGTGCCATGAGGGAGAATCCCAATCGCTCGAACAATGAACGCAACTTCGCCGGCTCGGGATGCGCGAATTCGACGAAAGCGAAGCCGGCGGTCCCCGCGGGATTTTGTCCGGAAATCGAGGTCGCGGCATCTTGCGAGAACGAACCCATGGCGGAGCTCCCTGTCGAAACTGCGACGGAAGCTTCTCGCAAAAATCGTGCTCTGTGCTTGCAAAATGGCGCACGATTCTGCCATATGGTGCACGAATCATGCATTCAGAACCAATTATTCGCAAAATGCTGCCGGTGCTCGACCTGTTCGACATACGCTTGCTGGACGCGCTGCAACGCGAAGGCCGATTGGGCAACCAACAGCTGGCTGAGATCGTACATTTGTCGCCGTCGCAATGTTCCCGGCGGCGCGTAACGCTCGAAGAGGTCGGTATCATCAAGCGCTATCGCGCTGAACTCGACAGTCGGCGGTTGGGCTTTTCGGTTACCGCAATGATTCAGGTCACGCTGGCGACTCACAGCCCCAATAACGCCAAGGAGTTCAAGGCGCTGATCGGTCGTTTGCCGGCGGTCCAGGAGGCATTTTCGGTCACTGGCGATTCCGACTACGTGCTGAAGGTAGTGGTCACTGATCTGGACGCCTTGTCGTCGCTCATCAGCGACGAATTGTTGCCGCATCGCAGCGTCGATCATGTCCGGTCCAGCGTCGTGCTGGAGATTCTCAAATCGGGCAACGATCTTCCCCTGCCCGACCACTTTTCAGGAATGCCGGCCCAAGCGAAGAGAAGGAACCAATCCGGAGACAACGAATGACGCTCCGATGTAGATCGGTATTTGGCGTCGACTGCAGGGGCCGCCCGTCTAAACAGTTCGATCCTTTGCACGGGGAGGAGGCCACGTAGTGGGCGCAGATTCATCCTTGGCTCGCGTCGGCCGACCGCGTCGATTGAACCGTGGCAATGCCGCAGATCAAATTAGGCAAGACTTGCAGAGCCAGATTTTGAGCGGTGCGCTGCATCGCGGCAGCAAGTTGCCAACTGAAAGGAAATTGGCCGAAGATTACGGTGTCAGCGGTCCTACCGTTCGCGAAGCCATCCGCAGCCTGGTAACGATGCGGCTGATCGAGGTCCGCCATGGCAGCGGGGCCTACGTTACTGCGGACGCCGATGAATTGCTGGCGTTGTCGCTCAATTCGCTGATTCAATTGAAGCGCATCGGCGTTACGGATGTGCTCGCGGTCCTCGGCGTTCTGGTCGCATCGGCGGCCGCTCTCGCGGCGGTTAACGCCACCAAATCGGATCTTACCAAGATGGAACGGGGGCTTCGTCTTGCCGAAGAAGTAAGCGATGCCCGTCGCGCCGCCGCAGGCCTTCACGACTTCGTTGCCGCCGTTGCCGATGCCTCGCATAATCCGTTACTGGCTGTGCTCTG
>JASHOB010000134.1 GCA_030041335.1 Alphaproteobacteria bacterium | reverse complement strand
ACTGCGCGTGCAGGAGACCCGCGCGCACGAGTTTGGGCAGCCGGTCCTCAGCATGGATGTATTTTTCGAATGCACTGAGGAGCTGTGGGAGCTTCTCGGCTGGCGGCGGGATATAGACTGCGTTCCCGGGCCGGCTTCCTCCGATCCAGTTCTGGCTGCGGCGTATTTCCCCGGGTTGCTTGCGCACGCCGCGCATCAGGCGCCCGTGCGCCTCGTTTAACAGCCGCAGAGAAAGTGGCAGGCCGCGCGTCGATGCGAGCTGGTCACGCGCATAGGCAAGAGCGTCGAGGTAGTTGGTAACCTCTTCGACATCAGCGTTGGACTGCGGCTGTTCCTCGGCCTCGAACGCGAGAAGGTCCACGAGCGATGCTTGTGTGCCTTCGATCTGCGACGAGATCACCGCTTCTTTGCGAACGAAGGCGTAGATGAACCAGTCGAGCGACGGCACCATGTCGCCCGCCAGATCAAGACGATGGAGCGCCTGTTCCGCTTCCTGGAGGGGACGTTCGAGCTTGCCCTCGAGGACGAGCGCCGGCCGCGCAGGCGGCAGATCGTAGGGAACGAACGCATCGACCTTCTCGCCGCCCGCGGTTACGCTTTCATATCGGCCTGTCGTGCGATTCGGCATGTTCCCCAGGGACGGCATCGTTCCAACGGCCGGAGGCAAGGAACGCCCATGTTCCCTGCAATCCTCGTTAGGAACGAACTCTTTACTAGCGGATCCCGTTAGTCAAGAGATTGTTCTTAGCGTCTTAGCCTTCACCGACCGCCCCAGAATTTACTCTTGGGCATCGATCCCTCGCCATCCTCAGATCCGCCGTGAGGACGAGGTAGGGACGATGCCGGCCGGGAGGGACCGCCGAGGAGATCTGGCGCGACACCGCGGGCACCGTCGACGTCGTGGTCTGTGGCATCGGCACCGGCGGCACCTTGACCGGCGTCGGCCAAGCGCTGAAGCCGCGGAAGCCGGAACTCCGCATGGTCGCAGTTGAGCCTGCGGACAGCGCGGTCCTGTCGGGCAAGCCGCCCGGTCCACACAAGATCCAGGGGATCGGCGCCGGCATCATTCCGGCGATCCTCGACCGGAGCCAGATCGACGAGGTCGTTCAGGTGACAAACGACACCGCGTTTCACATGGCGCGGCGTCTCGCGCGTATCGAGGGCGTGCCCGTCGGCATCTCCGCCGACGCCGCTGTGGCGGCGGCGCTCGTGTCGGTAAGCGCCCGGCGATGAACGACCGGATCACTGTCGACGTGCTGCCGGATTTTGCTGAGCGCTACATCTCGACAGCGCTCTTCGACGGCGTCTGAGCGCCGGCGGCATGGAGCGGAGGCTCGCCGCCATCCTTGCGGCCGACATCGTCGGCTACAGCCGACTCGTGGTTGCGGAGGACCGCTGCATCGTCTTTCGCATGGGCATCCATGTCGGCGACGTCATCATCGCTGGCGACGACATCCTCGGCGACGGCGTGAATATCGCTGCGCCACTCGAGAGCATCGCCGCGCCCGGGGAGATTCGTCTCTCCGCGGCCGCAGTCGACCAGGTGCGCGACCGCGTCGCCCATGGTCTTGAAGATCTGGGCGAGCAGCATCTCAAAAACGTTGCGCGCCCGGTTCACGTCTTCCGCATCCTGGAGGTCAGCCCGTCCGTAGCCGCCGACGCGCTCGCCTTCACCGCACGCCCCGCGGTAGCGGTGCTGCCCTTCGACAATATGAGTGGCGATCCGGCGGAGGACTATTTCGTCGACGGACTGACCGAAGACATCATCACCACGCTCGCCTACTGGCGCTGGTTTCCGGTGATCGCCCGCAACTCGACCTTTGCCTACAAAGGCAAGCCCAAGCATGGGGCCGCGATCGGCAAGGAGCTGGGCGCTGCCTATCTCGTCGAAGGCAGCGCGCGCCGCGGCGGTAATCGGGTGCGCATCACGGCGCAGCTGATCGACGCCGCCACCGGCCACCATGTCAGGGCTGAGCGCTTCGAGCGCGACATGCCGGATCTCTTCTCCGTGCAGGAGGAGATCGCCGAGCGCGTCGTCGTCAGCATCGAGCCGGCGATCCAGCGCGCCGAGAAAGAACGCACGCAACGCCTGCGACCTGAACATCTCGGCGCGTGGGACTATGCGCTGAAGGCGCCGGCGCTGCAGGAGCGCATGACCGGCAGGGGCCATCAGGAAGCGCGCGGCATGTTGGAGCAAGCGCTCTGTCTCGATCCCAACTCTGACATGCGATGACGCAAAAAAATAGCGTAAGCACCTTAATGTGTTAGGGGCTCGTCGACGCCGCTTTGGGGGAGGCGGGGGCCGGAGGTTCAAATCCCCTCACTCCGACCAGACTTTCGCGGGCTGCTCATAACGATGTTGTCGCAGGTTAGAGTCCGGCCGGGCGCACCAATCGATTGACAACCAAATTTTGTTATATGAATTTGAATTCAAATATTCCGCAAAGCTGCAAAGGTGTTACGGGAACCGATCCAGAGAATCAAACGATTCGCGAGCCGGAGGAAAGAACGTGTTGACGTCACGACAGCAACGTCAGGGTTCCCGGGCGATGAATCCGCTGTCCAATGAAAACAAGCTCAAGTTTGGTCTCCTCGGCGCGCATGTCAGCAACGGCTGCGCCACCGTCACGGTCGAAGGCCGTTTTCAGGTAACTTGGCCGACATGTCTTGCGATCGCCTGCACTGTTGGTCGCCACGCTATGTTCAAGGCATGGCCAATGGGTACGGCTGCGGCATCAACGGTCCCGGAATCGAGGCCGCCATCACCGATCGTTCTGGAAGTCTTCATCGGCGAGTTGCGCGATCCCTCGAAAGAGGCGCCGGCCCATGCGGCAAAGGCATTGAGCGACCGGGATGCTGGCCGATCTATGCCTATCCCCAGACGCTGCCCCCGCGGCGCGCTGCGAAGGACATTGCGTTGTTCAATCATTGAAAACGAAAATGACCCGGAGGAATCCATGAAACGCATCAATCAACTTAGCCCCGAGGAAGCCGAATTGGTGGTGTTGGCGGCGACGCACGGCTTCCCTTCCCCGATCCCGACCCAGAACGTATCGAGCGACGAATTCCTGCCGCGGCCGCAGACCGTGCGCCAGCGCGAGTTCGAGGCGCGCATCAAGGACATGGGCGACGAGCTTGCCGCGCGTCAGGGCATGAGCCGGCGGCGCTTCTTCCAGACCGCGGCAGGCATGGCTGCGTCCTTTGTCGCCATGAACCAAGTGTTCGGCCCGCTTTTCCGCGCCACCGAGGCTGAAGCCGCGACACCGGAATTGGCGAACCAACTGGCCGAGACGTTGAAGGGCCAGTTCATCATGGATACCCACACGCACTTCCTGCAGGACAGCGTCGGGCCGGAAGTGTTTGGCACCTTCAAGGGTATACGCGACGCGTGGCACAAGCTGAAATTCAACCCCGAGATGCCAGATCGGCCTGCAACCGACGCCGACCTTAAATATGAGAACTACATCAAGGAAATGTTCCTCGACAGCGACACCAAAGTGACGCTGATTTCGAGTGCGCCAGCCGACGAGAAGCACAATTGGTTCCTCTCGAACCAGGAGATGGCCGAGGCGCGCGCCAAGGTGAATGCCCAGGCCGGAACGCGGCGCATGCTCTCGCACGCCATCTTCACGCCCGGTTATGACGGTTGGCTGGAGGAGATCGACAAGGCGGTCGAGGTCTATAAGCCCGACAGCTGGAAGGGCTACACCATCGACGACAACATCCATCAAAAGACCAGCCGCTACCCATGGCGGCTCGACGACGAGCGGCTGGTCTATCCGGCGTTCGAGAAATTCCAGAAGGCCGGCATCAAAATCGTGTGCATCCACAAGGGCCTGTTCCCGCCCTCGGCGGAAAGGGAGGTGCCGCGGCTGCGCAATTTCGTCGATGTCAGTGATGTCGGGCGCGCCGCCAAGGATTGGCCGGAGCTAAGATTCGTCATCTACCACGCCGGCTACCGCCATGCCGGTGGCGGCGACCCCGCGGTCGCGATCGCCGACTTCAAGCGCACAGGTCGCATCGACTGGGTCACCGACCTCGGCGAGATTCCCAACCGCTGGGGTGTCAGCAACGTCTATGCCGATATCGGCGCGACCTTTGCCGAAGCGGTGGTGGGCGATCCGATTATGGCCACCGCGATCCTCGGTACTCTGATCAAAGGGCTGGGTCCCGATAAGGTGATCTGGGGCACTGATTCGGTGTGGTTCGGCTCGCCGCAATGGCAGATCGAGGCGCTGCGCCGGCTCGAAATCCCGGCGGACATGCAGAAGGAGCACGGCTACTCGCCGCTCGGCCCCGCCGACGGCTCGATCAAGACCGGGATCTTCGGTGAGAATGTCGCCAGGCTTTACGGCTATCAGCGCAAGGCGGAACGGCGACCAGACCGGCTCGACCTCCTCAAGGCGGAATACGAACAGACCGGACCGGGCCGTAGCAACCTGCGCTACGGTTACATTCACAAGCCGGTGTGATGTCGGCGCGCCGCGCTCGGCGGAGCCGCCTCCCCATCCGCCCCGCTTGCTGGCTTGGCGCCTGCCGAGGGACGGTCCGGCGGCACCAAATGAGTAGTTGGCGGTTGCGGCTAGTCACCAATTAGGATCCGCGACCGACCAAGAATTCGCCGGCAACCGCGCCGGCCAACCGGACTTGAAATGAGGCAACAGGCGGTGATCGCCGAAACGGCGCCGTCGGCGGCGCCCTCTGGCGCGGGTGTTGGTGCCGATGGCGGCGACGATGATGCTGGCGTGACTATCACCAACACCAGCACGATGGCGCCCCGTTGATTGCGATCTCGCAAATGTCTTCATGATGCTTCGAAATGCGATCTATGCCTCCGCGGCCTTTGCCAGTGAGGCGCGCGCTTCGGAAACGCGTGACCGATTTCCGCAGTGCCCGGTTGCGGCGCATTTCGACATCCGTGATGCCGCAGCGCGCCTTCATTACGCGCGCCACTTTGCCGAAGTCGAGAAAGGCGATCCCGCTGTCTCGCTCGACATCTATCGCGGACAGCCGGCGACCGCGGAAAGCTGCGGGACGCTCCGGCCTAGCCCCACAGGGCCGCGGCCGACAATCATGAGCCCTGCGTCTAACGCCACACCCCTCCAACTTGGACTGTGTAGCCGTACGCATGGGATCGTGTAGCGCGCAAATGTAAAACGCTCGCTTTTGACTAGATGTCTCGCGACATGATGGACTAGTCAGGAGCAGCCAACCAAAAGGCAAGTGACTCGAAGCTTACGGTGGCGACCCGCCAGTTGCCGACGAGCGGCGACATCAGTGCCAGTCGCGATTTCGTGTTGCATCTGATGCGTAAGGCGAAAACGCGGGGCGCGGATGTCGGCCATTTTCCGGAGGCAGGTCTATCCGGTTACGCTGGAAACGACCTCGAGACAAACGAGCAGTCGATTGGCCGCCCCTGGCATCAGCCTGCGCGATGTTATGACGCTTGCGGCCTCGCTTCGGCTCTGGGTAAATCCTTGGATCAGCACATCGGCTGACGCCGCCCAATCAGCCGGTCGAGTCGGCCACGCTGTTGAAAACTAGGTGGTGGAGCCTGTGGGTGGACTCTACTGCCGTGAGACGTCCTCCTCCGCCCAAAGTCTGCTCTCTTATCCTGGGCGGTTTCGAACGGTGTTAGTGTCCTCAGGTCCAAACATCGCGCGTTCGCGCGAAACGCCGGCCCACTTGGCAATCGTATCGCCGTTGCAGTGCAGCGACGCTCGATCTGTCAGGCCATCACACGGAAAAGTATTTCGCTTGCGGATGAGTAACGACGATCGCGGAAGTCGACTGTTCGGGATCGAGCTGGTCTTCTTCGCTCAGATGAACGCCGATCTCCTCGGCCTTTAGCAGGCGCAGGAGCTGTTCCTGGTCGCCGAGATTCGGACACGCCGGATAGCCGAACGAATATCGGCTGCCGCGATAGCCTTGGCTCAGCAGAGTCTCACGGTCGCGTGCATCCTCCGCCGAGAAGCCGAGTTCGGCGCGAATGCGCTTGTGGACATATTCCGCCATGGCCTCCGCGAGCTCGACCGAAAGGCCATGGAGAAAGAGATAGTCCTGATAGCGGTCGGCGCTAAACCATTCGCGTGCCACCTCCGATGCGCGGCTGCCGATCGTTACCGTCTGCAACGCGATTACGTCCTGTTCGGCGTCGTGGACGTCGTGGAAGAAATCGGCAATGCACAGTCCGTTTTCTCTGTCCTGCCGCGGGAGAGAAAAGCGCGCTACCTCCGAAGACCCGTCGTCGCTAAAGAGGATGATGTCGTTCCCGTCGGCGGCGCATTTCCAATAACCGTACACCGCTTTCGGCAGAAAGATGTCCTGCTGCAACGCCACGTCGAGCATGCGCCGCAAGGTAGGGCGCAGCTCGCGTCGTGCCCATTCGAGATACGCATCAAGCCGCCGGCCGTCCTTACGGTAGCCCCATTGGAATTGATACAGCATCCGTTCGTTGAGGAAAGGTAGGAGCGCCGCTACTGGAATGCGTGCGATGGTGCGCTGGCCCCAGAAGGGTGGGACGGCGACCGGGATGTCGCGGGTCAGTTCCGAGCGCCGCAGGCGGATTTCTTCGAAATCGACCGGCCGCATGGACCGGGGCTCGCCCGCGCGGCCGAGCTTACGCTTCGGGTTGCCCACGCGGCCGGCATTGCGGGCACGCTCACCGGTCAGAAAATTGTCGAAACT
>JASHOB010000133.1 GCA_030041335.1 Alphaproteobacteria bacterium | reverse complement strand
CTATCTTTTCCAGTTTGAGGCAGAGGTCCGATGATTGGTGAGCCATTCATTATGGTCTGCTGCAGCGATTTTGCTGGTCAGGTGCGGGGCAAGGGGTTTCCCGCGGCGGAGCTGGAGCGGCGCAGGAAATTGGGCGTCGGACTCGCGCCGACGGCAATGATGATTAATTGCTTCGGCCGAATCACAGATTCACCTTGGGGACCTCGGGGCGACCTTGTCCTCATGCCGGACGACGATCCGCGTGCGGCGATTCATGTCGACTTCGAGGATGGCACGCCCCCCGAGTCTTTCATTTTAGGAGATATTCTTACGCTGGATGGTAAGGCTTGGCAGTGCTGCCCGCGATCATATCTTCGGGCCGCAAACAAGGAGCTAGAGAAGGAAGGCATCCACATATTGGCGGCCTTCGAGCACGAGTTTTATTACGATGGTGTTCCTGATCGTCTTGGTTCGTCCTATTCCGTCGACGCAATTCGACTGGCCCGCCACTTTCCCAATGTGTTGATCGCAGCGCTGCGTCAGGGCGGTCTGGAGCCGGAGAGCTTTCTCCCCGAATACGGCCCCCGGCAATACGAAGTGACAGTTAGGCCGGCGCTGGGACTTCAAGCGGCCGATCGTGCCGTCCAATTGAGGGAGCTGACTAGGGGCGCGGCGAGGCGCCTCGGAGCACGAGCAATTTTTTCACCGATGGTGACAAGGGGTGTCGTTGGTAACGGGGTGCATATTCACTTTAGCCTCGTTGACCTAGAGGGCCGATCAGTGTCTTACGATCCCTCCCACAAGTACGGTATTTCGTCGGTAGCAGGCTCGTTTCTTGCTGGCATATTGAGAAATGCGGATGCGCTTTGTGCGATCACCGCGCCGAGTGTCATCTCCTACGAGCGTTTGCGCCCCAATTCTTGGAGTGCAAGTCAGACCAATCTTGGATTCCGCGACCGAGAGGCGTGCATCCGTATCTGCCCAGTCAACGAGAAACCCGCCGCAGATATAGCATCTGAATACAATTTTGAATTTCGGGCAGCCGATGCCGCCGCAAGTCCACATTTACAACTCGGTGTGTTGATAAATGCCGGGGTTCAAGGCGTTCGTGAACGCCTCCCCATTCCCGAGCCGACAACGCGCGATCTCACACAAATGTCGGAAAATGAGAAAATGCGCATGGGCATTCGTCCGCTTCCACAGAGCCTATCAGAAGCACTCGATCTTCTTGAAAGCAACTCGCGAGCAAGAGATTTACTACCTCAGGAACTATTAGAAGCCTACATCATGCAGAAACGCGGGGAAATTCGGCAGCTCGAGGGCCAAAGTGACGAAGAGGTCTGCCGTCGCTATGCTGACGCCTATTGAGATCGCGAACCAGCCGTGACACCGATGCCAATGCCTTTGGCCGAAGATGACCCGGCCCCGGTCATCGTCCAGGGGACACTTCGGCCGTCATGCAATATGCTGCCCGTTGCTATTGCGACAGCCGATGGCTTGGCCGTCGGCTGTGGGGGTCTTCTCGTGGCCTGATTGCGGAGACCGTGATCTGATCTTGGGTCAATATGAGCCCCATAGGATCAATATGGAAGATGACTACGCGCTTTCGGTTCATGGTGAAGGCACTCGAACTCGATATGTCGAGATCGAAGTCCGAAATGATCTAATAGTGGCCGAACAGGATCGCAAACGGATTACCGGTGTCCTGGTGCGCGTATTTCATGATGCCTCGCGCACCTTGGATGAGTGAGCAGGGGCAGACTGCACTGGCGAGCAAGAGAAACACGCACTGGTCGAGAACCACCGCGGTCGTCCCGGAGCAAACCGCCTTGCTCGTCATAGACCTTCAAAAAGGCATTTTGAGTGAATGGACGAAAGTCAATCGGCCCTTCTTTTATCGCTCCGCATTTGAAATTGTGCTTCCCAATGTCAAGCGACTGCTATGTGCCGCGCGACGATCTCGCATAGAAGTCGTCTACACGGTTATACAAAGCCTTACGAAAGATGGAAGGGATCGCAGTTTGGATTACAAGATAAGTGGGTTTCATTTTCAGCCGGGGAGCGAAGGAGCTCATGTGCTTGACGAGATCGCGCCTCGTGACGATGAACTAGTGCTATGCAAGACGTCATCAAGCCTCTTCAATTCGACAAATTTTGCCTACCTCATGCGGAACATGGGAAAGGACACGCTCGTCATTGTTGGCGTCCAAACCGACCAGTGTGTGGATCACACGGTGCGGGATGGTGCGGATCTCGGATTTCGAATGATATGTGTCACCGATGCTTCTACAACCGATAGCCAAGAAAGGCATCTTAATGCCTTGGCCAGCTTTCGTGGCTATTGCCGACAAGCTACAACTGTCGAACTTGTGGCCGAATTCAAAGATCAGGATAGAATTTAGGGTGGCTTGTAACGGGTCATCTTTTCTTGGCTGATGCGGTGGATCAAGTGCCCGCAGCTCGGCACTGATCGGCGGCCGACCTCCCAGAGATCGAGACCTCCATCGCCAATAGTAGCGGAACCCCTGAAACCCTGCACAATGCCAGCGTACCAGTGTCTGAGGAAGGACGAGCAGTTCCTGCTATAACGCAAGACGCGCAGCGACCTCCATTTTGCCGTTTTCCGGTTGTACACGGTTCGTGCAACGTGATCGGAGTCATCGACACCCGTCCCTTGCAATCAAGAAGCGCGGCGAAGACGGCCAGCCGCCGATCGCAAACGAATGGCGGCGCCTCATCCGCGAAATGAGCACAGCGAGACCGCCGTCGGGCGCGCCGTGCCTCCTGAGGAATATACTTATACCGCCCCAGCGACCTTAACCGTCACGGGCCTTTCGCATGAATTGTCGCAGTTCGGCAAACAGCACCGGATCGGCGATAACGCGCGGCACCTTATGTTGGCCGCCAAGCTTGCCACAATGTTTCATCCAGGCGGCGAAGCGGCCGTGCGAGACAACTTCAATCTCCGGCGCGTCTAGGCCAAAACCGCCAGCGCGGTGGGCACGATAGTCGTCATTGGCGTGCGACAAATCTTCATCGAGGCGGCGCGCGAATTGGTCGCGCCGTGCGGAATCGGGCGTCGGCTCCGCGAATTCCACCACAAATAGGTGACGTCCGCGCTGGTGTGCGGCATCAGGGAACACCGCTCCGACGGCGAAGTCGGCAACCGATGCCGCGATTGCGTCGGCCGCGCGGCCGACGGCCTGCTCGATTTCGCCGCCGCTCAGATGCTCACCGAACGCGGAAAGGAAATAGGAAGTCCGGCCGGTGACCAAAATCCGGGGCGGATCGAGATCGACGAAGCGGATGGTGTCGCCGAGCAAGTAGGCCCATAGCCCGGCATTGCTACTAAGGACCAGCGCGTAATCGACGCTGGTCTGAACGGTGCTGAGCCAGTGACGTGTCGGCGCGGCGCTGCCGAGCTCAGCCACGGGCATGAATTCAAAGAACAGCCCGTTGTCGCAAATCAGCCGCATGCCTTCACCGTCGCCGCGATCAGCCACCGCGATGAAACCTTCGCTCGCGGGATAGACCTCGCGCAGTTCCGCGTGACCGTCTTGCAGCAATGCGTGGAACTGGCCGCGGTACGGTGCGAAATTGACGCCGCCATGCGCTACCAATTCGAGGTTGGGAAAGAATGCAGCAAGCCGGCCGGCATGCTGCGGCCGCAAGGCGAATAACCGCTCGACGAAAATCAGCAGCCAACTCGGGGTGCCGGTGATCGTGCGGATGTCTTGTGTCAGCGCAGCGTGGGCGAGCCGGTCGATCTTTTCCTCCCAATCGGTGATCAGCGCCATTTCCGGCGGCGGAAAGCAAAATCGCCGCGCCCAGCGTGGCATTTCGGCGATGGCGATGCCGCTCAAATCGCCGCTGCAAATTCCCGGCGCGTTCTCTTTCAGATCGGTGCTGCCGCCCAACATGAAGTTCTTGCCGCCGAGCACGCGGCTGCGCGGCCGGTTGGCGAGGTGAAGAACCAGCAGATCGATCGCCGCCCAGCCGTTCGACCGGGTCATCTCGTGGGAACACGGAATATATTTGGTTGCGCTACTGGTCGTGCCGGACGTCAAGGCAAAAAACGGAATTGTTCCCGGCCACGTGCAATCGACGAGACAGGGGAAAGCGGATTGCCAATAGCCGCGCCACATCTCTTCGTAAGTGCGAACTGGCACGTGCGCCTGGAAGTCGGCGACACTGCGGATTTCAGCGAAACGATGATCGCACCCGAATCGAGTTTGCGCCGCCCGGCGAACCATTTGGCCCAATTGCTGCCGCTGTTGCGCGACCTGATCCTGGGTCTCGAGCTGCGACAACCGATGGCGCCCATAAAGCCGCAACGCCCAAGTCGCGTCGATCACGGCAGTAAATCCACGCGATGCGCGAACGAAGCAGCTACGGCCTCCGGCCGCAGCGGTAACCGCACGTAAGCGCCACGCCGCCACAGCGCCACCTGATCGGCACAGGTATCGCTCCCGAACCACCCATCTTGGCCGCCCATCAACGCAAAGAAATTGGCGTCCGGGTCGCCGAGATCCGAGATATGTCGCGCCGACGAGCCGAACCGGCTGACGTGGCCGCGCGCAGTCAGCGGATGCGCGGTCTTCAGCAACGTTTCGCTGCTGCCCGGACTGGGTAAATCCGCGAGGCGATAGGCGCGACCGATTCCCGGCAGCATCGAGAGGGGATGCGCCAACCGCACGCGATGCCGGTCACCCCAGGTGGGCCGGCCATTCATGCTCCTCGCCGCAGCGCGCAGCGCCTGTTGCAGCGCGCGTTGACGGATGGCGGGCTCCGCCGTCACAATATCGTCCCAGATCAGCGCGCGGGTCCCCCAACCAATGCGGTAAAGCCGCCGCTGGCGGCGTGACACCAATCGTCCCGCCAAGTGATAGGACAGCAACTCGAAAGAGAGCGCCCCGGCCGAATTTTCCGCGTAACCACCATCCCAGCAGCGCAAAAGCTCGACAATGCGCCGCTGGTAGGGCAGCTGGCGCAAGGACGGCATCTGGTCGATCCAAGACAGTATCTGATCGCGTTGCGCGGCCGCGGTCGCCCAATGAACGTCGCGTTGAATCGCCATCGCGGATTCAACAGATAGCGGCACATGTCCCGCCAGCAATCCGTCGAGACGACGCCGGCGATCCGGCGGTGAAAAATGATAACCAACCACCACATTGCCGTCTTCCGGACGTTCGTTGGCCGACGCAACAAACCCAGATGGCGGATCGAAGGTCGCGGGCAGATCCTTCCCGGTCGCGATTTTGCTCCAGCCGTCGCCGGCGCCCGCAGTCGTCAACAATTCCGGCGCGGCGAGGGGATTTCGCCCCGGCAGATGCGCCGCAATCACTTTCCCGACATGGCCTTGGGCATCGGCATACAGCATGTTCTGGCCTGGCACTGCGAAGGAGTCGAGCGCGGTTCGGAATTCCTGCAAGTTCCGGCTGCGGCTTACGCGCAACATTGCGGTGATCTCGTCGCTGGTCCGATGTCCGATCCAGCGCATCGCCACCGTTGCGCCATGCGAGCGCAGCCAAGGTAGATCGCTGACGATGGGTCCCCAGGCGCTTTCGCGGATGCGATACTTGCGTGGCCGTGACCAGCGCGCGCGAATTGTCACCTCGCGGTGCCGAATGTCGGGCGATGCGGTATCCGGCAACGCTACCAGGTCGCTGCTTGCGGCGTGGAGACTCGTGCCGCCCCACGCGAACCAGCGGTTGCGGCCCAAGGCGATGAACGGGATTCCAGGAATCATGAGGCCCACGGCGTGGTAGGAAGGCGACCGGAACCCGGCGATCAGCCACGGGCCGGGGAGCAGCAACGGCAGATGCGGATCGCTGGCGAGAAGCGCCGCGCCGCCGGACGTACGTGATCCACCGACGGCAAAGGAATTGCTGCCGGCGCGCACCGCCGCGACCAGCGCGATGGCCAGCGGCGCGAAACGCGCCGTCGACGCCAGCGAGGGCGAAACGGTTGACGCGATGTCGTGATTCGTGAGCCGGTGCCATAGCGCGGGCCAATCCGGCCGTTGACGCAACCGCAAGAGCTGAAACTGCGCCATCCAGGTGACGTCGGCGCTGACAAACCGGCCCAGCGTCAAGACGTCGGTTACCCGCCAGGGCTCGCGCCGTAACCGGAATAACGCAAACTCCTCCGGCAGCTCGGCTACGGTTATGAGGTAGTGATTGAGCCCCCGCACAAAGCCGTCGAGCCACCGGCGGGTTTCGTCGGGAAGTTGCCGTTGGACGTCCGAAACCGCGCGGGCCATGTCCAACGTTCGGATCAACCGATCGACCGGAAAGCCGATCGACCCGATCATTTCGGCCAGTCGCCCTTGCGACAAGCGGCGTGCGACCTCGATTTGGCCAAGGCGCAGATGGGCGTGGATCGCGCCGAGCGCCACCGCCAAATCGTCATCGGACGCGGTTTCGATGAAAGGGATGTGATGATCGTCCCAATGAATAGCGACCGGCGCCGAGACCGGCCAACCTTTGTCGGGAAAGGCGGCAAGCCGCTCAGCGAGCGTGCGCGGGCGGCGCCGACGAATGGCGCGCAATGCTACTGATGCGAACAGCAGCGCCATTCCAGCCAAGCGATCAATCATCGCCACACCATCCCCGGAGGTTCGCGGTGTGCGCGCTCTTTTGCAAGTGATGCCGCGAAACGCGTGCCGGCGGTTCACCGGACTCGGTCGGATGTCTAAGGCAGCGAGAACGCCTCCAGCACTTCGATCGTTCTCAGAAATCGCTTTGAAATAGGAGCATTCTGTCGCCCCCAAGGTTTCGTTTGTCGCCCCGCAACCAACCCTGGCTCAACCGGCGTGCGATATTTTTCGACGGTTCAATCTTTTTTTAATACCTGTCGAACGGCGGATGGTGGCGCGTCGTTCGGTCGGGCCGGTGGAAACGGCTCGGTATGCAAACCTGAAACGGGAGCCGAAATTATGCAGATCCAAGGAGCGGAGATCAGCATAGAAGCTTACACCTTCAGCGTCATCGGGGTGCTCGCGCTCTGTCTTCTGTCCATCCTTTTGGCGAGCTATTCGGGATCGTCCAAAGGCCGTGCCGGGGCACTTTCTGGTCCAGTGCTCCCGGCCGATGACAACAACCTGCTCTACCGCATCGACCGGGTACACATGAACTCGGTTGAGGCGTTGGCACCTTTCGTTGTGCCGGCCGTGCTCGCGATGATGGTAGGTGTTGGGCCGATCACCCTGGGGGTGCTGATATGGGCCCACGTCGTGATCCGTCTGATTCATTTGACGGTCTACTTGCGCGGCGGCAACGCCGCCAAAGGCGGTAGCGTAAGAACCATTCTCTATGTCTCGGGGGCGCTGGCCAACCTAGTTCTTGTTGTCGTGACGGGCTGGGCAGCCATCTCCTGAGGCATATGATGCCCGTGTCATAGCGGAACAAGTTGACGTCTGAAATACATGGGCAGAGCAGAAATGCTATGCCCACCTTCTTGCCGCAGGGTCTGCCAGAAGGCGACGATGCTTTCCAGAAAGTCACGCTCGCTAGGGTTTCAATCGCCTTGGCCGCAACCCAGGCTCAGCCGACGTGCGATATTTGGAGGGCACAATTTATTTTCTAATGTCGAAACGGCGGAGGTGGCGCGTCATTCGGTTGAGCCGGTGGAAAGGGCTCGGTATGCAAACCTGAAACAGGAGCCGAGAATTATGCAGTTCTCACTGATCATCTATCAAACACCCAAAGCCTTCGTCATGGCCAACGATCCGGCCCATGCCGCCGATTATACGGCGGGGTGGGCGGCTTATGCCGCCGCGCTGGCCGAGGCCGGCGCCTTGGCCGGCGGCATCGGGCTGGAGGGGCCCGACACCGCCACGACCATCCGCTTCGGCGGCGACGGTCCGCAGGTCCAGGACGGCCCCTTCGCCGACACCAAGGAACAACTGGGCGGCTTCTTCAATATCAATGTGCCTAACCTCGATGCGGCGATGAAGTGGGCGGCGCGGGCGCCGTTGAAATACGGCGGGTCGGTCGAGGTGCGGCCCGTTCTTCACCATCCATGAGCGGCCGGTTAGCTACTTGAGGGATCGCGCACATGAGGCGGTCGTAGCCGCGGTACGTACCGCCTATGGCCGCCTCATCGCCTATCTGTCGGCGCGCACCCGCGACATCGCCGCAGCCGAGGACGCCCTGGCGGCGGCCTTGGAGGCGGCGCTGGAAACCTGGCCGGACCGCGGCGTGCCCGATCGGCCCGAAGCCTGGCTGTTGACCGTTGCGCGTAATCGCCTCAACGACGGCCGCCGTCGCGCCCGTGTACGCGCCGAGGCCGTCCCCACCCTTCTCACCCTGATGGACGAGGCCCAGGCCGTGGCTGACGAGGGACCGTCTTTTCCTGATGTTGCTTTTCCCGATGAAAGACTGAAGTTGATGTTCGTCTGCACCCATCCGGCGATCGCGCCCGAGGTGCGCACACCATTGATTCTGCAAACGGTGCTGGGCCTGACCTCGGAACGCATCGCCGGCGCCTTCCTGGTCAAGCCGGCGGCGATGGCGCAGCGGCTGGCGCGCGCCAAGACCAAGATCCGCGATGCCGGCATCGGCTTCGACGTGCCTGAGGCCGCCGACTGGCCGGCGCGCCTGGGTCCGCTGTGCGATGCCATCTACGCCGCCTATGGATTGGGCTGGGGGGACTATGCCGGCGAGGAGGAGGATGGCAACGGTCTGAGCGACGAAGCCATGACGCTCGGCATCGCCCTATACGATCTCCTGGGCCAGATGAAGCGGCCCGTCGTTGCGCCCGAACTGAACGGGCTGCTGGCCCTGATGCTCTATTGCGAGGCACGCCGCACCGCCCGCTATGACGCGTCTGGTCGTTATGTCGCCCTGTCGGATCAGGACCCGCGGCAATGGGACAAGACGATGATCGATCGCGGTGACGCTTTGTTGACGATGGCTCAGAAACTGCGGCAATTCGGCCGCTACCAGCTCGAGGCGGCGATCCAGTCGGCGCACCTACGGCGGGGGTTGACAGGCGTCAACCTGTTGGACGAGATCGTCATTCTTTATGAGGGCCTGTTGCGCTTTGGCCCGTCGCTGGCGGCTCGCGTCGGCCACGCCGCCGCGGTCACCGAGGCCGGAGGCGCCGAAGCCGGCCTGGCGTTGCTCGATGCGCTCGACGGCGAGCGTCTCAAGGATTACCAGCCCTATTGGGCTGTCCGGGCGCATGTGCTGCAAAAGCTAGGGCGGCCCGAAGCGCATGCCGCCTTCGACCGCGCCATCGGTCTCAGCCGTCACGAAGGACAGCGGGCGTTTCTTTTGAAAAAGCAGAAGGCGGCAAGGGAACAAAATCGAGATGGATGATCGAACCCTGCGCTTGGGTTGGAGAAGAATTGGGCTGTTTCGGACGTGGGCAACGCAGAGTCCGAACACGGAATCCACCGGCCGGACCGCAGTGGAAAGGGTCGGGAGCTCGAGCCTTATCGCGGTGAGCACGCGCTGCTGATGCAGATCCCCTGGGTCGATTGGTTGGTTGCCGCAGTGCTAATCTGCGAGATCGGCGTCGACATGAGCGTTTTCATGAGCGTCTATCATCTGGCCGCCTGGGCTGGCGTAGGTCCCGGCAATTACGAGAGTGCGGGTAAGCGCAAGAGCAGTCGCGCCCGTAAGGGCAACATCCATGTCAAGACGACCCTGGTCGGCGCCGCGATCTCGGCGTCACGGGCCAAAGCCAGCTACTTCAAGGACAAGTTCTATCGCCTCAAGGCTCGACGCGGCGCACTACCGGCCGCGCTCGCCATCGCCCACAAGATCCTCATCGCCGCCTCCCAGATGCTCGCCCGCCGCGTCGGGTACCAAGAACTGGGAGAGGCCTGTCTCGGAGAGGCCTGTCTCGGAGAGGCCTGTCTAGACCAACTCGACCAAACCCGGACCGCAGTCAACCTCAAACGCAGACTGGAACGGCTTGGCTATGTCGTCATGCTTCAGTCCAAGGAGGCCACAGTCTCATGACTCGCCGCCCACTATTTTCGTGGCAGCGGTACTCTGATTTTTTGGCCATTAGGAAAGCTCATCGAACGCTCTATTTCCGCACCTAGGGGGAAGGTGCGGGACGAAGCCGAAAAATAGGCGCTATTTCAACGGTTTGATTTTTTAAGTGGTGCGGTCGAGAAGACTCGAACTTCCACGGGATCTCTCCCACAGCGACCTCAACGCTGCGCGTCTACCAATTCCGCCACGACCGCGACCGTTGGCGGCGCTCATTAGCAAATCCCACCCCCCTGAGCAAGGTACGTCGGTTGCAACGGGCGGCGGCACGCGCCATCCTTAAAGGATGGACGCGCTCGAGTGGCAGGTGAGCCATGGGCCGGTGCCCTATCCTGAAGCGGTCGCGGCGATGGAACGGCGGGCTGCCGCGATTCGCGCCGGCACCGAGCCGGAACTGATATGGCTCCTGGAGCATCCCGCGCTCTATACGGCTGGGACCGGCACGGAGAAGAGCGAATTGCTGCTGCCTGATTTTCTGCCGGTCTACCGCACCGGCCGCGGCGGCAAGCTCACCTACCATGGCCCAGGCCAACGCGTCGTCTATGTGATGCTCGATCTCGACCGGCGCGGCAATGATGTGAGGCAGTTCGTCAAGAATCTCGAGGAATGGACGATCCGGGCTCTTGGCCGGCTTGGCATCACCGGCGAGCGTCGCGCCGCTCGCGTCGGCGTCTGGGTCGTGCATCAAGACGGGAGTGAGCACAAGATCGCGGCGATCGGTGTACGGGTACGGCGCTGGGTCAGCTATCACGGCGTTTCGATCAACGTCGCACCCGATCTCGACCACTACCGCGGCATTGTGCCTTGTGGCATTGGCGGGCACGGTGTCACGTCGCTCCGCGCCGAAGGCGCGGGCGCCAATTTAACGGCGCTCGATGCCGCATTGGTCTCGACCTTCGTCGAGATATTCGGGCCGTTCTCTGCACGCGGCACCGCCCCGGCGTTGGCGGGTTGTTGAACATGGCGCCCTGAGGGATATACGTATTATGCGTACGAGAATATTTGCGTGGCAGTGTCGAAAGACGGGGGTCGAGGGCCGCAACATCGGGACGAACTCCCGATATGAGCAATCGAACAGCCAACCCGCGTCGAGGTCAAAAGGCGGCGCCCCACGATGAGTCGATCCCACTATTCGATCCGATTTGGCCTGGGCCTGTTGCTCGGGGCCGTGCTGGCGACCGCGGCTCCAGCAGCCGATTATGTGCCGGCGAGCCGCGACGCCATTCATCTTTCCTTTGCGCCCGTCGTGAAGCGCGTAGCGCCCGCCGTTGTGAATGTCTATTCGCGGCGCGTGATCCACAGCCGGTTCGGGCCGGGTGCGCTCTTCAACGATCCTTTGTTCCAGCGGTTCTTCGGCGACATGGCGCCCCCTGGCATGCCGCGTGAGCGTATTCAGAACTCGCTCGGCTCGGGCGTTATCGTTGATCCGAGCGGTCTCATCGTCACCAACCGCCATGTCATCGACGGCGCCGACGAGATCCACGTGGTACTCGCCGATCGCCGCGAATTCCAGGCTCGCGTGATCCTGTCGGACCAGCGCGCCGACCTCGCGGTGCTGCGCATCGACGCGGCTGGCGACCGGCTGCCGACCCTGTCGCTCGGTGACAGCGACGCGTTGGCGGTTGGCGACCTGGTGCTCGCCATCGGTGATCCGTTTGGTGTCGGCCAGACCGTAACTATGGGGATCGTCTCGGGTCTCGCGCGCAGCATCGGCACTGGCGATTTCGGATCGTTCATTCAAACGGACGCAGCCATCAACCCCGGCAATTCCGGAGGGCCGCTCGTCGATCTCGACGGTCGGATCGTGGGTATCAACACCGCGATTTTTTCGCAATCGGGCGGGTCGATCGGCATCGGCTTTGCGATTCCGGCCAATATGGTACGCGCGGTGATCGACGCGGCACGCCGTGGCGGGCACGTCACGCGGCCGTGGCTCGGCGCGTCAGGCCAAGCGGTGACACCGGAACTGGCGCGCGGCCTCGGCTTGCCGCGGCCGGAAGGCGTGCTGATCAAGGACGTCGTTGCCGGCAGTCCCGCCGCGATCGCCGGGCTCCGGGACGGTGATGTAGTGCTGTCGGTCGACGGCCACGAGGTCACCAGCCCCGACGAGCTCCGTTTCCGCATCGCGACGCTCGCCAGCGATGCCCGCACCGGGCTCGCTTTCTGGCGCAACGGCGGACAACGCGATTTGGCGGTCACGCTCCGGGCGCCCCCGGAGGTGCCGCCGCGCGATCTCACCCTTCTCGGCGGACGCGAGCCGTTCTCCGGTGCCACCATCGCCAATCTCAATCCTGCCTTCGACGCGGAACTTGGCATCGACGACGACGAGACCGGCGTCATCGTCCGCCAAGTCGCCACGGGCAGCATTGCCGAAGATATCGGTCTCGAGCCCGGCGACATTGTGCTCGCGGTTAACGACGAGGACATCGATAGCGTCGCAACCTTGCAGCGCGAGGTTCGTACCCCTCAACCGTGGCATCTCACCATCCGACGTCATGGTCAACGCCTCGCCTTCGCGGTCGGCGGCTAAGGGATGACGCTGTTCGAGCAGGACGCGCCCCGTCCGCTCGCCGACAGACTGCGCCCGCAACGGCTTGCCGACGTTGTCGGCCAGGACCACCTCCTCGGTCCCCAAGGACCGATCGGCCGCATGGCGGCGGCGCATCGCCTCGCCTCGATGATTCTCTGGGGACCGCCGGGCTGCGGCAAGACGACGATCGCGCGGCTTCTTGCGCAAGCGACCGCCATGCATTTTGAGCCGCTCTCGGCAGTGTTTTCGGGGGTCGCCGATTTGCGCAAGATTTTCGACGCGGCGCGCAAAAGACGCCAAATGGGTCAGGGCACGTTGCTATTCGTCGATGAGATTCATCGCTTCAACCGCGCCCAGCAAGATGGATTCCTACCCTATGTCGAGGACGGCACGGTCACGCTGGTGGGTGCCACCACGGAGAATCCGTCCTTCGAGTTGAACGGGGCGCTCTTGTCCCGCTGCCAGGTCTTTGTGCTGAGGCGTCTCGAAGACGCCTCCCTCGATATTCTGATGGCGCGCGCCGAGGACGCGCTCGGACGCAAGTTGCCGCTCGACGACACGGCACGCCAGGCGCTCAAAGCGATGGCCGACGGCGACGGTCGTTTCCTGATCAATCTCGCCGAGGAATTGGCGGCACTGCCCGAGGGCGCGCACCTTGACACCGCCGGTTTGTCGGCCGCCGTGGAAAAACGCGCTCCGCTCTACGACAAGGCGCAGGAAGGCCATTACAATTTGATCAGTGCGCTGCACAAATCGGTGCGCGGCTCGGACGTTGATGCGGCGCTCTACTGGCTGGCACGGATGCTGGTCGGCGGCGAGCACCCGATCTACATCATCCGGCGCGTCGTGCGCATGGCAGTCGAAGATATCGGCCTCGCCGATCCCCAAGCGCTGAACCAGGCGATCGCGGCTTGGGATGCCTATGACCGGCTCGGCTCGCCCGAGGGTGAGCTCGCCATTGCGCAAGCGGTGATCTATGTCGCGACCGCGCCCAAATCAAACGCCGCCTACCGTGCGTTCGGCGCCGCGCAGCGCGCGGCGCAAGAAAGCGGCTCACTGATGCCGCCTTTGCACGCCGTCAACGCGCCGACCAGGTTGATGCGCGACCTCGGCTATTCCGAAGGTTATGTTTACGACCCCGATACCAAAGAAGGGTTTTCCGGGCTCAATTATTTTCCCGACGATCTGCCGCGCCAAACCTTTTATCGGCCGCTCGAACGCGGGTTCGAGCGCGAAATTGCCAAGCGGGTCGATTACTGGAACAGGCTGCGCCAGCGCAAAAACGAGACCGACAGGAAATCCTAAGCGCACCGAGAACGTGGAATAGCAGGGCCTGGCCCGCGGCATGCCCGCCGATTTCGCGGGGGCGGGTTTTGGAGATCCGTCAGCACCAGGCGAAGAGTGCGGCCGTCGTGATCGGCGGCTTGACCAATGTGGGGCGGGCCAAGCGGAAGGATGGCGGGGAGCCGTTGCTTAAGAATGCCTTCTGGCCGGCTCGGTGCCCGGGTTTCGCGCATCAATCGTCGGTGATCGCTGCCAGCCGCTGCCGTCATTGCCCGCGAGGCGCGGCCGGTGTATCGCTTCGGCCTTGGGCAAGGTGCAAATCAAGAAGATCATGGCCGAGGACGCCGAGATCCGCCTGGACCGGTGGTTCAAGCGCCATTTCCCGCAGCTCGGTCATAACCGTCTCGAAAAATTGCTGCGCACGGGACAGGTTCGGCTTGACGGCAAGCGGGCGAGCGCGGGCGACCACGTTGCCCCTGGCCAGGAGGTGCGTGTGCCGCCTCTTCCCGAGGCCCCAACGCCGCCGACGAAGCGCGAATATCAACCGAAACCGCGCGATATCGCACAGATCGAACGCGCGATCCTCTATCGCGACGACGATGTGATCGTCATCGACAAGCCGCCCGGCCTCGCCGTGCAAGGCGGCACGGCGACCGACATCCACCTCGACGCGATGCTCGACGAGCTGCGCTTCGGCGCGGCCGAGCGCCCGAGGCTGGTGCATCGGCTCGATAAGGATACCAGCGGCACGCTGGTGTTGGCGCGCAACGCCGCGGCGGCCCGATTCCTCACTGGTGCATTTCGTGATAAGGCAACCCGGAAAATCTACTGGGCGGCGGTGGTGGGGTTGCCCGCGCCGCGTCAAGGTCGTATCGATCGCCGGCTGGCGAAAATGCCTGGGCCCGCCGGCGAGCGCGTGATCGAGGAGGCGGATGAGGGCAAACGCGCGATCACGGATTACCGAACCGTTGCGCATGCTGGCGACAGGATCGCCTGGGTCGCGATGAATCCGATCACCGGTCGCACGCATCAGCTCCGCGCCCACATGGCAGCGATCGGCACACCGATTCTCGGCGACCACAAATATGGCGCCGCGGCCGCGCAGCCTTCGGGCATTGCCGAGGCCCGCAAGCTCCATCTTCACGCCCGCGCCATTGCGATTCCGCTCCCCAAAGGTCGGACGTTGCGCGTGGTCGCGCCGCTGCCGCCACATATGGCACGAACCTGGAAATTCTTGGGCTTTCATCAAGCCGAGGAGCGCGATCCGTTCGCCGGTTTCGCGGACGATCGGTGATGAAGCGGCTTTATCGCGACGTGGCCATCGTGCAGCACGACCGCGGCCATGGCGTGAGACTCGATGCCAAACCCTTGCGCACGCCGGCAAAGGCCGAACTGATCGTGCCGAGCGCGGCGCTGGCGGAAGCGATCGCGGGTGAATGGCGCGGCCCCGGCGCGGCCGTCGCGCGCGATGCAAGGCCACTGACGCGACTTGCCTGCACCGCCATCGATTTGGTCGCGGCGCGGCGCGATGCGATCATTGCAGAGACGGCAAAATATGCCGCCACCGATCTCATCTGCTACCGCGCGGCGCATCCGCCTGCGCTGGTAAAGCGCCAGCAGATGTTGTGGCAGCCGCTGTTGAATTGGCTGGTCGAATATTTTAATGCGCCGCTGCACGTGACCATGGGGATCACGCCGCTGACGCAGCCGCGGGCGAGCCTTGCCGCGTTGCGAGAAGTTGTGGCTGGGCGCGATGATATGGAGTTGACTGCGCTCCGGCTCGCCACCGCGGCGAGCGGTTCGCTGGCGATCGCGCTTGCGTTGATGGCACGGCGCTTCGATGCCGACGCCGCCTTCGCCGCAGCCGAGCTCGATGAGAGTTTCCAGATCGAGAAATGGGGCGAAGATCCCGAGCAGACCAAGCGTCGCGCCGCGTTGCGCGACGATCTGCGGCTCGCCGAACGGTTCGCCCTCTTGCTCGCATCAGGCTAACCGGCTAAGGCTCGGAGGCGCGCCGACGACATGCCCGACATACTGCGACAGTTCGAAGAAAAGCGCGCCGCCGCGCGGCTCGGCGGCGGCGAAAGGCGGATCGAGCAGCAGCATGCCAAAGGCAAGCTCACCGCGCGCGAACGGCTCGACGTGCTGTTCGATCCCGATTCCTTCGAAGAATGGGACATGTTCGTCGAGCATCGCAGCCACGATTTCGGCATCGACGAAAATCGGATTCCCGGTGACGGCGTCGTCACCGGTCACGGCAAGGTCAATGGTCGCCTGGTATTTGCCTTCAGTCAGGATTTTACCGTGTTCGGCGGCGCGCTCAGCGAGGCTCACGCAGAAAAGATCTGCAAGATCATGGACAAGGCAATGCTGGTCGGTGCGCCCCTGGTCGGTCTCAACGACTCCGGGGGCGCGCGGATTCAGGAAGGCGTCGCCTCGCTCGCCGGCTACGCCGAAGTATTTCAGCGCAACGTCAATGCCTCTGGGGTCGTACCCCAGATTTCCGCGATCATGGGTCCCTGCGCCGGCGGCGCGGTTTACTCACCGGCGATGACCGACTTCATCCTCATGGTCAAGGAATCCTCGTACATGTTCGTCACCGGCCCCGATGTCGTAAAGACGGTGACGCACGAGACGGTGACGCAGGAGGAGCTCGGCGGCGCCGAAACCCACGCAACCAGATCCGGCGTGGCCGATCTCGCTTACGACAACGACGTCGAAACTCTCCTCGAGTTGCGCCGGCTCCTCGATTTTTTGCCGTCGAGCAATCGGGCGAAAGCGCCGCTCCGGCAGACATCCGATCCCATCGATCGCGGCGAACCTTCGCTCGATACCTTGGTACCCGCCAACGCCAACCAGCCCTACGATATGCACGAGCTGATTGTCAAAGTGGTCGACGAAGGCGATTTCTTTGAGATTGCGCCCACCTACGCGCGCAACATCATCGTCGGGTTCGGGCGCTTGGCGGGAGCAACCGTTGGCGTCGTCGCCAACCAACCGAGGGTGCTTGCGGGCTGTCTCGATATTGATTCATCACGCAAGGCGGCACGCTTTGTGCGGTTTTGCGATTGCTTCGACATCCCGATCGTGACCTTCGTCGACGTTCCCGGCTTCCTGCCCGGGACATCGCAGGAATATGGTGCCATCATCAAACACGGCGCCAAACTGCTGTTCGCCTTTGCCGAGGCGACGGTGCCCAAGGTGACGGTCATCACCCGCAAGGCCTATGGCGGCGCTTACGACGTGATGAGCTCGAAACATATCCGCGGCGACGTCAACTATGCCTGGCCCTCGGCGGAGATTGCGGTGATGGGCCCCAAGGGTGCCGTCGAGATCATCTTCCGCTCCGATCTGGGCGATGCTGCCAAAATCGAGGCCCGCACCGAGGAATATCGCAGCAAATTCGCAAACCCCTTCGTTGCCGCATCGCGGGGCTTCATTGACGATGTCATCGCACCCCGCGACACGCGCCGACGGCTGTGCCGGGCGCTCGCCATGCTGCGTGACAAGAAGCTGCATAATCCCTCGAAGAAGCACGATAATATCCCGCTATGATGACTTACTCTCGGCGCAAAGTCGCATGCGCGCAGGCTCCGGCCCTGGCGCGGTTCGCCGACGTGTCGCCCGATCCAAATCCTGGACGGCGCCTTGTGAATCGCAACGTCACTGACCAGGCCCAAGATTTGTCGGCCGATCCCCGGGCGCCGATGACGGCCGAATTGCCGTCGTGGCGCTGCGCCCTTCCACCCTAATTGTCCGACCGTGTTCAAGAAGATCCTGATCGCCAATCGCGGCGAGATTGCCTGTCGTGTGATGCGGACCGCCCGCCGCATGGGCATCGCGACCGTCGCGGTTTATTCAGAGGCGGACGAAAACGCGCTTCATGTGCGCTCCGCCGACGAGGCGGTGCTCGTGGGCCCGGCGCCGTCCCGCGACTCCTACCTGCGCATCGACCGTATCGTCGAAGCGTGCCAGCGTACCCGGGCCGAAGCGGTTCATCCCGGCTACGGTTTTCTGTCCGAGAACCACGTTTTTGCCGAGAAGCTGGAACAGGCCGGTATCGTTTTTATCGGACCGACGCCCCAGGCGATCGCCGCGATGGGCGACAAGATCCAAGCGAAGAAACTGGCGCAGGCGGCGGGCGTATCGAGCGTGCCAGGCCATCTCGACGTCATTCCCGATGCGGCGGCGGCGGTGCGCATCGCCCGCGAGATCGGCTATCCGGTTATGCTCAAGGCCTCGGCCGGCGGCGGCGGCAAAGGCATGAGGATCGCTCGCAATGACGGGGAGGCCCGCGACGGCTTCCGTGCCACCTCGGCCGAAGCGCGTTCGAGCTTTGGCGATGATCGCGTGTTCCTCGAAAAATACATCGAGGAGCCGCGGCACATCGAAATCCAGGTGCTGGGCGATGCCCATGGTCATGTCATTTACGTCGGTGAGCGGGAATGCTCGATCCAGCGCCGGCATCAGAAAGTGTTCGAGGAGGCGCCGAGCCCGTTTCTCGAAGAAGAAACGCGGGCGGCAATGGGTAGCCAGGCGGTGATGCTCGCCAAAGCCGTCGGTTACCGCTCCGCCGGCACCGTCGAATTCATCGTCGACCAGCACCGCCGGTTCTATTTCCTGGAAATGAATACGCGGCTGCAGGTCGAGCATCCGGTAACGGAGATGGTGACCGGCCTCGATCTCGTTGAATGGATGATTCGCATCGCCGCGGGCGAAAGCCTCACCCTCCGGCAAAATGACATCAGGTTGGACGGAGCGGCGATCGAGGCACGGGTCTATGCCGAGGATCCGCGGCGCGACTTCCTGCCTTCGAGCGGTCGGCTGGTTCGCTACATTGAGCCGCGAGGCGACGGCGTGCGCGTCGACGCCGGCGTCGATGAAGGTGCCGAAATCGGCCTCGACTACGATCCTATGATGGCGAAGGTGACGGCCCATGGCGCAACCCGCGCCGAGGCCAGGGCGCGGCTGCGCGCCGCCCTTGACGGCTTTTACATTCGTGGCCCGCGGCACAATATCGCCTTCCTGTCTGCGGTTCTGACGACGAAGCGCTTCGCCGCCGGTACACTTTCCACCAACTTTATCGCCGAGGAATTTCCCCGCGGCTTCGCCGCGGTCAAGCCGCCCAGAAAACTATTCGACCGCATCATTGCGGTGGCCGGCTTGGCACAATTCATCATCGCCGAGCGCGATGGTGGCGCGGCAGCGGACTGGGTGGTGTGCTCTGATGCCGATCAGCACGCCGTCACCGTGACCCGTGACGACCATGTCTTTCGCGTCGCCGGGCAGACAATTGACACCGATTGGCAGCCGGGCGAGCCGCTGTTGCACGCCAAATTCGGCCGGAACGAAGCGATCTTTCAGGTCGATCGCAACGGCCATAGCCTCACCCTGACCCATGGCGGCGTGACGCTCACCGTCAAGGTGCTGCGGCCGCGCGTCGCCCAGCTATTCGCGCGGATGCCCGAGAAGTCCCCGCCCGACTTATCGCGAATGCTCTTGTCGCCGATGCCCGGGTTGCTGGTTTCGATCGCCGTCGCCGAGGGCCAACAAGTCCATATCGGCGACGAGCTTGCGGTGGTCGAGGCGATGAAGATGATGAACGTGTTGCGCGCCGAGCGCGACGGTCAGGTCAAGGTACTGCGTGCCCAGCCCGGCGCGTCGCTCGGTGTCGATCAAATCATTTTGGAATTCGTCTGATGGCACGAACCGCTTTTGTCATTACGATCACCGGTCGAGTTCAACGCGTCGGCTTCCGCGCCTTCGTGCTTCGGCATGCGACCGAACTCGGCCTTGACGGCTGGGTACGCAACCGCCGCGACGGCAGCGTCGAAATCACGGTCATCGGCGAGCCGCAGCAAGTCGACCTGCTGATGGAGCGATGCGGCCGGGGTCCGGCCCTCGCCAATGTCGATGACATCACGCTGAGCGGCGGCGAAGACGACGGGACGACGGGTTTTCACGAGCGCCCGACCCTCTGACTCGCTCAGGCCAGCCAAGATACCCAAAAGCAATCGCGTTCCGCGGCAGCTGTTCCTCGAACCGGAGCCGGCCCTGGATTTTCGGTGGGCCACCGGTTGCATCCGAGGCCCGGGCCCTACGCTTTTTGAGGTCGCTACGCTATAAATCTATAAAATAGATGGCTATTATCAATTTAACTTTGACATGCCGAATTTGTGAATTAAGATTTCTTCACACGAACGGAATGGAAAAATGCCATGACCGCCCATTCGAGCGGCTTGTCGACCCGGCAAAGCTCCGGCTGGCGCGAACTTTGGTTAAAGGAGGATTGGTGGGCGATCTGGCTCGGCCTCGGCATCGTCGTCATTGCCGCCCTGCTGTTCGCCGGCGGGGCCAGCATCAAATGGGTCGCGGTGACGCCGCCGAAATGGCATGGCATTGCTCAGCTCGGCGCGCATTTCGCGGCAAATTACCAGCGCTACATCGTGCAATTTCTGCTCTGGCTCGCGATCTTTGCCGCGGCGGTGGCGGCGCTTGGGCTCAGAGTCCGGGATTTCGCGCTGTCTTTTCTCTTTCTCTATGTGCTCTCGCTCGCGATCTTCGCGGTCGGCCAGTGGGACCAGGCCAACCGCTACAATCTCGAGCCGCCGCTCGTCGCGCTGATCCTCGGACTCGCCATCTCAAACCTGATCGGAACGCCGCGCGCGCTCGAAGCCGGGTTTCGCGTTGAGTTCTATATCAAGACAGGCATTGTACTCCTGGGTGCAACGCTGCCGATCCAGCTGATCATTTGGGCCGGACCCATCGCCATTCTTCAGGCGTCAATCGTCTCGATCGTTACTTTTGTCGTGATCTACTGGGTCGGTGTCAGGCTCGGGCTCGACCGGCGTCTCGCCGCAACTCTAGGCGCAGGCGGTGCGGTTTGCGGCGTGTCGGCTTCGATCGCGATTGCCGGCGCGGTCGGCGCCAGGAAAGAGGATGCACCGATCGCCATTACGCTCGTCATCGTGTGGGCGATCGTCATGATCTTCGCCCTGCCCTTCATCGCGGGCGCACTTCATTTGTCGGCAAGCGTCGGTGGTGCCTGGATCGGTACTTCGGAATTTGCCGACGCCGCCGGTTTCGCCGCCGCTCAGACCTACGGCGCGGTTGCCGAACACGACAAATTGGCAGGCACACCGGAGCAAGCGATCTGGGCCTTCACCTTGATGAAAGTGATCGGCCGCGACGTCTGGATCGGCATCTGGGCGTTTGTGCTGGCACTGGTCGCGACCACGCGGTGGGAGCGCACGGGCATTGCCGGCAGGCCCGGACCCGGCGAAATCTGGCGGCGCTTCCCCAAATTCGTGATCGGCTTCGCGATTGCCTCGTTGATCGTGACGGCGGTAACCCGCGGCTACAGTCTGGGCGAGTTCAATGCCAGGGTGAATCCGGCGCTGGTGGCGCCGATCAAGGATCTGCGTACCTGGGCCTTTATCTTTTGCTTCTTCAGCATCGGCTTGACGACGCGATTCCGCAGCCTCGCCTACGCCGGACGCCGGCCATTCCTTGCCTTCACCTCCGGCGTCGCGGTCAACGTCATCCTCGGCCTGGTTCTGTCGGCAGTCGTGTTCGCCGCCTATTGGGAAGGACTCGCAAGATGACCGGGCCTGACCGATGTCTCTCTTGTGCCTATTTCCGGAACCAGCCGGTCGAGCTCGAATCGGCCATGGCGGGCCTCGTCAGCCTGGCATCGGCCTACGGTTCGACGCGCGCCGACGACGGGCTGTGCGCAAAACACGATCGTTACGTCAGCGCCAATGCCAGATGCGATGATTTCGATCCCGCTAAAGGGCGGCGCTGAGCATGCTTTCGTGAATCCCGCATTCGTTCTTGTCGGTGCCCTGCCAGCGGCCTGAGCGGCGGTCGGCCCCTTGAGCCACGCGCGCCGAGCACGTGAAACAGCCGATCGACAGGAATCCCTCCGCTTCCAGCGGGTGACGCGGGAGATGGTGGTTCTCGAACGCCGCCTCGATCTCGGCAAAGCTCATGCGCGCGAGTGGGTTGACCTTGACAAATCCGGCATCGGTCTCGATCGGTTGAAGCTGCGCGCGCGCCCCCCCCTGGAAACGCTTGCGGCCGGTGATCCAGGCATCGAAGCCCTTGAGCGCCTGCGCCAACGGTTCGACTTTGCGCGTGAAGCAGCAAGCATCCGCATCCCTTTGCCACAGATCGAGATCGGGATCGCGCTCCTCGAGCTTCAGCGCCGTCGGGCGCACGGTGCGGACATCGGTCAACCCCAGCAGGGCAACAAGCTGGTCGCGGTAGCGCAACGTCTCGCCGAACAATTTCCCCGTGTCGATAAACAGTATCGGCAGCGCCGGGTCGATCGTGGCCACCATGTGCAACAGCACCGCGGATTCGGTACCGAACGACGACACCAGCGCGATCCGGCCGTTGAATTCCTGCTCGATGAGAGGGCGCAGAAGCGCCGCGCCATAAAGCCCGTGATAGCGTTTTGTCAATGCCTCGGCACGCTGGGACAAGGTCGCCGGCTGATCGAACAAGAGGCGCTCCCAAAATCAGTGCTGTGACATTTAGCGTCCCACCATGAGATTTTCAAACCCTAAACACATCCCAATGTCGTTATTATTGAATAATATACATATCTAATCTGTGTTATAGGCCATGACGGATTCTAACCGAGATCAGGGACGAACCCCGCCGGCGCAAAATCGGCCCTCGCGTTGGCACCGGGGGCCAAAAAGTATCGGAGCGTTACCGCAAAATACGTCGTGCCCGGTCGTCACCCGATCGACGAGCCGCGAGCGACCGCCGGCGGCACTGTCGAGTGTCCGGCGAAAAAATTCAATCAATGTCGCGAGTAGCAGCGGTCCGCAGACGCTCGCCTAGGCAGCCGCCTCTTCGCCTTCTTCTTTGGCCTGCTTCGGACCGGAATCGAGGCCCTTGGCATCGACATCGCGATCGACGAGCTCGATGATCGCCATCGGCGCGGCGTCGCCATAGCGGAACCCGGCTTTCACGATGCGCGTGTAACCACCGGCGCGTTTGGCGTAGCGCTGCGCAAGCGTGGTCAGCACCTTGTCGGCGATCTTTGCGTCCTGCAAATCGGCAATCAGGCGGCGTCGCGCCGCAAGGCCGCCGCGCTTGCCCGTGGTGATGAGCCGTTCCACCACCGGACGGAGATCCTTCGCCTTGAGCAAGGTCGTTGTGATTTGCTCATGCTTCAACAGCGCATGGGCGAGGTTATCGAACATGGCCTTACGATGCGATGAGGTACGGCTGAAGCTACGGCCGTGCAACCGGTGACGCATAACGAACTCCCCAGACGGCTCGTGCTTACTCTCAGTACGGTTCTTCGAGCCGCTTCGCCAGCTCTTCGATGTTTTCCGGCGGCCAGTTTGGGATCTCCATGCCGAGATGGAGACCCATCTGCGCCAGCACTTCCTTGATTTCATTGAGCGACTTGCGGCCGAAATTCGGCGTCCGCAACATCTCCGGCTCGGTCTTCTGCACCAGATCGCCGATATAGACGATGTTGTCGTTCTTGAGACAATTGGCCGAACGTACCGACAATTCGAGCTCGTCGACCTTGCGCAGGAGGTTCTTGTTGAAAGGCAGTTCGCTCGGCCGCTCTTCGGCGCTGACCGCGCGCGGCTCATCGAAATTGATGAAGAGCTGGAGCTGGTCCTGGAGGATCCGCGCCGCCAGGGCGACCGCGTCCTCGGGCGTCACTGCGCCGTTGGTCTCAATCCGCATGGACAATTTGTCATAGTCCGTGCGTTGGCCAACGCGGGTGTTGTCCACCTTATAGCTGACCTTGCGCACGGGGCTGTAAAGCGCATCGACCGGGATCAATCCGATCGGCGCATCCTCGGCGCGATTGTCGGTGGCGGGCTTGTAGCCGGTGCCGGTGTCGACGGTCAGCTCCATGGTGATCTTGGCGCCGGTATCAAGGGTGCAGATCAGGTGCTCGGGATTGAGCAACTCGATATCGTGGCCGGTTTCGATGGCGCCGGCCCTTACTTCGCCCGGACCGTTCGCCTTGAGCCGCATGCGCTTCGGCCCCTCGCCGCCCATGCGCAGCGCCACACCTTTGAGGTTGAGGACAATGTCGGTGACATCCTCGAGCACGCCTGGGATCGAGGAGAATTCATGCAAGACGCCCTCGATTTGCACGGAAACGATGGCCGCACCCTGCAGCGAAGACATGAGCACGCGCCGCAAGGCGTTGCCGAGCGTCAGGCCGAAGCCCCGCTCGAGCGGCTCGGCCACCACGGTCGCGACGCGGTGCGGATCGTCGCCCGGTTCGACAGCGAGCTGTTTCGGTTTGATGAGCGCTTGCCAGTTCTTTTGGATCACGGAATCAAGACCTCTTGTCCTCAGCCCCGGCCACGGGCGTTGGCGCCGCGGCTCGGGAACAATGCACAAAAAAGGACCCGCCGCGTGCGGCCGGTCCACGTATTCTCAATTCTCACTCACACACGGCGCCGTTTTGGCGGGCGGCAGCCATTGTGCGGAATTGCCGTCACGTCGCGGATCGAGGTAACCATGAAGCCGACGGCCTGCAGCGAGCGCAGCGCGGATTCGCGGCCGGAGCCGGGTCCCTTCACCTCGACTTCGAGCGTTCGCATCCCGTGCTCCATCGCCTTGCGGCCCGCGTCCTCCGCGGCCACCTGCGCGGCATAGGGGGTCGATTTGCGGGAACCCTTGAAGCCCTTCGTGCCGGCCGACGACCAAGCAATCGTGTTGCCCTGGGCATCGGTGATGGTGATCATCGTGTTGTTGAAAGTGGCGTTTACGTGCGCCACTCCGGAAGTGATGTTTTTCCGTTCGCGGCGTTTGACACGCGGCGCCTGAGCGGGCTTCGTCGCCATGATGCTTCCTGTTCTCTAGTCCGTCGTCGCGATCAGCTACTTGGTCGCCATCTTCTTGCCGGCGATCGGCCGCGCCGGACCTTTGCGCGTGCGCGCATTCGTATGCGTGCGCTGACCCCGCACGGGGAGACCCTTGCGGTGCCGCAGGCCGCGATAGCAGCCCAGATCGGTCAGCCGCTTGATGTTCATGGCCACCTGGCGCCGCAAATCGCCCTCGACCGTGTATTCGCGATCGATCACTTCGCGGATCTTCAGCACTTCGTCGTCGGTCAGTTCATGGACACGGCGCGAATCGGGGATGCTCAGCTCACGGCAGATTTTATCCGCCGTGGTGCGGCCGATCCCATGAATATAGGTCAAACCGATCGGAACACGTTTTTGATTGGGAATGTTGACGCCAGCGATACGCGCCACTTGCATCACTCCATGACAAGGGGTCGAGCAAAGAAGGTCTGCTTCATGCCGAAGGGGCGGAATATAGTCATTCGCGCGCCTATGTCAACCCATTGTCCGCGCAAGAATTTTGCCCGAAACGGGCGTTCCGGCAGTCGCAATCGACAGATCCGGCGACGCCGCGACGCCCGATTCCAACAGCACAACGCGCGACCTTGCGCACTCCTGGATTGTCGACTTCTCAGTCCTGTCGCCGCAAGCGATCAGTCCGCGGCCGACCCAAGTCCGATGATTCCCGGTCGCACGTCCCGGTCGCGCGTGGCGACGCAACCAGGCGATGGAATGGGCTACCTCAAAACGCGAGCTCTGATCGGCGCTGCAAGGGAAGCCCTTGTTCCTCGAGCCGGTCGCGAATTATGTCGATCTCGTGGCGGCGATCGATCCAGGGAGAGAGCGCGCTGCGCAGACGCGACTTTAGTTCAGGCCGCCCACCCCTGCTGATCACCCCGAGCGAGGGCGCACAGCGAACCTCGTTCATTGGCGCTGGTCCGTATCGACGTAGGTAGTCGGCGAAATTGACGGCGCCTTCGTCGACGCCCAGGAGCGTTTCGCAGGGGGCACCTTCGGCGTCGATCACGTCGTGACGCTCGAGCTTGATGTGGAAGAACTCCAATTCATCGCGCTCGCGCGCCTGATCAAGCGAAATCGTCGTGCCGTTGATGAGGTTGGCTGCCGGTACCAGGACGCCGTCGATCAGCACTTCGTGCGCTTGCGTCACGCACAAATCGGCGCTCGGGACATCAGGACCGAGGGCCGATCGGGCGATGCGTACGGGAAGCACCCCTTTGACCCACGCCTTGGCCCGATCGCCCTTTTTGTAGGGGTAGCGGCCGATCCACTCGATGGGAAGAACGCCACCGAAGAGCGTCGGCAGCAGATCGCCGACCTTCAAGTCTTCGATCCTGCGATAGCCTTCGACCGTCCGGATCCTCGTGCCCTTGAGGAAGCAACTGCAGCCGACCGCGCATGCTGGTACGGCCTTGGCCGGCTTCGCTTTGAGCGAAACGAGCAACACCGCGGCCGATGCGGCAGCCACCGAACTCATTTTGATCAGGTTGCGGCGCGCCCTAAGAGCGGCAAGATTTTCGCCATC
>JASHOB010000132.1 GCA_030041335.1 Alphaproteobacteria bacterium | reverse complement strand
ATTTTGTTTGGCGAACAGCGCTGCGCTTTGGCTTCGGGCTTGCCCGTTCGTGGTGGGGGCTGACGCATCCGTCACATGAAGGCGCTGCGGTGGCCATCTATGTGGGTTCAGCCCTGTTGCTTGTGCGCCCATCCTATCGAGCAGGTTGGCATTTACCCGGCGGTGGCATCAAGCATGGCGAGACCCCGGAGGCTGCAGCCCGGCGCGAGCTCGCAGAGGAAATTGGCCTGGTGGCGCCTGCGCTGATCCCGGCGGGTGTCGCCTACGGAATGTGGGACGGACGGCGTGATCGCGTCCATTTCTTTGAACTGCGGTTGCAGGAGGCGCCCAAGCTCCGCCTCGACAATCGAGAAATTGTTGCCGTCCGCTTGGTCAGGCCAAGCGAACTGATGCGACTACCATTGACCGGCCCGCTTGCGGCCTATCTCAGCGGGTCCCTTCATGAAAACGGCTGATTGTCTCCGGCACAAAGCGGGACATCGGGATTTTTATGAGTACACTGTTGCTAGACCATGTCCTTCCTGAAAACAAAACATCATCCGGATGCGATTTTTGCCCGCGAAAGTTATGCTCTGACATATTGGTGATGCACGCCTCCGAGGCGATCTTTTAATGGAGCCAGCCCAGCTCCCCTTCGAAACAGCGAGTACCATATGACAGTCAAGGTCCAGGTCGGCCCACCGCAGATCGCCATCCACCAGGGACAGACGGTGCTGCTCACTGAGGAGGACGGGCAGATCAATTGGCCGAGCGACAAGGGCCTTTATTTTCGCGATACGAGGGTTGTCAGCAGCTGGAGTATTTATGCCAATGGCGAACCTTGGGAACTGCTGAACGGCGGCGCGAAAAGCTATTACGCGTCGCGGATCTTTCTTACCAACCGGTCTTTTCTGACCCAGGACGGCGCGATTCCGCCGCGCACGCTGGGCCTCACGCTCGGCCGGTGCATCGACGGTGGCGTGCACGAGGATCTCGATATTGTCAACCACGCCATGAAGCCGGTCATTTTCCAGCTCGAGATCGCGGTGCGGTGCGATTTCGCCGATCTCTTCGAGGTGAAGGCAAAGCGGATCGTGCGTCGCGGCCGGATCACCACGGAGTGGACCGCCTCGCGCCAACAGTTGCGCACCACCTACCGCAATGGCGACTTTACGCGCGCAGTGACGATCTCTCCCACGCGGTCGTCGTCAAAGGCGGTATACGCCAATGGCCGGCTCAGCTTCGAGATCGCGCTCAAAGCGGGTGAATCGTGGCATTGCTGCCTTCTCTATACCCTGAGCGATGGCGCCCAGCATCTGCCTTCGCCGCCCCACTGTATTGGCGACAGCGACAAATCGCGCCACGCCGAGACGATGGCGGACTGGCTGAAAAACGTCGTCAAAATCGAGACCAGCAACGAGGAATTTTATCGCCTGTTTCGCCAGGGGCTCGAGGACATGGCGGCCCTGCGACTGCCGATGGCAGAAACGGATCACATGGTTTTCCTGCCGGCCGCCGGGCTCCCCTGGTTTGTCGCCCCGTTCGGCCGCGACAGCCTCATCGTCTCATTGCAGAACATCCTCGTCTATCCCGAGTTCGCCCGTGGGACACTGGAGGTCCTCGGATCATTGCAAGCCAAAGAGCGGGACGACTACCGCGATGCCGAGCCCGGCAAGATACTGCACGAAATCCGGTATGGCGAACTTGCCCATTTCAAGCTGATCCCGCATACGCCCTATTACGGCACTGCGGATGCTACGCCGCTTTATCTGATCGCCCTGCATGCCGCTTGGCGCGGGCTCGGGGACCGCGAGCTCTTGGAGCGGCATCTCGAGACGGCCGAAGGCTGCCTGTCGTGGATCGACGAATATGGCGATCGCGACGGGGACGGTTTCCAGGAGTACCAGACGCGCTCTCCGGTCGGCTACGAGAATATGGGCTGGAAGGATTCCGGCGATGCCGTCGTCTATCCCGACGGCTCGCTGGTCAAAGGGCCGAAGGCTCTGTGCGAGCTACAAGGCTATGTCTATGATGCCTGGGTGCGCATGGCCGAGATCTTCGACGTGCTCGGCAAACCAGCGCGCGCACAGGCATTGCGCGCCAAGGCGCATGCGCTATTCGAGCGCTTCAACGAAGCCTTCTGGGACGAAGAGCTCGGTTGCTATGCCTATGCGCTTGACGGCGATAAAAAGAAGGTACTGACCGTCGCATCCAACTGCGGCCACTGTCTGTGGTCCGGGATCGTGCCTGTCGAGCGCGCCAAGACGGTTGTCGAGCGCCTGATGGCGCCGGACATGTGGAGCGGATGGGGGATCCGCACCCTTTCCGCCAAGAATCCGGCGTTCAATCCTTACAATTATCAGACTGGTTCGGTGTGGCCGCACGACAATGCGATCATCGCAATGGGCTTCAAGTTCTACGGTTTCGCCGCGGAGGCGGCGCGGATCGCCCACGACATCAGCGTGGCAGCAGAATATTTCCGTCTGAATCAACTGCCGGAACTCTATACGGCGTTCGAACGTGGAGAGGGTAACTTCCCAGTGCAGTATATCGGCGCAAATGTACCGCAGGCATGGGCAGCCGGGTCGGCCTTTGCGTTGACCCAAGCATTGTTGGGCTTTCTGCCGGATGCACCGCGCGACAAGCTGTATATCGACCCGTCGCTTCCGAAATGGTTGCCAGATCTGACCGTCCACGACCTCCGGGTCGGCCGGCATCAGCTCGACATCCGCTTCTGGCGTGAGGGCGAGGAAACCGCCTTCGAGGTGACCAAAGGTGATTCCAAGCTGGTGGAGCGCTGTGACATAGCCTCCAAAGTCGCGCAGCTGAAAACCGCTGCCGACACGAATAGAAGTGCTTGAGAAGTCCTTGGTCGTGCGGAAGACCCGTGGCGGCGACTCGCTGGCGGACAACATCTCCGTAGACGGCGTCATGGTCGCGGCGCATTTGGTGTGGCGCCTCCCGCCAGGGGAGGCGTCCCAGATCATCGGATCGCCGTTATAGCTCGACGCCTGCTGCCCTGATCCGAGAGATCAGTGAGATTCCAAACTCGTACGGTTAAGCCCGAATGTTCTTTGGGTTGGTATTGATACGCGAATTGAGGTGGCTCGCAAACGATCGGGTGCCGCACCAAAAAAAGGAGATCATCCGATGTTGGTAGCGCCGCCATCGTGCAGCTGCCGCATATCATCGAGGCAGTAAATGCGGGTATAGTGTCGAGGCAGTTAAATCGAGTATCGCGTTTGATGGCCTCGGTTCTGGACCTCATAGGCGAAACGCCGCTCATTGAAGTCACGCAATTCGACCGTGGCCCCTGCAGGCTATTCCTAAAGCTCGAGAGCGCGAACCCGTCCGGCTCCATCAAGGACCGCCCGGCACGCGCGATGGTCGCGGCCGCCGAAGCGGATGGCCGGCTGGGACCGGCAGGAACCATCGTCGAAGCAACAGCCGGCAACACCGGTCTTGGTCTTGCTTTGGTCGCGGGTCGCAAGGGCTACCGCATTGTGCTCGTCGTGCCAGACAAAATGGCGCGCGAGAAGATTCTGCACTGCAAGGCGATGGGTGCCGAGGTTATCCTGACGCGCTCGGATGTCGGCCGTGGCCACCCCGATTACTATCAAGACCTTGCCGAAACGATCGCCGCGCGAACCCATGGAGCTTTCTTCATCAACCAATTCGCCAATCCCGCTAATCCGCAAGCGCACCAGGATACGACCGGTCCGGAAATCTTTCGGCAGATGCAAGGAAGGGTCGATGCCGTCGTTCTCGGGGTGGGTTCCGGCGGCACGCTGACTGGGATTGGCCGTTTCATGGCCAAAAATTCACCTGCCACGCGCATGATTCTGGCGGACCCAAGTGGATCGGTCCTCGCGCCATTCGTGGAGACGGGACAGGTGCCGAAAGCTGGCAGCTGGGCCGTCGAAGGCATAGGGGAGGATTTCATCCCGCCTAACGCCGATCTCAATCTCGTGCATAAGGCCTACGCGATCCCCGATCCCGAGAGTTTTGCGACCGCGCGAGACCTCTTGCGCCGCGAGGGTGTGCTCGCGGGATCGTCTACCGGAACTTTGCTAGCGGCTGCCTTGCGCTATTGCCGGGAGCAGGACAAGCCGCAGCGAGTGGTTACTTTGGTATGCGATTCCGGCGCAAAGTATCTCTCGAAGGTCTTCAATCCGGTATACGCGGCTCAAGAAGGCTGGGATTACGAACGACAGGGCCGCGTTCGTGATGTGGTCTTTGCCCGCTTCTCCGAAGGAGAAGAAGTCCTCGTGCACCCCAATGATACACTACGCACGACCTTTCTGCGGATGCGAGCCGGCGACGTCTCGCAAGTCCCGGTGGTGGATGGTGATCGCATTGTGGGCTTGGTTGACGAGAGCGACATGCTCGGTGCCGCGCTTGAAGGGTCTGAACGGGCATTCGACCTGCCCGTAAAGGAGGTGATGGTTACACGGCTTGAAACGATCTCGGCGGATGCGCCTATCCGAGAGCTCGTCCCGTTGTTTCGACGTGATCTTGTCGCGATCGTAATGGATGGCGGTCGTTTCCTAGGTATCGCCACTCGCCTCGATCTGATCAACTATTTCCGCATCGCTAAAAAGAGATGAAGTGATGAGCTCTCGCAACAGGCCAGGCTTTGCCACGCGCTGTGTCCACGCCGGCCAGGGGAATGATCCCACGACCGGCGCGGTGATGACGCCCATCTACGCGACGTCGACTTATGCGCAGTCGAGTCCGGGTGTTCACAAAGGATTTGAATATTCGCGCAGTCAGAACCCAACGCGGATGGCGTTTGAGCGCTGCATCGCGGATCTGGAAAACGGGTCGGCGGGCTTTGCCTTCGCTTCGGGCATGGCGGCCACGGCAACCATTCTCGACTGCCTCGAGCAGAACTCACACGTGGTCGTCGGCGATGACGTCTATGGAGGCACGCGGCGGCTGTTCGATAAGGTGCGCAGGCAATCGGCCGGTATCGAAACGAGCTACGCTGATTTGTCCGATCCGGAAGCTCTGACCGGCGCCATACGACCCAACACCCGGCTCGTGTGGCTGGAGACTCCGACCAATCCGATGCTGAAGGTTATCGATCTTGGCCGAATTGCAGAAATCGCCCGGGGAAAAAAGATTCCAACGGTCTGCGATAACACATTTGCCAGTCCGTGGATTCAACGCCCGCTTGAACATGGTTTCGATTTCGTCATGCACTCGACCACAAAGTATCTCAACGGGCACTCCGACATGGTCGGGGGCGTTGTGGTCGTTGGTGAAAACCGCGAACTGCGAGACCGGATGGCGTTTTTGCAAAACGCCGTTGGAGCAATTCAAGGGCCATTCGATGCGTTTCTGGCGCTACGCGGCGTCAAAACTCTGGCCCTGCGCATGGAAAGGCAGTGCGCGTCGGCGCTGCGTATCGCAAATTGGCTTGCGAAGCATCCGCGGATCGCACGCGTGTTTTACCCCGGCCTCGAGTCGCACCCGCAGTACAAGTTAGCCCGAAAACAGATGAACGCTTTCGGCGCGATGATAGCCGTCGAAGTGGCGGGCTCGGCCGATGATGCGCGACACTTTCTCGAGCGCTGTCGGCTATTCACATTGGCCGAGAGTCTCGGCGGCGTTGAGAGCCTAATCTCGCTACCGGCGATGATGACGCACGCGTCCACGCCGCCAGACGTGCGTGCCGCACTTGGCGTCACCGACCAACTTGTGCGGATTTCAATCGGAATCGAAGATTGCGATGATCTCATAGCCGACCTCGATGCCGCGCTGAGTGAGCGACGCTAAATCCCGTCATTCGAAATGCGCCGGCCGAGGGCGTCCACGCTGGTGGGTTTACCCTGCCGACGATAACTAAACTCGTCGACCTTCAAAAAGCGTGATCGAGGCCGATACCGGTTGCGAAGTCGGCAAGGAGCGCCTCTAACTAGGAACCGGCGCAAACCATCCTCAGCCAGGCGAGGATCATCGGGCGGTAGAGCGCTTTGCGCCCGGACGCGCTGGCACTGATGGGCGACGCCGCAAATGTCCTGTCGGAGGATGGGGTGTCGCTGGCCTGAACCTCCGGACAGGAGCAGCCATGACGGCCGCACCGATACGCCGGCACATGGGCCAAGATATGACGAGCCGAAGATTGGCGCCAAGGACGCTGGAAGGATCATCCGCGCTGAGAGGAGCTTCACCGTTTTCCTCGGCCGCTCGCCGGATCGGGCGGGCGTGGAGGAACCTGCTATCACCTCCGTGTGGCATCCAGCCACCACGCCGAAGCTCGATGCGGCAGAGACCGCGCTGCGCTCTTCTTCGGTGTGACGGTGGGACGCCAAGAGATCACGGAGCGGCAGCCCTAAATGCGTTCCAGGCCGCAAGAGAGTCCATGTAGTCCCGCCAGCGCGCGATCTTCCGGTTTTCGATTCCGATGATCGAGCAGAACCGGTTGTCGTATTTCGCGCCAGTCGCGAGGATGGTCCCGCGAACCTCGTATTCGATGACGATGACACCGCCATCGTCTGTCTTGTGGGCAATCAACTTGTCGGCGGACTGAAGCGCGATGTTGTCGACATAGCCCTTGAATGCGGCCATCAGGTCGGTCCGCCCTTTGATGACCCGAGGCCAGCCCGGAAAGTCGTAAAGAACCTCGTAGATGATGTCGTCAGTGACGATGTCGAAGAAGTGCTCGCCGTCGACGAGGTCGCCGAGCGCTCCCCGGACCAGATCGAAGTAAGGGGCAGCGGGCCCGTATAAGGCGTATCTCGAATTCGGCATCCGGCCCCTCCGCGGTCTGCAAGGTTGCCCATGGAATGAGGGCTAAGCGTGAATCGGAATCCTATTTCGAAGAAGAAGGCACGCTGAGCTCAATCCGTGATGCGAACTCACCGCCTCCCCCGTCAATGCCGGGATTGCGACGGTGCTGGTCGGCTCGGCGTTTAGCGTGGTGCCGGCGTATGGGCGGTGACCAGTGTATCGAACATCTCGGCGAGACGCTGGACCGGGCCGCGGGGGCCGAGGCTCTGGAGCGCGACGCGAGCGCCCTCGAGCAGCAGAAACAATTCGTCTGCCAGGAGCTCGGGATCGCGCAATCCCGCGCTTTGGCACA
>JASHOB010000131.1 GCA_030041335.1 Alphaproteobacteria bacterium | reverse complement strand
ACTCTGATGATTGCGCATCGTCTTTCGACCGTGGTCGGCGCGCATGAAATTCTGGTGCTCGATCAGGGCCGCATTGTCGAGCGCGGCGATCACGCCTCGCTGTTGGCGAAGGGCGGCATCTACGCCGCCATGTGGCAACGCCAACAGGAGGCGGCCGAACGCGCGGCCGAATTGGTCGAGGTGGCCGAGTAGCCTCGCCGGTTATGATCAATTTTGAGGATCGTCAGGGGCGCGGGCCAAGCGATCGGCCCTCGCCGCCTTAGGGTTCCGGCGGCCCCCGCCGCAATCGGGGAAGCTGCCGGATCTATTCCCGCGCCTCGCCGCCGAGGAATTCCTTCATGCGGGAGAAGAACCCTTCGCTTGCCGGGCTGGTGCGGTCCTTGTCGCCGGCCCTTTCGAACTCGCGCAGCAGTTCCTGCTGCTTCTTGTTGAGGTGCTGCGGCGTCTCGACCACCATCTCGATCACCATGTCGCCGCGCGACGGCGAGCGCAATACCGACATGCCCTTGCCGCGCAGGCGGACTTGATTGCCCGACTGCGTGCCGGCCGGCACGTTCAGTCGCGCCATGCTGCCGTCGACGGTCGGGACCTCGATCACCCCTCCCAAGGCGGCGATGGTCATCGGGATCGGCACCTTGCAATTGATGTTGGCGCCGTCGCGCTGGAAAATGCGGTGTGGTTTGACGCTCAGAAAAATGTAGAGGTCGCCCGCCGCGCCGCCGCGCACGCCGGCCTCGCCTTCGCCGGCGAGGCGGATCCGCGTGCCGTCTTCGACCCCGGCCGGGATCGAGACGGACAGGGTCTTTTCTTTCCGCGTGCGGCCTTGGCCGTTGCAGGAACGGCAGGGATTGTCGATCACGCGGCCGGCGCCATGGCAATTCGGGCAGGTGCGCTCGATGGTAAAGAAGCCTTGCTGGGCGCGGACCCGGCCATTGCCGTAACAGGTCGGGCACGTTACCGGTCGCGATCCCGCAGCGGCGCCGCTGCCATGACAGGCCTCGCACGATGCCATGGTCGGCACACGAATCGTGGTCTGTCGACCCTTGAACGCGTCGTCGAGCGAGATCTCGAGGTTGTAGCGGACATCGTCGCCGCGCGGATTCTGCGTCTCGCGCCGGCCGCCGCGGCCGCCCATGAAGTCGCCGAACATCTCGTCGAAAATATCGGCAAAGCCCTGGGCGAAGCCGAAATCGCCGGGATTGGCCCCGGCCGAACGTCCGTTCTCGAAGGCGGCATGGCCGAAGCGATCGTAGGCGGCGCGCCTCTGCTCATCCTTGAGGACGTCATAGGCCTCGTTGACATCCTTGAACTTCTGTTCCGCGCCCTTATCGCCCGGATTGCGGTCCGGGTGATGCTGCATTGCGAGCTTGCGAAACGCTTTTTTGATGTCGTCGCCGGAAGCGCTCTTCGCCACGCCGAGCGTGTCATAATAGTCACGTTTTGCCATACCAGACCTACAACCCCCGCACGCACAGAGCGCCGCTGGAGACCAGCGGCGCTGCTAAGATGACCAAGATTCGCGACGACATAAACGAGGATCAGCCCGAGCCGCGCTTTTTCTGCTCGTCGACTTCCTCGAAATCGGCATCGACGACTTTGTCATCGCCGCCGCCGGCACCCGGGTGCGAGCCCGGCTGCGGGCCGGGTTGCGGCGATTCGGCGCCCGCGGCTTGCCCCTTGTAGAGCGCCTCGCCCATTTTCATGGCGGCCTGCGCCAATGCTTCGGTGCGCGAGCGGATGGCATTGACGTCCTCGCCCGTGGTCACCGATTTAAGCGCCGCGATTGCCGCTTCGATCGCCTGTTTGTCGCCGGCCGGTACTTTGTCGCCCGCCTCAGTCAGGCTCTTCTCGGTCGAGTGGATCAGCGCGTCCGCATGGTTCCTGGCTTCGACCAGTTCGCGGCGCTTCTTATCCTCTTCGGCATGGGACTCGGCATCCTTCACCATCTTCTCGATATCGGCGTCACTCAAGCCGCCCGAGGCCTGGATGCGAATCTGCTGCTCCTTGCCGGTCGCCTTGTCTTTGGCGGAAACGCTGACGATACCGTTGGCGTCGATATCGAACGTGACCTCGACCTGGGGAACGCCCCGCGGGGCTGGCGGTATGCCAACCAGATCGAATTGGCCGAGGAGCTTGTTGTCGGCCGCCATTTCGCGTTCCCCCTGGAACACGCGGATGGTGACCGCGGTCTGATTGTCCTCGGCGGTGGAAAAGACCTGGCTCTTCTTGGTCGGAATCGTGGTGTTGCGGTCGATGAGGCGGGTGAAGACGCCGCCCAGCGTCTCGATGCCGAGGGACAACGGCGTCACATCGAGCAGCAGCACATCTTTCACTTCGCCCTTGAGCACGCCGGCTTGAATCGCGGCACCGACCGCGACGACCTCATCGGGGTTGACCGAGCGGTTCGGCTCTTTGCCGAAGAACTGCTTCACCGTATCGATCACCTTGGGCATGCGCGTCATGCCGCCGACCAGGATCACTTCATTGATTTCCGAGGCCTTAAGGCCGGCGTCCCTGAGCGCGTTGCGGCAAGGCTCGATGGTCTTCTGGATCAGTTCGTCGACGAGGGCCTCGAGCTTGGCGCGGGTCAGCTTCACCGCGAGATGTTTCGGTCCCGTGGCGTCGGCGGTAATGAACGGCAAGTTCACTTCCGTCTGCATCGACGAGGACAGCTCGATCTTGGCTTTTTCCGCCGCCTCTTTGAGCCGCTGCAGCGCCAGCCGGTCGCGGCGCAGGTCAATGCCCTGCTCCTTTTTGAACTCGTCCGCGAGGTAGTCGATGATGCGACTGTCGAAATCCTCGCCGCCGAGGAAGGTGTCGCCATTGGTTGACTTCACCTCGAACACGCCGTCGCCGATCTCGAGAATCGAAATGTCGAACGT
>JASHOB010000130.1 GCA_030041335.1 Alphaproteobacteria bacterium | reverse complement strand
GCTGGTCTTTCCGGGCGCAATTCGGCGGCGAACTTGTAGCCGCTGCCAGGCACCGTGACGATGATGGTAGGGCGCTTCGGATCCGGCTCGATCTTGCGGCGCAGCCTCCCGACCAGCACGTCCACGCTGCGGTCGAACGGCTCAAAGCGCCGGTTCGCCAGCGCCTCCAATAGCCTGTCCCGGCTGATCACCCGTCCGGGCTGGGTGACGAACATGCGCAGCAGCGCCAGCTCGCCCCGCGTCAGCGGGAGCGCTTCGCCCGATTCGCGCGCAAGGGTGAGGGCGTCGAGATCGAAGACGAGCCCCGCGAAGCGCACGAGCGACCCTGCTTCGCCGAGAGGCTCTAGGCCATCAGCTTCCGGAACGTCGCCCATGGGCCCCCCGCCCAAAGCCACACCGTCGCATTATTACGCCCGCGACCGCGCCGTTTACAATCTTTACACGGCCCCACGTCTCCCATTTACACCCATAGTCCAGGTTGACTCTTACGACCTCTGAGGGAGTGGGACGATCGGAGGCGTCAGATCGGAGGAATTAGAGATGATCCAGGCCTTTGAGGAAGTCGCGCCTTCGTGTCGGGGAGATCACGAACTACGACCTTGAACATAAAATGCTCTACATCTTTCTGCTTGATCGCAAAGAGAAGGGGAGGGATTGGCGTGAGACGGTGCCCGCGTTCTTCGGGATTGATTTCAACCATCAGCCCGAGCGGGCGCGCCGCGTGTATGACAGCCATTTGGCGAGGGCGAACTGGCTCATGAACGTTCCATCTTTCGCGCTCATGTACCGAATGACCCCTTACCTCTGAACGATTCGCCGAAAGGTTGCGGGTGATGCCGCATCCGCAGAGGTTGGTGAATGGACTCGACGAGGACCGCGACGAAGGCTGTTTACAATCGTTTACACAGCCGGACATCCCCCGTTTACACGCCTAGTCTATGTTGACCTTTCGAGGCCGCCTGATCTTCGTGAGGCACAAAGCAATTCACGCGGCAAGCGGCCATTGAGGCCAAACGGCAAGGAGCAACTACTCAATGATCACATTCGTTAGGACGGCCGTCATAATGCCCGGGAAATTGGCGGATGCGATGACCTTCAACCAACAGGTCACGAAGCTGCTCCGGGACAAGTTTGACCTTGATGTGCATGCGAGCACCCCAGTCGGCGGCAATCCGCACCGGATGGCTTGGACTACGTCGTATTCAAGCTTGGCGGAGTTCGACGCCATGTCGATCAAGATCAATGCCGACGCCGACTACCAGAAACTCATCGCTGCCCATGTATCGACTGTTGTTCCGGGCTCGGTGCACGACGAGCTGTGGCGGAGCGTCTGAACCGCTTCCCGAACAGAGCATGAGGGGTGCGTCCGGCATCAACGGACGCCGACGCCGCCCTCTGATCTAGTCAGCGCGTGGGAGCGGCACTGCGCCACCAGGCTCGCTCGATCCGGTAATGCAGAAGCCCCCCGGCCCCTGAGACGGCTCCGCGTCACAGTGCTGAAGCCAACCGGCGGAGCAGGATGAAAATTGCGGTCATCAGGACCACATCGGACGACGGCTCATGATTTCACGAGTTCGATATCCCGATCAAAGAGAAGCGGGCCCCGCACGGGGACGGGGGGCTTTCTTTTTTTGTCTTCGGCTTCTCGGATGCCTGGCCGTCGCCCAGAATCCATTTTCTAACGGCCACTGAACTCGACCTGGGATGGCATACCGCCCCCGCCAGGCAAATAGTCGTGGTCTCGTCGGGTACGGTCGAAATCGTCACCAGTGATGGCGAAAAACGCCGTTGGACCGCGGGTCAGGCCGTTGTCGCCGACGATCTGATCGGCAAGGGACACCGGACCAAGTGGATCGAAGGCACGTCGCGGGCGATGTTCATCGAACCGCCGCCGACTTTAGACTTCGAGCGCTGGACGGCCTTTCCGGCGGGCCTTCCTTTTATGCCCGGCCGCATGAATCGCTGTGCTCTGGAGCCGCTTGGCGGCAGCTGCCAGATCGCCGATCTCGCCGATCGCGGGGCCGATGAACTCCTCAAGGACGTGACCCACTGTCTCGAACGGGACATCTCATGCGCCGGCGAACTGCGCGGCATAGGCCGCGGGGATCGCCTGCAGCTGCTTCAAGAAGAACTTTGGAGCAAAGCCCGTCAGGCGCTGGTTAAGGGCTCGACACGGGGGACAGAGCGAATTGGTCTGGTTGCTTCGCCAGGTGCCGCCCGGCTTAAAGCGGAAGGTCTCAGTGTCCGCGATAAGATTGACCCGACGTTTTGGTTTCTTGGCAGCACGGATGACGGCCGCTCATCGTACTACCTTGAGGGTACCGCAACAGAGCTTGACATTCAGGGACTCGAACTCGACTAGGACGCAGATTTTCGAGCGATCAACGGGCAATGGGCACATCACAAGTTCACAGGAACGAGATGGCAGAGCGTTAACGAGCGCATTCGCAAACTTTATTTAACTATCGCTTATCGAGCTCTCCTTACTCGTGCGCGACAGGGATTGTCGTTTATACACCCGATGGCGACACGAACCATGAAACCCGACGGCTCGTCGAGAATGCCTGGGCGTCACTGCTCGGCGCGTATCAAACGCTCTAGACGCGAGAGCCGGATGGAGATAATCAGAAAGGTTAGCTGCTTCGCTTCGGAACAGGAACGCATGGTGCTATCCGATATAGCCGCGACAGCGATTGTTCAGGCCATCACCGAATTTGACCGCCTCGACCAAGACGAGTTCCGCTCCAAATGTGGCTTTGACGATGCGCAGGACTTTTTTCTAGTCAAGGATGGCAATTTTGGGCAGCCCGCGGGTCCTGTTCACCCGTTTTTCCCATGCCCGCCATGCCGCGCTGCTGCGCCGGCAGCGCCGGGAGTGTTCGGCGGTCTCGAGCTCGGCCACCACGTGCTGGCCTGCGACCTTGTCCTGAAATCGCCGGGAATGGGGCGAATGTCGGTTAAAGATGCTTATTTCCGGAGCGCCCCGTGCTGACTTATGACTTTCGCCTGCCGCCCGGCCCCCGAACCGTCGAGTACGCGCTGCTTGCAGAAGAGCTAGGCTTTCGCGCGGTCTGGTGTCCCGAGATTCCCGCCTTCGGCCACGACATATGGGTCACTCTCGCCCGCATCGCCGAAAAGACGAAGCGCATCAAATTTGGCCCCTCCGTGCTGATCCCGAGCTATCGCCATCCCATGGCACAGGCCTCGGCCATCGCCACGCTCGAGCAGATCGCGCCGGGACGCCTGATGGTCGGATTTGGCACCGGCTTTACGGGCCGTGCGGGGATGGGCAAGAAGCCCCTGAGCCTCGCGAGCATGCGCACGCATATCACGCAGGTCAAGGCATTGCTGCGCGGCGACGTTGTCGACATCGACGGCGGTCTCGCCCAGATTCTCGCGTCCGACGGCTGGTTGCCCGATCGTCCGATCAACGTGCCAGTCTACATGGCAGGCCAAGGCCCCAAGGCCCGCGCGCTCGCCAAAGAGATTACCGACGGCCTGATTTCCCTCGGCGGCCCGGCCGAAGGGTTCGAAACCTGCCTCGTCTCGACCAACGGCACGGTCCTCGACGATGGCGAGGACGTCACCTCGCTGCGCGCCTCGACCGCCGTCAAACCGCTCGTCGCGCTTGCCTATCACTTCAGCTACACGACCGATCCGGAAAGCGTGAAAGCCTTGCCGAACGGCGAAGCGTGGCTGGCTAGCGTCGAACGAACGGCCGAAAACGTCCGCCACCTCTCCATTCACCGCGGTCATTCCCTCGACATTTCGAACGGCCATGACGCGCTCGTCGACGTATCCGCCGCCAAACAGATGACCTTCACGGGCACCCGCGAGGAGTTGCGCGAACGTCTCGCCCAACTCGAGGTCCGCGGCGCCACCGGCATCATTTTCGGGACCAGCGGTTACGGTGTGGAACGGGAGCTGAGGGCCTACGCGGAGGTTGCTGGATTAAGGTGACCGAGGCGCGTGGTTTAGAGGTGATCGCCCGCCACCCCCTCGTACTCTGCCTGGGCCACGTTTGGGATCAGCCTTGGACGTCGCGACAAACGCGAGGCCGTTCGGCGAACGATCAGCATGTGCCGTGACCAGGGCGGAGATCGAGCTGGCAGATACGGTTTGTAGCGCAATCATTCATGGGGTCTAGCTCTAGCCAACCGTCGGTCAACAGCGGGTCGAGGGCGTCCTGTAGTTCTTTGGTTGAAAGTTCCCCGCAAATACGATCAGCTATCTGCCACCGCGGCATGCCTCCTCTGCCTTCCATTTCGACGTCGCTCATTTGCCGGTTTTCCCGCCAAGGCGGCAGCACTCCTTTTTTGTCACACGGTGAGCGCCCGCTTGGAGGGATCCGTCTGGAGATGCGCATAAATCGCGGTCGACCTGGGATTAGCATGGCCGACTAGGGCTTGCAGACCGGGCGGGCCACACGTTCTTGGTTGGGGACAGAGGTCACAGAGGCGAACATGATCAAAAGCTTTCACGTTCTCTATGTCGGTCAGATCGAATTGGACAATGTCGGGCTCAGCGGCACCCCGGCGAATGAGCGATGGTATTCCGACGAGCGGCTGCGCCAGGCATTCTTTACGGCCCGCGATCTCGCCCAACTCATGGATCAACTCGGCTTCGACGTCTTGTGGACGGCCGAGCATCATTTCCAACGCGAGGGCTACGAAGTTTTTCCGAATCTAATTCAGCTCGGCCTGTGGCTGGCGACCCAAACGAAGCACCTTAAGTTTGGCTGTGCCTTCAATGTCCTGCCGATGTGGCACCCATTGCGACTTGCGGAGGACTACGCGATGGCCGACATCGTCACCGACGGCAGGATCGTTATGGGTATCGGCCGCGGCTACCACACCCGGGAAGTCGAGACGTTCGGCGCGCCGCTCCTCGATGCCGAAAAGAACCGGGAACTGTTTGAGGAACAGTTGCAGTTGCTGCTTGCAGCCTTCAACGAACAAGCATTCCACCACAAGGGCAAATTCTATGAGTGTCCACCCCCGGTCGAGTATCGTGGCTATCAGCTTACGGATATTACTTTGGTACCACGTCCGAAGCATCGGCCCGTGAACATCTGGATGCCGATCGCAAGTGGCAAGACGATCGACCTGATGGCGCGGTATGGGCTGAAGGCGATGGTCACGCTCAACGGGGAAAAGATCCTCGATAACGTAGTACGTGCCTACCATGCCGCGTGTCTCAAGCACGGTCGCGACAAGAGGCTCGGCGAGGACATAATTTGGGGCGCCGGCGTCTATCTGGCTGACAGCCGCGAAGAGGCAGTGCGCGCGCTCGAGCCTGCGCACGACGAACGCTTCAAGTGGTTCGCGCCCTTCGGCTTCGTTCGTTATGCTGACGCGGAGGGACGCCAATGGGGCTCGCCCGGCGCTCCAGCACGCATGCCTTCATTGAAGGATGGCCTCGATCAGAAGGCGTGGTTTTGCGGCACGCCCAGAGATGTGATCGACGGCATCAAATCGATTGCCGGGAGATATCCTGGCCTCGAAACTTTCATGTTGCATTGGCCCGAGGGCCTTTCGCCGGCGCAGTTCAGAGATCAGCTTCGCCGGTTCGCGCGTGACGTCATGCCCGCCTTCAGGTCGCCCTGAAGTCAAACCTGGTCGGATCAAACCGACAGCACGGTCCAGCAGCTGAAATGAGAGTCTTCGCTGGGGTCTGCGATACAGTTGCTCCGGTGTCCCGAGTGTCGGCTGTGGTTCGGCTCCGAGCCTCGACTTTTTTCCGCGCCAAACCGTGACCCCGTGCAAGTGGAAATTATCTCGGCTATTTCTTTTGCTTAGCGCTAGTCTTTGTCGGGTCATTGTTCAGAGTCGATCAGGCATGAAACCCCACGTGGATTCACACCTTGTTGGGGCGAGGTGTGTTCGCCCAGGATATCTCCTTGAACAAACTGCGGTATCGCTCGGTCGTGTGTGGACGGATTTTGGGCGCCCACCGGCCCCATTCGCCCGCCTCTTGCCATGCCTTGCTGGCGACGATTTCGGGCGAGTCGATCTCGTAGATCGCCAGGTATTTCTGCATCCTCGGGTCTTCGCTCGTCTCCAGGCGATAGCGGGTTGCCCTGCGGACCCCCGGCACCTGCAACAGCATCGGCAAGTGCTCGATGTCGTAGATGCGGTTGAACTCAGCCTCGTGCTCGGCCGGAATGTTCATCTGTACGAGATAGATGTACGCCATGCCTCACCTTCCGACTGCGCGCGCCCCGGTGGTGGTCGTAAGCGCGCCGCCGCATCCCGCTTGAGATACTTAAGATCGGCGTGCGGGACGCGTTGCTCACCCGCCGCGTTCGGAGAGTGGCGCGCGCGGCCTCGTAGCCACCTAGCTCTGGCAGATGATCCACCGTTAATCTGACAAAGCTCCTCTCAGAATTCAATCGCTGAACAGCCTACGACCGGCCAAGGTTAGGACGTTATCGTCTCACCAGTGGTTGGCGACGGTGGCGTTGGGCCGCCGAGAAGTGGGGGTAATGTGATGAAGGACAAGTACCAGCCGCGAACAGCATCGATTGTCGTTTCAAACCTTCGACACCAGGTGAAGCTGACACGGTCCGTCTGGCTGATCGAAGTGCGTTGTGGAATGTTCTCTCAAATAACCGACCGCGATCTGAATGGATCATTACTGACGACGGGATGGCATGCATCGAAGTAGCCGCGGCTTGGTCGAGGGTGCGGCCTTCGCCGCTTCCTTTGTGAATCCAATCTTAAGCGCAAGATCTCAATTGCGGTCTCCGGCTCATCCATCTCTTCGAACTCAGGATTCGAAAATACAGAACCCTCGTTCATCCAAATCGAGATAGACCTCGGGTGTCTTCCGTTCTAGACCCTTCCTTACGTTTGAAGGGGCGCTACTTGCACGTCTTCCGACCGATAAATGTGAGGTCATGACTTTACCCACCGTTCAGGGCGCGAGTACGATTGCCGCGATTGACGGCAACCGGTTGATTTCGCTCGACGTGTTTCGTGGCGCGACGGTCGCCGCGATGTTGCTCGTCAACGATCCCGGCAACTGGACCGCGATCTATTGGCCGCTTGACCATGCGAATTGGCACGGCTGGACGCCCACGGATTTGATCTTCCCATTCTTCCTCTTCATCGTCGGAATCACAACGCATCTGTCGCTGAGCAATCGGATGGGGCGGGGCGAGGGCGATGGGCAACTGAGGAATCAGGTCCTGCGCAGGGGGGCGATCATCTTTGCGCTTGGCCTCTTTCTGAATTGGTTTCCGGGTTTCGACCTCGGTCACGTCGCCAGCGATCCGGGGCTAGCCGAACGGATGAGCTCCAAGCTCCTACATCTGCGCATCACGGGCGTGCTGCAGCGTATTGCCGTGGTTTACGTGGTGACCGGATTTGTCGCGCTATATTTCCCGCCGCGATTCCAGCTTGGACTGCTGAGCGTTTTGTTATTTTCTTATTGGGCGATATTGATGCTCCTACCGGTGCCGGACACCGGCGCGACGGGGCTCGCCGCCATTGCGGACAAGCCGCACACCTTGGCTGCCTGGATTGATCGCGGCGCGCTCGATTGGGGCTCCTGGGGCAACCATATCTGGAGCGAATCGAAGACGTGGGACCCCGAAGGGCCGCTCTCGACCCTTCCCGCAATCGGCACGGCGATTTTGGGGCTTTTGACCGGACGCTGGATCGCAAGCTCCGTCCCTCTCCCGCGCCGCGTGCTTTTCCTGTTCGCGGCGGGCCTTGTCGCAATCGCGATCGGCCTCGCGTGGGATTATGTCTTCCCCATCAACAAGAAGCTCTGGACGAGTTCTTTCGTCGTCTTCACCGGCGGTATCGCGACCAGCTTGTTGGCGCTTCTCATGTGGCTGATCGAGCTACGCGGCAGTGATTGGTGGACGCATCCATTTCGCGTGTTCGGCGTCAACCCTATCCTCGCCTTCGTCGCTTCGGACTTGAGCGCGATTTTGATCTATAGAACTTTTATCGTCGCAAAGAATGGCAATCGGATCTCAATCGAGCAGTGGTTCAACGACACCTTCCTGGGGTCGTGGCTGCCGGACAAGATCGCGTCACTTGACTTCGCCATTCTGTTCGTCCTGTTCTGGTGGGGAATCATGCGCGTCGTCTACAAGCGTGGCATCATCCTTAAGATCTAGGGTAGAACCATATCGGTTGCTGAATGATCTCGCATGATGCGGGTGAGCACATTGCTTCTCCGACGTCATAGAAAAGCGGGACATTGATGACACATCCGGCATCGGCCATGCTTCGACAGGCGCCTGATGTTAGCCGTACAGCGCACAAGAAGTGACCACACGTGCAGGTCCATTTGGGTCGGTGGCAGCTTGAACAGGAGAAAGCGGATGGCAGAGGCGGCAGGCGTGAGGGAGGTGGGCTGGCTCGATTGCGCGGGCGGCGGTCAGGTCGTCGTCGATGGCGCCTACGCCTATATCGGCCATATCGACGCCCCCAACGGCACCACCATCGTCGACGTCGAGGACCCGAAGCGTCCGCGCATCGTCGCGGAGATTTCGATACCGCATGGACTCCATTCGCACAAAGTGCGCGCACAGAACGGCATCATGGTGGTGAACCGCGAGCATCACGGCAAGCCGCCCGAGGGCATGAACCCGGGCCGCGGCGGGCTCGTCATCTATGACATCACGAATCCGCGCGTCCCCCGGCAGCTTCGTCATTGGGAATGCGACGGCAACGGTGTCCATCGGTTCACGTTCGACGGGCGCTACGCTTACATCTCGCCGCAGATCGAGGGCTTTGTCGGCAACATCGTGATGATTCTCGACCTCAAGGACCCGTCGAATCCCGAAGAGGTTGGGCGCTGGTGGATGCCGGGGCAGTGGATGGCGGGTGGCGAGACGCCGAGCTGGAAGGGCCACGCGCACCGCTGTCATCATCCGATCCGGCGCGGCGACCGGCTCTACACGAGCTATTGGCACGGCGGCTTCGTCATCCTCGACATCAGCGATATGTCGAAGCCGAGGTTCGTCTCCGGGCTCGACTGGAGCCCGCCCTTTCCGTGGCCCACCCATTCAGCGGTGCCGGTCGAACGGCCGATCAACGGTCGGCGCTACATGCTAGTCGCGGACGAGGACGTGATGCCGCTCGATGTAGCGTTGGCACCGCAAATGTCCGCCTTCATCTGGATGGTCGACATCACCGACGAGACGCGCCCCGTTCCGGTTGGCTCGTTCCAGGTCGAGGGCGTCGAGGGCAAGGAGAATCCGCAAATGACCGGCTGCCATCAGCCGGTCGAGACGATCGAGGGCGACGAGGTGCCGGCAGCGTGGTTCTCGCAGGGACTTCGCATCCTCGACATTCGGAATCCGCACGCGATCCGCGAGGTGGCGCACTACATTCCCGATTCGAAAAGCGGCAAGCGCGTTTGCAGCAACGACGTCTATGTCGACAAGCGCGGCCTGATCTACCTCATCGACCGGTGGCGCGGCCTGCACATTCTGGAGCACGTGTAGGGTCGCCGTTTTAAGCGGTCATCGTCAACAGCCCAGCGGGAACCGGCCTTCCGCGATGACGATGCGTGCGACGCTTATCTGATCGCGCATCGCTGGCCTACGGGCGTGACGTGCCCGCGTTTTGGTTCGGCCAAGGTGTACTCGCTTCCGTTACGCAAAATGCACGGGGAATGTCTGGTTGCCGCGTCGGGGACGCTTACCGCTTCTCCGTGATCGCGGGCACGATCTTTGAGAATACCAGGTTGACCTTCGCCAGTGGTTCTCTGTAATCCATCTGATGCTCACCGCGAAGAAAGGCGTCGGCGCGCTTCAGGTTCAACGCTACATGGGCTTCGGTAGCTGTAAAACGGCTTTGGTATACGTGCCAGCGTATTCGCGTCGCGTTGCAAGACAGCGAGTTCCGTAAACTGCCCGAGCAACGTTTACGGATAAGACATGGCAGGTCAGCTTCCACGGCAAAATTGTGCTAATTTTGCTTGCAGCGAAGGGGACATGGTGGCGAACACCCGTAAACTCGCAGCAATTCTTGCAGCCGATGTGGCCGGTTTCAGCCGCCTTGCTGCTGCCGACGAGGAGCGCACCTTGGCCCGGTTGCGCGCACTCCGCAGCGACCTGATTGACCCCACCACCGCGATCCATAACGGGCGCGTCGTTAAGCGCACAGGAGATGGCCTGCTCGTCGAGTTCCGTAGCGTGGTCGATGCTGTCCGCTGCGCCATTGAAGTGCAAAACGGTATGGCCGAACGCAACGCTGGCCTGCCGACGGAGCGCAGCATCGAGGTTCGCGTTGGCATCCATTTGGGCGATGTAGTCGAGGAGAGCGACGGAGACCTGATGGGCAACGGCGTTAATATCGCCGCGCGCCTTGAAGGTATTGCCAAGCCCGGTGCCATCTGCTTGTCGGAAGACGCCTACCGGCAGGTGAAGTCCCGGCTCAATCTTGCCGTCAGTGATCTGGGAGCAATCCAACTCAAGAACATCCCCGAGCCGGTCCGAGTTTATTCGCTTGAAGTCGGCAGGGCGGCGACGCCGCTGAAGCAGTCCCCTGCTCCCACACCGCCTCGCCTCTCCATCGTCGTTCTGCCCTTCGCCAATTTGAGCGGCGATCCCGAGCAAGAATATTTTGTCGACGGTGTCACCGAGAGCCTGACCACCGATCTCTCGCGCATGTCCGGCTCACTCGTGATCGGGCGAAATACGGCCTTCACCTACAAGGGGAAACATGTCGATTTGAAGCAGGTCGGCCACGAGTTGAACGTGCGCTATGTCCTTGAAGGTTCGGTGCAACGCAGCGGCAATCGCATGCGCGTCAACGTGCAGCTCATCGAAGCCGAGATTGACAATCATCTTTGGGCGGAACGCTTCGATAAGCATGTGGTCGATTTATTCGACTTGCAGGACGAGATTGTTGCGCGGCTTAGCAATCAGTTAGGCGCGCATTTGATGGCTGCTGAGGCGCGCCGCGCTGAACAAGCGCCGGACCCCGACTCCATGGACCTTTATTTCCAAGGCAGGGCGAGCTCAAATAAGGGAGCGACTCCGGAAAACATGGCGAGAGCGCGTGGCTATTTTGAACGTGCACTTGCCCGCGATCCCGGCAATATCGAGGCGCTGGTCGGCACCGCGAGTGTTGATTTGGCTGCTGTCAGCAACCTGCTGAGCGACGACCGCGCGTCACGTGCCGCGATGGCCGAAACTGCCTTGACCAAGGCGTTGTCGCTGGCGCCAAATCATGCCAGGGCCCAATTCGTATTAGGTGGTGTCTATATCTTCACCAACCGCACCGCCGAAGGCATCGCCAGATGCGAACATGCACTCTCCTTGGACCGAAACCTGGCCGCCGCGCATAACATGATAGGGGCCGGCAAACTACACACCGGCCGAGCCGAGGAAGCGGAAAGTCATGTCCTTGAAGCGTTACGCCTTAGCCCACGTGACACCGCTGCCCCCGGTTGGATGGCCGTTGCCGGCGCCGCAAAGCTCTATCTCAGCCGCGGTGAGGAAGCGGTCGCTTGGTTCCGCCGTGCCATTGAGACTAACCAGAATTATCCAGCTGCGCATTTCTTCCTTGCCGCCGCGCTGGCGCAACTCGGCAGGATGAGCGAGGCACGGACCGCTACAGAGGCGGGTCTGGCGCTCGATCCGAGCTTCACCATCCGCCGCTTGCGTGCGAGCGTATCGAGCGACAATGCGACCTATTTGGCTCAGCGCGAGCACGTCTACGATTGTATGGGCAAGGCGGGAGTGCCGAAAGGATAAAGCGTTTTGGTCTCCGTTGGATCATTTGCGTTGTGCTCAGCGGGGCTGATTAATGTTGCAGAACCCTCTTCGCGCTCGGACATTCGCTCACGCGCGCAAACCAATCGAGGAGATTGCCTTGGCGGCAAGGATCTTCTCGCCCTCCGGTGTCATGGGGAACCATGCGAAATGCGGCGTTAGGCGAATGTCAGTAAGGCAGAAGGTCTCGCCGGTGAGATGGGGGGCGGAGACCAGAGCTTCGAGCGCGTCAGCGCAGTAGCGCGCCATTGGGATCGCCCTTCGACGACCTCAAGATTGCTCGGCCCCGAAGCAGTTCGGTGCGACCCAGACGTTCAAATGCGATCGCGCGACTCCAAGACTTGAACAGTAGCAATCAACTGTGCCCAGGATTTGGTTCATGCGGGCCCATTCATGTGCGTGTGTCGGCTAAAGTGCACGACCGGAAAAGGCCTGGTCGACATAGCGGAGGATCGCCTGCTCGGTCCGGCTTCCGTCGCGAGGACCTTGGCATGGGCCAACCGATCGCGGTGAACACTCGCCACAGTCCGCTGGTCAGCTTGTCTGAACATATCGTTCGCGAGACGACATCCGAGATTAGCATCACATTTCGCGATTCGCAGCGCCTTTGACTTGCGCTGCGAGCCCATTAAGCTCGCTTAGCCGTTAACCGAACTGCCCCAACTCTTCGAGCTCCGCGCTCGTCGCGTTACCAGCCAGGCACGACTTCGGTCACAGTCGTTATCCATAGGAGTTACCACGAACCGCGGTGATCCGGTATGCGGGTGATCAGCGGCAGGGCGGCGGCGACGAGCAAGCCCGCTACGATATAGACCCAGGATTGGACATCGCCGGGGTCACCGGAACTGGCAAGGACCGCCGTCGCCGCCGAGATTGCGACAATCGCCCCGATTTGCCGGCCCAACGATCGGAGAGCCGCAATCGTGGAAGAATGCCGCGGTTCCAGTTGCAGCCCGGCGTTGCGGCTGGCCGGGTTGACCGCCCCATTGCCGACGCCGACCAAGAAGGCAGACCCGGCCAACCACGCGTAGGGCGCAATGCCGGCAACCGGGCAGACGCCAAGCAGCACCAGCCCCGCAGTGATAGTGACGTTGCCGACGTACAGGGGAAGCCGATAGCCGGTGCGCCGCAACACCAGTGTGGCCGCGACTGACACGATGATCGTGGCCACGCCTTGGGCGATAAGCAGCGTGCCGGAACCGAGCGCGTCGATCCCGAAGCGATTGGTCGCATAGAGCGGGACGAGCGCCATCACCCCACCCGAGACGCCGCCGTATAAGGCATTGAGCAGGTTCACAGGCCCGAAGCCTGGACCGTGAATCATGTGTGGCGCGATAAACGGGTGTGCGGAACGGATACCATGGCGAAAGAAAATCCACAGGGCGACGATCGCGATCGCCATCGGCACCAGTAACGCTGGGGACCACGGATGGGCATTGCTTTCTCCCAAATAGCTTGCAGCAACCATTAGGGCCAAAAGCCCGCTGCCAAGCAGCGCCATACCGGTGACGTCTAGGCTAGGTCCGATTCCTCCTGCCACCGGGCGATCCCACGGCACGTAGCGCAATGCCAGGACCATGGCTACTAAGCCGATTGGAACGTTGACGTAAAACACACCCCGCCATGACCAGTATGATACGAACAGCCCGCCAAACACCGGCCCGATCATCGCACCGATCGGAAAGATGCTGCCGAACAAACCCAGCGCTCGATCACGCTCTTTACCGAAGTGATCCACGACGATCCCGGTCGCTGAGGGCGTGAAGCCTGCGCCGCCGGCAGCTTGTATCGCGCGCAATACGATAAGCACGTAGATGTTATCGGCCATCCCGCAACCCAGCGATGCAGCGGTGAAGGCGGCCACCGACCCAAGGAATACACGGCGATGACCGTACCGCGCGCTGAGCTTGCCGCTCACCGGCAACATCAACACCAGCCCAAAAGAGTAGGCCGTCAGCGTCCACCCCACCCAATTGATCGACGTTTGTAGGCCTTCCTGCAAGGCATGCAACGCCGTGGCAACGATTGTGGAGTCGACCGAGCTCATTATCAGCGCGAGCGCGACGATCGCGAAGACCAGCGCGCGGCGAATGGGCCGATTGCCCCCACTGTATTCCGAAAGCTTCTCTGCTTCAGCCGAATGACTGCTCTGGCACACTGCGCTCACAATCGCGAACCAAGGTAGAGGGTTATGAAGATAGTCACCAATCCCCAGTTTGCGCGTCGGCCGATCGCGATGGGAGAAAATTTGTGCTCGACCGTCGCGGTGGTTGCCATCTGACAACAGACGTCCGGATTCTAGAGCGTCCTCGGGCGGACGAACGACGTGAATTGGCGCGGCGTAGAATCACTGAAGCCGGCCGAAAGCAGATAGTCCGCTTTCGGCGGCGAATGTGCCGAAGCTTATATTCACCACTGCGGACCAGGTCTTAACCCTCTCCCCCCAGTGCTCACCACGCCCGCGGCGTGAACGTCGACCAGCACCTCGCCGCGGCTCGCCGCGGGATCAGGCGCATCGCCATAGCGCAGAACATCGCCTCAGCCGGTCGGGTCGATCAATGGCCTCCGTCACCGCCTCCTTTGCGTCTTGAGCGTCCCTGGCATAGGATGGACGCTTCCCGCACGTCATGAGGATGACTCCGATGGCGAAGAGATTAGCCGCGATCGACACATCGATGAGCGCCAGCGAGCGCGAGACGCGGCGCGAGCTCGCGGCGGCCTTCCGCGTCGCGCACCGGTTCGGCTGGAACCGCACGATCTCCAATCACATGACCGCACGGCTGCCGGACAACCCCGACCAATTTCTGATGAATGCGCGCGGCTTCGGCTGGCACGAGATCACGGCCGACAACCTCATCAAACTGGGTCTCGACGGGCGCGTGCTGACCGAGACCGAGCTCATGCCAGGCCCGGCGGGGCTCAATTTCCACAGCGCCATCCTGCGCTCGAAGCCGCATATCAACGCAACGCTTCATCTCCATCCGATGGCGGGCGTCGTGGTCTCCGCGCTCGAGGAGGGCCTGCAACTCTATGACCAGGAAGGCTGCGCGATTTGGGGTCAGGTCGCCTATCATCAGTTCGAAGGCCTCGCCGAGGAAGCGGACGAGGCGCCGCGCATCATTGCCGACCTCGGCGACCGCTTCACCATGATAATGCAGAATCACGGCCTGCTCACGGTCGGACGCACGATTGGCGAATGTTTCGTGTTCATGGACACGCTACTGCGCGCCTGCGAGACGCAGGAGCGCGTTATGGCCACGGGCGGTCGGGCGCGCCCTCTGTCGCGCGTGGTCTGTCAGCACACTTGGCAACAGATGGAGAAGCGCCGCGGCAACAAGCCCGGCGGTGAGCTCGAATGGCAAATGTACCGCCGGCTGGTGACCGAGGAGGTTTGACCTAGCGCCCGTTTCGACCCGTGAGGCCGCACTCCTCACACCCCTCTGCAGCCGATCGAATCATTGCTCGGCATCCACCCAGATAACAGTCGACATCTGGTGCTCATCTCCGGCGGCGAGCCTCACCTCGTCGTCGGCAATGTTCCCAGCTTCGACGCACACCATGCCGCGCCAAGCGGGATCGCCTAGATCGGCCATCATCGCGGCCTTATCGGCCCCGGGATTCCACACTACTGTCGATGCTGCGCCGTTTTTCTCGATTACGACCCGGCGGTTCCAACCGCGATCCTCGATGAAGCATCGCGCTGGCGTATGTAGATAAACGCAGTCAGTCTCCGCCACAACGCTGACGAGCGTCGCGGTCTGCCGCTCGCGCCGGCTCGCTTGGGTCTTGTCGATGTAGATGGTGCCGGCGAGTCCGGAAACCGCAACGGCAGTGACGTCGGAAACTGCGAAGTAGCTGTGTAGCGCCTCTTCGAAGGTGATGGCGTGGGGCGCGAGGTTCTGCACCGCGAGGCGCAACGACAAGGTCTGCGCGAAGGTCACGTCGTAAATCGCGCGGAACCGCTCTGGCCAGAATCTCGATCTGACGTCGTCATCGCCGAGACTGAGGGTAAGGGTTAGCGCCTTGGTCGCCAGCCTCTCGACCCGATCGAGACGCCACGTCGCGGTGCGCGCGAAACCGTGCTGCGGCGCCGTCAGCGAGTGTCGGCTGGGCCCGAACCACGGGAAGATAATGGGGATGCCCCCACGGATCGCTTTGCCCGACTCGAACGCGGCGTTGGGGCTCGTGAACAGGACAGGCCGCTCGCCGGCCGGCTGCCAAGCGGTGACCTGTGCTCCCTGGAGGTAGAGCTCGCCTGTCATGCCGCCGAGCGAAATCACCGCTTTGACGAGCCCGTGCTCGGTCTCGGTGAAGTCAACGACGCCTGCGATCCGGAATTCGGCGGTGAGTTCCTCGGCCCGCATCGCAGTTCCCTTTCCTTACAGTCGGCGTCGCGACCGGCGAGTCTATCGGAGGCGCGGCTGCCAGGGCAACGTCGCTCGGCAAGCATCACCTCGTCGAAACTTGATCTCTTTATTCGTCGACGCCGGGAGCATGATGCTTCTGTGCAGCCGAGGCTCGCAAGGGCGCCGGAGAGCCGCCGGTAAGGGCACTAACCGCGCAACGATTGACATTTCCCCTCAGGCCTCGCCTTCGACTTCGTGGAAACTTTACTTCTGCGTTTCCGTCATTCAGGGTCAAACGCTGACGCAAGAACTCGTGACCGCGCGAAGACGACCCGCGCGCACGAACCTCGTCTGCGGCATCCTCATGAGCATGAGATACCTACGGTATTTAGCGGATTACATATCGGATCACTATTGTCCGCCGGGGGAGCCCATTCGCACCCAGTTAGCCGGTGGTTCCTTACCTGGATGAATCGCCCCACAGCGCGAGCATGTTCGTGCTCGTTGATCGGCATAGAAGGACGAAAAAAGCGGGGGAAGATCAGTCACAATGTTGGTTATGGCTACTTCCACGCGATGCACCAAATCACCGCACGAGAAGCAATACCATTCAAAGCCATCAAGGTCACCTGGGCGCCGGGCACTTTCTACCACCAGACCGATCGAACCAGGAATCGGCCGTTGGGGCGAGTGGCGAAGATGAGCCGGAGCGAGAAATATCTCCCCTTCACTAATAGGAACATCGATGATCCGACCCCCTTCGACGACCTTAAGAATCATGTCGCCACGTAGCTGATAAAAGAATTCTTCAACAGGATCGTCGTGGAAGTCGACACGCTGATTCGGACCACCGATGACTTGCACTACCATGTCCGCGCCCTCGAACAACAACCTGTTGCCAACCGGCGGCTTGAGCAAATGCGCGTTAGCGTCTATCCACCGGTTAAAGTTAAATGGCGAAGACCACGCGTTCATGGATTTCCCCTCATTTGCAGTCTGGTTACGGTCAAACGACCGAGATTCGCGGTGCGTCGATGCCCCGGCGAAGACCGCAGTTTTCAAATGCGGCCCTCGTCGCGGCCTTTTCTGCATCCGTCAGTTGAATTTGTGGTCTCCGGGTCGGCCCCCCTACCTGCCCTAAGAGTTCCTGCCAGTACTTTTGATGAGCCTGCGGTTTCTCCGGCGGCCGCGTTTCCTTAAGCGCCGCGCGAACCGGATCGAGACTGTTCCGCACGATTCTCGCGCGCTTTACATCACCGCGCATCGCCAAATCAGTATATTCGCGCATGCGCAAATCCGTCTTCGTTTGCATCAAATATGGCGGAGTCGAACACAGATACACCTGCCAACCCAGTTCAACGATGTTATCAAGCCACTCAGCCTCGGAGGCCGTGCTCACGATTAGCCGGTCTCGTGCTAAATGGGTCAACCGCGCATACATTTGTCGCGGTACGCTGTACTTGATGGCAACGATATTAGGCAGTTCGGCAATTCTCGTGCACAACTCAGGGCTCATGAGATACCCGCTGTCCGGATGACTCCACATAGCAATGCCGATATCAATTTGCTCGCTGATGTACCTGTAATATTCGTACACCGTCTGGTCTTGAGCTTCGAAGAAATAGAGCACGGGGGCATGAATGACGACATAGTCGCCCCCCACGGCCTCCGCGTACTTTGCTAATTCGACAACCGTTTCAATGTTCTGATCGGAGCATGACATAATGGTTGAAGCGCAGCCCTTCGTCGCTTCGACCGCCAACTCGAATGATCGCTGCCGCTCGGCAAACGACATGGACGAGAATTCACCTTGCTTGCCCGAAACGAAGAGACCGTCAATCTTCAAGTCAATTACCCAATGCCGCATATTATGCAGATAACCGTTTTCATCGAGCGACAAATCGGGATTGAACGGCGTCATTGCAGCCGCCCAAATTCCCCTCATGTTCTCACGCGCATAATCCTTGGCTTCTTTTCGACGGTATTTCATCCGACGCTCCTGCATGCCAACCGCATACGTGGGTGCCTCGAGTGTTCTTCATTTGGACCGGCCAATATTCCGACCTCGTGAAATCATAAAGCAATTGCTTTTTTTGCGTTACGGCTCCAGTCGAGATCTCCCGAAGGTCCTTCCTTGACACAGGCGTAACTAAGCCTAAAGTAGGTGCATATGCATGTAACTGAAGACCGGCAGTGGAGAGGGTTGCATTGTCGGTGAGCAAACGATGCACAGCCGGTTTGAACCAGCGCGGTGGCGGGCTTGTCCGACGGGCGGTAGCATGTTTCGGTCCCGGCTGCTCGCGGCGCCGACCGCGGCGACCCTGTTGAAATCGGGAATCTGTGACGGGTGTGAGCGAAGGTGAACCGGATGAGCGGCGAAGAGGCAGAAGGCGAGAAGTTGATCCCGACCGCAGTCGTTATCGGCGTGGGGGCCGAGCAAGGTCTCGGCGCGGCGCTGTGCCGCCGCTTTGCCACCGAAGGATATCATGTACTGGTCGCCGGCCGGACCGCTGTCAAACTTGACGCCATCGTCCGCGCGATCGGGTCTGCTGGCGGAAGCGCCGAAGCGGTGATGGCCGATGTGACCAGCGAGAAAGACGTCGGGAGTCTGTTCGATCGTGCCATGGCATCGGGACGTCGGTTCAGCCCCGCGGATCTCGTCGTCTACAACGCCGGAAACAATCAGCGACTCGACTTCCGCGAATTGAGCGCCGAGACCTTCGAGAAATTCTGGCGCGTCGGCTGCCTGGGCGGCTTTCTGGTCGGCCGGGAAGCGGCGCGCCGTCTGGTGCCCCTGGGGCGCGGCACCGTGATCTTCACCGGTGCCTCGGCAAGCCTGCGCGGTAAGCCCGGTTTCGCGCATTTCGCCGCCGCCAAAGCAGGGCTGCGGGCCATCGCGCAGAGCATGGCGCGCGAGTTCGGCCCGCAAGGGATCCATGTCGCGCATATCGTCATCGACGGCGGGATCAACGGCGAACGTCTGCTCAGCCGATATCCCGAGCTCGTGCAGCAGCGTGGGGAGGACGGACTTCTAGGCATTGACGCTATCGCCGAAGCCTATTGGCAGATCCATCGGCAGGCGCGGTCAGCCTGGAGCTTCGAGCTCGATCTCAGACCCTATAAGGAGAATTTCTGAAGCGTTGGTGTCGCCGGCCAGGAGCCATGGAGGCTCCCGTGACATTACCATGCTCGGTCATCTTTGCTGGGCCGGTTCGTACCGCGATTTACACCTTCGGCGACACTCTGCAGGAGGTGGCCGCATCCGATCTCGGCGCCGCCGTCAAGTTTAAAGGCTATGCGGCGCGGCTCCTAACGGGCACGTTTCTATCCGACATCTGTCGCCCGACATGCCGACCGATTGCGACGGGTGTCAGCAGTGCAGTTGGATGATCATCACAATCCGGTCGGACGGAGTGGTCTATGAGCACCGGCACGCTGCCAAACATTGGAAAGGTGGCCACCGTCGAGGTGGATGGCCTGTCCGTTCGCTACGCCCGGAGCGGGCCCGGCGATGGCCTCCCCATTCTGCTGACGGCGCCGTGGCCCGAGAGCATCTACGCGTTTCATCGGGTGGCACCGCGGCTCGTTTCCAAGCACCCCTTGATCATGGTTGATCTACCGGGCTTCGGTGGGTCGCAGAGCCGATCGGATATCATGGCGCCGGCGGCGATGGGCGAGTTCATGGTTTCCCTGCTCAAGCACTTTGGCGTCCGCCGCGCGCATGCCGTGTCGCCCGATGTCGGCACACTCGCGGTCCTGTTCGCTGCGGCGAAGAGACAAGATCTTTTCGAAAGCCTAGTGGTCGGTAGCGCTGCCATGAGGCCCGATCTCGCCGGCGACAGGCTACGGAATCTCATCAATTCGCCGCCGGGTACACTTGCGAATATCGACGGCGCAGACGCCGTGAAAGACTACCTGGCGCACGCGGCGCAAATCACACCCGCCGCGATCATCGAAGACTTCCGAGCAGCTTCGGCCGGCCGACGGTTCGAAGAGGCCGTCCAATATGTTCGGGGATACGTCGGCGACCTTCCGAAGCTCGAACCGCTGCTCTTCGGCATCAACACGCCCGTGCTGATCATCGCGGGCAAGGATGACCCTATCGTACCGCCCGCGAATGGGCAGTTCCTGGCCGACCGGCTTCCACGCAATCGCTACTTGCTACTCGATGCCCAACATCGCATCTGGGAAGAGGCCTTCTCCGCGTACGCCGAGGCGCTCGTGTCTTGGCTTGGCGGCGGTTACAGATCGCTCTGAAAATAATACCGCCCAAATTAGGCTTGACCCTTCGCAGGCACCCGTGACCGAAAGGTGCAGGTACTTCGGCGGACGCCCAGAGCGAACCCAAGTGTCAGGCATGCTGAGGCTCCATTGTCCGAAGAGCGCTCTCCGGCACCCACATGCCATGGAAGGTGCAGCGCACGCGCATCGGCAGCCGAATCGTGGCGACCGGGCCGGCGGCGACCCTCTGTGCATCGAAAATCAGCAGGTTGGCATGACCCTCGGGACGGCGGTCGTGGATTACGACGATCCAGCCATCGCCTTCGGCCGCATCCGTCCGACGTGGCACGAACTGAGGTTCGTGCAAGGTAGTGCCCTTGCCGCAATCCCAGACCTCTTCCTTGCTCGTCGTAAGGTCGACATGAGCCAAGCCGGCGCCGTCCAGGCCAACCGGTCCCAACGCCAGGAAGTAGGCATGACGATAGGGCCGTCCCTGGTAGCGAGGATCGGTCTGCGGCATCTCGCCTGGTCGCCGCACAAGCAGGTGCTTTGTGTACCGGTCGCTGTTGCCCTTCATGTCGAAGGTAAGCCGCGTGATCTGCGGCGGTACCGGATCGCAAAATGTGCCATCTACCTTTGGAATGAAGGGAAGGACGGCCACGCCCTCGGCCAGACAAATATCGAGATGGACCTTCGTCCCTTCGGTGAAGGCGTTGACCATGTGCCCGGCACTTCCGGACGGTCCGCGGAACCAGCGCACATCCGCGGCGGTGCCGTGGCGGGGCATGACGGCGAAATGATACTCCTTGTCAGGATGGTACTGATAAAACGGCCCGCCCTTCTTGAGCACCTCGAGGTCGGTAATCATGGGCGTCATCGGAAAGACGACGTGCTCCTCGGTTATCGCGAAATCATGGACCCAACCCGGGTAGGGAGCTTGGAACCAGGTTTCGTGCGTGATCTTGCCGTGCTTGTCGATCACCCAATAGGCGAAATCGGTGGTGCCATCGCCGCGCGCCTGGAACGAGAAGCTGAGTAGTTCACCCGTTGACGTGTCGAGTTTCGGGTGCGCTGTCATGCAACGCGCCGTCATGCGCCCGTCGTAGTTCCAGCTCGCTTTAGTCGCGAGTGTGTCGGGGTCGAGTTCGATCGGCAGCGAGTCTTCCTTGAGCGCCAGCAGCTTGCCGCCGTGCCAAATGACGTTGGTGTTCGCGGTGCCGTTCGACGCGCCGGCGACGCTTGGATCGTTAGTGTAGGTGTTGCGGTAGCGCCCGAACAGAGATTTTCGTGCTTTCTCCTCCAACAGGAAGCGCTCGGTGCGGACGTAGCGCGTCTTGAGGTCGACGTGGCCGTCCTCGAACCGGAACATCACAACATGCCCGTCGCCGTTGGTCCACTCGTCGTCGCCAAGATGCGCCGGATAGCGCGGGTCGGGTCCGACGCGATAGAGGGTGCCCGCGAAGGCGTCGGGAATGGCGCCTTGCGTGATCTCCAGGTCGCGGACGTCGGTCTCCGCACGTACCGTCTGGTTGAACCCGGTGTAAACTGCGACATCGGGAAATCTGACTGGCTCACCCATGGCGCGTTCCTCCTCTGCGTTGACCTCACGTCCAAAGCCGTCGCGAGGCGAGGTGTGCGCCTTCGACCAGTGCTGCGAGCTTTGCCCACTGAACTTCCGGATGGACCCGGGGTGAGTTCCAGCTTTGCGAGAAGCCACAGTCCGTCCCTGCGATTACGTTCTCGCGCCCGACCAGCCCGGCAAAGTTCCGAAGCCTCAGCGCGATCAGTTCGGGATGCTCCACGATGTTGGTGGCGTGATTGACGACGCCCGGAATCAGGATCTTGCCGTCGGGCAGCTTTGTCTCGCTCCAGATCTGCCATTCATGTTCATGACGCGGATTGCTGGCCTCGATCGAATAGGCTTGCGCCGTGACTTGCAGAACGAGATCGAGGACTTCTGCCAATGGTGCGTCGCTCGTGTGCGGGACATTCTGGCTACCGAAGCAGATGTGGTACCGGATGCGATCTTCCGGAATGCCACCGAGGGCATGGTTCAGCGCATCGATGCGCAGCCGCGCCCAGTCGCGGTACTCACCGACGTCCTTGCCGGCGAACCTCATGAAGCGTTGCATCGGCAGAATCGCATCGTCGACTTGCAGCAGGAATCCGGCATCGACGATCATCTTGTATTCGGTGCTAAGCGCGTCGGCACTGGCGAAAAGGTATTCCTCGCGCGTCTTGTAATGGCGATTGGGGATGATCTCGATGCTGGCCGGTGCAACGACGGGCATGAAGGCCTCTTCGATATCGAGCTCCTTGAGCGCCGCCTTGAAATTGGCAATGTCGCGCTGCAGCGCCTCGGGCTTGTAGCGCAGCGGGCCGGTGCAGACGACCTTCGCATACTCGGTCATTTGGTTGCCGTCGTAGCGCGCTTTCGACGGTGTCTCCGGAAGCCACATCGTCGATTCATATTTGCTGTATGTCCGGTAGAAACCAGCGAAGCGGTCCTGCTCCGGAAAGACCGGCGACGGAGCTGCCAGCATCTCCCGCGTGAACGTCATGGGCGCCAGGCCCTCGAGGCGTTCGGACACGTAAGCCACCCAGCTGCTCTTGCCGAACTCCCCGTCGTCGATGATATCGACACCGACTTCCGCCTGTTGCTTGGCGACGTCTCGCACCGCATTTGCGAGATCGCTTTCGAAGCGCTCCGTGTCGACCGGTTCGCGCAAATGATCCCGGATCATTGCCTCGACAATTTCCGGCGGCCTGATCAGGCTTCCGGCATGGGTCGTGAGGATGCGGCCGATGCTGCGCTTCATGACCCCTCCTATTGAAACATGTTTTAAAACGTGTTTAAATGTTTGCCTTGCGCGAGTCAACCCGCCAACTTGCCTACTCGATATCTGATGAGCTAACTCAAGTGGCGAACCATAGCCGAATGGTGAGACCTATCGTGGAAAGCGCAAGAAACCGGCCGCGGATTCAAGCGGACGACATGGCGCCGGGCGGCGCGCACGAAAAGCGGAAGCGGCGGCGGTTTGCGCGCATTAAAGAGGCCGCACGAGAGCTCTTTCGTGACCAAGGCTATGACCGCACGACGCTTCGGCAAATCGCGAAAAAGGCCAGGGTCAGCGCGGCGACGATCGTCTATTATTTCGGCGAGAAACGTGACCTCCTCGAGTTGCTGTTCAATGAAGAACATCGCCTTGTAAGCGAACAGGCGGCGCTCGAATTGTCGGAGGACAAGGAGTTTCTCGATCAATCGATCGACGGCTTTCGCCACTATTACCGGTATTTTGGCGCGCATCCGCAATATGCCCGCGCGATCATGACTGGAAGCACGTTCTACGATCCATCCGTGCCCGACCCATCGCCGGCGGGACAATCGATTGCTCGCTCCATTGCGCGAATCAAGCGCACCGTTGAGATCGCGCGCAAGCGCGGCGAGATCGCGCTTGATGAGAGCGACGATGCATTGGCGCTGCTGATCTTCGAGATTTACCACAACCAATGCCGCTATTGGCTTTCCGCCGCGAAGCCGGATGTCGAGCATGGTCTGGCCCAACTCAGGCATGCCTTGAGCATTATCCATCGTGGCTTCGCGGCGGGTGGTGCTGCGCGATAAGTCTGCCGCCGCAGGCGTGCCCGTTCCACAGCCGTTGCCCGTTCGTGATAGAACGCTGCCGAAATGAAAGACCGGCGCTGCGCGTGCCGGACCCCGCTACACCCATTCCCGGCGAGCGCTCGTCCACTCACGTGCGAGGTTACGGGAACAGGATTTTGCCGCAAATTCGGCTGAGCACGCGTCCGTGAGGCGGCCCCGCAGCGGCCGGGCATGGTATGACAGCGAGGGTACATTACGCCTGTGCGCGGGCCGGCATTTGATACATGTGGAAGACAGTCAGCCGTACAACACTCGCAAATGGAGAGCTCGATGACGAATTCAGCAGCTCGACGAGACGCAAGTACGCTCCAAGCCTCCGCTTCCGCGGGGACGATCATCGTAGCGTCGGCGGGGATGGGCGCTTTCCGTCAACTCATGACCGACGGACGCCACGTGTTGCTCGGCGATGAGCCCGTTGCAGTCGGCGGCGACGATGCGGGGCCGGGTCCGTACGAGTTACTACTCATGGCTCTTGGCAGTTGCACCTCAATGACAATCAACCTCTACGCAGCCCGAAAGAAGTGGCCGCTCGAGCAGGTTGTCGTGCGGCTTCGTCAAGAACGCGTTCATGTTGACGACTGTGCCAACTGCGAGAAATCCGACGCGATGCTGTATCGCATTGAGAAGAGTGTGGAACTCATCGGATCGCTCGACGAGGTACAGCGCGCGCGATTGCACGAGATCGGGGAGCGCTGTCCCGTTCATCGTACCTTGACATCCAAAATCGAAATCCGCAGCACGCGCGTTCCCACGTCGACGTGACGCATCACCGATAGAACCTTGCAGACCCGTTCTGCCAATTCGTTGGTGATTACGAGGATCCGGTGGTCCTGGCCGTCGAGCAGCCGATGATGGTCCCGGAATATGGCGGTGCGAGCCAGTTTCGTAACGCCTGGAATGTCGCGGCGTCGCCATAAATCGCCGTCAACTTAACTTAACTCGGCGGAGCAGCGAAGCGACCATCGGCCGGGCCCCAGGATCCGCACCAGCGCCGGGCTTCACCAAAGGGTCCTCGCTTCAACCGCCAAGGTCTAACCCGCAATCGCGATGGCGCTGATCGGAACGCTCAACGTCCCGTGCTTCACCATCGCCGCGACGGCAAGATCTTCTCGTGGGCGCGGTCGCCCGCGGCGCTCAAAAGGACAGATGCGTCGGAACGGCGTCAGACCATGGTGCTGTGCCTCTTCGGGTTCCCTATTTCGCGGGCTTCTCGAGATGGCCGCCGAACTCGTAGCGCATCGCCGAAAGCAGCTTATCCTGGAACTCGGCGTTGCCACGGGAGCTGAAGCGTTCGTACAGCGCCGTGCTAAGCACCGGTGTTGGCACGCCCTCGTCGATTGCCGCCCTGATCGTCCACCGTCCTTCTCCCGAATCGGACACCCGGCCGGCGAACCTCGAGAGTTTCGGGTCCTCCAGCAGCGCGGTCGCTGTCAGATCGAGGAGCCACGAGGCAATGACGCTGCCGCGTCGCCAAACCTCGGCGATGTCGGCGAGATTGAGGTCATACTGGTAGTGCTCCGGATCGCGCAACGGCGTGGTTTCGGCGTCGGCCTCGTGCGATTGCTTGCCGACGTTCGCCGACCGCAGCAGGTTCAGCCCTTCAGCATACGCGGCCATGAGGCCGTACTCGATGCCGTTGTGCACCATTTTCACGAAATGGCCGGCGCCGTTTGGCCCGCAGTGCAGATATCCCTGTTCGGCGGTACCTTGCGCCTTGTCTCGCCCGGGCGTGCGGTCGATGTTGCCGATACCGGGCGCGAGTCGGCCGAAGATCGGATCGAGGTGTTTGACCACTGCGTCCTCGCCGCCGATCATCATGCAGTAGCCGCGTTCGAGGCCCCACACGCCGCCGCTTGTTCCGACGTCCACGTAGTGGATTCCCTTGGGCGCGAGCGCTTTCGCGCGACGAATGTCGTCGACATAGTAGGAATTGCCACCGTCGATCAGGGTATCACCCGCCTCTAGATGCGGCAGAAGATCGGCGACGGTCTGGTCGACGACTGCCGCAGGCACCATCAGCCACACCGCACGCGGTTTCGTCAGTTTCTTCACGAAGTCCGCAAGCGACGTCGCACCGGTCGCCTTCTCCTTGACAAGCTCCGCTACCGCTTTGGGCGACATGTCGAACACCACGCAGTCGTGGCCGCCTTCGATCAGCCGGCGCACCATGTTGGCCCCCATCCGGCCCAGTCCGATCATTCCTAGTTGCATGGCTAACTCCTCTTTGATCGTAATCCGCTTGGTAATTTTCAGAGCGTGGCACGGCGCCCGGAACGACGCCCGCCTTGCTTCGTAGAAATCTCGGGGGCGCTTCGAAACGCTGGTGCGAGCGTCGCTATCGAACCTAGCCCAGTCGCGATCTTCCGCGCTACGGCTCGTTCACGGTGAGAGCCCTTATGATGCGCCCTTAACGTTCCCCTATCTGAGAGCGAGGTTGTAGCTCGAGCTGCCGTGTTTAAGCTTGGATTCCTATCCCGGCAGCTCCGGAACAATCCATCTCGCGAGCAACTTGCCCATCTTGGCGTCCAATCGGTCGATCGAGTCGATGTGCGGGATATCGCCCCGCATGAGCACGCCGTGCTCGTACAGCGCAACCAGCTTAGCCAGCGCCGCGGGCGCGGGCCCGCCGAACAGAATCGTGTTGAACGGGCGGTTTTCCTCAAAAGGACGATGCCGCGCGAGTGCAGCGTCTCGTCGCTGATGCGACTCCTACGAATAATCGAAACAGACGCCAACAGCATCGAGCCCGAGGCGTTTGCCACCCTGTAGGTGTCGGCGAACGGCTTACGCCGATGCAACGGCGCAATCGCCCTCAGGTGCGCTTGCAGCCGTCATGCGGGGTGCTGCATCGGTGCCGCGACGGCGGAACTCATCGAGGACCTCCCTTCATGTCTTACGCCGAGCGCGACCGCTGACATTTGGCGACCTGGCAACTCTGTGCGGTCGCGGCATCCCCTGTTCCCAGGCGCGGAAGCCACCTAGGAACGCATTGTCGTTGGCGCCAAGGCGGCAACCGGTAGGGAGCGCCTTCAGCAGTTTCGCATTACCCCCACCTAGCACGACTTCGTCGGGCTCGACCGCGGCGATCAGCCGTCCAATTACGTCCGCGACGTGCGCGCGCCACTTTTTCTTGCCGAAGCGTTTCAACCCACGGACCCCGACATACGTCTCATACGTGCCTTTGCGGTACGGAAGGTGACCGAGTTCCATGGGCTCCACCACGCCATCGACGATGAGCGTGGAGCCGAGCCCGGTGCCCAGGCCCAGGAAAAGCATTTTGCCGCGCTTGTAGCTGCCGAGCGCCTGCATCGCGGCGTCGTTGAGTACGCGCACCGGGCACCTGAAAGCGCGAGCGAAATCGAACCCCACCCATCCGCTGCCGAGGTTGTGCGGCTCAGCTATTACCCGGTTATTGAGCACCACCCCGGGATAGCCGATCGACACGACGTCGTACTTCCAATCGCGTGCGAGCTGCTTCACCCCCGCCACCATCTGCCGTGCGGTGAGCGTCGGACTGGAGCGAAATTCCCGCTTTTCCTTCTGACCGGTGGCGAGAATCTTCACGTGCGTGCCGCCAACATCGACGACGAGGACTTTCATTGACTAGCTCGCTTTCCACAATATGCGCGCAGAATCACGGCAGGCTTGCGGATTTGACCCATAACCCGCAATGCCCGACCGCCAAAAGACAACCCTAACATGTATTTTTTATTAGGTTAACCGGGTGGCGGCCAGTGGTGATCAATTCTGGGATTCACCGGTGGCGCCCTTTGGGGAAACAATCTATTTGCTGATATTTCCCTGTCTTGGAATCTCTCTCTACCGCCGTGTCGGCTCCAGGGCCATGCAAGGCCGCCCCGAGCGCTCGGTTAGCGTCACCGCACGCCTTGCCTATGCCGGATAAACTCAAGCGTACTCCCCGCTCCCGCGGCCTTCATGTTCCTCGGGCTCGCCGCTGATGTTGCTTCTTCACGGCGCTTGCGAAACCCCCGAATTGATTCGGGCACTCGCGCGCATTCAATCCTACTCGCGATATTTGCCGACGTGCGAAGCGCGAGTATCCGGGAAATGCCTTTGCGATCGGCGCGCACCGGCGCGCTTTAATCGGCAATCCGTGGCATGCCCAAGATCGAACAAACGGCGACCTCGTTGGCGGCAACACCAGTGCAGCAACGGTCATGATCGCAGGAAAAGAGATCTGACGCGAGGTTGGAGGAGGCGCATATCATAGGTACGGCGTACTCACGCTCATGATTTAGCCATGGGGTTATAGCTATGCCAAACATGACGGCGGCCCGACTTCACAAGTTTGGCGAGCCGATGCGGCTCGACCAGATTCCCATCCCGGAACCCCGGTCGACAGATGTTCTGGTTGAGGTGAAAGCATGCGGCATCGTCCCGAACCTTGGCCGCATCATTGCCAATTTTTTTGAGACCGACGGGCCAAGTGCCAAAAACATGCCGCCGCTTCCAGCGATTTTCGGTCTGGACCCGACGGGCGTCATTGCGAGGGTCGGCGACCAGGTGCGATCAATACGTCCGGGAGACCGCGTCTATGTCAACCCCGCACGTTCATGCGGATCGTGTCGCATGTGCCGCAGCGGCCAGCCTCTTGACTGCCCGTTCTTCACGCTTCAGGGCTACTTCGGCCGATCGCAGGAAATCATCAAGGCATATCCTTACGGTGGACTTTGCCAATTTATCACCGCGCCGCAGGACGGGTTGGTCAAGCTGCCCGATAGTGTCAGCTTCGAGGCAGCGGCGAGGTTTGGGTATCTTGGAACTGCTTACGGGGCGATGAAGAAGCTTAGAGTTGGACCGGGACGCAGCTTCCTCATAAATGGCATCAGCGGGATGCTTGGTCTAAACGCGGCGATGATCGCGCTCGCAATGGGAGCGACAAAGATCCTCGGCATCGGCCGCAATCGGGCGCTTCTGAACCGCATCAAGGCGCTTGCGCCTCGGCAGATCGAAGTCTTTGCCTCCGAGGATGCGCAAGCGGCGCCGACCGATCCGCTTGTTGCCTGGGCGAAGTCGATAACGAATGGCCAAGGTGTTGACACGATGCTTGATTGCCTCCCACCCGGCGCACCCGCCTCTGCGATGATGCGAGCCATGTACTCACTTCGCCGCGGTGGGCGGGCCATCAACGTGGGAGCTGTTCTGGACGAGCTCCCGCTAAACGCATTTTGGTTGATGACGAACCGGATCGCCTTGGAAGGTTCCGTCTGGTTTTCGACTGGTGAAGGGGAGGATATGGCGGCGATGGCGGCCGCAGGCACCCTGGATTTATCGATCCTGGAGCATCGCGTTTTTCCGCTCTCTCAAGTGAACGAAGCCCTTGCCAGCATGGAGAACCGAAATGGCGGCTTTAGCAACTTTATTGTTGATCTGACGGGCGTTTGACGCCGATGCCTGGGTCACTTTCGCTGCGATTCAGAAACTTGACTCGATGGGATGGACGCGCCCGCTCCAGGTATCGCGGTCAATCGCGACGCACGGTCGACGATCGAATCTCGAGGCGATGCCCTTGATCACTCAACCCCATCATTAGCGGGGCATCAGTCCCATCAACGCGAGGCGCTCGATCTCCTTGATGAGATCGCCGACCGTCAGCTCCACTTCAAGAAAATCGTCGAGTAACAGCATCGCCAACCCATGCACCACGGACCAGGCAAAGAAGACGGCTTTGCCCTGATCCACCGCATCGTCGGGCGTGACGGCGAATACGCTTGAGCGCGCGCCGCGAACAATAGTGTCTAGGAGCACAGCCTTAGCTTTGTTGCCGGCTTGGCGCGCTGCGGCCGGCCGGCTGCCCTTCGGCTTCACCAGCGCCGGGCCGAACATCAAGCGGTAGAGGGCCGGATTCTCCAGCGCACTTTCGACGTAAGCCCGCCCGCAAGCGAGCAGCGCCGTGTCGGCGGCCGCAATTCCGGCGACTGCCGCGGCCATGCGCTCGCGCAGTCTCTCAAATCCCGCTTCAGCAACGGCAACGAGCAAGTCCTGCTTGTCGCTAAAGTGATTGTACGGCGCGTTGTGGCTTACACCCGCGCGACGGGCTACTTCGCGCAACGAGAATGTCCAATCCTGCTCCTCTGTCACTAGCGCCAGCGCCGCATCGATGAGTGCGCGACGCAGATCGCCGTGATGATAGGGGCGCGAGGCCGAAGTGGATTTCGCTGTGGTCATTTTCGACAAATTGATGTTGACATCGTCAATATACACGCTATATTGACACTGTCAATATGACTAATCGGCCGAATGCGGCGTTTCCGCTCCCGCAATGCAACCAGTTTCAGAGAGAGCCATCCCATGCCCCATCTCCAGCTCGAACTTCCATCCAAATATCCTTTGACCCTAAAGCGCGACCTCGCGAAAAGGCTCGGCGACTTGTACGGCGCCATCATGCAGACCACGCCCGACCTCGTCGACGTCAGCTTTCGGGAGCTTGGCGAGGGCAATGTCTGGCGTTGCGAGACGCCCGGGCCGGTGCAAAGCGCGGTCCTGATTTGCGACATTCGCTCGGGCCGCCCGCCCGAGCAGCGCGCCCGTCTGAGCGACGCGCTGATGAAAGCCTGCGTCGAGGCCCTCGATCTCGATCCGCTTCACTTCGGTGTGGAGTTCACCCAACACTCCGGCGATGAGATCTACCGGACCATCCTCGTTGACGGCGTCGTGCGTGGCGGACTGGCTCGCGATTGGAGTCCATCCGAAGCGATCACCCCTCTGGTGGAAACGCTTCGAAATGAGCAATCGTCCGCGGCCGATCGTGGCTCGACCGCTGGTTCCTGATTCCAGGAAAAATGAACGACACAATCGCTCATGGCCTGCAAATCAGCCGTCGCGGATTGATGGCTGGCGCATTGTCCGCAAGCGTGCTACCGGCCAGCGCTCTGTCGGTGGTGGCCGCTCACGCAGAGCAGTCTACGGGCAAGATTGGAAAACCAAAGCGCGAAGCGCAGCCTGAAAGCTGGGTGTCCTCGCTTGCGCTGCAGGCCGCGACTTACGCGATGCCGGTTGTTGCCATGTATAATCTGCGGGATGCAACGTCCGTCGGGCCTCACGCCAAGGTGCCGCCCAACGAACTCTGGCGGATCGAACATATCGCGAGCCCCGAGATTGCCGCGCAGGCCGGGTACGTCACGCCCAATGTCAACGTGATCTATGGCTTCGGCTTCATGGATCTCGGCCAGCAGCCGATCATCCTGAACGTGCCGAACTCTCGGGACCGCTATTACATGGTGGAAATCTGCGATATGTGGGCGAACGCGTTCGCCTACGTGGGTGGCATGGCGACCGGCTACAAGGGCGGCACATTCGCGTTGGTCGGGCCGGGCTGGCAGGGGAAACTGCCGGCCGGCGTGAGGCGCATCGATTGCCCGACGAACTGGGTCCAGCTGCAACCGCGGGTGCACGTGAGAAGCGCTGCCGATCTCCCCGCCGCCCGGAAGGTGCTTCGCCACATAACCGTGAAGGGCCTGGCGCAATATAGCGGCGATCAGGCACCCACGGCAGTCGTCTACAACTACCAAACGCCCAAGATCAACCCGAAGGTCGCCTCAAGCCAGATGCAGTTCGACGATCCGCTGCAATTCTGGGAGATTTTCGCCGCGGCCATGAACGAGAACCCGCCGCCACGCAACGAGATCGAAGCCGTGCTGCCACAGTTCAAGTATCTGGGTATCGAACTGGGTCAGCCATGGAAGCGCGAGAGCCTCAACCCGCTCATTCTGGAAGCGATTAGCTGGGCGGCCAAACAAATTGCCCCGATGATGATGCCGCTGCTGCCGGTACTGGGCGTCACCGCCAATGGCTGGAACATCCCGCCCGCGAACCTGGGCTTGCCCGGCGCGGACTACCCTGGGCGCGCGATCGTTGCAGTGTTTGGCTTAACCTCAAATACGCCCGCGGAGGCGATCTATTACACCAGCGTGACGGACGACTGTGGTCGAAAGCTCATCGGCACCAAGCGATACGCACTGACATTCAAGGAGCCGTTGCATTGCATCAAAACCGTTGCGCCGGGCTTCTGGTCCGTAACGGCTTACGACCGCGCCACCGGTTATACGATCCCCAATCCGATCGGTCGCTACGCCCTGGGCAGCGACGACCGACTCCGCCGAAACGTCGACGGTTCATTCACACTCTACGTGCAGCGCGATACCCCTGGTGCCGACCGCGAAGCCAATTGGTTGCCCGTCTCGTCGGGGCCGTTCTACCTGATCATTCGTGTGTATGCGCCAGCGCCAGAGATCGCCGCGGGCTTAAATGATCCAGCCAAATTTCAAGGACCGCCCCCTATGACAGCAGCGAAGTGTGAGGCCTGACCTCCCCACAGCTAAGCCGGGGTTCTGAGAGGACTGTGGGCCAAGCTTTTCGCGGCCCTCGTCAGACTCGCGTCGGGTTACCTCGTCGGCCGCGCTCATCCCTCTTCAACGGAAGCCGCCCATCGCGTCGCTCGCTCCGAGGGCCCACGCAGACGTAGGTAAGGCAGAGCCTCGCGCCTATACAGGTTGCCCTGCTCTCGCCATCGCCCACCGATGCAGCGGTCGCCGAGCCGCCGCGTCGCTCGGACCTGGCGGATGTCGAGGGGCGTCGGTGTCGCAGCAAGACGCCGGCGGCAAATGGTCATGCGACGACGAGAGACCTATGACGCTGCTGCCGCGATCTTCGGCACACGGTGTTCGCGCACCGTCTGGCCGCGCCACGTCAAACAAACGCTACCGGTTGGCCGGATCCAGCAGCGCCAGCGGGGGCACCGTGATCCGGGTCAGATCACAATCTGCTATGGACAAGCTGGATAGGGATAGTAGCCGCAGGCGACAGCAACTGGGGGCGTATAGTAGGGCGGTGGCCGATAGGCGGACGCGGCCGCCGCCCCGACCGCCATACCGGTCGCCACGCCGACAGCCGCAGCAGCACCCGGATAAGCGGCGCCGCCATAATACGTGCCACCATGATACACCGTCGTTCCGCCGTAATAGGTGCCGCCCCCGTGATAGGTGGTTGTGGCTCCCCCCCCTGGTGGCCGATACGCAGTATTTCCCCGAGGTCCGACCGCAGCGGCGCCGCCGCCCGGTCCTCGCACAGCCGCACCACCCATCGGACCTCGATAGGCAGCACCGCCGTATCTGCCCTGAACCGAACCCCAGGCGAAGGCCCCCGTCGTGACTGATATTGTCAACGCCGCGCTCACACCGATCAGGATCAATTGCCTCATCGCTTGTCTTCCTTCGGTTTCGCCGGCGCCGCGGTGGCGGCGGGCTTTAGTTCAACCCGTTTAGCACCTTCCGGTGCCACGAATGCGAATTCCGCATCGGTTGGATGGACAGAGAAATCCCAGTCGGAGAACTCGGCGACGAAATTCGGCTGATCCGGGAGGGTACGATAGGTGACAACCAAGCGCCGAGGCAAAGACCGATCATTCTTTTCTACCCAAAGTTCGAGTTCGATGCCCGGCGGCTGTATAAACAGCAAATGACGGCTCGGCTCGCCGTCGATCGTCACGGTATTCACTTCTCGTCCTGACGTGACGCCATAGAGAAACGACTTGTCCGGATTGGCGGTCAGGAAATCTGCCAGTGGAAAATCGACATGGAGGCGCCCCATCACCTCCTTCAGCATTCCCTGGATCGTGTTTGGAGCGGGCAAGGACGCGTATCGATTGCCCTCCACGCTGAAGAGCACCACTGTTTTGCCGTTGTAAAATAACTTAGTCGATCCGTCATCGCCGGTCACCTCGATCCGCAGTCTGTCAGGCCTGCGCACCATTACCTTTATCGAATGGGCGATGTGCAAAGGTTGGCCGTTCGAGTCTGCATAGACCCGTAGTGTGCGCACTTGAAAGGAGAACTGATCGGCCGATAAGGATTTGCCCATTTGAGCAACTGCGGCACTCGCATCCTTGCTGATCGTCGGCTTTGGCGGGCCGGCAGCACGCGCCACCGGCGCAACGCCTACGAGGCTCACAACCCCTAGTCCTGCGAGAACAGCAACCACTTTGAGGGACGCATTGATCGACATCGAACCTTCTCCCATCACGCTGAAAATGCGGGTTAGGTACCTTACAGTTCGATCGGAGTACCGTCTTCGTCTCTATCCCTTAGTCTAAAGCCGGGCTATCTCAATTGCGAGAGGTTTGGGCGACGGAGCCGAAGGTGCGGAATCACCACCTCGGGAGCTTGTGGCGCTGGAGTGAGGGCATCGCACGCTATCGCCACCATGTATTCACAAATCGGGAATTCCGCGCTGTGCAGAAAGGCGGAAGTCGCGGTCTCTTTCGACAAGCGAATCACGTCAGGCGACGCGGAGCGTCTCGCGCATCACGCATCCTCGGCAAATTCGGGCGACGAAAAAGCGTATGAGCGCGAGAAGTCGTAGCGCCTCAGGCAATGTAGCTATAGGTCGACTGTTCTGCGCGATGTCCGCCGCCGGAGCAGCATTCCCGGACTGCTGCGCGGTGACAGAACCGGTCGCCGCCATTCGCGATTGAGGACGCGAGCAACGTTTTCAGACTGGCTTTTGCCGATGGTTGCGTGGCTGAACGGCCAAACCAGGCCGAAAGCGGAATGGTAGATTTGAAGCGACACCAGGTGAAAAGCGTCCATTCCCCGACCCGACTGTCGGCAGAATCCGACCGAACCCGGCCGCACCCGCCGATCTCTTACAGATTGCCGGTGCTCGGAGGCCCCGAGTACAGTTGGCCAGATGACGGGGCGCGAAGACCAAAACCCTCTTTCTACCCGGCGCCCGGGGAAGCGCGTCGTTTTGGCGGGCGGTTTCCGACCGCATGTGCTTGGACGGCTGAGCCGCAATCCGCCCATCGCGGCCGGCGACGACCGGAAACGCCTCGTCCGATTTCGGCGACTGCGCCAAGCCAAGGGGTTAGCGGACATCAGCGCAAAAGCGGAAGCGAAACGGATCCGACCGCGAATTGCGCCTCGGTACCGCGGTGGGGAAGGCAATCGGATCAGGCGGCCAATTCTCCAGTTGGCACGTTGCCTGCGTCGTACCCATAGATCCAGGCAAGGTCCTGGGGCCCAGTTTTTGCGCCGATCCAATTGCGGCAGGCGATGCTCGCGTCGCGTCTAAAACGCGACCACCGCGAGCTCAGGTGATTGATGCGCCCCCGTTCGCGCGCGCCGAGCTGAATCCTACTGGTGCGGGGCAGACGCAGACCCTCGTAGCGCTTGAGCGCAGCCTCGGGTTCTTCCGGCGCGTCCGCCAGCACAGCCGCCAAGACGCAGGCGTCCTCGATCGACTGGGCGGCGCCTTGAGCGAGGTAGGGCAGCATTGCGTGCGCAGAATCGCCGAGCAGGGTCACGCGACCACGACTCCATTCCCGGAGCGGCTCGCGATCATAGAGCGCCCATTTGTAGCAGTGCTCGGTTACCTCGAATATCCTTGTGAGCTGATGGTTCCAATGTTTGTAGGTGGCGCGTAGCTCGGGCGCGTAGCCCGGGGTCGACCAGGACTCTTCGGTCCAGCTGTCGGTCTCGATATGGGCGACCCAGTTCAACAGCTCGCCACGCCGCACGTAATAGTGCACGACATGGCCGTGAGGTCCCCACCAGGCGCTCTGCTCGGGCGGAACGAGCCCCGGCAGCCGCCTCGAATCCACCAGGCCGCGCCAACACATCAAGCCGGTGAAATGGGGGTTTTGCGGACCAAATACGCTCGAACGTACGGCAGAATGAATCCCGTCCGCACCGACGACAACGTCCGCTTCAAACTCGCTGCCATCGGCAAAGTGCGCGACCCCGGCGTGCGGTCGGGATTCGACTTCGGTGCAGCGCGACGCCAGCCGGAGGGCGCTCTCGGGGACAAACGCCGCAAGCAACTTCTGCATATCGCCGCGATGGATAGTCGCACTAGTGGCGCCGAATAATGCGCGGTAGCGCTCAAATGAATTGCGCAGAATCACGCGACCACTGCGCCAACTGCGAACGACCTGGCCCGTCGACTCAAATCCGTCGGCAAGGGCACGCTCTTCCAGACCGAGCGCGCGCAGCGCGGTAAGCGCGTTTGGCGTGAGCACAAGGCCTCCGCCAAATTCGATCAGGCCTGAGGCTTGCTCAAAAACAACGACCTCCATCCCGCGCATCAGCATCGCGCGTGCCGCCGCCAGACCGCCAATGCCACCGCCGATCACGCCGATGCGCAACGATCGTGCCACACGACCCTCATTGTTTCAGCTTACGCATTTCAGGTTTGTCCCCAATGAGTATTCCGGCGGTGACATCCAGTAAGTTTGCGGCTCGTGGTTAGCCGCGGAGCTACCAAGGCGATCTGCGGATCCGTCGGTACGCTTTGCGCGCGCTCTTTACCAGATGTGACTTTCAGGGATCTAGAGATAGACTGTCAATCGGCAAGCACGTTGCCTGCCGAACTATAAGCGATCACTGATCGGTATTGACTAACTCCGGATCCGATTCACCATGTTGGCTTCATTCACATCGCCCGTCTTTTACCTGGGTGCCGTTACCAGCGGCTGGCCGACCCCGAGCGCCGGCTATTTGGCCGAGGAAGCCGATCGTTCGATGAAGACGGCACTCGATCAGTTTCGGCTAGCCGACGAGCTGGGTTATGACTGGGTTGGCCTGACCGAGCATCATTTCGGGCCGTTCTCGCTGACGCCCAATCCGACTGTGTTCGCCGGCGCCATGACCCAAGTGGTAAAGCGGGCGAAGATCGCGCTGCTGGGCTCGTTGATTCCGATGCTTAATCCGGTACGCGTCGCCGAAGAAGTCGCGATGCTCGACACCATGACCAACGGTCGCATCGTCGCCGGGATGCTGCGCGGTACCCCGAACGAAAACGTCACCTACAACATAAATCCATCGGAATCACGGCCTCGATTCGAGGAAGCATTCCAATTGATTCGCGAGGCCTGGACGCAGAGCCAGCCCTTCGGTTGGCAGGGGCGCTATTTTTCCTTTCGTTCGATAGCGGTATGGCCGCGCCCGGTGCAACAACCGCACCCGCCGATCTACATGTCGGGCTCAAGCCCCGAGTCCGCCGTGTTCGCAGCGAGGCAACAGGTGAGCTTGGCGTTGGCGGTCACTACCTTGCCGCTCGCTACCGAGGCGGTGAAGCGCTACCGCGACGAAGCGGCGCGCGTCGGCTGGCAGCCGCAACCAACCAACATTCTCTATCGGCTCGGTTTTCATGTCGCGGATAGTGACGAACAAGCCGTTGCGGATTTTGAGGCGAGCCATGCGCGTCGCCAACGCGGCAGCCCCGTCCTGGCCAACCAGGCGCTCGAGGCCGTCATCGCCGGGACGGGCTATTACGGCGCGGACCATGCGAACCAGCGGGCACGCAACCGCCGCACTCCGACGCTCGCGGATCGCGTCGATCTCGGCCAAGTCATGATCGGCGGCCCAGCGACGGTGGTCGCTCAAGCGAACCGTATCCGGCGCCAACTTGGTGCCGGCATTTTCGACCTCATACCCGCATTCGAACTCGGCGAGCGTACGCTTCACTCGGTCGAACTCTATGCCCGCAAGGTTCTTCCCCAACTGCTCGACTAGGCAAACCGAGCAATTATCGATCCGTTTCTTCTTGACGCGCTGACAGCACCTGTTATCCGCTCGATGGCGTGCAGGCCTCGTAGTCCGCAAGCCGCCGTCCTCAATCGTCGCGGCGTCGCTTTACAGCTTGAACAGGCGCTTGGCGTTATCGCGGCCGATCTTGAGGCGGTCCGCCTCGCTAATGCTCGCGTGGTCGAACCAAGTGGCAGCCTCGCCGACGTCCTCGAACGGGTAATCAGTCGAGAACAGAATGCGGTCAGCGCCGACCTCGAGGATCGCGTTGATCAGCGCCTGGTCGCGGAAGTGTCCCGAGGTAGTGAGGTAGAAATTCTGCGCAAAATATTCTGAGATTTTTCTCTTCGCCGGATAGCCTGCAGGCGCCCAGGAAATGCGCTGGTCGATGCGGCTCAAATTGAACGTCAGGCCTTCGCCCATATGGCCGATGACGATCGTGAGGCGCGGATAGGCGTCGAATAGCCCGCACCCCATCAATCGCAACGCATGAAGACCGGTTTCGGCGGCGAACCCATAGGCCGGGCCGATCAGCCAGGGGTGGCCTTCATAGGGCTTGAGCTGGCTCGGCTCCCGAGGATGGAGATAGAACGGCACGCCCAGCGTCTCGACTTCGCTCCAGAACGGCCAGTAAGATTTGCCATCATAATAGACACAATTGTCACGGCCCCCGACCTCGGAATAACCGTTGACCATCGCGCCTACGAAGCCGAGTTCCTGAACGCAACGACGAAATTCGGCCGCCGCGGCTTCGGCATCCTGCATCGGCAGTGCCGCAAAGCCGCGAAAACGATCCGGTCGTTTCGCGATCTCGGAAGCGAGATGATCGTTGGCACGGCGTGCGATTTCGGCCGCATGTTGGGCATCGCCGATACGCTGGATCGCCGGTGCGTTGAGCGACAAGATCATGACCTCGATGCCGTACCGGTCCATGAGGCCAAGGCGCTGATCGTGTAAATCGGTCAGCCGCGGCCCCAAATCGGTCATCAAGGACGGACCCGCGAACCCCAGGGAATCGCGCATCGTTTCCGGAATGGCGAAATGCTCTTCGAGACCGATCTTGCCGTTCATGGTTTCTCCTGGCTTTGAGGCGCAACCTAAGAGAGAAGAGCCGCGCCGCCCTCGTTCGGTGCGCCCTTGTGACCAGTTTTAACACGTGTTTTAAAACTGCGCCGTCTCGAGTTAGGTAGAGCCTCGCCAACCGACCCGTCGCCCGCTAGAATAGCGGCCTTCGGCTTGTCCGTGTCTGGCACAGACGGAGCATCGCAACCAAGGCCGAAACTGTTGAGTTAAAGGAAGCCAATGCGGCCGAATCCAGGATCGTGTGCGCCGCAAATCCGACCATCCCGATCATTCTACTAGTTATTGTGTAATTCGTTCTGGCAGCTTAGGGAGAGCGAAATGAGTGATCTGGTCGTCTTTGACTTCGATGGAATTCACACCGCTGACGAAGTGCTAAACAAATTGCGCTCGCTTCAAAAGGAGTATTTGATCGATCTTGAAGATGCCTGTGTGGTCGAGCGCGAGAAGGACGGCAGGATTCACATAAAGCAAGCCGTCAACCTGACGACTCTGGGGGCCACGAGGGGTGGCATGTCCGGAGCCTTATGGGGTACCCTGGTAGGACTTCTTTTCTTGAACCCGCTCGCTGGAATGGCAATCGGCGCGCTTGCCGGCGCCGGAGCTGGAGCGCTGTCGGGCTCCCTTGCCGACTATGGCATCAACGATGATTTTGTGAAGCGGCTCGGCCAAACCATTCCGCCAGGATCCTCGGCCCTCTTCGTACTAGTGAAGAGTGTAACGTTGGACAAAGTATTGCCCGAGATCGAGTCCTACAAGCCCAAGGTGCTGCAAACTTCACTGTCGAACGAAGCTGAGGCTAAGCTGAGAGCCACGCTAGCCAAGGCATCGTGAGGAGATAGACCGGACCGGCCCCGGTTGGAGGCCGTATCCCGTCGCGGCGCCTGCAAGGCGCCACGGCGGGCGCTCGGCGCGGTCTGGCGCCCTGTGCGCCGCGCACCGAGTGATGCCATCCCCTGAAACCGGTCCAGAGGTGTCACCTAAGTGCCGGGCCGCTCCAAAGAAATTCAGGGAGTTCGGGGACGTCGCGTCCTTCGATTGAGGGGAGACCTCAAATCGAAGGTACCAAGCTTCCACCTATTGGTGGGGAGAATGTATTTCCGCCATTTTGTCGAGCTCTCGTTACCAGGCTGCCGCTTGCGGATATTGCCGATTGAATCGCGTGGCTAATCGCTCCGGCCGCGGATTCCGCCCGTCATCGTTCTGTAAAAGCAGCTTTTAACACATCGCGCCGTGCTTCATGCCTCACGCGCATCGCACGCTCCCAAAATCGCTGCCGGTTCGGGACTCCATTGTCTCTCTTGGGCCAAGAGACGGAGAGCGTCGAGATCGATCCTTCGTTGGAAGTGTTGCGGGTGGCGCGCGGCCCGGCAACGGCGTCGTGAGGAACGATTTGATGCTCGGGTCGGCGAATAGAACGCCACGACTGCAGCACCACCGCGTCGGTAAGAGGGCGTGCCGCGGCCCGGGGGTTGCAAGGCACCGCTGGGTTCTTGCATCGACTTCAATAATCAAGGCAAGGAAGCGCGCTGCGTCAGTCTGGCACCGGCTCGGTTAGTGGCATGTGGTTTGCTCCTGGTCTGGGCGAACGTCACGTGACCCAAACCCGGAGGCAGGCATGACGAGGAAGCCGCGCATCGCGCATTTGGCGGGACCGAACGCCACCATCCAGAACACGCCGCCGCTTGTCACCTCGAACAAGGCACGCGCCAAATATGGTTTGGCCGCCCGGCCGAACGCCGACGGATCGGCACAGCGTTTCGACGTACTGCGCGCGCAACGCCTTGCGGCGCCGGCGACAGTCTATGTCGAACAATTCAGCGCACATCCGCTCGAGATCGATAGCGCCGAACTCTACGGCCCGCCGGACGGATATCTCGACGCCGCCGGCAAATTCCATAAAGAGCGCACCGGTCCGGGTGACAAGCCGGTTTACGAGATCGAACTGGCGCCGGAGGATGGGCTTTATCCCCTGCCTTATGTGGCGCGCCAAAGCGACGGCTCGGCCTGGGAAGAAGAATGCGCCGGGCCTGGCGCACCCGACACCAAGGCTCGGCAAGGATTCTTCCCCGACGGCTCACGCAGCTTTGAGGAAATCGACCGCACGCAGATCGGAGTCGACGGTCTCGGCAACATGATTTCCGCCAAGGCCGACATCGATTTCTACCGCGTTATGCCGCCCGGCGGTTACCGCAAGGGTGTGCCGGCGGGGCTGCGCAAGGATATCGGTGAAGGTGATACGCCGGTCGAGACGCGCGGGCTCAACTTTTTCCCATACAAGCCGTTCCATCTCTCGGCCTCGCCGTCACGGGCGGCGCTGGCGCGTGCGACCAACATGGTTCAGCGCGTCCTGGCCAGCGGCAAATATGAGGGCGCGGTGTGGACCGAAGGCAGCCCGACTAACGAAGAGACGATCTATTGGCTCAACCTTCTGATCGACACGACGCTGCCGATTTGCGGCAACTCGGCGCAGCGGCCCCAAGGCCAGGCCAGCGCCGACGGGCCCAAGAACATCATCGATTCAATCGACTATATTATCTCACACGTTTGGGCTGACAGCGAAGGCCGGGACCGCGCTGGCGCGGTCATGATCCAGGAGCAGCAGATTTTCGCCGCGCGTGCAGTCCAAAAGGTTGACGCGCGGCCCGGCGGCTATGTCGCAACGGGTGGTCATGGCGGCGTTCTTGGCGCCTCGGGTCATGACGGGCGGCCGTTGCTCCACTACCTGCCGACCGCCAAACACACCTATAAGTCGGACGTGAATCTGACGCGCCTGCCGGCGTCGGTATCGGGATTGAAGCGCGACGGAACGAAAATCGCCACCCTGGCCGTGCCGATCAAGGACACGGATGGCGCGCTCCTCGCAACCGCGATCCCGAAGGTCGCGATCGTCAAGGACATGAGCTACTGGAATGCGGATTTCGACGACGGCATCGAAAATGAAGCCGACATCATTGCCATGACGGATCTCATGCTCGACAAAGCGCCGCTATCGGGCTTCGTCATCGAAGGTCTGACGCCCTATGGCGCGATTACGGCGCCGGCTCGCTCGCGTTTGATGCAGAAAGCGGTGTTCTGCGGAATTCCGGTGGCACGGGTCGGCCGCGGCGCACCTGAAGGCTTTATCCCGACGAGCGATCCGACCTATATCGGCGGCTCCAACCTGACCGCCACCAAGGCGCGCATCCTGCTGATGGCGGCGATCATGAAGTTCGGCATGTTGCCGCCGGCGGCCGATCCTGACCGCCCCACCGGGCAAGAACTCGACGCCATCTTCGGCAAGGTTAAGCAGTATCAGTTGCTGTTCGACACGCACTGAGCCGGCGGTCACGCCGCGGTCGGAATGGAGGCAACGCGGAGGCCGGCGATCGCCTCGTCGACCGTGAGCACGTCGCCGAAAATCGCATAGAAGCCAAGCAGAGACGCCGCATGCATCTCGTCGCTATTGGCGGCGCAGCCGTCACTGATCATCACCACCTTGAAATTCAGCATCATCGCGTCCCGCGCCGAACTTTCGCAGCAAACATTGGTTGCGGTGCCAGTGAACAGCAGCGTGTCGACACCATGACCGCGCAAGTGCGGCTCGATCGGCGAGGCGCCCTGGAGAAAGGCGCTGTAGCGTTTTTTGACGATGCGGTCGTCGCCGGCTTGGACGTCGAGCGCGGGCCAGAGCTGAAAGCCGGGATCGCTTTCGTCCATGGTCGCCCAGCGCCGCTCACGCCGCTCGGGCGTCATCAGATGGTCGTGCACCACCGACCATGATTGTCGCGTATCGTCGGTGCTGTTTTGCACCCAGACCACGCGCCCGCCCGCCGCTCGCATCGACGCCGCGAGCCGGTTAATCGCCGGCACGATTTCACGCGCCATCGGGACTTCGCCTTGATAACCGGGAGCAACGAAGTAGTTCTGCATGTCGATGACGATCAGTGCCGTGTGCGCCGGATCAAGCTTGCCAAAGACGTGCGCCGCGCCGCGGTTGGCCACGGCGCGTGCGATCGCATCTTGTGGCAACGTGAACCGGTGCATCGCCCTATTCGGCGGCCTGCTCGATGGGCATCGCTTTGGCCAAACAGCCCACGACCTCGTCTGCGGTCATCACGTCGGCAAAGATCGCGGCCATGTTCGAGAGGGTCGCGTTGTGCTCGGCGTCGGTGCTGGCGGCGTTACCGTCCGCGACGAAGATCACCTTGTAATTCATCTGCATGGCGTCGCGCGCGGTGGATTCGCAACACACGTTCGTGGCCGTGCCGGTGATGATCAGCGTGTCGACGCCGCGCGCCTGAAGAATCTCGTGCAGATCGGACGAGCCGGGCACAAACGCGCCGAAACGCGTCTTTTGCACGACTAGGTCGCTCGGCTGCACGTCGAGTTCAGGCCAGAGCTGCCAGCCATAAGCGCCCTCGGCAAAGCACGCGTCGATCGCGGCGCGGCGCTCGTTGTTGAAGAAACGCTCGTACCAGCTCGACCAGGCCTTCCTGGCACCGTCATTGACGACATATTGGATAAAGACGTTGATGCCGCCGGCCGCGCGCAGCGCCCTGGAGATGCTGTTGACGTTCGGCACGATCTCGCGCGCGGTTGTGATCTCTACCGGCTGGCCCGGCGCCATGAAACCGTTTTGCAGATCGACAATGATGTGCGCGGTTTTCGTCGGATCGACGTCCTCGAAAATGTGAAGGCTGTGACGCGACGCCTTGATCCGGTCGATGATGGCGCCGGGAATCTCGATCTTGTGCATGGCGAGCTCCTCTCGCTGAAAAATCTTGGGCAGAGTTACAGTTTGGTCCAATCGGTCGCCTGCTCGAAAGCGTAGGCCGCACGATAGATTGTCATCTCGTCAAAATGTTTTCCGACCAGCATCATGCCGACGGGCAGACCATCGATCGTGCCGCAAGGCACGCTCATTGCCGGATGACCGGTGGCGTCGAACGGCGCGGTATTGAACAGCGTTTCAAACGAACACTGTAGCGCATATTCGCGCGGGCTGTCTGGACCGGGCAATGCCGCCGTCTTGACCGGCACGGTGGGCATCAAAAGCAGGTCGAAATTCTTCAACATGGCATCGTAGCCGGCGATGGCGCGCGGCAGCAGGTTGCGCGCCTTGGCATAGAAACGGCCGCGAAAATGCTTATGAAAATATTCGCCGCCGAGCATGCCGACCTTGACGGTGTCGGGAAGATCGTCGGCGTGTTGCCGCCAGGCAGCGTGCGCCTCGAGCAGGCTTGGGATGTAAAGCCCGCCATTGCCGACGCCGAAGCCGTTGGCCTTCATCATCAGCTCGGTCGCGCCCTCGAACGCGATCGGCGCCCAGATGGCATAGGCGATATTGTGCATCGGCAACGACACTTCATCGACCGTGGCGCCAAGCTTTTCGAACAGCGCCGCGGCCGACTTAACCTTCTCGTTCACTGTCGGGTCGGAGACCGGATGGGTGAAGCCTTCCTTCACCACTGCGATCTTCAGGCCCGTCACTTTCTCACGGAGCGCCTCGGTATAGGGTTTAACCGACGGGCTTTTTTGGCGCGGATCGATACCGTCGGCGCCCGCCAGCACTTCGAGCAGCAACGCATTGTCGGTGACAGTCGCGGTCATGGGGCCGACATGATCGATGACGGGATCCATGCCGGCAATGCCGGTATAGGGTACGAGGCCGTGCGTCGGCTTCATGCCGTAGACGCCACAAATCGCGGCCGGCATGCGGATGGAGCCGCCTTGATCGCAACCGAGCGCCATGTCGACGTCGCCCGCAGCGACCACTGCGGCGCTACCCGAGGACGAGCCGCCCGCCGAATAACCCATTTTGCGCGGATTATGCACCGGACCTTTGGAGCTGGTGTGGCTCATGCCGGAGAAGCAGTAATACTCGCACTGCACCTTGCCGAGAATGGTACCGCCGGCATCCAGGATTCGGGTCACGACCGTCGCGTCGACATCAGGCACGTAGCCTTCGAGTGCGGTGGCGCCGTTCATCATCGGCACGCCGGCGAGGCAAATGTTGTCCTTGACCGCGACGGTCTTGCCGGCGAGCTTGCCGCTCTTGGCACCCTTGATCTCGGTCTTGACGTACCAGGCGTTGAGTGGATTCTCCGCGCCCTCGGGAAAATAGCCTGGCGTGCGCGCGTATTTGACCGTCGGCAGATCGTCGGGCAGGAATTGCAGCGCGTCATAGGCGGCAGCGCTGGCGTTGATGAAGGGAAGGAAAAAAGCGACGTCCTCATCGGTCAGCGACATTCCGAAACTTGCGCCGATTTCCCTGATCTGCGCGGGGGTCGGTCGTTTGACGGTCATCGCGTCAGCTCCCTGGTCATACGGTCTCTCCAAGTTCGTCGGCGAGCGCACCGGCGGACAATTGTTCGGCCGAGAGCTCGCGCGTGATGGTCCCCTTCTGGATCAGAAGGACCCGTTGCGACAAAGCGCTGATGAAATCGAGACTCTGTTCGACCACGATGATCGTGAGCCCGTCAAAACGATGCAGCCCGTCCAGAATCTCGATGATGTCGTCGACGATCGAAGGCTGGATACCTTCCGTCGGCTCGTCGAGCAACAACAGCTTCGGATGGCCGCACAACGTGCGCGCCAGCGCGAGCAACTGCTGCTCGCCGCCGGAGAGCGTGCCGCCAGCGCGGTCGAGCAGTGTGTCGAGACGGGGAAAGCGCGCCCGGATGTCGTTGACAGCGTTTTCCTCTGACCAATCGCCGCGCGCGATAAAACCCATCCGCAAGTTCTCGTAGACGGTCAGTGCCGGGAAAATCATGCGACCTTGCGGGACATACCCGATTCCGGCGCGGGCCCGCCGATACGAGGGCCAGCGCGACACGTCGGTTCCGCTGAACCGAATCCGGCCTGCCGTCGCCGACAGGTGTCCTATCAGCGTTTTCAGCAAGGTGGTCTTGCCCATCCCGTTATGACCGAGAATGCCGACGGTCTCGCCGTCAGAGACGCGAAACGAGACGCCGTTTAGGATCGGAATCCGCCCATAGGCGGCGTGGAGGTCGTCGACGTCGAGGATCATGCCGCCCTCTTCCCGAGATAGACGTCGCGGACGCGCCGGTCGGAAAGAACGCGGTGTGCCGGCCCTTCTACCAGAATCTTGCCGCGATCGAACACGGTAATGGCACGGGCGATCTTGCGGATAAAGGCCATGTCGTGCTCCACGACGATCAGTGCGTGAGTCCGGTTGATGTCGTGGATCAATTCCGCCGTGCGTGTGGTCTCATCATCGGTCATCCCGGCTGCCGGTTCGTCGAGCAGGATGACAACGGGTTCGGTCAGCAACACGAGACCCAGCTCGACCCATTGCCGTTGGCCATGGGCTAATTGGCCGACCAGCCGATCCGCAATCGGGCGCAGCATCAGCCGCTCGATCGCCTCATCGACCGCCCGGTCAATGGCGCGGCCCCGCTTGCCGCGGCTGGCTGCAAGCCAAAGATTCTCATGCGCGGTCAGGCCGTCGAAGACGCTCGGTACTTGCGTCTTGATGCCGATGCCAAGCCGCGCGATCTCGTGCGGCTGGCGGCCACTGATTGGCCTGCCGCGGAACCGAACCTCGCCCGCGGTCGGTACAAGCTGTCCCGTCAGCATTTTGAAGAACGTGCTCTTGCCAGCGCCGTTGGGGCCGATGAGACAACGCAGCTCGCCCTCGGCGACGGAAAAATCCACGTTTTGCACGGCCTGGACGCCACCGAAATTCATCGTGAGCTGACGCGTTTCGATCAGGGGGACGGTGGTCACGCACGGCCTCCCGGTGCGGCCAATTTCGCTGCGACGGCGACCTTCCGCCGCGGCTGCATGACGCGCGACCAGACATGTTCAGTGAGCATCGGCACTAAACCGCGCGGCACCAGCAGCACGAAGACGATCAGAATCCCGCCGAACAGAATATCGGCGTTGATTACGTGCTGTGTGCCAACCTCGGCCGTCAGCCAAGACAGCGCAACCGCGCCGAGGATTGGCCCGATCAGCGTGCCAACGCCGCCGACCATCACCCAGATAATGATTTGTGCCGATTGGATCATGCTGAAGATCGTAGGGCTGACATAGCTGCCCCAGTTGACGAACAAGCAACCGGCGGCGCCTGCAATGCCGGCGCCAAGCGCGAATGCGGCGAGCTTGTGTAGCCGCGCGTCGAAGCCGATGAACTCCACGCGCCGCTCATTTTCGCGGATCGCGACCAGAACGCGCCCGAACCGCGTTCTCAAGATCCAGCGGATACCAAAATAGACGATGAGCAGCGTCGCCATCGCCACCATGTACACATCGTCGGGCTGCAAGGTGTTGTCCGGATCGAACGGGAAGTTCAGCGACGGCACGTTCGGCAATCCGTTGTAGCCGCCGATCAGCGCGCTGCCGATGCGGTACTCGGGACTTGCCGTGGAGTTGACCGCGTTGAATAGGATTAGCGTCACGGTCAGTGTGATAACGCCGACGTAGACCTCGCTAATGCGGCCGTAGAACATCAGGTAACCAAGCGCAGCGGCAAACAAGGTTGGCAGCAGGATCGCGATCACGACGGGAAGCGAGCTTTCGCCGATATTGAAGGCAGTGATGGCATAGGCATAGGCACCGAGGCCAAAAAACGCCGACTGGCCGAGGCAGAGAATGCCGCCATAGCCCCAGACAAAAGCGAGGCTCAAGGCAAGAATCGCCATCACGACGTACAGCGTGACCTGAAGCAGCACGAACAGGTCAAGGAGCTGCGGGAGGCCGATCAGCAGCGCGAGACCGATCACGGCCGGCACCCCATAGCTGACGACACGACCGACACTCACTAAAGGCTCCTGCGGAAAAACCGGCCGGTGATGCCGTTCGGCAACAACCGGATGAGCACGATCGCCGCCAGTAGCAGCGCGACCTCGCCGAATACGGCATTGGTCGCGAAGGTGGCCGCCTGATCGACAACGCCAAACAGAATGGCGGCCGAAACCACGCCCGCGAGGGCCGATGCTCCGCCGCCCAACACCGTGATGAAGGCTTGGCCGATGTAAGAGCCGCCGGTGGTCGGCACCACACCGGCTATCGGCGCAATGATTCCGCCCGCCAAACCGGCGAGCGCGGCGCCCAAAGCGAAGGTCGCCGCATACACGCCGGACGTGTTCGTGCCCAAGGCACCGGCCATCGGCGCGTTCTGCATCGTTGCGCGCGCCAACAGGCCGAGCCGGGTGTAGCGGAGAAAGGCATAGACGGCACCGACCAAAAATACCGAAAACCCTATGACGAACAGGTTGTAGCCGCTTTCCTGATAGAGGCCGATATGGAGGCCTGGCAGGCTCATCGGTACGCCTTCGGTATCGTCGCCGAAGATCACCGTCATCAGGCCGACAAGGAACAGGCTCAACCCCCACGTCGCCAGCATCGTCTCGAACATGCGGCCATAAAGAAAGCGGATGATCGTACGTTCGATAACGACGCCGATGGCGCCGACGATGATCGGTGGCACGACGATGATCGCAAGCCAGAAATTGATGCCATGATGGACTGCAAGGGTCGCGGCGTAACCACCCATGACCATGAATTCGCCATGGGCCAAATTGATCACGCGCATCATCCCGAACACGATGGCAAGACCGAGACTCACCAGAATCAGCATTGCGACGGCGTAGACGACTTCCAAACCGACAATGCTCGCAAAAGCCACGGCAAGCTCCTCTTACACACTCAACTGGGTACGGACGGCACAGTCCTGATCTTGCCGCGGGGCTCTTCCCAGGCTAGCTAACCTTGATGACGTACTGTTTGTTGTCGTTCGGATGCTTGAACAGATTGCAAACCGCGGCGGTATCCGCGGGCGGTTGCCGTGGGAACGTCTCAATGACGATCGGAACCTTGTCCTTGTAGACCGCGAGATGCACGTCCTGCGTCACGTGATGCGTGGCGCCATCCATCGTAATCTTGCCGCTGGGCATATCGAGGCTGATGCCGCTCTCCAGCGCCTTGATGACCTTGATACGCTCGGCCGAACCCGCCTTTTTCACGCCGGCCGCCCACAGGTGAACGCCTTGATAGCTCGACATCGGCAATTCCGTCAGCGACGGGTACTTGTTGCCGAAGCGCGCGTGAAACCGTTTCAAAAATGCTTCGTTCGCCGGCGACTTGATCTGCTCAAGGTAGTTGTAACATACGACGATGCCGTCGCTCTCGTTGGTTGTCAGCACGGCCTCTTCGTTCGAACCGCCGAACGTGGTCGAACAAACGTGAATCTTCTTGTTGAGCCCGGCCGCCGCGAACTGGCGATAGAAAGTGAGCGGCGTGCCGCCGACCAGCACGGAAATGACCCAATCCGGCTGGACGGCCTGAATCTTGGCGAGCGTACTCCCGAAATTTGTTACATCGAAGGGGAAGAATTCGGTACCCAGCACCTCACCGCCATGATCGTGAACGAACTTCTTCACCCAGTCTGAGGTGATCTGCCCGTAATTGTAATTGGCAGCCAGCGTGTAACCCTTCTTGCCCCAATTCTTACAGGCATAGTCGATCAGTTTCTCGACGGTCTGTGCCGGCGTCGTACTGACGCAGAAGGTGTTGCGGTCGCAGACTCCGCCTTCGTATGGCGTGTCATAGAAATAGAGTGTTTTGTATTTGTCCAACACCGGACGAATCACTTCACGCGACGCCGAGGTGATCCCGCCATGGACGACCGCGGCGCGATCCTTGAGCGCCGCTTGCTGCGCATATTGCGCGGACACCTGCAAGTTGCTTTGCAGGTCGTAGCTGACAACCCGAACTTTCTTGCCGACCAGCCCGCCCGACCCGTTGATCTCTTCGACCGCAAGCGTCAGGGTATCGAACATCTGCTTGCCGACTTCCTCGAACGGTCCCGAGAGGTCGTACAGACTGGCCAGGATGATTTCGTCCGCGGCGTCCGCCCGCGCGATGAACGGCGTTGGCAAACCCGCCGCCACCGCCGTCGTTGCGCCCGCCTTCAGGAAATTGCGTCGTGTGAGGTGCATCGTCACCTTGCCTCGCCAGCAGTGTTGTCACGCCAATCGTTGGCAAGAGGCGCTGCAAAGTGTGTGCCATGCAGTTGGTTTCTTTTGCGCGGTTTCGATCCGTCTCTTGGCAACGATGTTACTCGTCGTTTCGGATACGCCACCGCGAAGGAATGAAACCGGCCGAAGAGTCGAAAGGCATCAAGATTCTTGCGTGATGATGCGTCCAATGCAGTGTTGTTCAGAAAATGAGCGTGCTGCCGTCAATCGCGCCAACCCTGCTTCCCAGCAAGCAGGGGACCAAAAACCACCATTTCTTAGGGTCGACCGGCAACCGTTGCGGGTTTGCGGACCGTTCTCTTCGTGGTGAACTGAATGCACGCGACCAAGCGTTCGCGTCGGAGCAACGGCACCAACACCATCGGCACGAACGCCCGTGGCAAGGTTTGCATTGCCGCGGTGCCGACGCCCCTCAATGAGCTGCGCGGGCGTTCCGTTCCGCGAGATCAGTCCGAGCGTCGCGGCAACAACCAGATCGAGCATGCCGATCGGGTTCCACGCGGCGAGCGCGCGATCCGGAAACTGCGCGTCCCCCGTCGCCAACCCGGGACATGCGCCGAGCGGCGCGAATCAAGGCCGTCTCGGCCACAATAGGAGAAGCGTTCCGTCGCGAGCGGCGGATTTAGAGGATGGGGCTCTTGTTTGAATCAACCCCGTAAATCGGATTGACGTCACGACCGCCACGGTCGGGTCATGGTCGAGTGTTGAGGAGAGTACACGCTCTTTCGTTTCCAGCGCCGCGCTCTCGCGGCGTCAAGGCCCCGTCTCAACTTCGCAAGTCGTCGCCATGGTTCACGGCGCGCTGCGCTTGCGATGTTCGGGGTCGTCGTGCAGACGACGTTGCCGTACGCGCTAGCGGCCGACTTCGCCGTCACGGCCAACGCGACGCCGAT
>JASHOB010000129.1 GCA_030041335.1 Alphaproteobacteria bacterium | reverse complement strand
CAAGTTGGAATCTATGACGGGCTTGAGCGCGCGGCGCCGGCCTACGTACTCCAAAGGCGAACCGGCGAGCTGGCTTCGGTGGCGACCGCCGATGCCGAGCTGATGGAGTTCTTCTACGCTCACATGCTCGGCGATTATGTTGGCGCCGTGGTGGTGCCGATGGGCGCCTTGCTCGGTCTAGCCTTTGTCCATTGGCTGCTGGCGCTGGTGCTCCTTCCATTTTTGCCGCTCCTCGGCTCGGTACCACTGTGGCTGGCGCGCCGCGCCGACGCGCAGGGCCGACGCCTCGCGGCGGCGCTCGGCCTGCTCAATGCGGATGTCGTCGAGGGCATCCAGGGTCTGCGCGAGTTGGCGATATTCGACTATGGCCCTGCCTATCTGAAGCGCCTGATGACGCGGGCCGGCGACGTGGGCCGGGAGCAATATCGTTACGGTTCGCGCTCAGGTGTCGAACAGGCGGTGATCGACGGACTCCTGGCGTTGGCCGTACTGACGGCAGCGCTGATCGGTGTGTTCCTGCTGAGTCGGGGCAGCCTCGACCTGGTGTTCTTTCCGCTGGTGATCGTGCTGTCGGGTGGTGCGCTGGTGCCCGTTACTGAAGTGACGCAGACAGCGCGCAAGCTGGGCGAGCTGCGCGCTGGGGCCGCCCGCATCTTGACCGTCTTCAATCAGAAACCGCACGTGGTCGATCGCGGCCACGCCGTCGCTCCGGCGGATCACACGGTCCGTTTCGAACATGTCTCCTTCGGCTATGGTGGAGTTCGCGGCGGCGTGCTGCGCGACGTCGATTTTGTGATACGCCCTGGCGAAACCGTGGCATTAGTCGGCCGCTCCGGCGCTGGCAAGACGACCTGCGCCAATCTGTTGCTCCGGTTCTGGGATGCCAATACCGGCCGTGTTACCGTCGGCGGCGTCGATGTCTGCGACCTCCCTCTTACGACCTTGCGCAGGCTGGTCACCGCCGTGCCCCAGGAGGTGCATCTCTTCAACGAAACAGTCAGCGAAAACATCCGACTCGGCCGCGCTGAGGGCTCGCAGGAGGAGGTCGAGCGTGCGGCCCGCCTCGCCCAGGCGCATGATTTCATCATGGCGCTGCCGCAGGGCTACGAGACGGTCTGCGGCGAGCGCGGCGTCCGGCTTTCGGGGGGTCAGCGACAGCGCCTGGCGATTGCGCGCGCTTTCCTGCGCGATGCGCCGATCCTGATCCTTGACGAGGCCGTTTCCAACCTCGATACCGAGAACGAGCAGGCTCTGCATGCAGCGATGGACGAAGTGCGGCGTGACCGCACGGCGCTGGTCATCGCCCATCGTCTTTCCACCATCCGCGCCGCCGACCGCATCCTGGTGCTGGAAGAGGGCCGCGTCGTCGAGCAGGGCACGCATCATGAATTGCTCGCCAAAGGCGGCGCCTATGCGCGAATCGTCGCGACACCGGAAGCGTTGCGCTAATCGCCGTGGTGAAGGACGAATGATGCGCATCGGTGAATACCGTTCCCCGGCGATTTCAGTTGTCGCCGGCCAATATACCCAGGAAGACCTGTGCGACGTTTCGGCGGCGCATTGACGATCTGGCTCGAGCGCGCTGCGCCTTTTGCCGCACCGCGAGTGTTCGCTGACGCCGAGGCACTACGTCATACCGAGAACGGCGCCTTCCCTGCAAATCAGTGGATGGAGAACAATGCCGGGCGGATGTGCCATTCTCTCATGGGTCTTGCCAGTGTCGTTCCGCCGAGCGCCCATGAGAAGATGGCAAGGATGAATGTCGAAAAAGCCGTTGGTGCAAAAGGCGGGATTTTCCTCGATCGTCACGATGCGCTCGCCTCGCTCGCAGAGCAGGTATTCACGCTAGGGGATCCAGTCTTCGGTCCCGTTTTTGGGGAAGCATTGTTTTGCGACCTGGCGGTACGAATCCTGTAACGACAATGCGTGTCTCTTCAGACAAAACCGGTTCGGTCCAGCAAATCACGGTACCCCGCCCAAGGACCAAACCTCCCGAGGTGCGACAGAACGAACTGATGGATGCCGCCGAGCGGCTCTTCCTCGAGAAGGGTGTCGCGGCCACCAGCGTCGATGAGATCGTTGCCGCCGCGGCTGTTGCAAAAGGCACGTTCTATGTTCATTTCCCGTCGAAAGAACATTTGCTTGCAGCGTTGCAACGACGCTTCGCAACTTCTTTCGCCGATCTGGTCCAGACAGCGATGAACAAACGGCCGCCGAACGACTGGGACGGTCGTTTGAGTGCTTGGGTCAAAGCGGCTGTGAACGGCTATCTAGATCGGGTCGCGTTGCATGATGTCGTTTTCCACGAAATCCATGTCGATGACCGACGGCTAAAACACGAAAATATCGTGGTGGAGCAGCTCGCGGCGTTTCTTGAGGCAGGTAGGCGCGACCGCGGTTGGTCGGTGGATCAGCCGGAGCGGACGGCCGTGATGTTGTTTAACGCGCTCCACGGTGCGGTCGATGCGGCGCTTGCCGAGGGACCGTCGGTCGACCGCAAGGGCTTGGTTCGGGCCCTTGACGGCTTCTTCCAAAAAGTGGTCACGGCGGCCCGAAAGCCATAGCCTCTTTGGCCGCAGCACTATGGTAGGAGGCTTCCGAATGGGCAGAATTTCCCTATATCGCTTGGCCGCGAACGCGGCGATCGACGAGGACGCGGCGCACGGCGCGGCGCAACCAGCGATGACCGGCATCTTTGTCGAAACGCGGATGCCATGCCTGGGCAATTGTGACTTCGGGAGTTGCGACCGGAAGCTCGACATAGCGTATTCTTAGGCCCAGCCGAAGGGCCGTCGCCGCCACCGCGAGTGGAACGGATGCGACAATGTCGGATGCCGCCGCAGTAAGCACCGCGACGTGGAACCCGGGAACCACAAATTTTACCTGTCGCGACATTCCCATTTCTTTTAAGGCCTCGTCGATCGGACCGTGGTTCAACCCACGCCGGGAGGCGCTCACATGGGCCGCGGCGGCAAAGCGACGCGCCGTCATTCGACCTCTCAACAGCAGGTGTCCTTCACGCAGAACGGCGACAATCGTTCCCGCAATAATGTCTGCACCCGGATTTCGGGGCCGATATCCCCGAGCACGCCAATATCGAGGTCGATGCGCCCCTCGCGCAGCGCGCTCACATCCTCCTTGCCCTGATCGGCAAAGCGCAAGGTAACTTGCGGTGCCTCACGCGCAGCGATGACCTGCAGCGCCACGCCGAACACGCCGGCCATATAGTCGCTTGCGCGGATCGTGAAGCTGCGGGCGAGCCTCGCGAGATTATTGGCTTCCGGCTCCAGGATGGTTCGAACTTGTTCGATCAAGCCGCGGACGCGGCCGTGGAGTTCGAGCGCTCGCGGCGTCGGAACCATCTCCCGGCCTGCGCGTACGAGAATCTCGTCCCCCAACGCCTGACGGATGCGCCCATGGCCCAATCCATTGCGAAGTTGGCGCCGCCGCAACGCGTGCTATTACGCTTTGCACCAGCCATACTCATGATCTTGTCAGGCCATTTGACGATAGCGCTGCCACTCGTCGTTCTGCCGCTCCAGCTACATGACCAACTCGGGTTCGGAACCTTCATTGTCGGGGTAGCGGTCGGAACCCAACCTTTCGTGACATTGGCAACGCGGCAGTTCGTTGGCGGCTTGTGTGATCGCATCGGGCCGAAGCCCATAGTGCTGCTCGGCGGCAGCGGTCTGTTGATCGCAAGCCTGGATTACCTCGTCTCAACCATCGCGCCGCTGGGAGCGGTCGGGTCACTTTCGACGATCATCGTCGCACGCATTATTCTCGGCCTCGGCGAGAGCTTGCTCATGACCGGATCGCTGGCTTGGGCCATCAGCGTGGTCGGCCCTTCGAATACCGGAAACGTCATGGTTTGGGTCGGCATTGCCATCTACGGAGCCATCGCTGCTGGCTCGCCGCTCAGCTTTTGGCTGTTGAAGGAACCTGTAGCGGGGACTGGGTTTGCAGCGGTGGCCGCCGGCGCAATTGTCTGCTCGCTGTTGGCGGCATTGATCGGCCTAATTATTACCCCAGTCGTACCTCATGGGGGCGAACGGCTGCGGTTCGCGAAGGTCATCGCGCAGATCGCGCCGTTCGGTGCCGGATTGACTTTGGCGACCCTTAGGTTCGGTTCGATCGTCGCATTCATTGCGCTCGATTTTCAAGGCAAAGGCTGGCCCGGTGCTGGCTTCGCGCTGACGGGTTTCGGTGCAGCTTATGTCGTGACCCGGATCATGTTTGGTCATTGGCCGGATCGCTTTGGCGGCGCGCGGGTTGCTTTCTGGTCGCTGGTCATTGAAACGTGCGGACAGTTTTTGCTGTGGCTCGCGCCAATACCCGCGATCGCCCTTGCGGGAACCGTGATGACCGGCGCAGGGTTTTCCCTTGTATTCCCATCGTTCGGGATCGAGGCGGTGAAGCAGGTCCCTCCAACCGATCGAGGTTCCGCACTCGGTGCCTACGTCGCCTTCTTCGATCTCGGCTTTGCTCTTGCCGGACCCTCGACGGGCATTATCGCCGGCGCCCTCGGCTATTCGTCCGTCTTCGCAGCAGGTTCAATCGCGTCGATCATCGCCATTGTTCCGGCATTTTGGACGGAGAGAAACCGCACTTCCTCTGCAATCAGCGTACCGTGAGCCCCCGCAACAAGACGACGGCGCTTCTCAAGATTCCGTCCCGATCCTTGCCTCCAACGACGGCGGCGGGGGGCCGTCAATCAGGCAAAGACAAGCGGCGCGGCAAGGTCAGAATCGGCTCAGTCGAGCGCGCCCGGACGCTGTCCCAGGACGCAGCAAGGGCGTTATCCGCGACGTCGCGTCGGCTTGGCGGACGATCGGGAATTAAGCGGCGAGCGGTCCGTCCGTGAAAGATCGCGGGACAACGCCATTGAGGGTCACGACGAAGTCGAAATCCGCCATTCGACAAACGCTTTACCAGTCGCAGCCTGCGCCTCCCGTTGCACGCGTCGAATCGCCAAGGCCGACTCAACTACTTGCGCCGAGCGCTGCCCTTATTCGCTTGGCGTTTTCCTCTAACACCGACAGCAGGTTCAGGTCCGCACCGGGAAAATTGGTGATTTCCACCTGTTTCGCACCGGTTGCGTCAGCAATGGCACGGCCATCTGACGGAGAAGTGCCCTACTCAAATTGACCATTCTCAAAAAATGAATATTGGGATGCTTGGCGACGTGATTGGCCAATTGCTTGGGCTGCAGCGGTGCCGGCCCATAGACTCCGACAAGCGGCAGTTTGGCGAAATCGGCCCAATACGCCATGAAGACTTGGGCGACGACGCGTGGTTTAGGCTTGCCGATGCTCTTTTCCAGACGGGCGGAGAGTTGTGCATATTCCCGATCAAAGCGCATCAAGAACGTGCGACCCGCTGCTTCGGTGCCAAACGGCTTCGAGAGTTGCGTGACAATTCCATGTATTTTTTTGGGGTGTTCTCAGCGTCCACCAGCACGAGCTTTGCCGAACTTCCGGCAGCCTGCTTGATGCGCGCGACAAAGCCATCGAAGGGCGCGAACAAGACATATTTTGCGCGGGAGAGCGCGGCGAGATCCGAAGGACGAGGATCATAATCCGGCGGATGCGGATAATCTGCCGGTGCGACTAGGACGACGTTCGCAGCGCCGGCTGCACGCGCGAATGCCGCCACCCAGCTGGTCGAAGCGACGACCAGAGGCGCCTTTCCGGCGTTTCCCGTTTGCACCTGAGCCGAGGCGACGAACAGAGTCGCCAACCGCTATCGCAAGAGGATTGTTCGGTAACATTCGGACCTTATACAGGTCGTGTGGCACCCGAAGTCCTGGCAGCACTTCGATTTTGAGTCCGATATGAGGATCGGTCCAATCCAGTCGAACGACTCTTCCTTCAATGTAGAGGGCGCGGCGAATGTCGAAACTGCCAAACCCATGATGCGCCAAAACCCCTTCCGAGCCAGAGGCCGAAATGAGAGGCAGAGGAATGACAATCCGATCCCAAATATGCCGCAAATCTTCCATTCTCTAACCTAGCCTATTTTCGAGACGGCACTTTCAAATCGATATGATAACTTATACTAAAGTGCACATTGGATAGGGGTAACTATTAGGGGGCCAACCTGCGGCATGCTGCTGGGCTGGTCACTTCATTACAAGCCGAGGCGGATATCCGGCCTCAACTTGTCGCCAGCAGAGCGGTTGGAAGAAAGAGAGTTGCGCATTCCGGTAAACGGCGACAAGGGACGACTCTCAAAAGCGTGAATCAACCAGCTTGTTCACGACTGCATCTTGGGGCTCAGGACCTCGAGCGGGCAACGAATCGTACCCGGAAACTGACATCATAGACTGCACGCGGAGAGGATGCCGGATGTTCGATCTGCGGCGTCGCGTTGGGTAACATCAACGACAAAGCTCGACTCGGTGACTTATGAACTGGCGACTGCGCCTGATGCTCTTTGGCTCAAGAACCGGTTTGCTATGACAGACGGTCACCGGGAACATGATCGCGAGGCTATTGCACAGACCGCTTTTCACAGATGTCGATTTGGATACTTTACAAGCGCCGGCATAACTTATGGTGATGGTTACCGTGCGTGAAGTGCAGAAGCGGGGAACCCATGCAGCGTGTCACCATCACGATCGACGATGATTTGCTCCAGACAGTGGATGCGCTGGCGGCCCGCAGGGGTTATTCGACGCGCTCCGAGACGATCCGCGAATTGATTCGACGCGCTGCTTCCGAGGACGTCCTTTCGAACATTCGCAAGCCCTGCGTTGCCGTTCTCGACTATGTCTACGATCATCACACGCGTGCTCTGGCGCAGCGGATCACGAGCACGTTTCATGAGCGTCGCGGCCTCGCCGTGTCCAGCCTCCACGTTCATCTCGACCGTGGCAGTTGCCTTGAAGTCGCGGTGCTTGCCGGTCCGGTGGTCGCGGTTCGTGACCTGGCGGATGCCATCACCGCGCAACGCGGCGTAAGGCACGGAAATCTCCACGTCGTACCGGAAATACTGAATCGGCATAGCTGAACCGATTGCATACACTTTCATCCGCATTGCCTACTAAATAGGCGTCGTCCAGTTCAGCTGTCGTTCTGACCCCGCAAATCGCTGTACTTGCGTTGGTATGAGCTTTGCCAATGAAGCTCATACCCCGGTGATGATCGCCGAGGCGGAAAGTGTCGCGTCGCTGATGTTCAAGACCGTTTTGATCGCCAATCGCGGTGAAATTGCCGCGCGGATCGCTCGCACGTTACGGGCGATGGGTATCCGCAGCGTCGCCATCCACTCGGATGCCGATCGCGCGAGCCCTTACGTCGCCATGGCGGACGTCGCTGTTTCATTGCCGGGCAAGGCTCCCGCTGAGACGTATCTTCGTGGTGACCTGATCATCGCCGCCGCGAGGATGCAAGGCGCGGAGGCGATTATTCCGGGTTACGGCTTCCTCGCCGAGAATGCAGATTTTGCCGAACAGTGTGAAGCGGCCGGCATTGCTTTTGTAGGGCCGACTGCCGATCAGATTCGGCGCTTCGGGTTGAAGCACACATCGCGCGAGATCGCGGCGGCCGCAGGCGTGCCGCTAGTGCCTGGCACTGGGCTTCTCGGTGGGCTGGCCGAAGCCCTTGTCGAAGCGGACCGCGTCGGCTTTCCAGTCATGCTGAAGAGCACGGCAGGTGGCGGCGGCATCGGTTTGACGCGGTGCACGGATGCGGCGGAGCTGGCGGCGGCCTTCGAAACGGTCCAGCGGTTGGCCCAGAATAACTTCAGCGACGGGGGCGTTTTTCTCGAGCGTTGCATCGACGATGCGCGGCACGTCGAAGTCCAGATCTTCGGCAACGGATGCGGTCAGGTCGTCGCGTTGGGCGAACGCGATTGCTCGCTGCAACGGCGCAACCAGAAGGTCGTGGAGGAGACGCCGGCGCCCGATCTTCCGTCCGCCATCCGCGCTGCCTTGCACGATGCCGCCACGCGGCTCGGGCTGGCTATTGGTTACCGCTCCGCCGGCACGGTCGAGTTCATCTATGACCGGACGTACGGCGCATTCTACTTCCTCGAGGTCAATACGCGGCTCCAAGTCGAGCACCCGGTGACGGAAGCCGTGTTGGGCGTTGACCTGGTCGATTGGATGGTCCGCACCGCTGCGGGCGAGCCGCCCGATCTTTCGGTGTCGCCGACGCCGTCCGGCGCCGCGATCGAAGTGCGGCTTTATGCCGAAGACCCGGCCCACAATTTCCAGCCGTCCCCCGGTGTGCTGACCGAAGTCGCTTTTCCGCCCAATGCCCGCATCGATGGCTGGGTCGCGACTGGCACCGAGGTCTCTCCATTCTACGACCCGATGCTGGCGAAGCTGATTGTCGATGGAGCTGACCGTGCTGAAGCGATCGACAAGCTTCGCAGTGCCTTGGCCCAGACCCGGCTCGGGGGTATCGCCACCAATCTCGACTATCTGCGTGCCATCGCGGCGTGGCCGGTCTTTGCGGAAGGGAAGATCTCGACCGGAGCGCTTGCCCGTCTCGATTGGCAACCCAACGCGGTCGAAGTGCTGCAGCCGGGTACATTTACGACGATTCAGGACTATCCCGGCCGTGTAGGCCACTGGGATATCGGCCTGCCGCCGTCGGGTCCGATGGACGATTACGCATTTCGTCTCGCCAACCGCATCGTCGGCAACGATGAAGGTGCCGCCGGCATCGAGACCACGTTGATCGGGCCGACCCTAAAGTTCCATCGGAATACGGTAGTCGCGCTGACTGGCGCGCCGGCGGTGGCAACGATCGACGATGCCGCACTCCCCTGGTGGACACCGGTGACGGTACAAGCGGGTCAGGTCCTCATCATCGGCCGTGCCACGGCCGGTTGCCGCTCCTATCTCGCCGTTCGCGGTGGCTTCGATGTCCCGCTCTATCTCGGCAGCCGCTCGACCTTCGTGCTCGGCCAGTTCGGCGGCCATGCCGGGCGTACGCTGCGCGCCGGCGACATGTTGCCGCTCGGCGAGCCGGGGCACGACGCACCGGCACCCGCTCCGTTACCGGCCGCGCTGATTCCGGATTATCCGACACGCTGGGAGATCGGCGTGCTCTACGGGCCGCATGCCGCACCCGATTTCTTTACGCCGGAATTCATCGCCGCGTTCTTCGCC
>JASHOB010000128.1 GCA_030041335.1 Alphaproteobacteria bacterium | reverse complement strand
TGCTGTACCTCCTTAGCCCGATCCTGCTGCCGTTCGTGGCGGGCGGCATCATCGCCTATCTTCTTGATCCTGCGGTGCGCTGGCTGGTGCGCTGGCACTTGCCGCGGAGTCTCGCGACATTTCTCGTGCTCCTCGTCTTCGGACTGGTGCTGACCCTGCTGATCGCGCTGATCGTGCCGCTGTTGCGCCTGCAGATCACGGAGCTGGTCGCCCGCCTGCCGGCGCTGTTCCGCCAGGTACAAGACCAGCTCAATCACTGGATGGTGGTGGCGGCGCAGCGCCTGCCGGCGGAGGATTATCAAAAGCTGCAAAGCACGCTGGGCGGCAGCATGGGCAACGTGCTGGCCTGGGCCGTGAGTCGGGCGCAGAGCATTCTGACCAGCGGCCTGGCGCTCGCCAATCTGCTGTCGCTCGTCCTCATAACGCCGGTGGTGGCATTCTTTCTATTGCGCGATTGGGATCGCATCGTCGCGACGATCGACGGCTGGCTGCCACGCGATCATCTCCAGACCCTGCGCGAGCAGGCGGGACAAGTCGACGCCATGCTCGGCGGCTATATCCGCGGCCAGCTGTTGGTTTGCCTCGCTCTCGGCATTTTCTATGCCACGGCGCTCAGCCTATCCGGCCTGCAATTCGGCCTGATCGTTGGCATCCTCACCGGCATCCTCGCTTTGATCCCCTATCTCGGCTTCGCCACGGGCTTTGTGCTGGCGACCGGCCTTGCCCTGATGCAATTCGGCTGGGGCTGGGGTCTGGTGCTGGTGCTGCTGACTTTCGCGATCGGCCAAGTACTCGAATCGAGTCTGCTGTCGCCAAAGCTTGTGGGCGAGCGCGTCCGCCTTCACCCCGTCTGGATGATCTTCGCCCTGCTCGCTTTCGGCTCGCTCTTCGGGTTTCTCGGCGTCCTGATTGCGTTGCCGGCCGCGGCGGTCACCGGAGTCGTGGTCCGTTTCGCCTTGAGCCGCTATTTGGGCAGCCCGCTCTATCGGGCGCCGCTTAACCGGCCGCGCGATGATCGGCGTGACGCCGCCGAATAGCCCATGGCCGAGAACCAGTACGTCTTCGACTATCCCTATCACACCGCACTGACCCGAGCCGATTTTGTCGCCGCCCCGGCCAACGCGGCGGCGCTCGGTTGGATCGAACGCTGGCCCGATTGGCCCGCCGCCGCGCTCGCGCTTTACGGCCCCAAAGGCGCGGGCAAGACTCATCTCGCGCAGATCTGGCGTGCTCGCGCCGAGGCAGGCGAGTTGCCTGCCGACGCCCTCGGCAATGCCGCGCTGCCGGGTTTGTTGGGCGAGTCGCGCGCGGTGCTGGTCGACGCCGCCGATCGCGCGGCCGAGGAGCCGCTGCTCCACCTCTTCAACATGGTCGCCGAGCGCCGCGGTCACCTGCTCATTGTCGCACGCGAGCCGCCCGGACGCTGGAACCTGACGCTCCCCGATTTGCGCTCACGGCTCCGCGCCATGCCGGCGATCGGTGTTGCCGCGCCGGACGAAGAGCTGATCGCCACGCTGCTGGTGAAGCTGTTTGCCGATCGCCGCCTGCCGGTATCGCGCGATGTCGTCGACTTTCTGTCATTACGCCTCGAGCGCAGCTTTGCCGCGGCGCAGGATGCGGTATCGACGCTCGATCGCGCCGCCATGGCAGAGCACCGTCCGATCACCATCCCGCTCGCGCGCCGTGTGTTGGGATTGAGCGACGCCGGATCGCCTAGCCCAAATCCTTCGGACTGACGAGCGCGACCAGGCGAGCGCCGCGGCGGCGCAGGCCCGCCCATTCGATGCTGACCTCGAAACGCGCCAGGCCCGCGGTGGCGAGGTTGGTGGCGAGCCGGTCCGCGAGCGGACCGACGTTACGGTCGGTGAGCACCTGCGCGAGCTCGTGCAGGCCGGGATTGTGGCCGACCACCATCACCCGTCTGACGCTGTCGGGAAGCTCGCGCAGGCGGTCCATGAGCCGGGCTCCCGTCGCGAGGTAGAGCCCGGGTTCGTATTCAATCGCGGGCTTCGGCGCAAAAGCGTCGGCGACAAGATCGAGGGTTTCGCGGGTACGCACCGCAGGCGAGCACAGCACCAGGTCAGGGACAATCTTTTGTTGTTTGAGCCATTTGCCCATTCTGCGCGCGCCGACGCGGCCACGCTCTTCGAGCGGGCGGTCGGTGTCGCGCACATTGTCGGCCTGCGGCACGGCCTTGGCGTGGCGAAAGAGATAGAGTTCGTTCACCGGCGACGCGCTCCTGCCAAATATCGGCGGCGCCATGACATTGTCATTCGGCCGTTATAAACTTCTCCGCTCGGACTGCAACGGGAGCATCGCGTGGAAGGTTCCGTCACTGCCGAAGCCCGGGCCCTCACCCTCCTCGACACAGATCGATTCATCAATCGTGAATTATCGTGGCTCGCCTTCAACGAGCGCGTGCTGGCCGAAGCCGACAACGAGAATCATCCGCTCTTGGAGCGGCTGCGCTTTCTCTCGATCTCCGAGACCAATCTTGACGAATTCTACATGGTGCGCGTGGCCGGCCTGAACGGCCAGGTGGAGGCCGGCGTGCGGGTGCCGAGCCAGGACGGGTTGACCCCCGCGCAGCAACTGCAAGAGATCAATGCCCGCGCCAGCGTCCTGATGCAGGCGCAGCAGGTGACCTGGCGTGAACTGCGTCGTCTCTTGCGGCAGGCCAATCTCTCGGTGGTCGGGCCAGCGGATTTGTCGGGTGACGAACGCGGCTGGCTCGAAGAGCGCTTCCTCGCCGAGATCTTTCCGGTGCTGACGCCGCTCGCCATCGACCCGGCGCATCCTTTCCCGTTCATCGCCAATCTTGGCCTCGGCATCGCCCTCGAGCTGAAGCGCGGCACGAGCACGCAGGAGCGTGACGCGATGCGCGCGCTGATTCTCATTCCGCCGCCGATCAATCGCTTCATCCGCCTGCCCGGCAAGGAGCTGCGCTTCCTGCCGGTCGAACAGTTGATCGGGCTGTTCCTCGATCGTCTCTTTCCCGGCTTTTCGCTGGCCGGGCAGGGTATGTTCCGGGTCTTGCGAGACAGCGAGGTCGAAGTCGAGGAGGAAGCCGAGGACCTGGTACGCGTTTATGAGAGCGCGCTGAAACGACGTCGCCTCGGCAACGTCATCCGGCTCAGCGTCGAGGCTTCGATGCCCGGCGACCTGCGCCTCTTCCTGATCGAGCAGCTTGCCGTCTCGCCCGAGGATGTGTTCGCGCTCGACGGCCTGCTCGGTCTCGGCGACGTCAAGCAGTTGATCGTCGATGAACGACCCGACCTGTTGTTCACGCCCTACAATCCGCGCTTTCCCGAACGCATCCGCGATTTCGGCGGCGATTGTTTCGCCGCGATCCGGCAGAAGGACATCATTGTCCATCATCCCTACGAGAGTTTCGACGTGGTCGTGCAGTTCGTGCGCCAGGCGGCGCGTGATCCCGCAGCGGTCGCGATCAAGCAGACGCTCTACCGTACCAGCAATGACAGCCCGATCGTCCACGCGTTGATCGAGGCGGCGGAGGCCGGCAAGTCGGTGACCGCACTGGTCGAACTCAAGGCACGCTTCGACGAGGAGGCCAATATTCGCTGGGCGCGCGACCTCGAGCGGGCCGGGGTGCAGGTCGTCTACGGCTTTCTCGAACTCAAGACTCACGCCAAGGTTTCGTTGGTGGTGCGGCGCGAGACCGGGCAATTGCGCTCCTATGTGCATTTCGGCACGGGCAACTACCATCCCTACACCGCGAAAGTCTATACCGACCTCAGCTTCTTTACCTGTGATGAAGCGTTGTGCCGCGATGCCGCGCGTTTGTTCAATTACATGACGGGCTACGCCACGCCGGCGCTGCTGGAAAAGATAGCGGTGGCGCCAATCAACCTGCGCGCCCGGCTCACGGAAGACATCGAAGCCGAGATTGCCAACGCCGCCGCCGGCAAACCGGCGCAGATCTGGGCCAAGCTCAACGCGCTGGTCGATCCCGGAATCATCGATCTGCTTTACAAGGCTTCTCAGGCCGGGGTGGAGATCGACCTGGTGGTGCGCGGCATTTGTTGCCTGAGACCCGGCGTGCCGGGGCTGTCGGACAGGATTCGCGTCAAAAGCATCATCGGCCGTTTCCTCGAGCATGGCCGCATCGTCTGTTTTGGCAGCGGCGCCAAGCTGCCGTCGCTCAAGGCGAAGGTGTACATCTCTTCAGCCGATTGGATGCCACGCAATCTCGATTGGCGTGTCGAGTCGCTGGTTCCGATTGAAAATGAGACCGTGCATCGTCAGGTTCTCGACGAGATCATGGTGGCCAACCTGCGAGACAAGGCGCAAAGCTGGAACCTGAAACCCGATGGCAGTTACGAGCACGAACCCAGGGAACCGACCGCTTTCAGTGCACATACCTATTTCATGACCAACCCCTCGCTTTCCGGCCGCGGCAGCGCCTTGACCCATCGCCCCCGCCACTCGCCACGGTTGGTGCCCGCCAAATCGTGACTTCGTCGCGGCGAAGGAAGACGGTCGGCCGCCGCCGCGGCGCGGTTGCCGTCATCGACATCGGCTCGAACTCGTTGCGTCTCGTCGTTTATGACGACCTCAACCGGGCGCCGCGCGTGCTGTTCAATGAGAAAGTGCTGTGCGGCCTCGGGCGGGACATCGACGAGACCGGCAAGCTGCATCCCGAAGGGGTGAAGCTCGCGACCGAGAATCTGCGCCGCTTCGTGTCGCTGGCGCGGGCGATTCCGGTGTCGCGGCTGCACGTGCTGGCAACGGCCGCCGTGCGCGATGCCGCGGATGGCGGCGCCTTCGTCCGCAAGCTCGAACGCAGCTTGCGCATCCGCGCCAACATTCTCTCGGGCGCGGAGGAAGGCCGGCTTTCCGCGTTCGGCGTCATCGCCGGCATCCCCGGCGCTGCCGGGCTGATGGGCGATCTCGGCGGCGCCAGCGTCGAATTGGTGCCACTCTCGGGCGGGCAGATCGGGCCGTCGGCGTCGCTGCCGATCGGGCCGCTGCGCCTCCACGATATTGCCGATGACGAGCGGCGGTTGCGCGATATCATCGACCGGCACCTCGACAGCCTGCGTTGGCTCGACGATCGCACCTTCAACGAGTTTTATGCGGTAGGTGGCGCGTGGCGCGCCCTCGCGCGCATCCACATGGAACAAAGCGGCTATCCGCTCCATGTCATCCAGCAATACACCTTGTCGCGCAGCGCGTCTGAGGACTTCCTCCAGGTCGTGGCGCAGCAATCGCGCAAATCTCTGGAGAAGATTACGGCGATCTCGCGAAAGCGGCTTGAAACGGTGCCATTCGCGGCTCGCGTACTCTACCGCCTGCTCCGTCGCACGCAGCCTAAGCGACTCATCTTCTCGGCCTACGGTCTGCGCGAAGGCCACCTCTATCATCTCCTCGACGAGCTCGAGCAGCAGCAGGACCCGCTGCTGGTGGGTGCCGCCACGATGGCGCAGAGCCACCGTCGCTTCGGCGGCGCGGGCGACGAACTATTCGCCTGGACCCAACCGCTCTATCCGCGCGAGACGCCGGATCATCGCCGCCTGCGGCATGCCGCGGCGCTGCTCAGCGAAATTGCCTGGGCCGAGCATCCCGATTATCGCGCCGAACAGGCGCTGCGTATGACGCTGTTCATGCCGCTTCCCGGCATCAACCATGGCGAGCGGGCGTTTCTCGCGACCACGCTCCATACCCGGTACGGCGGCGACGATCCAGGCGAAACGGTGCGCCGCCTCCTCGATGACGAGAGCCTGACGATGGCCCGCAGCATCGGCCTGGCGCTGCGGCTCGGCACCACGTTGACGGGAGGAGTGCCGGGCTTGCTGTCGGGTGCCAGGCTCGGTCTTGAAAACGGGACCCTGCACCTGACACTGGGACGCGAGAGTACCAAGCGCTTGGGCGAGACGGTTTATCGTCGCCTCGACGCTCTCGGCAAGGCAATCGGCAAGAAGGTCGAGATCAGACTTTAGCCGGTGTCGCCGCACCCGTTGCCTGCTGTCGCCATACCGGCTTCAATAGGGAGCGCCTTGCGGAAGGGAGACACGGGATGGACCAGCACTATGATCGCGCCGCCGAGGACATTGGCAATGTGGTGGCACTGGAGCATGTCAACGTTCGCATCCCCGACCAGAGGCTGTCGACGCTGTTCCACGTGACCGGGCTCGGCTTGACCCGCGATCCCTATCTCATGACCAGCACCGACAATATGTGGATCAATGTCGGTCGCAGCCAATTCCATTTGCCGACCGGCGCCCCGCAGGCGGTGCGCGGCCGCGTCGGCATCGTCGTGCCCGAGCTCGCCGCGCTGGCGCGGCGCCTCGCCAAGGTGCGCGCGCAACTTGATGGCACTCGGTTCGAATTCCGCGAGGGCGACGGTTACGTCGACACCGTCTCGCCCTGGGGCAATCGGATTCGTTGCCACGCGCCGCAAGACCGCTTCGGCCGGATCAATCTCGGCATTCCCTATGTCGAATTCACGGTGCCGCCCGACAGCGCCGCCGGCATCGCGCGCTTCTACCGCGAGGTCCTTGGCGCCCCGGCTCGGCTGTTCGACGGTAACGAGGGACGGGGGGCGCGTGTCCAAGCCGGCAAAGAACAGGAGCTCGTGTTTCGCGAGACCGACGAGACCCTGCCGCCCTATGACGGTCATCACATCCAGATTTACATCGCCGACTTCGCGCGGCCCCATCAGCGGCTCAAGCAGCGCGGATTGATCATGGAGGAAAGCGACCAGCACCAGTACCGGTTCAAGGATATCGTCGATCTCGACAGCGGCCGGCTGCTGTTCACGGTCGAGCATGAAGTCCGCAGCATGCGGCATCCGCTGTTTAACCGGCCGTTGGTGAACCGCAACCCCGACCAGACCAACATCGCCTATATGCCGGGGCGCGACGCGTGGATCTGGTCGCTTGAAAGCGCGCGTTGACGATGCCGCGGCCGATCTGTCGCCGTCCCCGACGCGCCGGAGGGATTTGGGCGTCATGACCGATTATGTCGCGCGTGCCGCGGTCCTGGCACCGCGCATCGCCGAAGCTGCCGACGAGATCGAGCGCGAGCGGCGGTTGCCGGCCCACCTCCTCGCGGCACTCCACGACGCCGGCATGTTCCGTCTGCTGTTGCCGCGCTCCCTCGGCGGCGCCGAGATCGATCCGCTCACGTTCGCACGGGTCGTCAAAACGGTCGCCATGGCCGATGGCAGCACCGCCTGGTGCCTGTGCCAGAATACGGTCTGCTCGATCGTGGCCGCGTGGCTGCCGGTCGAAAGCGCAGGCGCGATATTCGCTGCGCCCAATGCCGTGCTCGCTTGGGGTCCCGGTCCGGCGCGCGCCCAAGCGACCCCCGGCGGCTATCGCGTCACCGGGCGCTGGTCCTTCGCCAGCGGCGGCCGTCATGCAACCTGGCTCGGCGCCCATTGCCCCGTCTTCGAGGCCGACGGCACGCAGCGGCTTGGCGCCGCCGGCGCGCCGATTGAACTCACGGTGCTGTTCCCCGCCAGTGCGGCGCCGATGACCGACATTTGGCAAGTCGTGGGACTCCGTGGCACCGCGAGCGATGCCTACGCGGTCGACGACCTGTTCGTGCCGGAGGCTTTTGCCGTTATTCGCGATATCCCGGAAACACGGCGGGAGCCGGGGCCGCTTTATGCCATGAGCACCCACCTGCTCTTTGCCTCCGGGTTCGCTTGCGTCGCCCTCGGATTGGCGCGCAGCCTGCTCGATGCGTTGATCGCGCTGGCATCGCAGAAAACGCCGCGCGGCTACAAGACCAAGCTGGCCGAGAGCGCTTCGGCGCAGGCGGAAATTGCAACAGCAGAGGCGCGGTGGCGCGCCGCGCACATGTACTTGATGGGCACGCTCGCCGAGATCTGGCAGGGCGTCGAACGTACGAACCGGCTCGATCTCGACCAGCGGATGGCGCTCCGCCTTGCCGCCACTCACACCATCCACGAGGCGGTCGCGGTCGCCGACGCGGCTTATCATGCCGCCGGCGCCACCGCCATCTTCGAGCGCAATCCGTTCGAGCGGCGCTTCCGTGACATTCATTCGGTCGCGCAGCAGGTCCAAGCCCGCCGCACGCATTTTGAGACCGTCGGCCGCCACCTCTTGGGTTTTGCTACCGACTTGCAATTCGTTTGACGGCGCATTGCCAAGGGTTCCTCCGCAATTCCGATCGACGAGCGAGGTCCGGGAGGCGGTCCGACAGCATCCCGATTTTTTGCGGAAGTGCCGTGCGCGCCGATGCCAAGCCTCGCCGTTTCGCTCCGGTCATTTGTGCCGGCCGCGGCCGAGGAAGCGCTGTCAGGCGGCGCCTGCGCGCAGGCACGTTACTGTGCTGCTGCGGCCGCCGTCGCGAGATGGAGCCGCTCGATCCTGGTGCCCGAGGCCGTGAGCGCCAAACGGCCATGCTTTAGGTCGAGCGCATCGCGACCAAAGAGTTCCGCGCGCCAGCCGGACAATGCCGGCACGGCGGCGTTGTCGTCCGCGGCGATCGCTTCGAGATCGTCATTGTCAGCGATGAGGCGCGGCGCCACATCGTTTTCCTCCGCGACCAGCCGCAACAGCACGCGCATCAGTTCCACCAGAGGGCCAATGCCCGCCGGCAGCTTGTGCGTCGCCGGCAACTCCGCCCATGCCGCTTCCGGCAGGGTGCGAGCGCGCTCGATGACCGCCAAAATCTCGGCGCCGATCCGGCCTTCGGCGAGTGAGCGGCCGAAGGCGCGGACGCGGGCTAAATCCTCGACATGACGCGGCGGATGCGCAGCAATTTCGAGCAGCGCTTCGTCGCGCAGCAAGCGATTGCGCGGCACATCGCGCTTCTGCGCCGCCGCCTCGCGCCACGCCGCCAGCTCGCGCACCAGGGTCAGGGTGCGGCGGTTTTGAGTGCGCGGTTTTAGGCGGCGCCATGCTTCTGCAGGGTCGTTCCGGTAGGTCTTCGGGTCGCTTAGCATCGCCATCTGCTCGGCAACCCAGCTGGCACGGCCGGTCTTGTCGAGCCGGGCCGCGAGCCTTTCATAGACTTTGCGCAGAGGCACCACATCGGCGAGCGCATAATGCAGTTGCCGCTCGCTCAAGGGGCGATGCGACCAGTCGGTGAAGCGCGAAGATTTATCGATCGTGGCGCCGGCGAGCTTGGCCGCCAGCGTCTCGTAGCTGGCCGATTCGCCAAAGCCGCAGACCATCGCTGCGACCTGCGTGTCGAAGAGCGGCGCCGGCACTGCGCCGGTCATGCGGACAAATATCTCAACGTCCTGCCGCGCGGCATGAAACACCTTCGGCAGACGGGCGTCCGACATCAGCGCGAGCACGGGAGCGAGGTCGATGCCCGGCGCCAGCGGGTCGATCGCGGCGGCACTGCCCGGGCCCGCGATCTGGACCAGGCACAGGACAGGCCAATAAGTCTTTTCCCGCATGAATTCGGTGTCGACCGTGATGAAATCGGCGCTGGCAAGACCCCCGCAGAATTCGGCCAGCGCGACGCTATCGGTTATCAAACTCATTGCCGACGGCTATACACCCAATTGAGCAAGGGTAAAACCCTTGGACATTTGCGGCCGAAAAGGCGACAAGACGGGTTACTCCCGGAATTTTTTTGCCATGCATCCCTACCGAACCCAGACTTGTGGCCAATTGCGTCTCGCCGACCAGGGCAAGACGGCGCGGTTGTCGGGTTGGGTGCATCGAAAGCGGGATCACGGGCAGCTTCTCTTCATCGATCTGCGTGACCATTACGGTATCACCCAATGCGTGATCGATATATCGAGCCCGCTGTTCGCGGCTGTCGACGCGCAGCGGCTCGAGAATGTCGTCACCGTCACCGGTGCCGTCGTGCGGCGCTCCGACGACACGATTAATCCTAAGCTCTCAACCGGCGAGGTCGAGCTCAAGATCGAGGGCATCGAGCTTCTCGGTGCGGCGGAGACGCTGCCGTTTCCCATCAACGTGGACGCCGATTATCCCGAGGAAATGCGGCTCAAATACCGCTTCCTCGACTTGCGCCGGGAGGCGGTCCACAACAATATCGTGCTGCGTGCGGGCGTTATTGCCAGCCTCCGTCGTCGCATGCTGCAGCAGGGCTTTACCGAGTTCCAGACGCCGATTCTGACGGCGTCTTCGCCTGAAGGGGCCCGGGATTATCTGGTGCCGAGCCGCTTGCATCCCGGCAAATTCTATGCGCTGCCGCAGGCGCCACAGCAATTCAAGCAGTTGCTGATGGTGGCCGGGTTCGACCGTTATTTCCAGATTGCGCCGTGCTTCCGCGACGAGGCCAGCCGCGCCGACCGTTCGCCCGGCGAGTTCTATCAGCTCGATTTCGAAATGTCGTTTGTGACGCAGGAGGACGTGTTTGCGGCGATCGAGCCGGTCCTCGCCGGGGTATTCGAGGAATTCAGCGACGGTCGCACCGTCGCCAAGCCGCCGTTTCCGCGGATCGCCTATGATGAGGCGCTGAGCAAATATGGCTCCGACAAGCCCGATTTGCGCAACCCCATCGTCATGCAGGACGCCACGGAGATTTTCGCGGGCTCGGGCTTCAAGCTGTTCGCCGGCATGATTGCCAAGGACCCCGCGGTGCGTGTGTGGGCGATTCCTGCACCGAGCGGTGGCAATCGCGCCTTCTGCGACCGAATGAATGGTTGGGCGCAGGACCAGGGCCAGCCGGGTCTCGGCTACATCTTCTATCGCGCCGAAGGGGGTGCCGGGCCGATTGCCAACAATATCGGGCCGGAACGGAGCGAACGATTGCGGGCGCAGCTCGGCCTCGGCGACAATGACGCGGTGTTCTTCGTCGCCGGCCAGCCCAAGACTTTCCGGACCTTCGCCGGCCAGGCGCGCCAAAAACTCGGCAAAGAGCTGGGTGTCGCGCGTGACGGCGTCTTTGAGTTCTGCTGGGTGGTCGATTTTCCAATGTACGAACGCGACGAGGAAACCAACCAGATCGTGTTCAGCCACAACCCTTTCTCGATGCCTCAAGGCGGCCTCGAGACGCTAGAGAACGAGGATCCGCTGCGCATCAAAGCGTTCCAGTACGACATCGTTTGCAATGGCGTCGAGCTCAGCTCCGGGGCAATCCGCAATCACCGGCCCGATGTGATGATCAAGGCCTTCGCCATCGCCGGCTATTCGGCGGCCGAAGTCGAGGCCCGTTTTGGCGGGCTTCTCGACGCGTTTCGCTACGGCGCGCCACCGCACGGCGGTTCGGCCCCCGGGATTGACCGCATCGTCATGCTGCTCGCCGACACGCCCAATCTCCGAGAGATCACGGCGTTTCCGCTCAATCAGCAGGCCCAGGATTTAATGATGGGCGCCCCTGCCGAAGTGGCTCCCGACCGGCTCAAGGAGTTGCATATCCGGGTAGCGCTACCGCCGCCGGCGGGTAAAGCTGGGGGATGATTTTCGCGGCGGTATCCGTATGATCAAGGCGAGACACGAGATGATAATGAGTTTTCCCGCTCTTCGCGTGACCGCATTAGCCGCTCTGGCGGCGCTTGCGGCCGCGCCGGCCGCCGCCACCGACATTCAACCCCACCGCGCACTCTATATTCTGTCGCTGGGTTCGGCCAAGACCTCGAGCGGCGTACTCGGCGCCGACGGCGCAATGATCTATCAGTGGGGCGAAACCTGCGGTGGGTGGACCGTCGAGCAGCGCTTTCGGTTGCGCCTCGAATACGCCGATGAAGATGCGACGGAAATCACCTCTAACCTGGTGACCTGGGAATCAAAGGACGGCTCGCGCTATCGCTTCAATGAGACGCGGACCCGCAACGGTGAACTCGACCAGCAAATCAAGGGCGAGGCCCATATCAACATTCCGCAGAGCTACCTGCTCGGTTTCGATATGGGCAGCGCCAAGCTTGGCGCCGACGCGCGTGCCACTATCGAACAGGCGGCCGCCGCCAGCAAACGCGAGCCAAGCTTCCACGTCTTGGTGCTGAGCCATCCCAACGCCGCCGCCAAGGGCGCCAAGGCGGAAGACGAGCGGCTGTCACGTCGCCGCGCCGATACCGTCCGTGCCGAGCTGATCCATGCCGGCATTCCGGCGACATCCGTCCAGATCTCCGCGAGCGCGGGTCCGATGGCAACCCTGGCGGCGCAGGAGACCACCGCCAAGCCGGCCGGCAATCCGGTCGAGATCCTCTTGGAGCCGACCAGCAAGGGCGGCGTCGCGTCGTTTTCGAAACCCGAACAAGTCACTATCCCGTTGCGGCCGGGTGTCCTGTTTCCCACCGCGCACACGCTTTTCCTCATCGATCAAGCCCAAGCCGGTGTCCGGTTTGTCGTGCGCCGGGTGTTCGACGGCACCACCGTCGACGATGCCACTACCATCTCGGCCGTGATCGGTCCCACGCTCAAGCCCGGCGAGGAAAATGCCGATGAGCACCCGATCAAATCGCCGCTCCTCGAGCGGCCGTCCTGGCACATGCGCCTTGGTTTTTTCCCGGCGGACAGCAAGGCGGAAGAGCCCGATTACGAGCTCGGCATGCGCCTGATGGACAATGGCGTATCGCAGGACATGGCGCTCGATTACGGCGATTACATCGTCAACGCTCGCCTCGATCATATCGAGCCCTTGCCCCACCCGAGCTGTGACTAGCCGCTTGCCGTTGCCGCCCATCTCCTTTGCTCGCCGGGAGCGCGAGGGTCACGACTTCGAGTGGATGAGGCGCGAAACCAGGGCCGATGAGCGGGGGCGGGAGAAGCGGCCGCGGGCGGCGCGCCGCGTGGCGAAGCCGCGTCCCTTGCCGGCCCGGGCATGACGGCGTGCTTGCCAAAGGCCGGTTTCATGACGAAAGTTACCGAATCTTAAGCCTGGCGATTATATTGATGCGTCGGCTCCTGTGGTGCCGTACGGGAGGGGGAATAAATGTCAGCGTTGCGGCCACGCGACGATCCCGCGCCGCCCCTGACGCATCGTTCCGACTCCGAGGACGAGGCCATGAGCAAACGCGTGCTCATTGTTGAGGACAATGAGCTCAACATGAAGCTCTTCCACGATCTTCTCGAGGCGCACGGCTACGCCACGTTGCAGACCAAGGACGGGCTCGAGGCGCTGCAGCTCGCGCGCCAACATCGTCCTGACCTGATCCTGATGGACATTCAACTGCCGGAGGTCTCGGGGCTCGAAGTGGCCAAATGGATCAAGGAAGACGACGACCTCAAAGCGATCCCGATCATCGCCGTGACCGCGTTCGCAATGAAAGGCGACGAGGAAAAGATCCGTGAAGGCGGCTGCGAGGCCTATATCGCGAAGCCGATTTCGATCGCCCACTTCCTCGAAACCGTCAAACGCTTCCTGGGCTAGACGGCAATATGTCCGCCCGCATCCTGGTCGTCGACGATGTCATGGTGAACGTTCGTTTGCTCGAGGCGAAACTCGCCAGCGAATATTTCCACGTGCTGACTGCCTCGAGCGGCGAAACGGCGCTTGACGTGGCGAGAGCCGAGCGCCCCGATCTGGTGCTGCTGGACGTCATGATGCCCGGCATGGACGGGTTCGAGGTTTGCAGACGGTTGAAGACTAATCCCGCCACCGCCGAAATTCCGGTGGTCATGGTGACCGCGCTTTCCGATGTTGCCGACCGGGTCAAAGGCCTCGAGGCCGGCGCCGACGATTTCTTGACCAAGCCGGTCGACGATGTCGCCCTGTTCGCGCGGGTCCGCTCCCTGGTGCGGCTGAAGCGCATGATGGAGGAATGGCGGCTGCGCGAGGAAGTCTCGGGCCGGTTCGAGAACGTACTAGGGAACGGTCACGACCCCGATGAGGACATGCCCCCGGCGCGCGTGGTGTTGTGGGAGCACAGCGACACCGCGGCGCAGCGCATCACCGAGATGCTGAGGCCGGTGGTCGAGGCCACGGTAAGGGTAAAGTCTCCCGAGGAGCTCGTCCGGAGCCTGATCCGGCCTGCCGATCTGGTAATCCTCGGCCTCGGCGGTCCGTTCGACGTGCTGCGGCTCGTCGGTCAGCTGCGCAGCGCCGAGGCGAGCCGGTTCACGCCAGTCCTGCTGGTTGCCGCCGAAGAGGAAACGACGCGCCTGGCAAAGGGTCTCGACCTCGGCGCCAATGATTACATCGTCCGTCCCATCGACCGGAACGAACTGCTCGCACGTGTCCAAACCCAAATGCGTCGCAAACGGTTGCAGGATCGGCTCAAGGAGAATTACCAGAAGAGCCTCGCGCTGGCGCTCACCGACGGTCTCACCGGCCTCTACAACCGCCGCTACTTCACCGCCCATCTCGAAGGGTTGATGACGCGCATTGCCGACGGTGCGCAAGGCGCCGCGGTGCTGATGCTCGATGTCGATTTTTTCAAGAAGATCAATGACACTTATGGCCACGCTGCAGGCGACACGGTGCTGCGCGAGGTGGCACACCGCCTCGCGCGCAACGTCCGCAGCTTCGACCTGGTCGCCCGCTACGGCGGCGAGGAATTCGTCGTCGTGATGCCCGAGACCACGCTGCCGATCGCCGCCATGGTCGCCGAGCGCCTTCGCAACGCTGTCGCCGACAAGCCGATAACCTTGCCCGAACGCGGCAGTGAAATATCAGTAACGATCAGTATCGGCATCGCAATCGTAGAGGAACGCGGCGACAGCGCCACCGCCTCCCTGAGCCGCGCCGACGCGGCGCTCTACGAAGCCAAGGCCAACGGTCGCAATTGCGCGATCCATTGGCAGCCCACCATGCGCCCCCTGGCAAAGGTCGGACTATAGTCCGAACGCTGGCTATTTGATCTTGGCTTCCTTGAACGCGACGTGTTTGCGCGCGATCGGGTCGAACTTCTTCAACTCGATCTTTTCGGTTTTTGCGCGCGGATTCTTTTTCGTCACATAATAATAGCCGGTGTCGGCTGTGCTGACGAGCTTGATGAGTACCGTGTTGGACTTGGCCATGGCGCGATCCGTTTGGGAAAACCCTGCAATTGACAGAAAGTTATCGCTTGAACCTAGCCTGTCAAGCCACCATCGGCGAGAATGGTGGCGATGAGCGGTCCCAATCTCACCTGGGCGATGCGCGGCATCGACGCGCTATTGCGGCGGCAGCTCGGCATTTTGGAGTTCACCGAAGATCCGGAATGTCTGATCCGCATCTCGCAGGGCCGGGCGCCGCGATTGGTGGTGATGCCCAGCGGCGACGCCGTCCGGCCCGGCGAACCGGTGCTGCAGATCCATTTATGGAACGAACATCTCGCCATCATTCCTCAGACCGGAAGCACGGCGGCCTGGGGCAACCTCTTCAAGCGCCGGATGCGGCACTCGCTGGCGCTCCTCAGCCATCACTTAGAGCAGGAACCACATTACCACGACATCGTCGCGATCACCGCCTCGCCGACTTTTCCGGACCGGCTCGGGCCGCTGACCTTGACTCGGGTCTGCGAATATTTCGGTTGGGAGATCGTCGCGCCGGAACACAGGAGGCATTTCCATTTCCTTCATGCTTGGCTCGATAGCCTGTTGGTCTGGGGGTTGATCTGGGCCTTCAATCCCACTGCCTTGCGCGGCCGCGGCGCATCCTACAGCCGCATCGAAGTCTGGATGTCGCGGTCGCGGCTGCTTGACCGCTACGCCGTGCGTACCGACATTGGGGGTAAGGCGGACAAGACTGAAATGATGGTAGAGGGATCGTAACCGCGTTGACCCCAGAGCCCATAGTGCCATTCGAGATCACCATCTGCGGCATCGACGAGTTGCCGTCGCACAGCGATCGCGGCGTAACTCATGTCCTGACGCTGCTCGATCCCGGTTGGCCGTCTCCCGACGCCTTGGCGACCCTGGGCGCACGCCAGTATCTCGAGTTGCGCTTCTACGACATTATCGATCCTCATCCGGCACTTGCAGCGCCGCAGACCGAGCACGTCGAACGGCTTCTGGCATTTGGTCGCGGCTTGGCAAATGTCCGCAGCGGTCATCTGCTGGTCCATTGCCAGATGGGCATATCACGCTCGAGTGCGGCCACGTTTCTGCTGCTGGCGCAGGCGCGACCGGATCGCACCGCCGCCGAACTGCTGGCGGAGGTCGTGCGGATCCGGCCGCATGCCTGGCCCAATCTGCGCATCGTCGAGCTGGGCGATGCGATGATGGCGCGCGACGGGGAATTGATTGCGGCGACAGTCGAGCGTTATCGCGAGTTACTCAGGCAGCGGCCCAAATTGCGCGGCGCCATGGCGAGGCTCGGCCGTGCCCGCGAGTTGGCTGCCGCCGATGCGGTCTGATCAGCGCCGGCGTCCAAGCGCCGGGTAAATGGCCTCACTCGGCTCGAAATCGACGCGGGGATGACGCACCAGCCGCCCGACCCAATGGAACCGCTCGCGTAGCAGCGTTCCGGCGTGGGGCGGGCGGCCATAATCGTAAACCGGCAATGGCCGCCGGCTCTCGACCTGAACCCGCGCCAAGGCAAGATTGGCTCTCTCCGACCGATAAAGCGCGAGCAGCCGCCGTTTCGCCGCGGTCTCCGCTGCCGTCAGTCGCACTTCTGCCTCGGTGCCGTTGGGCATGGCGAACCGGTTCCAGCAAAGCGTGCCGCCACCGTGATTGTACTCGGCGAATTCGGTCACCGGCCGCCCGCCGCGGACCCGCGCCGCAAGGAAGTTGGCGACATCGTGATCTTGATGACCACCCTCCCAGGCCGAGACCCATACTGCGTCGATGGCATATGTGGCGAGCACGGCGGCGACGTGCGCTGTTGCCTCAGTGAGATGCGCCTTCAGGGTTCGCGCCGGCCAATCGCAAAACGCAACCGCTTTGATGCCGAGCATGCTCGCCGCGGCTTGCGCTTCCTCACGCCGCCGCCGTGCGCGCGCCGCTCGCCTTGGCCGATCCCAGGACCAAAGCTGTTCGCGGCCGGGAATGCCATCGGTCAGATAAATGCCGAAAAACTGGTCGCCGGCGCCGCGGCAACGAACGATGGTCGCGGCGGCGCCGACCACCTCGTCGTCGGGATGCGGGATCAACAACAGGATGCGCGCCATTGCGTCTTAATCCACGACCGGACGTTGCTGCCGTACCGCTTGCGCCCAACGCGGCAGCAGGTCCTGCGCCAGCACCTCGTGCCAAGACGGCACCGAGCGTTCGGCGTATTGACGGGCGGCGCGGGCCATGGCGAGCCGCTGCGCCGGGTGCGCCGCGAGCTCCGCAAGCGCATGCCCCCACAAGGCAGGATCAGCCCCGGGTAGGACCCGTCCTGTCTCTCTTTCACGCACCGCCCGGCCCATGCCGCTGTCACCCGCGACCAGCACCGGCAGACCTGAGGCCAAGGCCTCGAGCAGGACATTGGCCGATTCCTCGATGCGCGACGGCAACCCGAACAGATCGGCCGAGGCATAGAGTCTCGCTAACTCCACTGGGTCGACGCTTCCCGGGCACGTGGCGCGCGCACCGAGCCGCTCGACCACGGCGGGACGATCTTCACCGTCGCCGGCGCAGACCAGCTGTGCGTCGACACCCTGCCGCAGCACAAGTTCGACCGCCTCGGCAAGGAGCAGAATATTCTTGCCGCGATTGAGTCGCCCGGCGGCGAAAATCACCAGCCGCTGGGGCGGAATCCCGTAGCGCCGGCACAGCCAATCGCGGTCGCGCCGGGCGGGGTGGAATAGGAGCGGGTCGATGCCGCGACGCAACAATCCGGCGCGTTGCCCCAGCATGGCGCGTACGCCGCCAAGCTGCTCGGGGCGCGACACCAACACGAAAGCGCATTGCCGCTGGTAGGCTGCGAGCTGACGGAGCATGCGACGCTCCATGCGCTGCGCGACCTGCAAACGTGACAGTAAGACCGACGAAACAATCGAGTCGCCGAATAGTCGCTCGATGGTCTGGACCGTGAAGAGACGAGCATATTCGGGCGTATTGGTATGTACCGAATTGACGATCGGGATGTTGTAACGTCGGCCGAACACCATCGCTGTCTTGGCGTAGGCGAAATAAGCATCGGTCGAGTGGATAACGTCGTAGTCCGAGAGACAACGCGCGAGCCGCGGGTGCCATGGCGCTAAATCGGTGTGATCGGGTACGTGCGACAGGAACGGCAGGCGGCTGGTGCTGAATACCGGCGGCTCGATGTGATAACGCACGGTCTCGCCTAGATCGTGGCGCGCCGTCTCGGTGCCCATAAAATGGACGGTGACATCGATCTCCTCGGTAAAATCGCACGCTGCCTCTGCCAGCCGCTCCCAGCACCTGACATGACCGCCCGCCGACATCCCGAGAGGGAGATCAACCAGAACGCCAATCCGCAACCGGCGGCGGCCGCGGACCCGAAACAATGCCGGAGTTTGCAGGGTCCGCGTATCCATCATGGTCACGAATTGTCGAACGGAAGCAGGCTAATCGCAAATAACAACCGAGGGACGGTTTTTACGCTCCCCGAAGTATGGCGAAGCCAACTCAAGTGGACAAGAGGAGCCGGCTCAATCGCAGGTTTCATCAACTATTGGCGATGCGCGGCGGGGCCGCCCGTCTTCCCGTCGAACAGCAGCGGCGCGAAATGCCTGGCGAGGATCGCGATCAGCCGAGAACATGGCCCCGCGATGCCGGTGGAGAATTGGCGGGGAAGGTTGAAATTCATCGGTACCGCCGGCACGCCAGGGCATCGCGGTCGGGGTTTTCACAAAGGGTGCGAGACTAGGGAAATTGCCGCCACTCCGCTACGATATGGCGATGAGGCGGCTCATTGTCACGGCGGACGATTTCGGCATGTCACCCGCGGTCAATGCAGCCGTCGAGGACGCGCATCGTCGCGGTATTTTGAGCGCGGCGAGCCTGATGGTCGGTGGCGACGCGGCGGCCGACGCGATCGCGCGTGCTCGAAGAATTCCGAGCCTGGGCGTCGGGCTTCATCTTGTGCTGGTGGACGGCAGACCGCTGCTGCCGCCCGAACAATTGGTTGGCCTGGTCGATGCGAGCGGTCGATTTCGCAACGCCCTGGTACCGGTCGGTGCGCGGATTTATTTGAGCGCCGCGGCGCGGCGACAGGCAGCGGCCGAAATCCGCGCACAGCTTGAGGCGTTTCGCGCCACCGGGCTCGCGCTCGACCATGTCAACGCGCATCACCATCTCCATCTCCATCCGACAATCCGCGATATCGTCATCGAACTGGCGCCCGAGTTCGGCATCCGAGCCGTTCGGGTGCCGCGAGAGCCGACCGTCGGTCTCGGCAATTTGGTCGTGCAGCCGTTCGTTGCTTCATTGCGCCGTCGCCTCGAGCGTGCCGGGATCAGCCACAACGACTGGCAACTGGGCCTCCGTCACAGCGGCGCAATGGATTCTGAGCGGACGCAGAAACTATTGACGCACCTGCCGGACGGCGTCAGCGAGATCTATTTCCATCCGTCGCAAGGGAATATCGAGCACCAGACGCTGGTTGAACCGCGCGTCGCGGCATCGCTCCGGCAGCTTGGGATCAAACCGATCGCCTTCGCCGCCCTCTAGTTATATTTTCGCAGCTCCAACCGCCCGATCTGATTGCGGTGCACTTCGTCCGGTCCGTCGACCAGGCGTAGCGTTCGGGCATGGGCATAGGCGCGGGCCAGTCCGAAATCGTCGGAAACACCCCCGCCACCGTGCGCCTGGATCGCCCAATCGAGAACCTTGCACAGCATGTTGGGGGCCGCGACCTTGATCATTGCAATTTCTGCGCGTGCCGCCTTGTTCCCCTCGGTGTCCATCATATAGGCGGCCTTCAACACCAACAGTCGACATTGCTCGATCATGACGCGCGCCTCGGCGATGCGCTCGAGCGTCACCGTTTGTTCGGCAATCGGGCGGCCGAAGGCGACGCGGGACTTGACCCGCTTGCACATTTTTTCGAGCGCATACTCGGCCTGACCGATGGCACGCATGCAATGGTGGATGCGGCCGGGGCCGAGGCGGCCCTGCGCGATCTCAAAGCCGCGACCTTCGCCGAGCAGCATGTTGGAGGCCGGCACGCGGACATCAACGAAATCGACCTCGGCATGGCCGTGCGGTGCATCGTCATAACCAAAAACCGGCAGCCAGCGTCGAACCGTCACCCCCGGCGTGTCCTTCGGCACCAGGATCATCGATTGCTGTTTGTACTTGTCCGGATTGTTGGGCGAGGTCTTGCCCATAAAGATCAGGATCTTGCAGCGCGGATCGGGAGCCCCCGAGGTCCACCATTTGCGGCCGTTGATCACATAATGGTCGCCGTCGCGGCGAATGCTCGATTCGATATTGGTGGCGTCGGAAGACGCAACCGCCGGCTCGGTCATGGCGAACCCGGAGCGGATTTTGCCCTCGAGCAGCGGCACGAGCCATTGCTTCTTCTGTGCCTCGGTGCCGTAGCGTGCCAACACCTCCATGTTGCCCGTGTCGGGTGCCGAACAATTGAACACTTCCGACGCCCAGGCAACGCGGCCCATGATTTCGCACAGCGGCGCATATTCGAGATTGGTGAGACCGGCACCATCCTCCGATTCGGGGAGGAACAGATTCCACAACCCAGCGGCGCGCGCTTTCGGCTTCAGGTCTTCGACAATCGGCCGCGGCTGCCAGTGCGCATCGGGCGCAATGCCTTCATCGTAGCGGCGCTCGTTCGGGTAGACATGCTCGTCCATGAAGCGGCCGAGCCGGTCCTGCAATTCCCTGACCTTGGCGGAATAAGCGAAGTCCATTTAGCGCTCCCGTTTTGACCCTGATATTAGCGATGAGGGCCGGAAACGGCCATGCCTTTGAAAATGATCGGTGCCGCATCGGACGACAGGCAGGTTGCCGGCGTTTAAGTCGCAAAGTCGCTGATGCGGTAGCCTTGCAGATAAAGCAACGCGGTCAGGTCGGCATGATCGATGTGATGCGCGATGTGCGCCTGGACATGCGGCTTGGCATGATAGGCGATGCCGATCCCGGCCGCCGCGAGCATCGGCAGGTCATTGGCGCCGTCGCCGACGGCTAGGGTCTGTGCCAGGGGTACGCCGAACTCGTCGGCACAGCGGCGCAGCACAACCGCTTTACCGGCCGCGTCGAGTATCGGTTCGCGCACCTTGCCCGTAATCGTGCCGCGGTCGACGACCAACTCGTTGGCACAATCGCGCTCGAAGCCCAGCGCGTCGCGCACCTCCCTGGAAAAGGCGCGGAAACCGCCGGAGACCAGCACGGTGTGCGCGCCGTGCCGCCGCATGGTGCGCACCAACGTCGCGGCGCCGGAAGTGATGCGGATGCGCTTCGATGCCTGTGCCAGGAGCGTTTCGGGCTGGCCGGCGAACAAGGCGACCCGCGCCTCGAGGCTTGCGGCGAAATCGAGCTCCCCGTTCATGGTGCGATGGGTGATCTCGGCGACGCGGTCCTTGAGGCCGATGAGATCGGCCATCTCGTCGAGCATCTCGTTTTGGATCGCCGTCGATTCCATGTCGGCGACCAGCAGCGCCTTGCGGCGATCGGCCAAAGGCTGAATGATCGCATCGACGGCGGCGCCAAGGCGCCGCACGAGCTGCACTACCCTCGCCGGATCACCGTCAAAAAAAATGTCGGCGGCGCGGTCGGGCGCCAACCATGCAACATCGCCGCCGAGCCGCCGCCCAATGTCGGTGGCGACGTCGCCGAGCTTGTCGGCGGCGATCAGGGTCAGAACATGATGAGGCATGCCACCTTTTATCGTTATGCTCACGTCAAATGAACGATGAAATTCTCATCGTGGCGGGACCGACCGCGAGCGGCAAATCGGCGCTCGCACTGACGGTTGCCGAGCGTTTGGGCGGCACCATCATCAATGCCGACAGCATGCAGGTCTATCGCGGTTTGCCGGTCCTGACGGCGCAGCCGGACGCCGCCATGCAGGCGCGCGCGGCACACCGGCTCTATGGCGAGATCGATCCGGCCCAGGGTTTTTCCGCCGGTGCCTGGCGGCAGCGCGCGATGGCCGAGATCGCGGCCAGCCGCGCCGCCGCCCGCCTGCCGATCCTGGTCGGCGGCACCGGGCTCTATCTCCGGGCTTTGCTTGATGGGCTCGCGCCGACGCCACCGATCCCCCCCGAAGTGCGCCGCGCCGCGCGCGCGCTACACGCGGCTCTGGGCGCCCCCGCGTTTCATCAGACGCTCGGTCGGCTCGATCCCGAGGCCGCGGCGCGTCTCCATCAAGGCGACACGCAGCGCGTCATCCGCGCCTACGAGGTGGCGATCGCCACCGGCCGCACGCTCGGCGATTGGCAGCGCGATCATCCTGTTGTGCCGGGTTTTTTGGCGCAAGCCATCGTCCTGCTGCCGCCGCGCGACCGGCTCTACGCCGCTTGCGATGCGCGTTTTCTCGATATGGTCACCCGTGGCGCCGCGGCCGAAGTCCAGGCCTTGCTCGATCGTGAACTCGATCCCGCGCTACCCGCTATGCGGGCACTGGGCGTGCGTGAACTGGCGGCTTGGCTTCGCGGCGACAGCGACCGGGAGTGCGCGATTGCTGCAGCGCAACAGGCGACCCGCAATTACGTCAAGCGGCAACTCACCTGGTTCCAGCGGCAATTGCCGGAGACGCGAAACCTGCAAAAAAGAATAGTCGTCGAGCAATTTTCGGAAAGATTGTTACCCGAGATTTTTTCATTTATTCGCCGATGACGGTTGACCCTGAAAGACGACCTCATTAGTTTGGCGCGCTCACGCCGGCGGGCTATCGCAGTGCAAAATTCGGCATCGAGGAGTGGCATCATGGCCGCGAGTGAGATGTTGGGAGCCGAAATGGTCATCAAGGCCTTGGTGGACCAGGGCGTTGAGGTCGTTTTCGGTTATCCCGGCGGCGCCGTCCTTCCGATCTATGATGCGTTGTTCAAGCAAAACCGGTTGCGCCATATTCTGGTGCGGCATGAGCAGGGCGCCGTCCATGCCGCGGAGGGTTATGCGCGGTCGACCGGCAAGGTTGGCGCGGTGCTGGTGACCAGTGGCCCGGGAGCGACCAATGCGGTCACCGGCCTCACCGATGCTCTCATGGATTCCGTGCCGCTCGTGTGTTTGACCGGCCAGGTGCCGACCCATCTGATCGGCAACGATGCTTTCCAGGAAGCCGACACCACCGGAATCACCCGTCCCTGCACCAAGCACAATTACCTGGTGAAGGACGTGAATGAACTGGCCCACACCATGCACGAGGCCTTCTATGTCGCGCGCACCGGCCGGCCTGGGCCTGTGGTGGTCGACCTTCCCAAGGATGTCCTGATGGCCACCGGCACCTATCGCGAGCCGGACGAGCAAGCGCACCGTCGCTATCAGCCGCAGACCAAACCCGATCCGGCGCGGATCGCCGCCGCCGCCGAGCTGATCGTCAATGCGAGAAAGCCGATATTGTACGGCGGCGGCGGGCTCATCAACTCCGGTCCCAAGGCGTGCAAACTGTTCGTCGAGCTGGTGCAGCTCACCGGCTTTCCCTGCACCCTCACCTTGATGGGACTGGGCGCGTTGCCGGCATCGGATCCGCGCTTCCTTGGCCTGGTCGGCATGCACGGTACTTACGAAGCCAATCTCGCAATGCACGATTGCGACGTGATGATCAATGTCGGCGCCCGTTTCGATGACCGTGTCACCGGCAAGGTCAGCGCGTTTTCACCCGGCTCGAAGAAAGTGCACATCGATATCGATCCGTCCTCGATCAACAAGAACATCCGCGTCGATGTGCCGGTGATCGGCGACGCCGCCGCGGCGCTGGAGGCGTTGCTGGCACAGCTCAGAGCCAGACGCTTCAAGCCCGACAAGGCACATCTCGCCAAATGGTGGAAAGAGATCGACGGCTGGAAGGCCCGGCAATCGCTGCGCTACGAGAAGTCGGATACGGTCATCAAACCGCAGTACGCAATCGAGCGGCTCTACGCGCTGACGCGCGGCAGCAAGCCGGTCTATATCACCACCGAGGTCGGTCAGCACCAGATGTGGGCGGCACAGCTTTTCAAGTTCGATGCCCCGATGCATTGGATGACCTCCGGCGGGCTTGGCACCATGGGGTACGGCCTGCCTGCTGCGCTCGGAGTCCAGGTCGCGCATCCCGAAGCGCTGGTGATCGACATCGCCGGCGAGGCGTCGATCCTGATGAACATCCAGGAAATGTCGACCATCGCGCAGTACAGCCTGCCGGTGAAGGCCTTCATCATCAACAATCAGTATATGGGCATGGTCCGGCAATGGCAGGAATTGATGCATGGCGCCCGCTATTCGGAAAGCTACACCGCGGCCCTGCCTGATTTTGTCAAGCTGGCCGAGGCATTCGGTGCCAAGGGCTTGCGCGCCACCAAGCCCGAGGAGGTCGACGACGTCATCACGGCGATGCTGGCGCATGACGGCGCCGTGATCGCCGACATCGCGGTCGACCCGACAGAGAATTGCTTTCCGATGATCCCTTCGGGTGCGGCGCACAACGAAATCCTGCTCGGTCCTAAGGACAAAGCCGCCGCGCCGGCATCCGAAGAGGGCATGGTTCTGGTTTGAACCATGGCGCTGCGCCTACGACCGAAACATGCGGCCGAGAAAGCCGGGCGAAAGGCCGCGCCGCTGGCCGCCGCGCCGGCGACCAGTGCCACGATCGTCAAACGAGCCACCATCGCGATTCTGGTCGACAACGAGCCCGGCGTGCTGGCCCGTGTCGTCGGGCTTTTCTCCGGCCGCGGCTACAATATCGAGAGCCTTACCGTCGCCGAAGTGAACAAGCGCGATAATCTCTCGCGCATCACCATCGTCACGTCCGGGACGGCAATGATCATCGAGCAGATCAAGGCGCAGCTGTCGCGCTTGGTGCCGGTCCATACGGTGCGCGATCTCACCGCCGAAGGTCCGCATGTCCCCCGCGAACTGGCGCTGATCAAGGTGTCGGCCAGCGGCGAGAAGCGCATCGAAAGTCTGCGTCTTGCCGACATTTTTCGCGCGCGGGTCGTGGATGCTACCACCGAGAGTTTCGTCTTCGAACTCACCGGCTCGACCGAGAAGCTCGATTCCTTTATCAATCTCATGGAACCGCTGGGACTGGTCGATGTCTCGCGAACCGGCGTCGTCGCGATTTCGCGCGGCGCTGAACGGTTCTAGCGTTTCCGCATTCGCCACAGAGGACGATAACCATGCGGGTCTATTACGATCGCGACGCCGACGTCAATTTGGTCAAGGGCAAGCGGGTGCTGGTCGTGGGCTATGGTAGCCAAGGCCATGCGCACGCTCACAATCTCCGCGACAGCGGCGTGAAGGAGGTGCGCGTCGGCCTGCGCTCGCAATCCGCATCGGTCAAGAAGGCGAGCGACGCCAAGTTTGAAGTAATGTCGCCGGCCGACGGCGCCAAATGGGCGGATGTCGTGATGGTGCTGACGCCTGATGAGCTCCAGGCGAAGCTCTATCATGATGAGCTCAAACCGAACATGCGGCCAGACACGGCGCTCGCTTTCGCGCACGGTTTCAACATCCATTTCCGCCTGATCGAGCCGCGCCCCGACATGGACGTGTTCATGATCGCGCCAAAGGGACCCGGTCACACCGTGCGCTCCGAATACCGCCGCGGCGGCGGCGTACCATGCCTCGTCGCGGTGGCGCAGAACCCGTCGGGCAACGCGCTCGAGCTGGCGCTGTCCTATGCGTCGGCGATCGGCGGTGGCCGCGCCGGCGTGATCGAGACGACCTTCAAAGAAGAATGCGAGACCGATCTCTTTGGCGAACAGTCGGTGCTGTGCGGCGGCCTGACCGCGCTGATCATGGCCGGCTACGAGACCCTAGTCGAAGCCGGCTACGCTCCGGAGATGGCGTATTTTGAATGCTGCCACGAGGTGAAGTTGATCGTCGACCTGATCTACGAAGGCGGTCTCGCCAACATGCGCTATTCGGTCTCGAACACCGCCGAATACGGCGACTATACCAGCGGACCGCGCATCATCGATGCCGCGGTCAAGGCCGAGATGAAGCGCGTCCTCGCCGACATCCAGTCCGGCGAGTTCGCCAAGAAATGGGTGCTTGAGAACGCTGCCGGGCAACCGAGCTTCAAGGCAATGCGCCGTCGCGCGGCCGAGCACGACATCGAGAAGATCGGCGAAAAGCTCCGCGCGATGATGCCGTGGATCAAGGAGCACGCCCTGGTGGACAAGACGAAAAATTAACTTGCCGCTACGGTGCTGGGCAAGGGCGCGGTCGCTGCCAGTTCGCGACGCAGCTCCCCAATCAGGGCGCCGGTCTGCGGCAAATGCTTTTCCTCGGCGTCAAGCACAATCGCGAAGGCGCGGCGTTTGAGGTCGTCGCTCGCGATGGCCTTGTCGGCGGCGGCGTCGCAGACAATGTCGATCAGCCGGTCGACGCCGTGCAATCGGCCCCATAGATAATCGTTCTCGCGGTAGGCGCGGGACAAAAACCCGGCAAAATGGGCGAGGCCGGTGCCTCTCAAGGTCCGGCTGGCAGCGAGCCGGGCGAAGCTCTTGCCATCGGCGGGGCTGATGCGGTCGACCAGGATTTCATCGAACTCGACGATATCGCGCCAGTTCGTCATCGCCAGGGTCTCGACGTCCCAGAACGGGAAGCCGAGGTAATTCACCAACACTTCGCGCCGCGCCGCGACCGGCCATGCCGCTAGATCCAACCCGGCCAATAGCGCATCGAGATCGCGAGTCGTGTTGTCCAACGCAAACTCGCTCGCCATCGCATCGATCAACGCGCCGATCGCGTCGGCGTTGATGTCGACGAATGCGCCGACGCGACCTTCCGAGGATCCGATGCTCCGGAGCGCCGACCGGTCGAAAATGGCACGGGCGCGCAAGCGTACGGCGGCGGTGAAGAAGTCCGGCGCTTCGCGTTGCCGCAAGCCGTCGAGGCACAGGTAAAAATCGCGCTTTAAGCGATCGACCGCCAGCGCCGCGACGGTGTTGCCCGGCTCCAGCGCATCGAGCATGGCGTAAAGCCGGTTCTGCCCTTGAATCAGGAAGTAGAGGCGACGCTTGCGATAATCGATGTCAAAGGCGAGAAGAAACGCAACCCAATGCGGCAGCGCCGTCTCGTCATTGGTCAGTTCGCGCGTGAGCAGATGGCTAGCGGCCGGCTGATAGGCGATGCCGGCGCGGCGGGCCCAGTGCTCGACAATTTCGCTCACCGCGCGCGCTTCGGGCGACGATGCCGCGAGGCGCAGAATCTCGACGAGAAGCCGCCCGACCCGGGCTCGGACGGAAGCGAGCTTGAGTCGCACATAGCCTTCATAGGCGAAGCCCGCGTCGCGCATCGCCGCATCGTTGACGGTCTCCCGCCATTTCCTGATCTGCTCTGCGGTGGTAGTCGATGCCGGCTCGAGCGAGACGATCGAAGCGACCAGGTCGGAAATGTGCGGGCGGGCCGCATCGACGATATCCTTGGTGCGACGGACGCGTTGGTTGAAGCCGCTCACCCATTCGAGTTCTTCGGCGATCGGCTCACTGCGGGGAATGTCGGAGAGGGCGCCTTTAAGCGCGGCGAAGAAGCCGGGCAGCCGTTCCTGGTGCAGCGTTTGCGGCCGATCGGGATCGGGATCGACATAGACCAATCTGCGATCAACCTGGCGATAGGCTGGCCGGCCGGCGATCGCGGTGGTGGCCTCGTGGAAGGGCTTGTTGTTGAGGACGCTGCCGTCGAGAAAAGACACCGTCGCCGGATCGATGCCCGCGTTGAGATAGGGCGCGAAATTGGCGGCGAGGAATCGGTCGCGACCGGTCCAGGCGATGCCGCGCTCGGCGCAAATACGGTCCATTTCAACGATCTGCGCCGGCGGAAAGGCACCCGGAAACGACGAGGTGGCGCGCGCGGCGAAAGCCAAAGCCGGCGCGTCAGCGAGGTCGAAGTCGGTCTCGATCTCGCCGTTGGGCCAACGCCGGTACGAAAAGTGGAGGATATGGCGATGCTCGCGTTCGGCGATCACCGGCGGGTCGTGCATTTCGAGCGGCCGTTCATAGCCGTGATGATCGGTCAATGGCACGAAGAGGTCGAGGCGGTGGCCCACCGGCAATAGCGACGCTGTGGGCTTTGCCGGCTTACCCATGCTGACGGCGGCGTTTAACATCAGTTCCGACATACGCCGCCCGTCGAAAGGCGGCTTGAACCAGCGCGAGCGCACAAACAGGGAGAGCTTGCGCCGCACCTCGCCGTCGCGGAATTCGTCGGCCCTGCGCAGCATCCTCAGAACCCAGATGAAGGGGTGCATGTACAATTTGCTGCGCCGTTTGGCCCGTGCCTCGGGTGCCAGTATCTGCGTCACATCGGCGCTCTCGAGCCAGAAATCACGCAGCTTGTCGATCGGCAGGTCATGCGCCAGGGCTCGGGCGAGCATGGTGCCGTTGATGCCGCCCGCCGAAGCGCCGGCGATAATGTCGACGATCACCCGCAAATCGATCTTCCGCCCGATTTCACGGAGCAGCTCGAAATAGATCGTTTCGGTGTCGTATTCGGGACTGTGAAGGTCGAATTGGTCGGCAAAACGGGCCTGCGGGCGGACCGCGCGGTCGAGGGCATGGAGCGCGCTGGAGGCGCGAACCAGCTTCAGTATTTCCTTGCTGATGCCATGAATATAGACCGCGAGCGAGACCCCGCCGAAGCACACCAAAGCGATGCGAAGCTCTTTTTCACGCATCCGATTCTCTCAGTCCGATCCGAGGTCCATTCTAGACGCATCGCCGGCCATAGGGCATGTAGGACGATAATACCGTCTTCCAACGCGGCGGCTCGAATGACCGTTGTGTGTCGCGCGCACAGCCCTCGACCGTCAGCGGCGAGCTCGGCACGGCCGGCGGCCCCACGACGTCCGTGCCACAGATCAGCGAGCGGTGCCATCGGCGACGTGCCCGGGGATTGCCGGCGTCAGCACTTGACGCAAAACCTCGGCACTCTCTCTCGCTCGTCGTGATCGCCGATCCCCGGCCAGGGCGGCGATTTGCAGACCGAGCGCCCAGTTTCAGCCAGTGAGGCCGACGGCCGGACGGGGTGGCACCCTCCCTTGACCTGCACGGCGGTTTGGCGCATTTCTAAAGGCATGTTCGGCACGTCGACCAAGGCGATCCCCACCCGGTCCATTTTGGATCGCGGTTTCTCGCGCCGCGGTACGAGCCGGGGGGCTCTGCGACTTAGCATCCCCTGAGCGCGAGGCTAGGCGGATTTTGGCCTGGCGTTTAGGGGTGCATTCCAACTTTCCGCACACTTCCTCCCGATACTCAAGGACCCGTGCCATGCCCGCTAGCACCAATGCCCACGCCGCGAACACGAGCCCGCCGCGCTCGAGTAACCGCGTCTATATCTTCGACACGACCCTGCGCGATGGCGAGCAATCGCCGGGCGCATCGATGAATCTTGATGAGAAGATCAAAATCGCGTCGCTGCTCGAGGAGATGGGTGTCGATATCATCGAGGCCGGTTTCCCGATTGCCTCCAACGGCGATTTCGAGGCGGTGCGCGAAGTAGCGAAGCTCGTCAAGAATTCGACGGTATGCGCCCTGGCCCGCGCCGGCCGCGCCGACATCGACCGCGCCTGGGAGGCGCTGCAGTACGCCGCACGCCCCCGCATCCATACCTTCATCGCCACCTCGCCGTTGCATATGAAATACAAGCTGCAGATGCAACCGGACGACGTTCACAAGGCGGTCATTGCCAGCGTGTCGCATGCCCGCAATCTCTGCCCCGACGTTGAATGGTCGTGCGAGGACGGCTCGCGCAGCGAGCCAGACTTTCTCTGCCGCACAATTGAAAGCGCGATCAAGGCGGGCGCCCGCACCATCAATATCCCGGATACGGTCGGCTATACCGTTCCGGAGGAATATTCGGCGCTCATCCGCATGCTGTTCGACCGCGTGCCAAACATCGATCAAGCGCTGATCTCGGTACATTGCCACAATGATCTCGGCTTAGCGGTCGCCAATTCGTTGGCGGCCGTCGGCGCCGGTGCCCGGCAGATCGAATGCACCGTCAACGGCCTCGGCGAACGCGCCGGTAATTGCTCAATGGAAGAAGTGGTGATGGCGCTCAAGACGCGTCACGACCGCATGCCGTTCGATACCGGCGTCAACTCCGAGTATATCATGCGCGCTTCGCGGCTCGTGTCGCAGATCACCGGATTCGCGGTTCAGCCCAACAAGGCGATCGTCGGCGCGAACGCCTTCGCCCACGAAAGCGGCATCCATCAAGACGGCATGCTGAAACATTCCGGCACGTACGAAATCATGACGCCCGAATCGGTGGGCCTGATTAAGTCCAACCTGGTGATGGGCAAGCATTCGGGGCGGAACGCATTCCGCACCAAGCTCAAGGAGCTGGGTTTCGAACTGGGCGACAATGCGCTGAACGATGTCTTCCACCGCTTCAAGGCGCTGGCCGATCGCAAAAAGGAGGTGTTCGACGAAGATTTGGTGGCGCTGGTCGACGATACCGTTCAGCACGAGGCCGAGCGCATTAGATTTGTCTCGCTGCAAGTGGTGGCGGGGTCGAAAGGTCCGCAGACGGCGGAGCTCGAGTTGCAGATCGACGGTGCCGCCCGCACCGCCAAGACCACCGGCAACGGCCCGGTCGACGCCATCTTCAACGCCATTCGCTCGCTGGTTGCCAACGAAGCGCGCCTGCAGCTCTACCAGGTGCACGCGGTGACGGGCGGCACCGACGCCCAGGCGGAGGTGACCGTACGACTCGAGGAGGGCGGCAAGACGGTGAACGGGCAGGGGGCCGACCCCGACACCCTCGTGGCCTCGGCCCGCGCCTATATCCACGCGCTCAATAAGCTCTTGACCAAGCGGGAAAAGACGGCGCCCGCGGCGCTATCGGTATAAAATTCGCGCCGCATGATGGAAACGTACTTAAACCTGGGCTAGGTTTCGGAGTCTTGCGTCGCCTGCGAACGCAGGGGGCCGGAGCGGCGCTTGGTCTTTGCTCCGATCCCTGCTGGCGCGGGGACGAGCAAAAATCAACGCACTCATCACGCGGGACGCGGATGTTCGGGAATCTACTCGGTATTTTTTCCGCCGATATGGCGATCGATCTGGGCACGGCGAATACGCTGGTCTATGTCAAAGGGCGCGGCATCGTGCTGAACGAGCCATCGGTCGTCGCCATCACCTCGAACAAGGGCCGCCGTCAGCTGCTCGCGGTCGGCGACGAGGCGAAACTGATGCTCGGTCGCACCCCCGGTAACATCCAGGCAATCCGTCCCTTGCGCGACGGCGTCATCGCGGATTTCGAGATCGCCGAAGAAATGATCAAGCATTTTATCCGCAAGGTTCACAACCGGCGGAGTTTCGCCAGTCCACAGATCATCGTCTGTGTGCCCTCCGGCTCGACCGCGGTCGAGCGTCGGGCAATTCAGGAGTCGGCCGAGAGTGCCGGGGCGCGGCGCGTCTTCTTGATCGAGGAGCCGATGGCGGCAGCAATCGGCGCCGGCTTGCCGGTGACCGAGCCCACCGGCTCGATGGTGGTTGACATCGGCGGCGGCACCACCGAGGTCGCGGTGCTGTCTCTCGGTGGCATCGTCTATTCGCGGTCGGTGCGCGTCGGCGGCGACAAAATGGATGAGGCGATCATCGCCTACATCCGACGCAACCATAATCTCTTGGTCGGCGAAGCGTCGGCGGAGCGTATCAAGATGGAGCTCGGTTCGGCCTGCCTGCCGCAGGACGGCGAAGGTCGTGTGCTCGAGATCAAGGGCCGCGACCTGATGAACGGGGTGCCCAAGGAGATCGTCATCAGCGAGCGCCAAATCGCGGAGAGCCTGGCCGAACCGGTCGGGGCGATCATCGAAGCGGTCAAGGTTGCGCTTGAACACACCGCGCCCGAACTGGCCGCCGACATTGTGGACAAGGGCATTGTCCTGACCGGCGGCGGCGCCCTCTTGGGCAATCTTGATTATGTGCTGCGTCATTCGACCGGATTGCCGGTATCGATCGCCGAGGACCCGCTCTCTTGCGTGGCGCTCGGCACCGGCCGGGCGCTTGAGGAAATGAAGAGCCTGAAAAATCTGCTCGTGACGGTCTATTAAGTTTTAGCTGCAACCCGGTATAATTGGGCGATTTTTCGAGGTAGCGGCCTTGCGCGAACGCTCGGAATCGACCCTTCGCCCCTCCACCCAGCGCCTTCTGGCGCAACGGCTTGGAGTGCCGTTTCTGGTGTTGGCCTCGCTGCTGCTGATCGTCCTCGGCAAGGCCGATCTCATCATGTTCGAGCGCGTCCGGGTGGCCGCCGCCGATTTCGTGGCGCCGGTATTGTCGGCGCTTGCCAGGCCGGCGGCGTCGCTGGCGTCGGGCGTGCGCCATGTCGAAGGGCTGTTCGACCTTTACCAGGAAAATCTGCGTCTGCGCGAGGACAACGACCGGCTCATGCAGTGGCAGGCAGCGGCACGGCGGCTGGCGAGCGAGAACACGGAGTTGCGAGCGCTCACCCGCTACCAGCCCTATGGCGCGAGTTTCTCGATCACCGCGCAGGTGATCGCCAATTCCGGCGGGGCGTTTGCCCGCAATGTGCTGGTCGATGCGGGCGCGCGCGACGGGGTTGCGCGCGGGCAGGCGGGAATGACCGGCGAGGGGTTGATTGGCCGCGTCGCCGAGGTCGGCGAACGCACGGCGCGCATCTTGCTTTTGAGCGACCTTAATTCACGCATTCCAGTCGTCGTCGGCGCTTCGCGACAGCGCGCCGTGCTCGCCGGCGATAATTCCGCCGAACCTGTGCTCCTTTTTCTCCCGGGCAACAATGCGATCAAGGTCGGCGACCACGTTGTCACCGGCGGCGCTGAGGGCGTGTTTCCTCCCGATCTGCCGGTGGGCGTGGTGGCCTCAATCAGAGGCGACGAGGTGCGCGTCGCGCCCTATGCCGAATTGGCGCGTCTCGATTATGTCCGCATTGTCGATCTCGGGCTGTCGGCGTTTCTGCCGCAGCCGGTGCCAGCACCCGCGCCCCGCGCCGGCCCCAATCGCCCCGCCGGCCTGTTTCAGCGTTGACGGATGAGGCCATGCGCCACGCTTTCTTGCAGCGGGATGCCCAAGTCATCTATCGCCTCGTTCCGCTTACCAGCAGCGTCTTCGCCGTCATTTTGTCCGTGGTGCCGCTTCAGGTGCCGGGGCTGGCGGTGGCGATGCCGGCCTTTGCCTTGATGGCGGTCTATTATTGGACGGTGTACCGACCCGACCTGATGCCGCCTTCCGCAATCTTCGTCATTGGCATCATGCTCGATGTACTGGACGGCACGCCCTACATTGGTCTCTCGTCGCTCACCTTTCTCATCTTGCGCAGTCTGATCCTGGTGTTCCGCGGTCGCGCGGCGAACCAGGAATTTGCCCTCATTTGGGCGGGGTTTTTCGCGGCGGCTGCCGTCGCGATCGGTTTGCAATGGCTGGCGATCTGCCTGCTGAGCATGACACCGTTAGCGCCACGGCCCTTTATGTTTCAAGTGCTGGTGACGGTGGCGGTGTTTCCCATCGCCGATTACGTCTTGGCGCAACTGCAGCGCCGCCTGTTGCTGCGCGTGTGAGATGAACCGGGACCGGAACAAATCCCGCCTTTTGACGCGACGTGCGATGCTTGTTGGCGCCGCGCAAGTCACGGCGCTCGCCGCCCTCGGAGGCCGACTCTATTACTTGCAGGTCGTCGAGGCCGATCGCTACACGACATTGTCAAACGAGAACCGCATCGGCATTCGCCTGATTGCGCCACGCCGTGGTCTGATCCTCGATCGGTTCGGCGTGAAGCTCGCCGGCAATCGCCCGACTTATCGCGCGGTGTTGGTACCGGAACAGGCGCGCGATTTGATTGCGACGCTCGACGCGGTTGCGACTCTGGTGCCTTTGAGCGATGCCGACCGGCGTCGCGTCCTGCGCGACGCCAGGCACCGGTACAGTTTCGTTCCGGTCTCGTTGCGCGAGAACCTGTCTTGGGACGAGATGTCGCGCGTCGAGGTAAACACGCTCGAATTGCCGGGCGTCTCCATCGAGCAAGGCTTGATCCGCGAATATCCGTTCGGCGCCATTGCGTCGCACTTCGTGGGTTATGTCGCGGTGGTGTCGGAAGACGAGCTGAACGGCGATCCGGTGCTTGAGTTGCCTGATATGCGCGTCGGCAAGAGCGGGATCGAGAAGGAGTACGACGTCGACTTGCGCGGCGTCGCGGGTTCGAAGCAGGTGGAAGTCAATGCCTATGGCCGTGTGGTGCGCGAGCTCAAGCAGGACGATGGCAAGCCCGGACAAGATACGGTGCTGGGCATCGACATGGCGATGCAGGATTTCGTCACACGCCGCTGTGCCGAATTCCCCAGCGCCGCTTCGGTGCTGCTGGATGCGTGGACGGGTGACGTCCTGGCGCTCGTCTCGGTGCCGAGCTTCGACCCTTCGAGCTTCACCAGCGGCGTCTCGGATGCGCAGTGGCGACTGTGGCACACTGATCCCTATCGGCCGCTGATCAACAAGGCGATCGCAGGGACTTATGCGCCGGGTTCGACTTTCAAGCCGATGGTGGCGCTAGCGGCGCTCGGCGCCGGCACGATCACGCCCCAGACGCGTATCGAATGTCACGGCATATTCTATCTCGGCAATGCCGCATTCCATTGCTGGAAAAAAGGCGGCCACGGCACGCTGGTGCTGCGCGAGGCCATCAAGCATTCTTGCGATGTATTTTTCTTCGAGACCGCTCATCGCACCGGGATCGATCGCATCGCCAGCATGGCGCGCCGTTTCGGTCTGGGCGGCCCGACCGGTATCGATCTTCCCGCTGAAGCCCCTGGTCTCATTCCCGACACGGACTGGAAATTGCGGACCACGGGAATCCGGTGGCAACAGGGTGAGACGGTGAGTGCCGGCATCGGACAAAGCTATGACACAACTACGCCGCTGCAGCTTTGCGTCATGGCGGCACGCCTTGTCACGAACCGCGTCGTGATCCCGCGCCTGTTGCGCGATGAGGGCATCGTCACCGGCGGCGCGACCGGGACGGTAGGGCACGATGATGCCGTTGGTGCTTTCGACGAGCTGAATATTCCGGAGAAGCATCTAGCGTTGGTCGTCGACGGCATGAAGGCGGTGGTCAACGAACCTGGTGGAACTGCTTATGCCGAACGTATTACCGAGCCGGGCATGGCGATGGGGGGTAAATCTGGAACCTCGCAAGTCCGCCACATCAGCCAGGCCGAACGCGAACGCGGCGTGAAGAAATCGCTGGAGCTGCCGTGGAAGGAGCGCGACCACGCATTGTTCATCGCCTTCGCCCCAGTCAGTGCGCCGCGCTATGTCTGCGCCACGGTGATAGAGCATGGCGGCACCACGGGCGGCGGCGGTTCGGCAGTGGCGGCGCCGATCTGCCGCGATATCCTGCGTGAAGTACAACGGCGCGATCCAGCACGACGTGTTCCCGATCGGCTGTTCACTGTGGCCGACGCCGGGGAAAAGCGCTGATTATGGCGGACGGCCGTTTCTTCTTTGGTGGGCGCATGCATCTCACCGTGCCGGAGAAGCTTCTGCGTCTGAATTGGGGCCTCGTCCTCTTGATCGCGTTGGTCGGCGGCATTGGCCTCGCGATGCTCTATTCTGCCGCGAATGGTAGCTGGCAGCCTTGGGCAGGCAAGCAATCGATCCGGCTCGGCGTCGCCGCCTGCATCATGATCGCGGTGGCACTCGTCGATATTCGCGTCTGGTTGCGGCTCGCTTATCCGGTTTATGCACTCATGCTGGTGCTGTTGGTCGGTGTCGGCATGCGCGGCGCGGTCGGCATGGGCGCGCAACGCTGGATCGATCTTGGCGTGATCCAACTTCAGCCCTCCGAATTGATGAAGGTGGCCCTGGTGCTGGCGCTGGCACGCTATTTCCATGCCTTGGATCTCGAACGCATCGGGCGGCCTTGGCGACTAATCGTGCCGGCGGCGATGGTTCTGATTCCTGCCGGGCTGGTTTTGAAACAGCCCGATCTCGGCACCGCTTTAATGTTGGTGCTCGGCGGCGCTGCGATGTTCTTTCTCGGCGGGGTGCGATGGTGGATGTTCGTTTTCGTCGGTGCGGCGGGCGGCGGTGCCGTGCCGCTAATTTGGCGCCATCTGCGTGACTATCAGAGGGCACGCATACTGAGCTTCCTCAATCCCGAAAGCGATCCGCTCGGGGCCGGCTACCACGGTCTCCAGTCGAAGATTGCAATCGGCTCGGGCGGGGAGTTCGGCAAGGGTTTCATGGCCGGCACGCAGGCCCATCTCAATTTCCTCCCGGAAAAACAGACCGATTTCGTCTTCACCATGTTTGCCGAAGAGTTTGGCCTGTTAGGCGGGGTGACCTTGCTGGTGATTTATCTTCTGATTTTTGTCTATGGCTTTGCGATCGCGTTCTCGAGCCGCAACAATTTTGGTCGGCTGCTGGCTTTAGGCATCACCACCAACTTCGCGCTCTACGTCGTCATCAATATGGCTATGGTCATGGGGTTGATCCCCATCGTCGGTGTACCGCTGCCGCTCGTGTCCTATGGGGGCACCGCAATGTTGACGATCATGCTGGGATTTGGCTTGTTGATGAGCGTTTACATTCATCGTGATGCCCGCATCGGTCGCCATGGCGAAGAGGAATGATGTGCTTCTCATCCTCGACAAGCGGCGCCCCCCTTGTTATACACCGCGCCTCGCTACGCGCGGGCGCATAGCTCAGTTGGTAGAGCAGCTGACTCTTAATCAGCGGGTCACAGGTTCGAGTCCTGTTGCGCCCACCAAACAAATCAAATAGTTAGATGGTCAGTTCGGCTGGCCTTTCCGTCGCTTTCCGTCGCCGATTTTCCGTCGCAGTGCTAATTTTGTTCGCGGTCGGGCGTCAATGCTTTATCCCTTAGCCTTAGCTTTGCCACGGCGGCACGCGCCATGGTCTCATCGGGACGTACGTAACGCGCGACGACACCCCGCGTCTGGTGGCCTGTGACGGCGCGCAGCTCGTCGTCTGTCGCGCCCGCGATTCCGAGCCAGGTGGCCCCTGTGTGGCGCAGCGTCATGAACTTGCGGCCCTGGTCGATGCCAGCGGCGCGGCAGATGGCGCGGTGCAGATGGCGGAAATGATGCTCGCCATAAGGTCGGCCGCTCTTTTCGGAAATCACCATGACGGTTCCGCGCTTGGGAGTCGTCGACAGCGCGTGCGTGAGCGAGGGTAGGGCCGGAATGGCAATCGCACGGCCAGTCTTGCGCTGGCGTAGTGTGATCGTCCCGGCCTCCTTGTCCCACGCCGACCAGGGCAGGCGCAGGACGTCGCCCTCGCGCTGTGCCAGGCAAACCGCCAATAGGGCCGCCAAACCAATGCTTGGCCGCCCCTGCCAGCGCGCCTCGTCGCAATATGCCGAGATTTCGTAAGCCTGCCATGGCTCCTCCCCGCCACCGGCCGTGTGCAGATGCAATCGCGCGAAATTATCCATGTCGATCCTGATGCCTTGGTCATTGGCAAAGCCCATCAGGATCCTCAGCACACGCAGCGTTGCAGCAGCAAATGCAGGAGCTCTCGCTTCGAGCTTTTCCTGCCAACGTTTAACGACCACCCGAGTTATGCTTTGACAGGGGAGGGGGCCAAACACCTTTTCGATCCGGTCGAGACATTGACCGTACGACCGCCGCGTGGAAGGAGCGAGATTGTGCCACTGCCGCGACGCCCGATACCGTATGCAGGCCCAAGCGATGGACCCGTGGACGGGTGCGGCCGATCCTAGGGCATCATGAATAGCGGATTTAACTTGTTCGTTCAGCGCAATGGCCACCCTTAAGGCAGCCCCTTCATCGGTTCCAAGCGGTCGCGGCGCGAAGCCGAACTTCCGCAGTTTTCGGCTAGGCTCCCAATAGAAGCCACTCGCTTTTGTGCGGAAATACGGGACTGTCACTTGTCCCATCGATCAACAGCGCGGAGCGCCTCCTTTTCGAGCTCCGGCAAACTAACCGTCCGTTGACCGTCGGCGTCAAGCCCTAGCCGCTCCATGACTCTGCGGGTCAGATATCTGTGTGTGCCAGGTATGAATGACGGGATTCGGCCAGCACGCTGCCAAGCGATGCGCTGGGCCTCTGTTATCCCGAGCGTCTCGCGTAATTGCCGGACGCTCATGGTCTCCGCTAGATCCTCGAAATGCTGACCCGTCATCTCGTTGCCGGTTGGTTACGGTCTTCGTAGTAACGCAGCTTCTGGGCGCGAATCAGCGCCAGGCCCGAGACCAGGATCAGCTCCTCCGCCGACGGGAGCTGCATCACGCCGCCCGACGTCAGCAATGGGCGGGAGCAATGGGCGGGCCGTTTCCTGGCGCGACACGGTGTCCAGCATAGTTCCGCTGCAACGGCCGTTCCGTTGCCGTCCCGAGCGCATTCGAGATGCGCTTTGCCGTGCGCTCGTCGCTCGCGGAGAACTCGATCCGAACATGGCAATTGTCTAGGATGGCGCTGTTCTCGCCATAAGCCTTGGAAATCTGGTTCAGGGAATGGGCGATGAGATAGTCGCGCATGCCGTAGCCAGCCTTGAAGGCGAGTACCGTCTCGAAGAATTCGAGCCGTTCCGGGGCCGGGAACTCGTCTAGCATCATTAGGAGGAGATGACGGCGCCGCTTGGCCGGGTCGCCTTCGAGGCTTTGGGTTGGTCCGGGAGATGTCCGAAGGCGGGATCACGAGATAGAGCGAGGCAGGCAGCTCGGCGTCGACCAAGTCAGCAATGCGCGAGTCGCAGGACGCGGTCGTCACGGCAACTACCGGGTCGCGGCAAATGCCAAGGCAGGACATCGCCGTCGAGAGCACGCCCGAGCGTTCGTTGTCAGACTTGTTCAGCACCTCCCGTGCCGCCGAGGCGACCACCGGATGGACAATGGGATGGTCCGCCGTGCCAAGATGATTGGTCTCCATCATGTGGCGTAGCGTGTGCTCGAAACTGCGCCGCGGATCGGAGAGGAAGGTCGCGACCCGCGACAGGGTCTTTTCCGGTTCGGCGTAGAGGACATGGAGAATCACGCCGACCAGGAGTGAATGACTGGTCTTCTCCCAATGGGAGCGGCGTTCGAGCGCGCCTTCGGGATCGACCAATATGTCGGCGATGTTCTGGACGTCGCGGACTTCGTTCGGGCCTTTACGCACCTCGAGCAACGGGTTGTACCGGGCCGAACGAGGATCGGTCGGATTGAACAGCAGGCAATGAGAGAACCGTGCGCGCCACCCAGCGGTCAGTTGCCAGTTCTCGCCCTTGATGTCGTGGACTACAGCGCTTCCGGTCCACGACAGAAGCGTTGGAATGACAAGCCCCACGCCCTTGCCGCTTCGGGTCGGGGCGAAGGCCATGACATGCTCCGGCCCGTCGTGTCGCAGATACCGGTCCTTCAGTCGTCCGAGAAAGACGCCGGCGGGCCGGAACAGGCCGGCGGCCTCGAGCTCAGGCCGGCTTGCCCGGCGCGACGACCCGTAGGTGGTGGCGAGGCGGCTCTGCCGCGCCCGCCACAGCGAACCGATGACCGCGACCACGATGCCGGCCACGCCGCTCGACGCCGCCATGATGCCCGACTTGTTGAAGACCGTCGGCTCATAAGCATCGAACGCGTACCACCATTCGAAGAGGCGCCATGGGTAATAAACCGGTAGCGAGAGAGCCTCGAACCAGGGTAAGCCGAGCCGGGGCTGATAGCCGAGCGCGGTAGCGACCCATTCGGTCGACAACCAGAGTCCACCGATCACGATGGCGAAGACGACAAGGATCTGGCCGACGAGGAAGCGTGTTGGAGTCATGGTCCCAGTTCCGAGTGGGCGCGGGCAAGTCGCCCGGGAGACGGAACAGGAATCGTTGAAACCCCCGAATTGGACAATCGCCTTTACTTACGCAAGGCTACGCTCTCCTACGCAACGACCGCCACACTACAGTAACGTGTGTAACGACAACAAATGAGATTGCGCCTGGCCGTAAAGCCCACGCGGATATATACTTAGCCAACCGGAAATCGCGGGATATCGAAGGAAGCGTGGCGAATTGCGCTTCGCGGCTTTTTCTGGATTCCGGCGCATCGAGTTTGTGATGCTTTCTATGGAGACTGGCGATGATTCTGTCGATCGCACTGTTCGATGGGCAGTCGATCAGCAATTTTTGACCCTTCTTCGCCGCTTCGCGTTCGTATGTTGAACGGCTCTTGATGCCCCTTAGCCGACCTTCCCAAAGCAGGAAACCACTGAG
>JASHOB010000127.1 GCA_030041335.1 Alphaproteobacteria bacterium | reverse complement strand
CGGCCCAATACCTCGCGTCTCGCGATCTTGGAACGGGATCGGGCGATCCAGAGTCGCCACAGTTCGTGTCGGAGCCCACTATAACCGCGAGCCAGCCGACAACCCAGGCGACGCGCGGTCAATCGGCGAGAGCATTCGTTACCGGCGGCTAAGGTGTCGACAGCCCAGCCTTAAAGGCATTCCATTCGGGCAGTGGCCTACACTGTCCATGGTCACACAACTCCGCTCGGTCGTTGTAGAAGAACATGATCTGTTCATTTGATGGTAAATTTGTCCATTGCTCCATGAGGCGCCTATTTACGGCGGGCGCATACGTTGGGATCCATGCCTGCAAACGTGCAGGGGCGCTCGGCTGCAAGGCGCCGTTGCGGTAGTTGCCATGAAGACCGACCCGCGACTGGGCCCCGTCAAGGCTGCGCGAGACGCCGCCCAACCACATGCGCGAACATGAGGAGTTGCAGCTGCCCCGAATGACTGTTGCTAAGCCATGTTGTCTGATAAGTGCGCCGACGCAATAGCCGGCATCGGCGTCGCCGCCCTTCGAATGCGTTAGGATGACAATGCTGATCTGAGTTCGTTGGAGTATTGATTGCAACTCGGCGCATTCGCCGCCAGTGACGTCCCCCGACATCACAACTTCGTGCCCCTGAAGTTCAAAGTCCATCGCCAACGCGGCGCCGCTAACGCTGAAAATGGCAATTACAAATAGGAATAATCTGGTCATCGGCCAGGTATCCTTCACGGGAAGCCACCAGCGCCGCCATCCCACAAAAGAAAGGCCCCGCCAAAAGCGGGGCCTCATGGTCTGATAACCGCGTGCCTGCTGTGTCACGCCAAAGCTACCCCGTGATTCGGAGCCTCTCGGAGATCCGTAGCTACATTTTCTGAAATTGGGTTTGGGTCGTTCTTTGGCTGGCATCGAGGCGGACTTGGGCAGCAAGCGAACCTCCCTGGTTGGTGAAAACGTAGTTTCCACCCAGGTTCCCCTTAAATTGAAGGACATTGCCGCTGATGCTCGCTGTGTACTGGTCACACTGTCGCCCGACACCTGTATCCGATCGAGTCCCATAGCAATAACTCACATTGGCAGAGTTGTTGCTGGTCACCGATACGTGAAGCCGGGCGCACATATCCGCACGTGTTTTGCGTATGCCTTGGAAGGTCCAAGTGCCACCCCAAACCCCAAAGAACGCGGCGGCATTCGAAGACACCGAGGCTGCGGGAGGCGAAATCGCAACGCTTGGATTTGGCGCGTCACAATTCTGCGCGAAGCTGGGCGAGGAAAAGATGGCGGAGATAACAACTCCAGCCGCCAAACACAGAAACCTTTTCGAGAATCGCATCATCACCCTATCTCCCCTTGCTAGGTTGAAATGCAAATCGTGAATCCTATTGCCGATATCACTCGGGCACGGTTTCTGAAACGTGCCATTGGTTAATCGGAGCGGGGCTGACCCAGCCTCGCCTGACCCCCACGCCGCCATGATGTCCAAAGAAGCAAAACAAGAAGCCGCTGCGCCGGCGACTTTTAACGACGAAGCTCAGAATCCGAAGCCAAGGGTCTCCGAGGCCGTCCTCCCGAGCCCACTTGAAACGTACCGCGGCGAAAGAGCGGCCGGATCGGTTGAGAGGCCATGCGTGACTTTGCAATTAGCGAGTTTGGACTCGCGGCTGCGCGTCTTACGTGTATTAAATCAGCAAGTTATTCCCGGGCGCGATCATGACGGGCTCCACAGAAGGTCCCTACCGGGATTCGGAGATCGCGACGCAATCTCATAAAAGATGGGGGCGTTAGCAGGGTCAGGCAGCGATCCCTGCGAGGCGCAAGCAGGCGGGGTGCCACGTTAGGCAGGCCTAAACCTGGACCCCGCGCGTCAGGTGCGTGAGGTTCGCCGCGCTCGGCCAAGGCGCATGCAAAGCGAAAGCGGGCGCGCCCATCGGGGTTGGGTGAGGGCGCCCAGGTAACCGTCCGCGAACCCCTCCCGCGGGCACGGGAACTTGTAAATCTTCCTATAATCAAAGTTCCATAGCGCAATGGTTAGCAGAGGTCCCTAAGGACGTATGCGAGGAAGAGTGCACCAGAGCCAAGGCATCGAAGCCGTCAAGCAGGGCAATCTACCGGCGCACAACTCCAAAAGGGTAGTGTATAGTTATCGCCATAGGGTTGGCATGGAGACATCAAATGTTCGTTTCAAATGCGTCGAAATTGGCCATCGTGACCGCGATTCTGTCGATCGCGACGCCGGCCTTAGCGCAGACCGCGGAAGATCTTAACCGTGAGGAAATGAACGCGGTTTCGTCCCAACCTTATGGTTATGCAGCACCGGGTTATGCACAGCCGACCTATGGCGCACCGAGCTATTCAACGCAGGGCTACCCAGGGCAGGGATACCCAGGGCAGGGCTATCCGCCGCAGTCCTACCCGGCGGAGTCCTATCAGTCGCAGCCTTATCAGGGGCAGGCTTATCAAGGGCAGCCCTATCCATCACAGCCTTATCAAGGGCAGGCTTATCAAGGGCAGCCCTATCCATCGCAGCCTTATCAAGGGCAGGCTTATCAAGGGCAGCCCTATCCATCGCCGGATTATTCGGGATCATATGGCTATTACAGTCCGTACGCTTCCTACCCGTACTACTACCCGTATCCGTACTACTGGGGCTATGGGTACGGTGTGCCGGTTGGATTCGGCCTGGGGTTCGGCTTCTTCCCAGGTTATGGCTATTACCGTGGAGGCTACTACCATGGTGGTTTTCACGGCGGTTCTCGCGGTGGCCATGGGTCCGGTTTTCACGGACACTGATGAATCGCCACAGCGCTGACTAATTGACCACGTTCCCGTCCCGGTACATCGCATACGCGGCTGAGTTGGCGCTGGTAAGCGACGCGCGCAAACGGCCAAATTGGCTTAGCAACACAGGGTTGGCCGCCCGGGGACGATGGGCCTCGGGAAAAAGCCGTGCTCAAGAGAATCTGAGACGCGCTGCGCAGGTCCTCGCGGAAGGCCGTTCGGCGTCGACGTGAGACTGAGCTAACACGCCGGACTACGGTTCAATTGCATCAGGCCACGGATTGCATCTGGAAAAAAACATGACGGAGCACGTCTTCGTTTGATCCAGAGTGGTCTTCCGTCGAGATTTGGAAATTTGCCTTGGCGATGATTCACGGATATGGGGGATCTCCCCAGGATAAAGAGTCTGCAATAGCGGATTGATCGCTCACCTGTCGCGGCGCGCATTGGCGCGAGTGAGCTCGTCTTGAATCGCAGACGACAAGGTCGCCAGGGTATAAGGCTTGCGCAAGATCTTTAGCGTGCTGTCGACGGCCTGTGTCGCTGGAACATACCCGCTGGTCAGGAGCACGGCGATATGTGGATAGAGGGCGCGAATGCGCTGCGCCAGCCCCAACCCATTTATGGATCCTTGCATAACGATATCGCTGAGAACGAGGTGAATGTCGGCATCTTTCACCAGGTACTCCAGGGCCGCATCGGCGTTGTCCACCTGGCTGACTTGATAGCCAAGCTCCTCCAGAAAGATGGTCGTGGCCTGCTGGACTTCGTAGTTGTCTTCAACCACCAAAATCCGATCGGAACCTCTCTGGAGGTCTCCCTGATCCCGGTTCGCGGCGCTGACGACGGAACCAACCGCACGCGGCAGATGAATTACGACGGTCGTGCCCGCGGCGCTGCTGGCGATGCGGACGGTGCCGTTGGACTGGCGCGCAAAGCCGTAGACTTGCGACAACCCGAGGCCCGTCCCCTTCTCTGGGCCCTTGGTCGTGAAGAACGGCTCGAACACTCGCGGCAACACTTCGGGATCGATTCCGGATCCGGTGTCGGAAATCCTCAGCGAGACGAACTCACCTGTCAAATCGTCGAGCGCGTCGTCTGATGTCAGACAAACATTCTCTGCGACAATCCTGATCATACCGCCATCTGGCATCGCATCCCGCGCGTTAACGACGACATTAACCAGCGCCAGCTCAAGTTCCGGTACGTCGACCATGACCGGCCACAATTGCGGCGCCGTGTCCAATGCCAGATCGATGTTTCGGCCCGCCGAGCTGGCAAGCACGTCGCGCGAGGCAGCAAGGCGTTCTGCAAGGTCAACAACAATCGGATTGAGATCTTGTCTGCGAGCAAAGGTCAACAAACGCCGGGTCAGCGTCTCGCCGCGCGACGCCGCAAGCTCCACGGCTTCGATCGCGCGCAGCGAGAACGGATCGACCAGGCGTCGCCGGAGGAGCTGGGCGTTCGCGCTGATCACCATGAGCAGATTGTTGAAGTCATGCGCAATGGCGCCGGTCAGCTGCCCCAGCATTTCCAGCTTTTGCGATTGCGCGAGACGGTCCTGGGCGCGTTTCAGATTCTCTTGCGATTGCCGGCGTTCAGTAATATCGCGCGTCACTTTGGCGAAACCGATCAACGCTCCATCTTCGCTGCGAACAGCACTGAGCGACACGCTCGCCCAAAACCGGGAACCATCCTTGCGGACGTACCAGCCCTCGGCCTCGAATGGAGTACCACTCCGGGCTTGTGCGAGCGCCTTCTCGGGGAGCCTCGCCGCGCGGTCTTCCGGCGTATAAAACTGAGAAAAGTGCGTGCCGATAATCTCCTTTCTGGTATAGCCCTTGATACGCTGCGCACCACGGTTCCAGCTCGAAACGATGCCGCTCGGGTCGAGCATGTAGATCGCATAATCGGTGACGGCATCGACCAAAAGACGAAAGTGCAGTTCACTTTCTTGCAGCGCGTTCGCTGGTTGTTTCTCGTCTTTCGTGGTGCTGACACCGTTCAATTTCATAGAGTTCATCATCGGCTGATAAGTGCGGGGCGTGACGCCCAGATTCGAAGGTGTGCGAGCCGCCGAATACTTGTGTCAGGGGCAATCCGGGCTGGGTGCGAGTCGCATCGGTGTCGTCGCGCAGTGTCGCTGTGGCGCGGGGGGACGCAGCAGCCTGCTTCCTTGCCGGTGGCAATCGAGCCTCGGCGGACCGAATGCGAAGGCCACGCCTTTCCGCTCGGTCCTTTCGCGACCAAGCCGATTTTCGCGATGACCTCGGCCAGAGCCGCTCTTCTTTGGCCGCTCCCTCTATCTACGGTCGAGAGAGCGCGGTGCTCGTAACCCTCCGCTATATAATCGGTCTTGCGCTCCTCCTTTGCGGTGCATTTGGATTTGTCGCCTCGCGGCATAACGCTGCTTTTCGAAGTGAGGACGCTACGGAAACACCCGGCAACAAGCCATGGTTCCCGTTAGCATTTGCTGCGGGCAGCGGTCTTGCTCGAATCTTGGTGGCCGAGCACCGGCTGAAACGGTACCGAGGCAGTACTGATGGCCTTGCGGCACGCTGCCGGGATGGTTGCTGGGATGCTCGGCCTCAAAGCCCAGGCGCTTACTTCTGAAAGGCGTGCAACCGGTTGCCGTAGGCTCTTACGCCGTCGCAGCATCAGCTCGCGGGCCGCTGGTGCATTGCACGGCCCGCAACTGCCTCGCGCGAATGTACCCCCAAGGCCGTTCCGCCGACGCCAGCGCGGGGTGTGGTGCATCGGCCGAGCGACACGCAAGCGGGCAAAGCCCGAAAAGGTCCGTCGTCGCGATCCACCGGACCGTTACTGGCGCGCGAGATATATTTTCATCTGCGCCGCTTTGTCCTGGATTGATTCTCCCGTGACATCGACCAGAGCCTTCTTCACGGTGCCAGTAAACGCGAACGGCGATTTATAGTCTGGCATAACGGGAGAACCGGGATTGGCACCCAGCGAGACACCAGCCGAGAGACCCAATTGCAATGGAATCGTGACTGGCAGATCGCCGCGCCCGACCTCTTTGCCGTCGACGAACAACTTTATTTTCGCAGGCACGCCTTTGCCCTTGGCGATGTCCGGCTTGCCGGTGGGCGTGAACTCGAAACTGAAGACATGATCGCCCTCCGGAATCCCACTGGCGTCCGCTTCTACCTTGAAGGTCTGGTCGGAAACGTAGTTGTAGCCGTAGGTAAGCTTGCCGTTGTGCACATAGAACGAGAAACCGCCTTCGTCGCTGCCCATGGCGTAGAGCACTCCCTCGGCGCCGCCCTTGGGCACGTTAGCATGCACAGAAACCGAATGCGGCACATTGACGAGACGCGGAGCGGCGTTTGGCGGCACGATCTGTGTGCCGCCGTAATAGATGTACTTCTTGCGGTTGACCGCGATCTGCGGCCGTTCATCGGCAAGGCGCGCCGTGCCGCGACTGTCGATCGGCAGGACCTTGTACTTGCCGGCTTCGACATACCACATGCCGATCATTGCGATCAGCCGATCGCGCTGCTTTTCGGCGAGATTGTTGGTTTCGGCGAAATCCTCGTTGAGATTGTAGAGCTCCCAGCCCCTGGCATCGAGCTCGATCAATTTGTGGTAGTCGATCGGGGCGCCGAAAGGCAGACCGGCCTCGCTGAATGACGGGCCCGGCCACGGGCATACAGCGCGCCAGCCGTCGTGATAGAGCGAGCGGTGGCCGAACATCTCGAAATACTGCGTGACGTGCAGTGATGGCGCTGCCGCGTCCTCAAATGAGGATCTGAGACTGAAACCCTCGAGTGGGGATTGGGTGACACCGCGGATTTGTGTGGGCGGCTCGAGGCCGAGTGCATCCAGCACCGTTGGAACGAGGTCGATGGCATGGCAGTACTGGGTGCGAATCGCGCCTTTCGACTTGATGCCCTTCGGCCAGGTGACAATGAAGGGATCGGACACGCCGCCGCGGTAGGTTTCCCGTTTCCAGCGCCGGAACGGTGTGTTGCCGGCGTGGGTCCAGCCCCAGGCATAGTGGTTGAAATGCTTTGGTCCGCCCAGCTCGTCGATTGCGGCAAGGTTCTTCTTGAGATCGTCGGGAACATTGTTGAAGAACTTGTTTTCGTTGACCGAACCGGTCGGCCCGCCCTCCGCACTGGCGCCGTTGTCGGAAATCAACATGATCAACGTGTTGTCGTATTCACCGATATCTTTGAGAAAGGCGATCAGCTCGCCGATATAATGGTCGGTGTGTTCCAGAAAACCGGCGAACACTTCCATCATTCTCGCGTAGAGGCGGCGTTCGTCGGCCGACAGCTTTTCCCAGTCCTGTACATCGGGGTCGTGCCGCGACAACGTCGTGTCGGCAGGCACGAGACCTAACTCCTTCTGTTTGGCGAACACCTTCTCCCGGTATGCGTCCCAGCCGGCGTCGAACATGCCCTTGTATTTGTCGGCCCATTCCTTCGGCACGTGGTGCGGCGCGTGCATCGCGCCGGGGCAGAAGTACATGAAGAATGGCTTGTCGGGCGCGACCTGCTTCGAGTCCGCGATCATCGCCTTGGCCCTGGTCACAAGGTCCGGGGTAAGGTGATAGCCCTGTTCCGGGGTCTTCGGCGGTTCGGTCTGGGAATTGTCGCGGACAAGATCCGGATAGTATTGATTCGTGTCACCACCCATAAAGCCGTAAAAGCGCTCGAAGCCGCGGCCTAGCGGCCAGCGGTCATAGGGCCCGGCGGCCGAAGATTGTTCCGAGGGCGTGAGATGCCATTTACCGATGGCGTAGGTGTTGTAGCCGTGCTGTAGAAGAATCTCGGATAGAAATCCGTTCTCGAAGGGAATGTAGCCGTCACTTCCGGGATAGCCGGTGGCACCCTCCGTGATGCAGGCCATGCCATTCGAATGGTGGTTACGTCCGGTGATGATGCACGAACGGGAAGGTGAGCATAGTGCCGTCGTATGCATGTTGTTGTAGCGCAGACCATCGGCGGCCAACGCATCGAGGTTGGGCGTGTGGATGGGGCTGCCGTAGCAGCCGAGATGGCCGAAGCCGGTATCGTCGAGAACGATAAACAGCACGTTGGGCGCGCCCGCTTTGGCGCGATTGGGCGCAGGCCATGCCTGCTTCGAGACGTCGAAGGTACGGCCGACCACTCCGGGAAAGGCTTGCGGGGGTTTGTATTCCGTGAGCGCCATGATCGAAACTCCTCCTTCGAATCCGCAATCGCGCCTCCGCAACACCTAATGAGTTTGGTTGCAGCGCACGGACGAACCGAGGTGTAACCCGTCCGGGAACTGAGTGACATCAGGGTAAACCCGGATCGATCGCTGGTTGTGGCGGTGGGACGCACCGAGGCCGGCATAATCGGCAACACGACCGCCGGCGGCCCCTATTTTACCATCTGCTGCGCCCCCTATGCGTTGCCGTCGCTCGACAATTGTCGGCCTCGAGGGGGTCGCGTGAATTCGAAGCCCTTAGGGAGAACCCGTGGCGGCGGCCCTCTCCTGCAAGGGTGAGGGGCGGCATACATTCGCGACCTATGGCGGGTCGCGAACGGCGCGCGCCTCGGTCTCCGGTCTTCCGGTGCCGCCCAGGCGAGATGAGGCCGATCCTGCCGGCGATCTACCAAGACGTCTATCGTCCTTCGCCGAACTGCTGCAGGTACTGGTGCACGAAGGCAATCGCCATACTGCCCTCACCCACGGCGGAAGCAACGCGCTTGACGGGACTGAGCCGCACATCGCCGCACGCATAGATGCCGGAGACGCTTGTTTCGAGGAGCTGGGGATCACGGCCATTTGCCGAGCATCCGGCCTTTACGACGTCATTACCCGTTAGGACATATCCTCGACTGTCGCGGGCAATCTCGACGGGCAGCCAATTTGTCTCGGCGTCGGCGCCGATGAAGACGAAGAGCCCACCGCTCTGTCGCCGACGTACCTGATTGGTGGCACGGTTTATGGTCTCGATTTCGGTCAGGTGAGTGTCGCCATAGACGGCCTGGACTTCGGATTGCAGTTCAATGGCGATGTTCGATTTGGCGCGAATCTGCTCGATCAAATAGTGAGACATGCTCTTCTCCAGAGCACTGCCACGGCACAACATCGTTACTGTGCGGGCATGATTGGAAAAGAAGAGGCTAGCCTGACCGGCTGAATTGCCTGAGCCAATCAAATGAATGTCGAGGCCATGGGTCGAACTGGCCTCGCTGCGCGAAGCTCCGTAGTAGACTCCCCGGCCAATCAGGCGGTCGAAACCATCGACGCCGAGGCGACGCCAGCTCACGCCGGTGGCCAAGATGATAGTTTGGGCGCGCAGGACTTCGCCACCATCAAGGAAAACGTCGCGGGTAGCGGGGTCAATCCGCTCGATGGCACGCGTGACCAGTATTTCCGAGCCAAGACGCCGTGCCTGTTGAAGTGCCCGATTAGCGAGTTCGTCTCCGGAAACGCCGCTCGGAAATCCGAGATAATTCTCAATACGAGACGAGGTGCCAGCCTGACCGCCGGGTGCTTCCCGCTCGACCACGATAGTGCGCAAGCCTTCCGAAGCGCCATAGACCGCCGCCGCCAGGCCAGCGGGTCCACCCCCGACGATTACGGTATCGTATTCCGTAAACCGGGCACTTATCTGCAGACCCAAGAGCCGTGCGACATCACGGGCCGTCGGTTTCGCGAGAACCGTTTCATCGGCCAAGCGAAGGACCGGGCAGTCACTTTCCGACGGCCGCGCTCCTGGCCAACGCGCCGCCAATTCCGCCGCATCTGGCGTTAGCCAATCGAAGGTGATCTGGTTACGTGCCAAGAATTGGCGCAACTCGCTGCAATGCGTGTTCCACTGACTGCCGACGATGGTGACTCTCGCCTTGCGGGGTTCGGCGGCAATGCCCTGCAGCCCGCCGATGCGTTCGCGCGCGAGCGCGCCCATTTTCATCGAAACCTCAGGCGCCGCCGCAGCAATAGCGTAGTAATGCGGGAGGTCGACACGCATGACACGCGAGGGTTCGGATGCCTTGTAGCCACCAGGGAACGGCGTGCCCAAAGCGATCGGCACTTCGCCAAATATCGTTCCAGGGACGCGCCAGCCAAGCCTACGCTCGACACCGTCGATCGTTTTGACAACCTCGATCTTGCCCGAAATGACTGCAAACAAAGCGGCCTCGCCTCCTTCGGGGACGGCGAATTCGCCGATACCAATGTGAATGTCCGCCGATGTTGCGGCCAGACGTTCGAGTTCGGGTTCCGCAAGCGTCGAAAAAAGCGGAATTGCCCGCACTTCGTCAATTGTCAACATGATGCCGGTGCCCCCACCGATGCAATTGGACCCCGCGGCAACAATAGGCCCTCGGTCAGCGGACGGCCAAGGGCAGAGTCTAAATGGATATGAGCCAAACCAGTCGCGGCTGGTGCGCAGGCGACGGTGGAGCCCACTCTCTGTACCGTTGCCGCGAGATTGCGTGGGTGGCCCGGGTGTTTCCCTCGACCCAGCGCTCCGTGACGAGTGCCTTGGCGGCAGACTAGTGCGGGAATTGCGGATTGGGCGAGGTTCTGTACTCTGTCTCCCGCTCCGTACTCGGGAGGGAATATGAGCCGCCCAGCGCACACTCGCCGTTCTCTCTGCCTTGTTGTCGCGACGGCACTGCTTTGCTTGACCGGGCGTGGCGCCCTCGCCGAAAGTTGTGACGCCCCTAAACCCGATTTTACGATTTCCGCACCAGCCGGTTCCGTCGCGCATGAAGCAGCGGCCTTTTCCGGCGTGTGGGCCGGAATTTGGTTGTTCCGCGGCGTTGGAGCAGGCGACGGGATCTCTCAATGCGCCAGAATCTACGTTTCGCTCAAAGACACCCATAACGCTGCGGTCGCATATTGTTACGGCTCCCGGTCGGATGTGGGGACGGCGCCACATTGCGAGCGTTACCGAGCGCGGGTCAGAGGAAACCACCTCAGATTCGTGACCCTGGTCGGAAACAATATCTCAATGCGACGGAGACGGCCTGGAACCGCTCTGGTAACGGCGACGTTTCCGGCTGGCCAACGAAGAGTCGTCGCCGATTTTCAAAAGCTTTGACCCGTCACGTTTGCGTTCACCGCTGCGTGAGCTGCGTCTATTGCCCGCGAGCATAAACCCTGTTCTGTCAAACGCACGCAAAACGGCGACGCTCAACACGCCGACGCATTCTGCAAACACGATTCGTTACTCAGTCCCAGCGCCAGACCACGGTCCCCGAAAGAGCGCTAGCCGTGGAGCGTTGCGTCCTTAATCGAGAATGAAGGTAATCTCTATCGTGGTGCGGTATTCGGTGATCTTGCCGTCCACGACCTTTGCCTTCTGATCAAGCACGGTCAGCCCCGTGATTCCGCGCAACGTTTTGGCGGCGCGCTTTAGGCCC
>JASHOB010000126.1 GCA_030041335.1 Alphaproteobacteria bacterium | reverse complement strand
GTCGATCACCGTGCAGGCAACGACGGATTTCTGCGGCATTGACGGTTGCACAAGAAGGCGGGGGCTCGCCCTTTCCATCCGACGTTCACCACTGAAGGCGGGTTTTCCTGATGGGGCGCCTGCCAGAAAATTTGGCCGTTTTAGGATCGTGGCTGCTGAGCTTCGTCGGCGTCTGATTGTCTACCGAACGTCCGCTTCGGCCCGTCGGCGTCCGTCAGCGGACCGTCGGCTTTCCACCCAAAGCGGCTGCTCAAAATGAACTGCCCTTCCGCCTGACTGAAGCGGAGTCAGCTCAGGCCCCGAGAAACCGCTCACGCAACATTTCAAAACCTGTGTGCCGAGGTACTAGATCGTCCGACCAAGCGGGTTGAGCAATCCAGAGGAATCGGCGCGACAAAACCATTCGCTGGGCAGAGATAATATCACATAAAATCAAGCAGTTATAAGAAAAAGGTCGCGGTTAGCCACCCCGAGTTGGCTTTGCGTTTCCGAGGGCTGGACGGCTGTCGCGCCGGATTTCGGTGCCTTCGGGCAACATGGGAATCAAGTTGAGACGGAATAGAACGGAAAAACCAGGGCCGATGGCGATCAGCCTATCCCCTTGGGCAAACCTCCAGGCGCTGATTGACGCGATCCACGGCGCCCCACCGCGTGGCTGTTATTACCGCGGCAGAGTTGGTCGCGCACCAGATCCGCGATAAACTTAACGCGCAGGGCTTCGCAGTTTGCGAGGTCCGCCATGAGGGCGATCATAAACCTCGAAGGGAGGTTTGATATGTCGACTTCAAAGCTGGCGCTTATCGTTGCGATGATGCTCCTCTCGATGGGCCTCGTTGTTTATCCTCAAGGCTCTGCAAACGCCGCCAAGTACTGCGCGCAGTTAAGAGGCGCGACCGAGACGGGACACCCCGACTGCTCTTTTTCGACACTGCACGCGTGTCGCGCACACGTAAAGCACAAGGGTGGCGGGCACTGCTACAAATTGCACTAACGGCGCTCCCTCGGCCGTGTCGGCGCCGGCTCCGCGAGAATGATCGCGGCTAAGGGGAAGACCTCGACCGGGCCGTAGGATTTGTGCGACGTCCAATTTCGGGGCGGCGATAGGGTTGGCGATACCGGTATACCAGCGGAGACGAGGCGCTCCTGCAGTGAAGCTGGCGCGTTGCGCCGAACGCTCTTGCCAAAGCCTCGGCACCGGACTGGTCGCGGCGCATTCACGTGGCAATGCCGGGAAGAACATCGAAGCTCGGGCGGACCATCGCCAGTCTCATGACGCAGTTTTCGACCGTGTCACGTTGCTATGCATAAGGGCAGGATCGACCATCTACTGCAGTAGCCTGGGGGACGGCCCCACGAATCGGATGCCGCTCATGGTGTTTGTCTTCTCGCAAGTCACTTACACAGCACCACGCGCCGATAAGATCGGTTTACAAAGTAGGGCGGCCATCGCCAGATCGAGGCAGCGGCAGACGAAATTTTTGTATGATGTGACCAAGAAGGAATCGCCCCCAAGTTCGGGGTATCCGGCAAACTGAGTATCCAGTAGAGCGGGCTGGTCGAAAGACTGCTTCAAGATGTCAACCGAGGGTATGGGTAGCCCTAGCACGTGGCGCCACAGAGATTGCATTGATACTGTGATCCTGGCGCGACACTAGGCACATGCGACGGACGCTCACCAAATTTCCCGTGCCGTGTCGACAAGTACGGCGAGCTTTCGTTTTTCGACATCCTCCGTCACCCAAGCGTCGGCGGCGCTGCCGGAAAATCCGCAATTCGGACAGAGGCTGAGATTCTCGACAGCGACGAATTTCGACGCCGCTTCAACCTTAGGAAGGATCGCCTCGCGAGTTTCAACGTGTGGATCGCGAATATTGATAATGCCAAGGCTGATCGTCTTGCCTTTCGGCGTGCCACGCAGCGTTTCGAGACTGCCGGCTCGCTCTGAATATTCGAGCAGGAAGATATCGGCGTCGAGATCGTGAATCAGCCTCTGCACGATCGAAGCATCGTAATCTCCGGCCCCGCCAAGCGGACCCTGCACGCCCAGGATAAAGGTGCCAAGGCAGATATGCACCGCAACGGTGACGCCTTCTCGTCGGGCAGCGCGCAAGCACCGATTCTCCGCCGCGACCGCCGCGTCGAGTTCCTTTGCTAGATCGATGCCGAGATCGGTGAGCTGTCGGCGGCGCTCTGGCACTATGAAGCGCGTGTAGTGCGGCGCGTCGAGTTGAATATAGGTCGAGCCGTCGGCGACCGCCGCTCGGATCTCGCCGACCGTCAGGTCACAATAGGCGTCGAAGAAATCCTTCCAGGTCGGATACACCAGATCGCTGACGCCGGCGCGAAAGGAGGAGCGTGACAGGGTTACCGGGCTTGGAACCGTAGTCTTGAACTGACCGGGCGCATGGCGTTTAAGGAACGCGATCTCGCGATCGGTGGTGCGCCGCTTCAGCTTCAATTCGCCAACGACGATGGGATTGGCTGGCACCTCGACCAGGGGATCCTTGATCTTGACGCCTTTGAGGAAGGGATAACGGATATAGTCGATCCCTTCATTGCGCATGCCCTCGAAGAAGTCTTCGGAGATGGCGGCAAGCCATGATCCGCGACGGAACTCGCCGTCACTGTAAATGTCGAGCCCGACATCGCGCTGCATCGCGAGCACGTCAAGAACGGCGCGATCCTCGATCTCCTCGAGCTGGTCGCGGCTCAGACGGCCATGCATGAATTCAACGCGCGCCTTCTTGAGTGCGGCCGGGCGGATCAAACTGCCGCAGTGGTCGGCACGCGGAATCGGGTTTGTCACGTTGTACCTCCCGTCACCGGCAACGTCGGAAAATCGTCTCCCAGTGTATGAGACGGATGCGAGCCACGGACTGGGCCCAGCGGCCTCCGACACGAGGTCGAGCCCCCGGTGGTGTCAAAGTAGCGGCGCCGCAGGCCAGGCATCGGGTTTATCGCTTGAAGGTAGTGCGCACCTTGAGCCGAGCCGCGTTGAAGCGGGCTTGGCGCGCGGCCTTGCCCAGATGACCGATCCCTCACCGGCACTCGCTGCCAGGCCGGCGTCGCTCGACCGTGTAGCGCCGAAAGCGGCTGAATGGTGATCGACGCTATCGGCATCGTCTTCGCTCGGCCCGCGCTACTTTTGGACCAAACCGCCCCTCGGATCCCAGCCCGTTCCGTTGAAGCGCACGATCTGCAGTTTTCGGACGATGCTGTGGTCCTGTGGCGTGGTCGTCACGGTGATGCCCGGCAGGAACATTGGTAGTTGAACGTCCTGCAAATGTGTGGCGACCTCATTAATGTGCTCGCGGCTGAGATCGTTGCCGCAATCCTTCAGGATCCGCACCATTAACGCCGCGGCGTTGTAGCCGTAGGTGATGAGTGAATTGGTAGGATCCCCGTTTCCGCCGGGATAGTATTTGGCAAGCCAGACCAGGTAGGCCTTCGTGTCAGGGTCGTCGGCCCAGCGCTTGTCTTCAGGATCTTTCATGAAGGCGCCGCCCATGACTCCCACCGCTTTCTCCAGGCCGGCCGGCGCCAGCACCCCGATGGTTGCAGTCGTCGACGGAATGAACATCGGCACCTTCCAGCCGAGATCGTAATCCTTGCGGATCGCTTGCAACAGCGCATGTGGCCCGGCGCCGGCCACCAGAACGTCAGCGCCGCTTGCCTTTAGCGTAATCATTTGCGAATCGACGGTGGGATCGGTTGCCTGATAGCCCGCTTCCGCGACGACGATATCGCGGTAGCGATTGCCGAAGCCGGCATGCAAGCCACCCTGATAGTCGCGGCCGAAATCGTCATCCTGGTACAGCAGGGCAACCCTTGCGTTGGGCATGTTGTGCAGGATGTATTTGGCGTAGATAGTCGCCTCGTCCTTGTAGTTGGGTGAAAACTCGGAGCTATAGGGATAACGGCCCGGATCGTTGAAGCGCGAGCCGCCGGTCGATTGGAACAGCTGTGGGATCCCGCGCTGGTTGAGATAGGCCTGGACCGCCGCACCGGTCGGCGTCCCCATGCTCTGGAAGATGAAAGAAACCCTATCTTGCTCGATCAGCTTGCGCGTCTGTTCGAAGGTTTTTGGTGGGCTGTAGGCGTCGTCAAGACTGATGAGGTTGATCTTGCGGCCGCTGATGCCGCCTCGATCGTTGATCATCTGGAAATAGCCTAGATTGGCTTTTGACACCACAGCAAGAGATGACAAGAGGCCGCTGTAAGGCGTCGTCTGGCCGATAATAATTTCGGTGTCCGATATTCCGGGATAAGGCGCAGCTGCAGCACCGGTACCTGCGAACGCTGTTATGGATAGTGCCGCCACGAGCTTGATTTCAGCTCTTCTCACGACGTTCCTCCCCGTGTCCTTCACTTGAAGATAGGCCGCAATCAACGGCTGGAACAAATACGATTTCGGAATAGATCCATGTGCGATTTGGTCACGCCAATCACCGTGATCGCCAAGGACCTAAGGTGGGCAGACCGCATAATTCCGGGCAGCGACCCAAGCTCATCGCGGGTGGGCAGCCTTTTCACGCACGATCCCGCAAATCCGCCGCGGCTCGTGACACGGGGGGCGCGTTCTGCAAGCGGATGGGCGTTGATAGCACCTAGCCTCGTGGCGGGCACCGGGGGCATCGATGGCGTTTCCAAGCTGGGGCCATCGGCAACGATTAGACGGGCTCGGCATCGAGAACCATCCTGAGACGCTCCGCCGGAGCACGGCCGAGAGAAGATGATGCGCGGTGCCAGAACATCAGCCGTGGTCCGAGGACGATTGATATCACTCCTCTTTTTGTCGGAGTTGGTTTCACCTTGGTTACGCTTGACCGGAACCCGCGGCAGTGGCCTTATCGGTGGAGGCTTGGACGCCAAGTGAGACCTCATCTTGGCGCGAAAGAAGCGGTAGCCACTCCAAAGCGCCAACGCGTCGACGACGAGAGCAACATCTCTGAGCACCTCCTTGGTGAGCCAGTGAGCTCGCGTGCGGTGGCCGGTATGAAGCGGTTCACAAGGTCAAACCTAGGATGCCGAGAGGAACGGGCTGCTGCGCTCGGCTGTTCCCCACATGAATTGCAACGTCGTACAAGGGAGAATGCGTTATGTGCGACTACAGCTTGAGCTTGTTAGCCTCGCGGCCCGCCAAGAGCGGAGACCGACTCGTCCTGACGAAGTTCGCCGGGACGGCGACGCGGGGATTCACCGAAGTTGGCAAGCCTCATGTTGCGGTTTGTCTGCTGCCAGGAACGCAAATCGCATTTGAGGATGATGTCACCTACGAGCGGCGGTTCTTTCTTTTGCGCACCAGACGGATTCCCGCGCGGGTCGCGTCGTTTGCCAAAATCTCAGCGCACGTTCACGGCACTCATCATGATGCCTTGGAGTTTCCAGACGGCTCGACCGTGTTCGTCACGCATCTCTGCGAAGGGCAGATGGCGACGGTGCTCCAACTTCCGCCTGAGAGTCGAACCAAGGATCAGCGTCGGCCGATCGCGCGTGACGCGATTAGCTTGGCATAATAAAGAATGGTGCCAGGGCACGTGGTAACACACGGAGCTAGAGGAACCAGCGGTTGATCCGCTGATCTAATAGCTCAAAAAAGCGACGTTGATTCGAAGGCGACCGCGAGCCGGGCAGCTGCGGCTGAGGAACGTTTGCGCGCGTTAAAGCGAGCCTAAGGCCGCATGGGTAGGGTTTGCGGTCACGATCAGGAGGCGGCACAAGGAGTCGGCGCGGTCGCAAATATCTTTCATCGCCAAAAAAAACGGCAAGGGCGGTAGATTTTAGGCAAGTGCCACACTGTCGACACGGAAGATCGTGATACTGCGCGTGAGCTTTCGGTGGCGAGGAGGCGACCATGCCTAGTTGGAAATCCGGCGGGCTTGAACCCAGTATCGACGAATTGTTGGATGATGAAGTGATGGTGCCGGTAATGCGCAGCGCCGGTCTATGTGTGAGCGATCTTCGCGCCCTAGTCGCCGAGACAGCTGAACGCCTGCACCATGAGCCCGATTGCTCACGCCGCGGATCGGTTGATTGATACCACGGCGCGTTCGGGAGCTGCCGGTAGTATCATGACCGCTTTTAGCCCCGGAGAGTTGTCCTCTAGCCGAATTTCGCCGCCATGAAGCTTGACGACAGCGCGGACTAAACTTAACCCCAATCCGTTGCCGGGTGTGCTGCGGCTGTTTTCCAAGCGGAAGAACCGATCAAACACATGTTCACGGTGCGCGGCGGGAACGCCGGGCCCGGTATCGGCAATCTCGAGTTCGATATGACCGCCATTACTGCGACGCAGCACGAGGTGCACCTCGCCTTCGGGCGTATATTTCAAGGCATTATCCAGGAGATTGGCGATTGCCTGCGACAGAAGATGGCGGTCGCCGCGTACCAGCGCCGGCGAAGTCGTGTCGAGGGCAAGCTTGAGGCCCCTTTCCTCTGCCACCGGCTCATAGAGATCGACGACCGAGCGCGCTATCTCGTCGAGGTCGACAGTTGCCATGTGATCGCGACGAGCGCCGGCCTCGGCCTCCGCGATGCTAAGCAGCGCGTTGAATGTGCCGAGCAGATGATCCGCCTCGGCGATGGTTTCGGCCAGCGCTTCCGCGTACCGGTTCGCGTCGGGCCGTTCCAATAGCGTTACCTCGAGGCGCGCGCGCAGTCGCGACAAGGGCGTTCGGAGATCATGCGCGATATTGTCGGTAACTTGGCGCATGCCCGCCATGAGGCGCTCGATCTGGTCGAGCATCGCGTTGAGGTTGGAGGCCAGCTGATCGAACTCGTCGCCACTGCCCGTTACCGGCACGCGCTCCGCAAAATCGCCCTGGATGATGCTTGCGCTGGTTCGGTTCACCGCCTCCACGCGACGCAATACATTGCGCGTCATAAACAATCCGCCGACCAGACCAAGCGCCAACGTCAAGAGCGCCGCCCAGAACAGCGTCTGCGCCACGCGTCGCCGAAATACGGCGGCGTCACGCAGGTCACGTCCGACGAGCAGCCGATAGTCGCCGTTGAGGATAAAGACGGATGCGAGTGCATCGTAAGTAACGGGCTGGCCACGCCTCACCAGGGACACAGAGAATTCGACCCACCCGGGTTTGATCGCCGCGGTTTGCGGCCACGCGGCCAAATTGCCCGCGATGCGATGCAGTCGCGGATCAGTGAGCAGATAAAGCGTCGGCTCGTTGCGCTCGGTTGCGGTGCGCGAGTTGACAGCTGCGATCAGGCCGAGCAAACCATGGGCGCGATATTGCTCCTGCAAACCGGTGATTTCTGCGCCAATCGTCTCCTCTGCCTGACGCTCGACGAAATTCGCGGTCGAAAAATAAATAAATACCAAAACCGTCAGTACAGACACGGCGAACAGTGCCATGTAAAGCGCCGCCAGGCGGAACGCATTGGTACGCAGGAGACGGAACATGCCGAATCACCCGCCTCAATTTGCGCGCAGACTATAGCCGGCGCCGCGAATGGTTTGCAAAAGCGTGTGGTCGAAACCGCGGTCGATCTTGTGGCGTAAACGGCTGACGTGGACATCGATAACGTTAGTCTGCGGGTCGAAGTGATAGTCCCAAACATTCTCCAGTAGCATGGTCCGCGTCACTACCTGTCCCGCGTGACGCATGAGAAATTCCAGAAGCCGAAATTCGCGCGGCAGCAACTCGATATCCTTGCCGCCGCGGGTGACTTGGCGGGCCAGCAAATCCATCTCGAGATCGCCGACCTTGAGCCGGGTGGTTGCGAGCGGCGTGCCACCGCGGCGCAGGAGCACCTCAATCCGAGCCAACAACTCGGCGAAGGCAAAGGGCTTAACGAGATAATCGTCGCCACCGGCGCGCAAGCCCTTGACCCGATCGTCGACCGCGCCAAGCGCGCTCAGGATCAGCACGGGCACCGGTATTTCTGCCGCCCGCAGAGCCGAGACAAGAGCCAGCCCATCCATTCCGGGCAGCATCCGGTCTACCACCAGCGCGTCGTACTTCCCGGAAGTGGCAAGGAACAAACCCTCGCGGCCGTCGGGGGCATGATCGACGACATAGCCGCTTTCGGTGAGCCCCTTCACCAGGTAAGCCGCCGCCTCGCGATCGTCCTCGATGACCAAGAGTTTCATGACGTCATGTACCCGGTCTCATAGATAATGGTTCCCCGACCGCAAGGGAATGAAGAACGGACCTTGCTCGATATTGGCTGTCGCTCTGCAAGCTGGCCGACAAAACTGAACGGGCCGCAACGGGTTGTCTCTCTCGTCGTCGCGATCCCAACTCCGTGGGAAGGCTGGGCGCGCTCGAGCCTTCACCACGCTTGGCGTGGCCGGAAAATCCGCCAAGGACCGGGATCTCGGCGGCGCAGAAGGGTGGAGCCGGGGTCTCCGATCGGCCTTTCGGTGCCGGCCGGCGCGTCGCCATTGGGTTCCATCGCCGGCTGAGCGGGCGCCTTGCCGAGTTGTCCGTGATCGAGACGGAGTACCCGTCGAGCGGCCGCGTGCGCGATCACGACCCGGCCCAACCCGACCCAGATCCGGTGCAAATTTTGCTTCTACGATAGCGAGTATTCGCTGGTCTGAACAAATGAGCAACAAAAGCCTTGATGGCGCTGAAAATCGGCAATTCGCGGCAAATTTTCCTGGCGGCCAGCTTGAAGCCGTGATTTAAGTCCCAACCTAATCCGTACCGCGCCAGTCCGAATTATTGGCCGGCCGGATAAAGCGAGCGATTTCCACGGGTTAGATATGATTATTCTGAGCAAGCTAGCGGATTACGGGGTCATCGTCGCGACCCACATGGCGATGGCCGGCGAGCGACAAATGACCGCTGCCACTCTCGCGGCGGAGACCAGGCTGCCGCGCGCGACCGTGGCTAAGGTTCTGAAGACGTTGGCTCACGCCGGCATTGTGACCGGGGCACGGGGTGCCGCGGGCGGTTATCGTTTGGCGCGGCCGGCAAATCGAATCGCGTTGACCGAAGTGATCGCGGCAATCGACGGCATGCTCGCGCCCACTCAATGTACCAGCCACCAGCCCGACTGCGCGCGCGCCGAATTCTGCTCGACCCGGCCGCATTGGCAACGCATTAACCGCGTCGTCGGCGCGGCGCTTTCGGCGGTGACATTGGCTGAGCTGACGCCTTTCGGTGTGCCAGCGGCGAACGACACGACGCAAAGCCAACCGACGGTGCAGCCATGAGTGATGTTGCGCAAGCGCTCGTTAAGGAAGGTTACAAATACGGTTTCATCACTGAAATCGACGAGGATCGCGCGCCGGCGGGCCTCAACGAAAACGTGATCCGCTTTATTTCTACAAAGAAGGGCGAGCCGCAATGGCTCCTGGAATGGCGGCTGGGCGCGTTCCGGCGCTGGCAGCGAATGCAAGAACCGAAATGGGCCAATGTTCATTTCGCGCCGATCGATTATCAGGCCGCCAGCTATTATTCCGCTCCCAAACAAAAAGCGACGCCCAAATCGATCGACGAGGTCGATCCCGAATTGCTGAAAACCTATGCCAAGCTCGGCATTCCCTTGCATGAGCGCGCCGCACTCGCTGGCGTCGCGGTTGATGCGGTGTTCGACAGCGTTTCGGTGGCGACGACCTTCAAGGACAAGCTCGGCGAACTCGGCATAATCTTTTGCTCCTTCGGCGAGGCAGTACGCGAATATGGTGACCTGGTACGCCAGTATCTCGGGTCCGTAGTGCCGCAGGGCGACAATTTTTATGCCGCGCTCAATTCGGCCGTGTTCAGCGACGGCTCCTTTGTCTACGTGCCGCCCGGCGTCCGCTGTCCGATGGAGCTCTCGACCTACTTCCGCATCAATGCTGCCAAGACCGGCCAGTTCGAGCGCACGCTCGTGATCGCGGACCGGGGGGCCTATGTTTCGTATCTCGAGGGCTGTACTGCGCCGCAGCGCGACGAGAACCAATTGCATGCCGCCGTCGTCGAGTTGGTCGCGCTGGAAGACGCGCAGATCAAGTATTCAACCGTGCAAAATTGGTATCCGGGCGACGCCGAAGGCAAAGGCGGGATTTACAATTTTGTCACCAAGCGCGGCGCCTGCCGGGGCGCGCGATCGAAGATTTCGTGGACGCAGGTCGAGACGGGATCGGCCATCACCTGGAAATATCCAGGTTGTATCCTCGAGGGTGACGACACAGTTGGCGAATTCTATTCGGTCGCGGTGACCAACAACCACCAGCAGGCCGATACCGGAACCAAGATGATTCATCTCGGCCGCAATACGCGCTCGACGGTGATCTCGAAAGGCATATCCGCCGGGAAAGGGCAGAACACCTATCGCGGTCTGGTGCGCGTCCAGCCCAATGCCGCAAACGCCCGCAATTACACCCAATGCGATTCTCTTCTGATCGGCCAGAAGTGCGGCGCGCACACCGTGCCTTACATCGAAGTGCGTAATCCGATGGCTCGTGTCGAGCACGAGGCGACGACCTCAAAGATATCAGAGGAGCAGATGTTCTATTGCCGCAGCCGCGGCTTGTCGCAGGAGGACGCGCTGTCGTTGATCGTCAATGGCTTCTGCAAAGAGGTACTGAAAGAATTACCGATGGAATTCGCGGTCGAAGCGCAAAAGCTGCTCTCGGTCAGTCTCGAAGGCAGCGTCGGCTGACATTTCTCATGCTCGAGATCAAAAATCTTCACGCCTCCGTCGAAGGCGGTCGCGAAATCCTGAATGGCGTATCGCTCAAGGTGAAGGCGGGCGAGGTCCACGCCATCATGGGGCCAAACGGCTCGGGTAAAAGCACGCTCGCGGGCATTCTTGCGGGTCGCGATGGCTATGACATCGCCTCCGGCGCGGTGACTTATGACGGCCAGGATCTGCTGACGATGCCGCCGGAGGAACGGGCGCGGGCAGGAATCTTCCTGGCATTTCAATATCCGGTCGAGATACCGGGCGTAAACAACATGTATTTCTTGCGCGTGGCGCTCAATGCCATCCGCCGTGCAAAAAGTGAGCCTGAGCTCGACGCGGGGCAATTCCTTAAGTCCGTCAGGGCAAAATTGAAGCTGCTCGAAATCGAGGACGACCTATTGCAGCGCGGCGTCAATGTCGGCTTCTCGGGCGGCGAGAAGAAGCGCAACGAGATATTTCAAATGGCGATGTTGGAGCCGCGCCTCGCGATTCTCGACGAGACCGATAGCGGTCTCGATATCGATGCATTGCGCATCGTGGCGAACGGCATCAATAGGTTGCGCGCCCCCGACCGCGCCATTGTCATGATCACGCATTACCAGCGGTTGCTCGATTATGTCGTGCCGGATTTCGTTCATGTGCTGAGCGAGGGCCGCATCGTACGCTCGGGCGACAGGAGTCTGGCGGGCGAGCTAGAAAAAACCGGCTACGCGGGCGTCGGAAGCTGAGCAATGGCTGCGATCAAAGCCGAAGCGGTCCCTTATCGCGACGCTTTCCGCGCGAACCCGGCCGAGCCAGCATGGCTCGTCGACGCGCGAGCCAAGTCGCTGGCGGCTTTTGGCGAACGCGGTTTCCCCAGCCGCCGCGATGAAGCCTGGCGCTTCACCAGCACCCGTCCCCTGGCGGAGAATTTCTTTGTTCCGGTCCGGCGCGACCTGGCGGTAACGGCAAATGAAGATACGGACTTTGGCAAACTTGGTTTCGAAGGTCCAGCCTACCGGCTTGTCTTCGCCAATGGCATCGTCCGAGCGCTGCCGAGCAAATTGCCGCCGGGCCTGTGGTTGGGCTCGATGTCCCAGGCCATATCAGAGCGTCCCGAGGCTGCAGAATTTGCCATCTCCGAAATTGATCTCGGCGGCACCCAGCCCTTCGCCTCCCTTAACGCGGCGCTTTTCGCGGACGGCTTTGTTTTCGACCTGGACGAGGGCGTTGCGCTCGACCGACCCATCGAGATCGTCCATCTCGGGAAGAGTGCGCTGCCGACATCGATTTATCTGAGGAATTCCGTCCGCATTGGCGCTGGCAGCGAAGCCACGGTGATAGAGACCTATGTCGGCCAGGGCGCTTATTGGGATAACGTCGTGACCAATATCGCCGTGGCCGAAGGCGCCTCGCTTACGCACATCAAACTACAGGACGAGAGCCGCGAAGCCGTCCATTTCGCTAGCGCTCGCATTTCCCTTGGATGGTCGGCGCGCTACCGGAATTTTGGCCTGACACTCGGGGCGAACCTCTCGCGAAACGACATACAGGTTCTTCTTGGCAAGGGCGCGCATGCCAATATCGCCGGCGCCTATCTTCAGCGTGGCGATCAGGACACGACTAACGCCGTTGTCATCGACCATGCCGAACCCGATGCAACGACGCAGGAATTGTTTAAGGGCGTATTGGACGAGCGGTCGCATGGCGCGTTTCTGGGCACCATCCGGGTGCGCGAAGGGGCGCAGAAGACGGATGCGAAGCAGACCAGCCGTGCCTTGCTGCTGAGCGATCGTGCTTCGGTCAATATCAAGCCGGAATTGGCAATTTTCGCCGATGACGTCAAATGCACGCATGGTGCGGCGGTTGGCGATCTTGATAAGGATGCGTTGTTTTATCTCCGCGCCCGTGGCATCGGCGTTGATGAGGCGCGACGCATGCTGATCGAGGCGTTTTTGCTCGAGACAATTGACACGATCGAATCCCCGGAAGTACGCGAACATCTGGCGCGCCAGGTCCGCCGCTGGCTGGCTGCGGAGAAAGCGTGATGACCTTGGATCCAGCGACACTGCGGCGCGACTTTCCGATCTTCGCCAACAATCCGGGGCTGGTATTCCTCGATAGTGCTGCGAGCTCGCAGAAGCCTGCGGCGGTGATCGATGGCATCGCGAACTTCTATCGGACCGACTATGCCAATGTGCACCGCGGCGTCTATCGCCTCTCGGCCAGGTCGACCGAACTCTATGAACAGGCCCGGGCACGCGTCGCCAGATTTCTTAATGCCAGACAGGAGAGCGAGATCGTCTTCGTGCGCGGCGCGACCGAGGGCATCAATCTGGTGGCTTACGCGTGGGGCGGCACCTTCCTTAAGGAAGGCGATGAGGTTCTGCTCACCGAGCTGGAGCACCACTCCAACATTGTGCCGTGGCAGCTGCTGCGCGATCGCATCGGCTTCAAGATCGTGGTCGCGCCGATCGACGCGACCGGCGGTCTTGATCTGGCGGCACTGGAGAAACTGATTTCGCTGCGCACCAAGCTGGTCGCCGTGACTCACCTCGCGAATGCCACAGGTGCCTTAGTGCCCATCGAAGCGATCGCGCCGTTGGCACACGCGAAGGGTGCAAAGCTCCTGGTCGACGGTTGTCAAGCGGCGCCCCGGCTCGCGCTCGATGTCCAGGCGCTTGACTGCGATTTCTACGTGTTCTCCGGCCACAAGATTTACGGCCCCACTGGCATCGGCGTGCTTTACGCCAAGAAGGCGATCCTTGATGCCATGCCGCCGTTTCAGGGCGGCGGCGATATGATCCTCAACGTCACATTCGAGAAGACAATCTACCAAGGGCCACCGGCGCGCTTCGAAGCTGGCACGCCCGATATTTCCGGCGCGATCGGGCTGGCGCTTGCGCTCGACTATGTTGATGGTGTCGGCCGTGGCGCCATTCTGGAGCACGAGGAAATACTCACCGGGTATGGCGTAGACCGCATTGCCCGCCTGCCCGGGGTACGCCTCGTCGGTGCGGGGCAGCAGAGGCTCGGCATCCTCTCGGTTGAGGCCGAGGGCATTCATCCACATGATTTAGCGACGCTGCTTGACGCACAACAGGTCGCCGTGCGCGCCGGCCATCACTGCGCGCAGCCGCTGATGGAAAGACTCGGCCTCGGCGCTACGACCCGCGCGTCATTCGGCATCTACAACGACGAGCGCGACATCGACGCGTTTGCGGCGGCGATTCAGGTCGCCCAAAAGACCTTCAAACGGTGATACAGATGGATTTGCGTGAGCTCTATCAGGACATCATTCTCGATCACGGCCAACATCCGCGAAATTTTCACAAGCTCGATCACGCTACCCATTTCGCCAACGGTCATAATCCGCTATGCGGCGATCGTGTCACGGTCTATGTCGAACTTGACGGGGACAAAATTCGTGATGTGAGTTTTGAGGGGCGCGGTTGCGCCATCAGCCAAGCTTCGGCGTCGCTGATGACCGAAATTCTCAAAGGCAAGACCCCGGCCGAGGCCGATGCGCTGTTCAAATCGTTCCACGCCAAGGTCACCGGCCGGGACGACGCTTCAGTGCCACCGGCGCTCCAGGATGATGCTGAACGGCTCGAGCCGCTGACCGGCGTCAAGACGTATCCCGCGCGGGTCAAATGCGCCACACTGGCGTGGCACGCATTCGAGGCCGCGCTCAAAAGCGGCGCCACCGGCGCCACCGTTAAGACCGAGTAACGCCTATGGCTCCCGACGACAAACCGCCTTTCGATTTTCCTGGTGATCCGGCTGAGCTCACCGCCAACGTGGTACGGCCGGAATCCGATCCGGCTGACGCCAAGCTTACCGAGCAGGTAATCGAAGCGTTGAAAACGGTCCGTGATCCAGAAATTCCGGTCAATCTCATCGATCTTGGCCTAATCTATGACTTGCTCGTGAACAAGGATGGCACTGTCTATGTCGAGATGACGCTGACGACGCCAGCCTGTCCGGCCGCCATCGCGCTGCCGGGAGAGGTCGAGGCGGCGGTAAAGCGGGTCGAGGGCGTCAAAGAGGCGCGGATCAAAGTGGTATGGACACCGCCGTGGACCCAAGACCGAATGAGCGATGAGGCAAGGCTGGAACTGGGTTTACTGTAGACTTCAAGCGCATCTGCGGGATTAGGGGCGGGGCCTGCCCTTATCGGGTCGGCGATCTATCTGGGAGGGTGGCATGCGGAAAATGATCGTGCTGGCCGGGGCATTGATGGCCATGGCCGGCGTTGCCGCCAGCGTCGCGGCGCAAGATAAAGCGGCAATAGTCAAGAAGCGTCAGGACACAATGAAGCAGCAGGCCGCCAATCTCAAATACATTGCCAATTTCGCGAAGGGCGTCGGCGGCGACCAGGCGGATGCCGGCTACAAGGTCGATGAATTGCAGTTTATCAGCGGCAAACTACTCTCGCTGTTTCCGCCTGGTACCAGCAGCGCCGATCTGCCAGATGCGAAAACCTATGCCAAGCCGGAGATCTGGACGGACTATGCCGAGTTCAAAACCATCCCGCCAAAGGTTGCAGACCTAGAAACCGCACTGGGCGACGCGGTGCGGAAGGGCGATAAGCGGGCCATCCTGGTGGCGATCGGCAATCTCGGCAAGAACGGCTGTGGCGCGTGCCATTCCAAGTTTCGCGAAAAGATGCCGCAGCAGTAACGTTCGCCCTGGCGTCGCTGGCGTGGATCCCGTGCTCGATCGCTGCCGGTGATCCCGCGGTCGAACGCGGGCAATATCTTTTTACCGCAGCCGACTGCACTTCTTGTCACACCGATCAAAAGCATAAGGGTGCCCCGCTGGCAGGCGGACCGCCCTTGGTAACGGCGTTCGGTGTGTTCTTCGCGCCGAACATCACTCCCGATCCCAACTTTGGCATTGGCAAATGGAGTGAGGCGGACTTTCATCGCGCACTGCGATCCGGGATCGGTCGCGACGGCACATATCTCTATCCGGTCTTTCCCTACCCATCTTTCACTCATCTCACCGATCGCGATATTTCTGACATTTATGCCTATTTGAAGACGCTAAAGCCGGTCGCCCAGGCGAGCCGCGCCAGTGAAATCAAGCCGCCCTTCGGCTGGCGCTTCTTGTTGTGGTTTTGGCGCGTGCTTTTCTTTCGCGAGGGAACCCTGCCCTCGGTCCCCGGCAGAAGCGCGGAATGGCAGCGCGGGCGTTACCTTGCCGAGGCCGTAGGTCACTGCCAGGAGTGTCATACACCGCGCAATGTTCTAGGCGCGCTCGAAGAGAGTCGGGCTTACTCGGGGAATCCGACCGGGCCCGATCGGCAGGACGCACCCAACATCACCTCCGATCCGTCGAGTGCAATCGCGACATGGAGCGTCGAAGACGTGACGCAATTGCTTGCGACAGGCCAGACACCCGACTTTGATTTCGTGGGCGCCGGGATGGCGCAAGTGGTGAAGGGGACAAGCGCCCTATCCGAGGCCGATCGCCATGGCATCGCGGTATATGTCAAATCGCTGCCGCCGATTCATACAGAGAAACGCCCCAAAAAGCCTGGCGGCCCAACCTGAAACGTCCTTGACGCGGCGGTCGGACATGCCATTTTTGCGTCGGTAGCGGCGCCGGCAACGGTACACAGGGCGCGGATAGAGAGAATTGAATGCCTACAAAATTCCGGCAACCGGGGAAGCAGAACCTGCCCGGCGGCGGGACGTCAAGCCGAGAAACGGCAAAGCAAGCAAGCTCGCTGGTCGTGCCGGGCGATCGGCGATCGGATTAAGAGAGGAGCATGATCGACAAGCGGGTTAAGGACGTCGCGGCTGCGGTCGCCGGAATCAAAGACGGCGCGACCCTTCTGTTCGCGGGTTTTGGCGCGGTTGGCGAACCGGTCGAACTTATTCAGGCGTTGATCGATTCGGGCGTACGCAATCTCACCGTCGCTTGCAACAACAGCGGCACTGGCGAGGTCGGCCTCGCCAAGCTGATCAAGGAACGTCGCGTCCGGAAAATTATCTGCTCCTTCCCGCGGACGAGCGATTCGCATTGCTTCGAGGAGGCCTACGCCGAGGGCGCCATCGAGCTGGAGTTGGTGCCGCAAGGGACATTGAGCGAGCGGATGCGGGCAGCGGGTGCCGGCATCGGGGGCTTTTATACGCGTACCAGTGCGGGAACCAAATTGGCGCGCGGCAAGGAAACGCGCGTCATCGACGGTAAGGAGTATGTCTTAGAAAGTCCGCTGAAGGCCGATGCAGCGCTGATCAAGGCGCTAAAAGCGGATCGCTGGGGCAATCTTGTCTACCGCAAATCGGCGCGAAACTTCAATCCGGTGATGGCGATGGCGGCAGATCTTGTGATCGCCCAAGTCAAGGAACTCGTCCCGTTGGGCTCGCTTGATCCCGAGACGATCGTCACGCCGAGCATCTTTGTCGATCGCATCGTGGAGGTGGGAAGGTGAAGCAGCTATCACGACGGCAGATCGCGTGGCGCGCGGCACAGGACATTCGCGACGGCGCCTACGTCAATCTCGGCATTGGCTTGCCGACGCTGGTGTCGGATTTCATTCCGAAGGGCCGCGAAGTAGTGCTGCACAGCGAGAACGGCATTTTGGGAATGGGACCAGCCCCGGAAAAGGGCGAGGAAGATCCCGACCTAATTAACGCCGGCAAGGGATTGACGACGCTCTTGCCGGGCGGCGCGTTTTTTCATCACAACGACGCTTTTCTCATGATCCGCGGCGGGCACCTCGATCTTGCGCTCCTTGGCGCATACGAAGTCTCGGAGGAGGGTGATCTCGCCAACTGGACCGTTGAGGACCCGAATACGCCCCCGGGCGTCGGCGGCGCCATGGATTTGGCGGTAGGCGCCAGGGAGATACGCGTCATTCTCGAGCACAACACCAAGGAAGGCGCGCCGCGTATTCGCAAGCGCTGTCACTATCCACTGACTGCGGCGGGTGTCGTGAAGCGCATCTACACCAACCTGGCGGTAATCGACGTCACGCGCGATGGTTTGATTACGCGCGAGATGGTGCCAGGTCTGGACTTCGCGGGTTTGCAGGAGAGGACGGAGGCAAGGCTCACGCTCGCCAACGACTGGCGAGTGCTCGAAGCACCGGCGGCCTAGCGCGCGAGGCGCGAGTCCAACCAGCTGCGCAGCGGTTGGGGCAGAGGCGTTGGCCGCCGTGTCGCGCCGTCGATCGTCACCATCACGGAGACCGCCGTTGCGACGCACCGTTCGCCGTCGAACATGCCGTGCTCCAGCCGCCACGAAGTACGGCCGACTGCCAGCAGCCGTGTTCCGATGTCGATCTTTCCTGGCCAATGCAACTCGCTGCGGAAATCGATCTCTAGACGCACCACGACGAAACCCAACCCATGGCGATCGAGATTAAGCGTATCATCGCGCATGAACTCGATACGGCCGGTCTCGGCAAAGGTCGCGAATACGGCGTTGTTGACGTGGCCTTGCCGGTCGGTGTCGCCAAGCCGCAGCTTATCCATCGCCCAGCTTGTGTAGGACGACCGGTCGGTCGGCGGCGTCAGCGTCGACTTTTCCGAATCGGGCATTTCAGATCCGACGGAACACCCAGGCGCCGTCGGGGCGCTCGCCACGCTCGAGGCGCTCGGTCATGGCCCCGTATTGCAGGTGAGCCAATGCTTCGCCCATCGCAAAGGTCGTCTGCCGCTGGTCAAGTTTGCGCTGGAATAGGAGCGGCACCATTTCCGCCGCGGTTTTCGGCCGATCGCATGCAGTTAGCACGTCCGCCATGCGCGCAGCGTGATGGTCGCGCAATTGTTGCAGGCGATTGTACAAGCGGTGGAACGGGAGATTGTGCGAGGGCAATACCAACACGCTGTCGGGGAGCGCCCGCTCAAGCTTGTCCATGGTAGCCAAAAAACTGCCGAGCGGATTGTCGTCATCGCGGCCAGGCCAAAGGCTGACATTTGGCGTTATCTTCGGCAATACCTGATCGCCGGCGATCAAAATGTCGAGCTCGGGGCACCACAGGCAGCAATGTTCCGGTGCGTGGCCGCGTCCGATCAGCACCCGCCAGTCGCGTGCGCCGATGTGCAATATCATATCGTCTTCGAGACGATGATATAGCTCGGGTACCGGGCTGGATGGCACCCGAGCGAGGGTACGCGCCTGCATCAGCGCTTCGGCGCTGGCGCTCAGCCCGCCGCGCTTGAACAGCGCTAAACCGCTCTCCGTCAGAATCTTGCCCGGGTCGAGACTGAAGCGCCTTCCCATATTCCACTCGGTCTCGCTGATCCACAGCTCGGTGCCTAGCAGCTCCGTTAGCCAACCAGCCAGTCCGATATGATCGGGGTGGGCATGCGTCACGAAGAGCCGCGTCACCCGCCGCCCCGCCAACGGACCCGCGAACACGCGCTGCCAGTGATCGCGCGTCACCTGCGAGAATATCCCGGTGTCCACGATTGCTACACCGTCGCCATCCTCCAAGAGCCACAAGTTGATGTGATTGAGGGAACTAGGCAACGGCATGGTCAGCCACGATACGCCCGGTGCAACTTCGATGATCGCGCCCGGTTCGGGATTACGGTGATAGAGATAATCGAGCGACGCGCCGCCCGCATCGGGACTCATTGAACGCGCTCGAGAATTGCGGCGATGCCTTGGCCGACACCGATGCACATGCTGACCAACGCATAGCGCCCCCGCCGCAGCTCCAGTTCGCGCATCGCTGTCAACGCCAGCCTCGCGCCCGACGCGCCCAGCGGATGGCCGATCGCGATCGCACCGCCATTCGGATTGATCCGGTCGTCGGCGGCGTCGAGGCCCATCATCTTGAGGCATCCGAGCACCTGGCTCGCGAACGCCTCGTTGATCTCGATTACATCCATATCCTTGAGCGAGAGCCCCGCCCTTTCGAGCGCCTTTTGCGAAGCCGGGACGGGACCCAGTCCCATCACGCGAGGCGCCACGCCGGCGATTGCCGCGCTGACGATCTTTGCGCGCGGCTTCTTGCCGATTTTTTCGCCAACCTTACCGGTGCCGACAACCAGCGCCGCCGCTCCGTCATTGATGCCGGATGCGTTTCCGGCCGTCACCACGCCGTCAGGATTGAGCGGCTTCAAGGCAGCGAGCCCGTCCAGATTCGTGTCGGGGCGCGGATGCTCGTCTTGGGCGACTGTGAGCGACGTGCCTCGCTTGCCTGGCACCGACACCGGCATTAGCTCGTCCGTGTAGAAGCCAGCGGCCTTGGCCTTGGCGTATTTCTCCTGGCTCGCGGCGGCGAATCGATCGCTGTCGGCGCGGCTGATTTGATGTTCGCGCGCGACATTATCGGCGGTCTCGGCCATCGTGTCCTGGCCATATTCCTTCGTAACGCGGGGATTGGGGAAGCGGGCGCCGAGGGTGCTGTCGAATACGCGGACGTCGCGGCCGTACGCGGTCTCGTTCTTTGCCATGACGAACGGGGCCCGACTCATGCTCTCGACGCCCCCGGCGATAAAAAGCTCCCCCTGGCCAACATCGGCCGCGCGCGCCGCGTCGCATACCGCGGCGAGGCCGCTGCCGCAGAGGCGGTTGACGGTTAACGCCGCCACCTCGACCGGCATCGCCGCGAGCAAAGCAGCATGACGCGCGACATTGCGCGCATCCTCGCCAGCCTGGTTGGTACAGCCGACGATGACGTCCTCATAGAGCGGCAACGGAAACGGATTCCGCGCCGCCAGCGTCTTGATCAGACCGCCGAGGAGGTCGTCGGGTCGGACCGAGGCGAGGGCACCAGCATGGCGGCCAATCGGTGTGCGAAGCCCATCATAGATAAAAGCGTCTTCCATCATGGCTGGTTAGGTCTCGTTTTGTGCATTGCGAATGAAGGTAGGCGCTACCGCAACGGCGAACAAGCCTCATTCCGCGATAGCGCGCATCTCGAACCAACGGGAACCCGTTGCGGGGACGGGTCGCTGACGGATCCGGCCCGGGTGCCGAGCACCCGGTTCAGGCCGCAGGCGCCACGGCAAGGCCCCTGACCTTGTGCTTTTCGATGAGACGGGCGACCAGGCCCGACGCCTTCGCTTCTTCAACGAAGCCGCGCAGAAACGCGGCGCCGGCGGTATTTTTCTTGGCCGTGCCGATCGCCTGCTGGACCGACATGAACTTGCCATCAAGAATGTGCGTGCCGGGAATTTCCTGCACGTCCGTCAGCAGGCGCGGTCGCAGCCCAGCCATCGCCTCGAGTTTTTCATGCCTGAATCGATCGGCCGCCGCGGCCACCGTGTCGGTCCGCACCAGCGTTGCGTGCTTGATGTTGCGCTCGAGCCATAGCCCATAGGCGGCGCGGCCGGCGGTTGCAATCCGCACGCCCGCAGCATCGACCTCGGCGGTCGAGCTCAAGGGCGAGCCGGTCCACACCAGATAGCTCGCCTCGATCTCGCAGTATGCGGCCGTAAAAGCGATGCTCGCCGCGCGCTGGGGTTCGGCGCCAATGAGACCGATATCCCAGGCCCCGGTTCCGGCAGCGTCAGCGAGCTCGCCCGGCGTTTGAAATGGCACGAATTTGACCGGCACGTTTAGGCGGCGCGCTACCTCCGACGCCATGTCGGGTGACACGCCATCGGGATCGCCCGCCTGGCTGCGGCCAGTCACCAGCAATATGTTCGAGAGATTAATGCCGGCGCGCAAAACACCAGTGGGCGCAAGCTCAGCGAGGAGTTCCGACGACATATTGTGCCTCCAATGAAAATTGACGCCGCATCCTATTGCGCTTGCAGCACAACTACCAACAATGCCATGGATAGGCATGCGTGATTTTCATCAGCCCAATCGGTCCGTGGCCGTGGCCGGCGAAGCCATGGCCGCTACCTCGCACCCGCTGGGCACGCTGACCGCGCTGGATGTTCTGCGCGCCGGCGGCAACGCCATGGACGCCGCCATCGCCGCGGTTGCGGTGCTGGGCGTGGTCGAACCGCAATCGACCGGCATCGGTGGCGACTGCTTCGCGCTCTATGCGCCCAAGGCCGGCATACCGATCGCGCTCAACGGCTCTGGCCGCGCGCCGGAACGAGCGCGCGTAGAGTGGTATGTCGACCATGGCATCCGCACGATCGATCCAGAGACCCCGCACGCCGTGACCGTGCCGGGCGCCGTCGATGCCTGGTGCCGGCTCAATCAAGACTACGGCACCAAGACGCTTGCCGAACTGCTTGAGCCGGCGGCGCGTTATGCCGAGCGGGGGGTGCCGATTTCGCCCCGTGTCGCGCACGATTTCGAACACCTCTCGGAAAAGATCGGACGCGATGAATTCGCCGCAAAAGCGTTTCTCAGGGACGGCCGGCTGCCACGATTGGGCGAGACCTTGAAACAGCCAGCGCTCGCGGCCACGTTGCGACGCATCGCGCGGGAAGGGCGCAATGCCTTCTATCGCGGCGGGATCACGGAAGAGCTGGTGGCGCGACTTCAGTCGCGTGGCGGTCTGCACACGCCCGACGATTTCGCCGCGCAGCGCTGCGAATATGTCACGCCGATCTCGACGGTATATCGCGGCGCATCGATTTATGAATGCCCTCCCAACGGCCAGGGACTGGCGGCGCTGCTGATCCTCAACATTCTTGCCGGTTACGAGCCGGGAAAATTGGGCGACCCCGACTACATCCATTTGCTGGCTGAGGCGACCAAGGCTGGATACGCCGCGCGTGACGCGCACATCGGCGATCCGGCGCAAGTGAAAGTGGCGGTCGACCAGCTGCTATCGAAGGATCACGCCGCAGCGTTGCGCGCACAACTTTCCATGACGCGCGCATCGACGCCGGGTAAGGCGGATCAGTCCCCTCACAAAGATACAGTCTATCTTTGCGTTGTCGATCGCGACCGCAACGCGGTGTCTTTCATTAACTCGCTGTTCCATCCGTTCGGCAGCGGCATTTACGCCCCGAAAAGCGGCATCATGCTGCATTGCCGCGGCGCTTCTTTCCGCACCTACCCCGGCCACCCCAATGCCATCGCGCCGGGCAAGCGGCCGCTCCACACGATCATTCCGGGCATGGTGGTGCGCGATGGCCGTGCGGCAATGCCGTTCGGCGTGATGGGCGGCGACTACCAAGCCTGCGGCCATGCGCATTTCCTATCGCAAATCCTCGACGGAAACCGCGATCCGCAAGCGGCGCTCGAGGTTCCCCGCAGCTTTGCCTATGGCGGTGAACTGGCGCTCGAGACCACCATCTCCGAGGCGACGGCAAGCGAGCTTGCCCGTCGTGGACACAAGATAACCTGGGCCGTTTCGCCTCACGGCGGTGGTCAGGCAATTGAGATCGACCACGTGCGCGGCGTGCTGATCGGCGGCTCCGATCCGCGCAAGGATGGCTGCGCACTGGGGTACTAGGGAGGGGACGGATGAAGCTTTATGAATTCGCCCTGGCGCCGAATCCGCGCCGTGTTCGCATCTTTCTTGCCGAGAAGCGCATCGAGGTGCCAAAGACGCAGGTAAATCTGCGCGAGGCCGAGCAGCTCAAGCCGGAGTTTCTCGCTATCAATCCGTTTGCGACGGTGCCGGTGCTGGAATTGGACGACGGTCGCCGCATCGCCGAAACCATAGCGATCTGCCGCTATTTCGAGGCGGCGTATCCCGAGCCGCGCCTGTTTGGCCGCGACGCCTATGAAATTGGCGTGGTCGAGGAGTGGCAGCGCCACGTCGAACTCGAAGGCATGCTGGCAATCGCCGAAGGGTTCCGCAACTCGACCCCGGGTATGAAGGGCCGCGCCATCACCGGTCGTTACGCCTACGAACAAATCGCAGATCTTGCTGAGCGCGGCAAGACGCGGGCGAAGCGATTCTTCGAGCTGCTCGATGCGCGTTTGGCGCAACAAGAATTCATAGCTGGGGATTGGTACAGTGTCGCCGATATTACGGCCTTGGTGGCGCACGATTTCGGCTCCCGGACGAAGACAATTTCAATCGAGCACCTGCCTCACCTCAAGCGCTGGTATGTCACAGTGTCCGCACGGCCCAGCGCCCAGGCCTGAATTCGGACAGCGGCGGGGGGATTTGCCGGTTTGGCGCGACATTCGCCGACAATGGTGACGCCTCACGCTCGACAATTAGGGGAGGGCGCGACCGCTCCGATGGCGAGGCGGAATGCTTCGACCGTGCGACCGCGGTAGCTCAAGGCCGGCGCCGACGCTTAAGCGGCCGCTTCGCTCAAGGTGTCGCGGAGCCATAAGTCGATGTCGGCGAGCGCCCGTCGCGCGATCGCCTGCTTGCGCTGACTGCGATGGATCTCGGTCATGGGTGGAAACAATCCGAAATTAATATTCATGGGTTGGAAGGTAGCGGCGTCGGCACCGCCGGTGACATGGCGCAGCAGCGCGCCGAGCGCGGTAGTCACCGGCGGCGGCGTGACCGCCTGGCCGAGCAAGTCGCTGGCGGCAAATCGACCGGCAAGCAATCCAATGGCGGCGCTTTCAACATAGCCTTCAACCCCGGTGATCTGACCGGCGAAACGCAGTCCCGGCCGTGCTTTCATGCGCAGGCGGCTGTCGAGAAGGCGCGGGCTGTTGATGAAGCTGTTGCGGTGGAGGCCACCGAGCCGCGCGAACTGCGCCCGCTCGAGCCCCGGAATCGTGCGAAAGATACGCACCTGCTCGGCGTGTTTCAGCTTGGTCTGGAAGCCGACGAGATTGTAGAGCGTGCCGAGAGCATTGTCCTGCCGAAGCTGCACGACCGCATACGGCCGACGCTCGGTCCTCGGATCGCGCAAGCCGACGGGTTTCATCGGCCCCCAACGCAGCGTGTCGATGCCGCGCTCCGCCATCACCTCAATCGGGAGGCAACCATCGAAATAGGGCGTGTTCTTTTCGAACTCGCGGAACGTGCTCTTCTCGCCCGCGCGCAACGCCGCAACGAAAGCAAGATATTGCGCCTTGTCGAGTGCGCAGTTGAGATAGTCGGCGCCATCCCCTTTACCGTAGCGCGATTGCCGCCACACCTTTGTGAGATCGATGCTATCGGCATGCACGATCGGTGCGATAGCATCGAAGAAGGCCAGCGAATCCTCGCCGCCCGCCAAGCGGATCGCCTCGGCGAGCGCCGGCGAAGTCAACGGACCGGTGGCAACGATGGCGCTTACCCACTCATCGGGCGGCATGCCCGCAATCTCTTCGCGCCGAATTTCGATCAAGGGCTCGGCCCGGACTGCCGCCCCGATGGTGTGCGAAAAGTCATTGCGATCAACGGCGAGGGCGGAGCCCGCCGGCACTCGGGTTGAGTCGGCGGACCGTATAACGATCGATCCCGCCCGGCGCATCTCTTCGTGCAGCACGCCCACAGCGCTATTGGCGGCATCATCGGAGCGGAAGGAATTGGAACAAACGAGTTCGGCAAGTCCTTCGCCCGTATGCGCCTCGGTCATGCGGACGGGGCGCATCTCGTGCAATACGACGCGGACGCCGAGGCGCGACGCTTGCCATGCGGCCTCGCTGCCGGCCAAGCCGCCGCCGATGACATGCAGGACCGGTTTTGTCATTTGGCCCTCAACGCCTTCCATCTTACCACGCCGCGTCAGCCAATGACCCAAGATCAATCTCCGCGGAGCGCAGGTAGGGTGTCGCGGGCCAACGCCGTTTTGCGCGGTGCCCCGGACGAGGCGGTCCTTCTCGTTCCACCCTTGTTCGCCAGCAACGCGGGACTTGCCGATGCAAGCAATGGCGTCGAGGCTGAAAACGTCACCGCCGGTGACTGGACCCCGCGGCGAATAGCGCGTGACCCAGAAAGCCGAACTACTGAACGCTCAATCATGCATGTTAAAAGTCGTATCTGCGCGCCGGATTATTGGGGTCGAAACATCAACTGGGCGCGGGCGCGCTCTTCCTTGCGATGTTTCTCGACCGCCGCCACAGTCGCCGCGCTTACTTTGAACATCTCATGCGAGTCAAACTCGTGCTCGTCGATCGGTTCAATCGCATCATCGCTGTAATTCCGCGCGTCAGGGTCGCGCTTGATCGAGCGGCGAATGCGCTCGTAGCGCACGAACCAGGCAATCATCCGTGCATGCTTCACGATTTGCTCAACCACGTACCGCGGATAGAAAACGAACGGATTTTCGATCGGCAAGCCCGGCCGCCGGTCACGCCGATATTTGCGACGGAAATAACCGCCTTGTAGCGGATGGACCTTTTCCAATTCGATGCAACCAATGAACCAAAGCATCAGGAACAATGCGTTACCGATGCTGGTGCCGGTGGCCCGCGCCCGCCGCATCACCCGGACGACGTGCTCCGGCGAGTAATAGACCCGCCAGGCGCTGTTGTAGGTTTCCTGCCAGACCTCACGCGACATGGCGTGGTTGATTGTGCAGGCATGTTCAAGATCATACTTGTTGAGATCTGGATCGAGCGGCGCGCCGGCCTGATAGAGCTTCTGATGATCCTCCGAACCGGGGAGAGGGGTCAGGAAGAAGAACTCAAGCAAATCGATCGGCAATTCGCGCTTGATGATCTCGATATCGCGAATCAGTGATTCTGACGTGTCGGCCGGAAAGCCAAGAATATAACCGGCATAGGTAATGGCGCCGGCTTTTTTCCACATCAACATCATTTTTCGGTATTCGGTGATGCGGTTCTGACGTTTCTTGGCCGCGCCAAGGGCGGAAGGATTGATGCTTTCAAGGCCGATAAAGACCCGCGTCACGCCGGCACGACCTGCCTTCTCAATGAAGTTGGGCAGGCGGTGGCACAGTGTATCGACCTGGATCACGAATTTGATGTTGAGGCCTTCGCCCTCGCGCAACTCGATCAGACGATCGAAAATCTGCTCCCAATCCTTGTTGCGCGCGAAATTGTCGTCGGTGATGAAGAAGCGGTTTATGCCTTGCCCAACATTGGCGCGCACGATCTGCTCGATATCGTCAGCGCCGCGGCGGCGTGACACCCGGCCTTGAACGTTGATGATAGTGCAGAATGAACACTGAAAAGGACAACCGCGGCCGGCGTCGAAGCTGGTGATGTGGCCGCTCACTCGTCCAACCTTGGTCTTGGGCAAGATGGGAATCGGTGCCCGCGCGATGTTCGGCAGGTCATCCATGTGATTGTACAGCGGTTTTAGCGAGCCCCTGTATGCGTCGCGCAATACAGTTTCGAACCGGCCCTCGGCCTCGCCTGCGAACAGCGAGATGCCAAGGTCCATCGCTTCCTGCAATTCCGGTTGGATCCCAGGCAGCATCGCCAGCGTGCCGGAGACATGGAAGCCACCGATGACCACTTGAACCCCGAGTTGGCGCAGCGCGCGGGCAATATCCATCGCCCGCGGAAATTGGTTCGACTGGACGCCGACGAGACAGGCCAAGCCAGCGTCACGGCCGATGATCCGGGCGATGCGATAGGGTTGGATGCGGGTGTTGGTTTCATCGAAGGCCGAGATGTCGATTCCGACGTCGTCGCCGAGAATCCCGCGGGCGCGACAATCGAGCGCCAGTCCATTGAGAACGGCGAGCGTGTTCGAGGGAATGGCAGAACGCCACCATTGAATGACGTAGCCGTCGTCGTCGTAATGCGACGGCTTGATAAGCACGAGCGAGAAGCGCTTCGACGCCACCGACCTTGCTACCCCCGAAAGGCTCAATCGCGACGCTGCACTGCAACAGAGTCTCTATGTCACAAGACTGGATTAGTTTCAAATCATGGTGACGTCGCCGAGTACCGGCTCCGGCGCTACCGTGACCAGGGCCCGCGGCGGCCGGTGCGGGACTGGCGCCCTAATCGAGCGCCGCTTCGAGCGACCCCGAGGAACTCCCTTCGCTGACTTTGGCGACGGCCTAGACGGCCGCGACAATGCCGAATTCGATCAGCTTTGCGATAACGGTATGGGCCGCTTCTTCCGCCGAGAGACGGCTTGTGTCGAGGGCGATTTCGGGTTCTTCCGGCGGCTCATAGGGCGAGTCGATGCCGGTGAAGTTCTTGATCTCGCCGCGACGCGCGCGCTTGTACAGACCCTTTGGGTCGCGGCTCTCCGCCAGGGCGAGCGGCGTGTTGACGTAGATTTCAATAAACTCGCCCGGTGCAACCAGCTCACGCGCCATGCGCCGTTCCGAGCGAAACGGCGAAATGAACGAGACCATGACAATCAGTCCTGCATCGACCATGAGCTTCGCGACTTCGCCGATGCGCCGGATATTCTCGACCCGGTCGGCGTCGGTAAAGCCAAGATCGCGGTTCAGCCCGTGCCGCACATTGTCGCCGTCGAGCATGTAAGTGTGCTTGCCGGCGATATGAAGCCGCTTCTCAACGAGATTGGCGATCGTCGACTTGCCGGCGCCAGAGAGGCCGGTGAACCACAGAATTGCAGGCTTCTGATGCTTCAAACCGGCACGCGCGGCACGATCGATATCGACCGACTGCCAGTGGATGTTCTGCGAGCGGCGCAGCGCGAACAAAATCATGCCCGCGCCGACCGTCGCATTGGTCATGCGGTCGATCAAAATGAAACCACCGGTCTCGTGATTGTCGGCATAAGCGTCGAAGGGAACGGCCTGGCCGAGTCCGATATTGCAAATACCGATCCCGTTGAGCTCCAGCGTCTTTGCTGCGGTATGCTCGAGCGTATTGACGTTCACTACGTATTTGAGGTCGGTGACGATGGCGCTGACGGTGCGCGTACCGATCTTGAGCCAGTAGGAGCGGCCGGGCAGCATCGGCCGGTCGGCCATCCACACCAGCGTCACCTCGAACTGGTCGCTGAGGCCCGGGGAAGCATCTGGCGTGCTCAACAGATCGCCGCGGGCGACATCGATTTCATGGGCCAAGGTCAGGGTCACTGATTGGTCGGCAGCGGCTTCGTCGAGGTCGCCATCCGGGCCGAGGATCCGTGTCACGCTGGAAATTCTGCCGCTCGGCGCGAGCCGCACCGTATCGCCGCGTTTCACTTTGCCGCTCGACACCGTGCCGGCGAAGCCGCGGAAATCGGGACCGGCGCGGTTGACCCACTGCACCCAAAAACGGAAATCCAGGCTCTGCTTGCGGTCGGCTATGGTCAATGATTCGAGATGCGACAGCAGGGTCGGACCGTCGTACCAGGGCGTGCTCGCCGAGCAGCGGGTGACGTTGTCGCCTTCGAGGGCCGATATCGGAATTGCCAGGAACGAGGCGAGGCCAATCTTTTCGCCGAAGGCCTGGTAATCGGCGACGATCTTGTCGAACACTGCCTGCGAAAAATCAACCAGATCCATCTTGTTGACCGCCAGTACGACGCTGCGGATGCCGACCAGTGCAATAAGATAGGAATGGCGTCGCGTTTGGGTCACCACCCCCTGGCGCGCATCGACCAGGATGACGGCGGCGTCGGCGGTTGAGGCGCCGGTGACCATGTTGCGCGTGTATTGCTCGTGGCCGGGCGTGTCGGCGACGATGAACTTGCGCTTGCCGGTCGCGAAATAGCGATAGGCGACGTCAATCGTGATACCCTGCTCGCGCTCGGCGGCAAGGCCATCGACCAAGAGGGCGAAATCGATGGCACCGCCGCGAGTTCCGAACCGTTTCGAATCCTCTTCGAGCGCCGCGAGCTGGTCGTCAAAGATCATCTTTGAATCGTAGAGCAAGCGGCCGATCAGAGTGCTCTTGCCGTCGTCAACACTGCCGCAAGTCATGAAGCGCAGGAGGCTGGTTTGCTCCAGCGCCGCGAGCCGTGTCTCGAGTGGCACAGCGGGAATAACGTTGACCAAAGCCATCAGAAATAGCCGTCGCGTTTTTTCTTTTCCATCGAGGCCGTGGCATCGAAATCGATAACGCGCCCCTGACGCTCTGAGAGATGGGTCGTCAGCATCTCCTCCACGATATCGCCGACCGTTTCGGCGTCGCTCTCGATCGCTCCGGTAAGCGGATAACAGCCAAGCGTGCGGAACCGCACTTTGTGCATTTGCGGCACTTCGCCCGGCTCGAGCGGTAAACGGTGGTCGTCGACCATGATGAGCATGCCGTCCCGTTCCACCACTTGCCGCGGCTTGGCGAAATAGAGCGGCACGACGGGAATGGCTTGCATGTAGATGTATTGCCAGACGTCGAGTTCGGTCCAGTTCGACAGCGGAAAAACGCGGATGCTTTCACCCTTGCCTATTTTCGTATTGTATAGCCGCCACAATTCCGGTCGCTGCTGGCGTGGGTCCCAGCGATGACCCGCGGCGCGAAACGAGAAAATGCGCTCCTTGGCGCGGCTCTTTTCCTCGTCGCGTCGCGCGCCGCCAAACGCCGCGTCGAAGCCATATTTGTCGAGCGCCTGCTTCAAGGCGGCGGTCTTCATGATTTCGGTGTGGAGCGATGAACCGTGGGTGAAAGGGCTGACGCCCTGAGCCACGCCCTCCTGATTGACGTGAACGATAAGATCAAGACCGAGGCGTTTCGCGGTGGCATCGCGGAACGCGATCATTTCACGGAATTTCCAGGTCGTATCAACATGCAGCAGCGGGAATGGCGGCTTTGCCGGATGAAAAGCCTTCATTGCCAGATGAAGCATAACCGAACTGTCTTTGCCGATCGAATAGAGCATCACCGGATGCGCACATTCGGCCACCACCTCGCGCATGACGTGGATCGCCTCGGCCTCAAGCTGCTGTAAATGAGTCATCGTGGACATAGGCTGCAACCTAATGCGAAGCCCCGGCTACAGGCAAATCAATTTCTCCAAATCAGCAATGTATTTCAAAAATTAACTACATTTTTTATCTGTTGTTTTTGTCCTTGAGCCCTATGCTAGCGTCGCCAGAAATGAAGGGAGGTACGGCCATGGCGGAAACGCTCGAGTTCCTGATCGACGACCTAGTCGCGGCTAACCGCATTTTGTCGCATGAGAACATTGTCGACGCCTATGGTCACATCAGCGTGCGGCATCCGGATAATCCCAACCGCTTCCTGCTGTCGCGGGCCCGGGCACCTGAATGCATCGAGGCGGGCGACATTATGGAGTTCACCCTCGAAGGGGTGGCGGTCGACGCGCGCGGCCGCTCTCCCTACCTTGAGCGTTTCATCCACGGTGCGATCTACGAGGTACGACCCGAAATTCAATCCGTCGTCCACAATCACAGCCACAATGTCATCCCCTTTGGCATCACCGGCACCAAGCTGCGTCCGGTGATGCACAGCTGCGCCAGCATTGGTCATGAGGTGCCGATCTGGGATACGCAGGCGAAATTCGGCGACACCAATATGCTGGTCTCGGACATGGCGATGGGCCGAGACCTGGCGCGCCTGTTGGGCGACCGCCCGGCAGCGCTCATGCGGGGCCATGGCTGCGTTGTCGCGGCCGGCGGCATCCGACAGGCCGTGAGCACGGCTATCTACCTCAATCTCAATGCCGAGCTGCAAATGCAGGCGGCGGCCCTGGGCGAAATCAAGTTTCTGACCCCCGGCGAGGTCGACAAGGTGAATGGCGGCCGCGGCGAGCAAGCGCGCCGAGGACAGGTGGGATTGGATCGCGCCTGGGAATATTGGTGCGCGCGTGCGGGGGCCCCTTACCGCCAGGCGGCGCAATAACATGTTGAGCCGTGAAGACAATGAGACGTTATGTCGGGTCGGTCCCGGTACGCCGATGGGGAACGTCATGCGGCGCTATTGGCATCCCATTGCCACCTCGGCGCAGCTAGCCGAGCCCGATTGCGCGCCGTTGCGGACCAAGCTCCTGGGCGAGAAATTTGTCGTTTTCCGCGATACCAGCGGCAGGGTCGGTGTGCTGGACGAATATTGCCTGCATCGCGGGGTATCGCTGGCGCTGGGGCGGGTCGAGCAGGGCGGCATCCGTTGCCTCTATCACGGCTGGAAATTCGCGGTCGACGGTACCGTGCTCGAGACCCCCAACCATCCCGATCCGCGCCTCTGCCAGGCGTTAAAGGCGAACGCCTATCCGGTGCGCGAAGTGTCCGGATTGATTTGGACGTATATCGGTCCAGCCCAATTGGAGCCGCCTTTTCGCCGCTTTGCTTATGATGAGGTGCCGGCGAGCCATCGCGTGATTCATCGCGTCAATGTCACCGCTAACTATCTGCAGCTGGCAGAAGGTGGCGTCGATTCGTCGCATGTCGGCATTCTCCACACCAACCAGGTGCGGCCGAGCTGGCGCGCCCGCCGGCAAAGAACCGATGCCGGAGTGCTCGACGCCGCCATTATGGAAGACAATGCGCCGAGCCTCGAAATCGAGGACACGCCATTCGGCTTTCACTACGCCGCGATCCGTAGTTCGCTGGCGGACGGGGGCAGCGGCTTACGCAATGTGCGCATCACGCCGGTAATTCTCCCGACGTTGCGGGTCATTCCGGCCACCTTTTATTGCTTCAGCGTCTATGAGACGCCGATGGACGATATTTCGACCGCGACCTTTGTCATCACCCATGCCGACCGGCCGATTTCGTTCGAAGACCTGACGCGCGTTCATGGCCTCGACGACGAGCGCTTCTGGTCGCCACAGGATTGCTGGTTCCGGGCGAGCTGGGACGACCGGCTCGGCCAGGACCGGGCTAGCATGGATCAGAGCTGGACCGGCCATCGCGGGATTCAACGCGAGGACGCGGTGATGGCAATGTCGTCGGAGCCGATCGTCGATCGTTCCAAAGAGCATCTCGTTGCCGCCGATCAAGCCGTCGTTCGCCTCCGTCGGCGGATGATGGAGGCAGTCCGCCTGACCGAGGCGGGCGAACCGCCGCCCGGTCTGCTGCTTCCAGACCTCACCAAAGTGCTGGCGAGCGATCGGGACATCGCACGCGATGAGCGTTGGCAGGACATGGCGGCCGCCCACTTCGAGCTCCAGCAAGCCGCGGAATAGGTCGGAGAGCAACTCAGCCGGACCCGGGCGCGGCGAAATGGCTTGCGTCAGCCCATGCGGTTGTAGATCCTGCGCGAAACAGTTGGTCTAGCAAACAATCAGAGGCGATCTCGATAAAAGGCGGGAGGATTTAGATGCTTCGGCGCATGCTGACTTCGTTCGTGGCAGTGGCTACGTTCTTGGCACTCGGTCTTATGCCGGCCCGGGCCGATGAGCCCGTGCCGTTGAAAATCGGCTTTCTCACGGGCTATTCGGGACCCTTCGCGATTTTCGGCCAGGAAGACGATGCCGCGATCGCCGCTTACCAAAAAGAGCATGGCGACGTCGTTGCCGGTCGCAAGATCGTGCTCTTGAAGCGCGACACGACGGGCCCCAATCCCGACGTCGTCCATCGCGTGGTGCAGGAATTGATCGCGCGCGACAAGGTCGAGCTGATTACCGGCCTCGATTACACCCCCAATGCCATGGCGGCGGGAATGGTCTCGAACCAGACCCATACGCCCGTGCTGATCGTCAACGCGGCGACGACCCGTATTCTCGACCGGGCGCCTTACATGGTGCGCTTCGGTTTTACCACATCGCAGGTCGCGGTCCCTTACGGCCGCTGGGCGGTGGCGCACGGCTACAAGCGGGTATTTGCGATTTACACGGACTACGGTCCAGGTCTCGAAGCCGGCGCCGCGTTCAAGAAGAGCTTCACGGAGGCAGGCGGCACGCTGGTCGGCGAGGTTAAGCCGCCACTGCGCAGTCCCGACTATTCGGCTTACGTGCAACGCGCCAAGGACGCGAACCCCCAAGCCATCTTCATTTTTGCGCCCGCAGGAGAGCATCCCCAGGCGTTTTTGAAAGCCTATACGGATTCCGGGCTGAAGGATGCCGGCGTCAAAATCCTGGCGACCGGCGACCTCACCGATGAACTGCAATTCGATGCGCTTGGCGATGCGACACTCGGAATGTACACGGTGTTTCATTACTCAGAAGCTCACGATTCGGCTCTTAACCGTTTGTTTGTAAAGGATTTCTATTCGTTCGCGCCGCCTCATGTCCGGCCCGATTTTGGCGGCGTTTGCACTTATGATGTGATGAATGCGGTTTATAAACTCGTCGCGGCACAGCACGGCCACATCGATCCCGACAAGACCATCGCCTTCTTGAAGGGGATCAAATTCGAATCGCCGCGCGGGCCGATCGCCATCGATCAGGATCGCGACATTGTGCAGAACGTCTATATCCGGCAGGTGCGGAAAGTTGACGGCAAGCTGCAGAATGTCGAAATCGACACAATTCCCAATGTCGACCGTCACGGCGACCAGGTAAAGACGAACTGAGGCCGGAGACCACGGGCATGAAGCGTGCACCGCATACCCTGTGCCCTCGTTCGCCGCACCTCGGAACGGTTGCGCGTTGCGCGGGGGTCGGAGCGATCTTGCCGGCGGCTCCGCCATCGACCCGACCCCGGCTGCGCCCGACCGGCGTCCGATCCGGTCTTCTCTTCGACCGAAGAGACTGGTACCGCGGCGCCGCGGCGGCATGCTTGGCGCTCCTGGTCGCGGGCGGCACGGCTCGGGCGGATGAACCGACGCCGCTCAGGATCGGCTTTCTCGGTTCCTATTCCGGTGGCGCGGCGGCTTTCGGTCAAGAGACTGACACCGCCATCAAGATCTGGATGCAGCAGCACGGCGACACCGTTGCAGGGCGCAAGATTGTGCTGCTGCGTCGCGACACGCAGGGCCAGGCGAATATCGTGCGCCAGGAAGCGGCGGAGCTGGTATCGCGCGATAAAGTCGAATTGATCGCGGGCATCGCGCTGACCCCAGAGGCGCTGGCGGCGGCAACAGTCTCGACCCCGGCGCACATGCCGGTACTTATCGTCAATGCCGCGACAAAATCGATCCTCGATCATGCACCCTACCTGGCGCGGTTCGGCTTCACCACCGGGCAGGAGGTTGCCCCGTTCGGCACCTGGGCGGTTGAGCACGGGTTCAAGACCGTCTACGCGATCTATACCGATTACGGTCCCGGCCTCGAGGCTGGCCGTGTCTTCAAGAAGACCTTCACCGAAGCCGGGGGCAAGATTGTCGGCGAAGTCAAGCCGCCGTTCACGACGCCCGATTATTCGCCTTATCTACAGCGCGCGAAGGACGCTCATCCGCAGGCGATCTTCATTTTCGCACCGGCTGCCGGCCACCCGGTGGCGTTTCTCAAGGCCTATAGCGATGCCGGCTTGAACGCGCAGAACATGCCGGTGCTGGCTACGGGCGATCTCGCGGACGAGAACGAGTTTGATCAACTCGGCGACGCGGCGCTCGGCATGATCACGGTCTTTGATTATTCAGAAGCGCACGATTCGCCCTTTAACCACGAGTTCGTCAAAGCCTTCTATAGCGCGGCACCGCCGGGCATGCGGCCAGAATTCACCGCCGTCGCTGCCTACGACGTCATGCATGCGATCTATAATGTGGTGGCAGCGCAAGGCGGCAAACTCGATCCCGACAAGACCATGGCACTGTTGAAGGGCATGCATTTTGAGTCGCCGCGCGGCCCGATCGCCATCGATCAAAACCGCGACATCGTGCAGAACATCTATATCCGCAAAGTCGAAAAGATCGGCGGCAAACTGCAGAACGTCGAGTTCGACACCATCCCCACGGTCAACGATTTGGGCGAACCGGTGAAGTGACCCTTCGCGTGGCATGGCATGGTTGATTTCGTCAACATTCTCGGCGCCGGTGTCGCGTACGGAGTGCTGCTGTTTCTGATGGCGGGCGGCTTATCGGTGACGATGGGCATGATGGGCTTCGCCAACCTGGCACACGGCTCGTTATCGATGTTGGGTGGCTACATCGTCGTGATGCTGATGAACTGGTATGGCTGGCCGTTCTTCGGCGCGCTGCCAATGGCGGCGATCGGTGCCGCGGCTGCGGGAGTGCTCGTCGAGCGCACGATCTTCCGCCGGTTCTATTGGGGCAACCAGCTCGACCAGGTCCTGCTCACCATCGGCATTGTCACCATGACCGTCGCTGCCGCGACCTTCGTCTGGGGTGCCGTACCTCCTGCAGTCCATGTCCCGGCCTTTCTCGTAGGCCGCGTCCATTTCGGCTGGTTCGATATCGGGTCCTATCGCTTGTTCTTGATCATTTTTGGCGGGCTATTGACCTTGGCCCTGGTGCTCGGCCTCGAATACACGAGTTTCGGCGCCAGGATCCGCGCCGCCGTCGACAATCGTCGGATGACGGTCAGTTGTGGCATCAACATCGATCGATTGTTCATGCTCGCCTTCGCCATTGGCAGCGCCCTTGCCGGACTCGGTGGCGGCCTCGCCATCTATCTGGTCGGACTCGATCCGGCCTTTCCGGTGAAATACCTGGTCTATCTGCTGATTGTCGTCGTGGTTGGCGGCATGGGATCGATTCGCGGCACGTTGGCAGCGTCGCTGGCGCTCGGCATCTGCGATGTCGTCGGTAAGTATTACATTCCCTATCTCGGCGCCTTCATCATCTATGGAGTGACCGTGGTCATTCTGATGTTCCGGCCCAATGGCCTGTTCGGCCGGGGCCATTAGCGATGGTCGCCGTTCCAGCACCCGAGGCTACCCATTCGGCACGCGCCTTATTCGTGCGGCGCGCCGCATGGCGGTGGGAGGAAATCGCGTTCTGGATATGTGCCGCGCTAAGCTACTTCATCTTTCCCGGCCATCTGGTTTTGCTCACCCAGGCGATGATCACCGGTCTCTTCGTCGTCTCCCTCGATATCATGTTCGGCTATGCCGGCATTCCGTCTTTCGGCCATGCCGCGTTCTTCGGCATCGGCGCCTACACCGCCGGCATTCTGGCGCGCGACTGGTGGGGCGACCCGCTCCTTGGCTTGGTTGCCGGGGCGCTGGTCGCAGGCCTTGCCGGCGCGATCTGCAGCCAGCTCGTGGCACGCCTCCACGGCATTGCCATGCTGATGGTCACGCTGGGGATCGGACTGATTTGCTACGAAATCGCCAACAAATGGAACTCGCTGACCGGCGGCGACGATGGCCTGCAAGGTATGCAGATTACGCCGCTCCTTGGTCTCTTCACGTTCGACATCGATGGCCGGGTGGGTTTTATCTACTCCTTCATCGTCATCTTTGTTCTCTATCTTCTCGCACGTCGCCTGGTGAATTCGCCGTTTGGCTTAGCGCTCAAGGGCATTCGCGAAAATGTTCGCCGGGTGCCGGCGCTTGGCATCGGCGTTCGCGTACAGCTGGCGATGGCGTTCACCATCTCCGCGGCGATGGCTGGCGTCGCCGGTGCGCTGCTGGCGGAAACAACGCAGTACATCGCGCTTGAGGTACTGGGCTTCGACCGCTCGATCTCGGTGCAGATCGCCTTGGTGCTTGGTGGCATTGGCAGCTTGATCGGCGGCATGATCGGCGCGGTCGTCTACACCGTGTTGCGCGACCAGCTCTCGCTGATCAATCCGGCCTACTGGGATTTCTGGGTCGGGCTCGTCCTGGTCATCATCGTGATGAGCGGCACCGGGGGCGTCACCGGGATCCTGCGCCGTTCGGTTGATTGGGTCATCGCGCGGGTCAAGCGATGAGCATCGACGTTGTCCTGGAGACCGAAGGGCTGAACCGCTCGTTCGGCGCGTTGCGCGTCACCCAGAACGTGTCGTTTCGCTTGCCGCGGGGGGCGCGTTATGCGCTGATTGGCCCGAACGGCGCTGGCAAGAGCACCTTCATCAATCTGCTGACCGGTGTGCTGGCGCCATCGAGCGGCCGCATCCGTCTCGAGGGTGAGGACGTGACCCGCGCGCCCGCCCAAGAGCGCGTGCGCCGGGGCTTGGCGCGAACATTCCAGATCAACACACTGTTTCCATCGCTGTCGCCGCTCGAAGCGACGACCTTGGCAATCGCACAGCGTCACGGCCTGTGCGTCAATCCCTTCAGGCGCTTGTCGGGCTGTCATGCCGAGATCGACGAGGCCACGGAGCTGCTCAACCGGTTTGATTTCGGCGCCGACGCGGAGCGGGCAACACATCAGTTGGCTTACGGCCGGCAGCGGCTCTTGGAGATTGTCCTGGCCCTGGCCGCGCGGCCCAGGGTGCTGTTGCTCGATGAGCCCGCGGCGGGGGTCCCGCAGCACGAAAGCGCCGAAATCTTCGGAGCGCTCGCCGCGCTGCCAAGCGACGTCGCGGTGCTTTTCATCGAGCATGATATGGACGTGGTTTTCCGGTTTGCCGAACGGATCACCGTGCTGGTCGCGGGCCAGATCCTGTGCGAAGGCACGCCCGAAGAAATCGCGGACCATCCGCAAGTGCGCGAAGTCTATTTGGGCGACGGCGAAGATGTCTGACGCGCTTCTCGAGGCGAGCGAGATCAGCGCCGGATACGGTGACGGTTTGGTGCTGGAGCAGATTTCCCTGTCTGTTTCGAGCGGCCATTCTCTCGCCGTGCTCGGGCGCAACGGCATGGGCAAGTCGACGCTGATGCTCACGCTCATGGGACATTTGAAGCTACGCCACGGCACGATAAGGTGGCGCGGCAACGACATCTCCACGATCGCGCCGGACCGGCGGGTACAAATGGGGCTCGGCTGGGTGCCACAGGGGCGCGAGGTGTTTCCCTCGCTCACCGTCGACGAGCATCTGGTCATCGCTTCGCGGCCCGGTCATTGGAATCGCGATGCGGTCTATACCCAGTTTCCGAAGCTCGCCGAGCGACGGCGCAATCTCGGCCGCGAATTGTCGGGGGGCGAGCAGCAGATGCTGGCGATTGGTCGCACACTAATGACCAACCCCGACCTCCTATTGCTGGACGAGCCGCTCGAGGGATTGGCGCCGGTCGTCGTGCGTGACGTCGCGCACCGTATCCGTCGTCTGATGGCCGAACAAGGGCTGACCGTCATCCTGGTCGAGCAGCATACCCGCTTCGCGCTCAGCCTTACCGAGCAAGTAATGGTGCTGGAACGGGGCCGCACGGTTCATACCGGGCCGAGCGAAGCGCTCTTGAACGATACCTCGGCGCTCGACCGCCTCGTCGGCATGCGTAGTCTGCGCGACCGAGCGGTCGAAGATCACGATTTCAGCAGCGGGCGCGGCGGCACCAGGAACCACAGCGCCAAGGTGTAAGCGAAGACCACGAGGTAGAGCAGCGCGAAGAACCATATTGGCAAGGGCCAATAGATCAAGCCCATCACCCAGCGCATGATCAGAGGCGCACTGCCGCTGCTGCCGGTTAGGGAGTCTTGCCACAATGTCAGGACACAGGCCCGACCAAACAGCGCTTGCAGCGCCACGGTTGCCAATATGGCGATATGGAGCATCCGCCACCAGCGAATGCGAACGAACCGCCAGCGCCACCATGCGCCCAGCGGAATGGCGATCAGGCCGAAGAGGTTGAAGGCGATGATCGCGACGTGCGTTGCCAATACGATTAAGGCCAAAATTGCTGCGAGTGACGGTGTCACCGGCTCAACCTTGCTGCATTGCCCGAGGCTAATCTATGATCAGCTCGATGCCGGCTCAACGGCGAGCCATGAGCGAGGGAGAAGCGACATGAAGACCGAGACCATTGAATATCGCTCCGGCGCCACCAGCATGCGCGGTGAGCTGGTTTATGACGAGACCAAGACGGGCAGGCGTCCAGGCGTCTTGGTATGCCACGACATTATGGGGCTCGGTGCCGATCCCAGACGCCGGGCGAAGATGCTGGCGGAACTCGGTTACGTGGCGTTCGCCGCCGATATGTATGGCAATGGCAAAACACCAAAGGACTTTCTGGAAGGGATGGGCTGGCTGATGGCCCTGTTGAACGACCGGGCCGAGTTGCGCCGCCGCGTCGACGCGGCGTGTGCGGCGCTGGCTGCACGGCCGGAAGTGGACGCCGGCAAACTCGCCGCGATCGGCTATTGTTTTGGCGGCACGACGGTGCTTGAGCTCGCGCGCAGCGGCGCCGCCGTGAAGGGCGTGGTCAGTTTTCATGGCGGCCTCAACACGCCCCGACCGGCCGACGCCAAGAACATCAAGGGGCAGGTGCTTGTCTGCCATGGTGCCGACGATCCCTTGGTCCCGCCCGCTGAAGTCGAGGCCTTCATCAAGGAGATGAAGGAAGGGGGGGTCGATTGGGAGTTGATCCACTACGGCAACACGGTGCACGCTTTCACCAATCCCGCGAATGACGGCAAGACCAATCCGGCAGCGAAGTACAATCGCAAGGCGGACGAGCATTCGTGGGAGTCGATGAAGAATCTTTTTGCCGATATTTTCGCCTAGCGCGCGGCACTCCGGTCAAACTTGCCGGCATCTCCAGCCTGTGCAAAGGACCCATCGGGGAGCGCTGCGTTAAAGCCTGACCACAGCCGTGGTGAATGGAGGGACGGTAAGCGTATGGCTATTCGTTTTGACAACCGCGTCGCCATTGTGACCGGCGCGGGCGGAGGTTTGGGCCGTGCCCACGCCTTGGCGCTTGCCGCGCGCGGCGCCAAAATCGTGGTGAATGATTTGGGCGGCGCGCTCGACGGCACCGGGGGCGCCGCCGCGTCGGCGCAGAAAGTCGTCTCCGAGATCAAGGCCGCGGGGGGTGATGCCATTGCCAGCGCCGCTTCGGTTACTGATTTTGCGGCGGTCGAGGCGATGGTCGGCGAGGCCTGGGCGAAATGGGGTCGCGTCGACATTTTGGTCTGCAATGCCGGCATCCTGCGCGACAAGACCTTCGCCAAGATGGAGCTTGCCGATTTTCGCGCCGTGCTCGAGGTCCATCTGATGGGAGCTGTACATTGCTGTAAGGCGGTGTGGGAGATCATGCGCCAGCAGAATTACGGTCGCATCGTGTTGACCTCCTCGTCGTCGGGCCTGTTCGGGAACTTCGGCCAGTCGAACTACGCCGCAGCGAAGATGGGGCTGGTTGGGCTGATGAACGCCCTCGGTCTCGAGGGCGCCAAATACAACGTTCATGTCAACTGTCTTGCGCCGACGGCGGCCACCCGCATGACCGACACATTGATGCCAGCGGAAGTGCAGGCGGCGATGAAGCCCGAGGCGGTATCGCCCGCGGTGCTGGCGATGCTGCATGAGGGCGCGCCGAACCGTGTGATCCTGAATGCCGGCGCCAACGGCTTCGAGCGCACCTACGTTTCGCTTACCAAAGGGGTTCATATTCCGCTCGGCCCGGACGCGCCCGACCAGGTGGTCGCGCGTTTCGATGAGATCTCGGACCGGAACGGTGACCTGTTGCCGCAAACCGCCGGCGGGCAGGGCGGCCAGGAATTGGCCAAGGCAGGCATCACTAGAACGACACGAGGATGACCAGGAGGAAACCATGCGCAGCGCCGTCATCGTTTCGACTGCACGCACGCCGATCGGCCGCGCCTATCGCGGCGCCTTCAATGATACGCCGGCCCAGACGCTGGGGGGCCATGCCATCGCCCATGCGGTGAAGCGCGCCGGCATCGAACCGGGTGAGGTAGAAGATGTGATAATGGGCGCTGCCCTGCAGCAGGGGTTCCAGGGCACCAATGTCGCACGACAATGCGCGCTGCGCGCGGGCCTGCCGGCGTCGGTCGCCGGCATGAGCGTTGACCGGCAATGCGCCTCCGGTTTGATGGCGATCGCCACGGCGGCGAAGGAAATCATCGAGGACGGCATGCAGATCACCGTCGGCGGTGGGCTTGAATCGATTTCGCTGGTGCAGACCAAGGCGCTGAACATGGCGCACGACCCCTGGCTCGACGACAAGGTGCCAGCGCTTTATATGGCGATGATTGAGACCGCGGAAATCGTCGCCGAACGGTATCGAGTGTCGCGCGAGGCGCAGGATGAGTATGCGCTCCAGTCGCAGCGCCGCACCGCCGAGGGCCAGGCCGCCGGCCACTTCAGCGCCGAGATCGTGCCGCTGCCATCGACCATGGTGTTCGCGGACAAGGACAGCGGCGCTGTTACCAAGCGTGACGTCACGCTCGCCAAAGACGAGGGCAATCGCCCAGACACGACGCTGCAAGGTCTCGCGGGACTAAAGCCGGTGTTTCAAAATGGCCAGCGCATCAAGGAAGGCAGGTTCATCACAGCCGGCAATGCATCGCAGCTTTCCGATGGTGCGTCGGCAGCGGTGCTGATGGAGGAAGGGGAAGCGGAGCGGCGCGGCCTTAAGCCGCTCGGCCGCTATATCGGCATGGTCGCGGCGGGCTGCGAGCCCGATGAGATGGGTATCGGTCCTGTGTTTGCGGTGCCGAAGCTGTTGCAGAGGAACGGCATCAAGATGGACGATATTGATCTGTGGGAATTGAACGAGGCATTCGCCTGCCAGGTCCTCTACTGCCGCGATCGGCTTGGCATTCCCAACGCCACACTCAATGTCGATGGCGGTGCCATCTCGATCGGCCATCCCTATGGCATGTCGGGCGCACGTATGGTCGGCCATGCGCTGATCGAAGGAAAGCGGCGCGGCGCCAAGCGGGTGGTGACCACGATGTGCGTGGGCGGCGGGATGGGCGCTGCGGGGTTGTTCGAAGTGTTGTGAGCGCTGACATGACCAGCCAATCGCAATTCCCGGCGACGCAAGCGCGCTTTGCCGAAGCCTTCAAACGCCACTGGACGACGTTTCTGGTCGAAGGTGTCGTGCTGCTGATTCTTGGTGCGATTGCGATCATCGTGCCCGAGGTCGCCACTCTCGCGGTGGCCATCCTGCTCGGCTGGCTCCTGCTTATCAGCGGCGTCGTCGGTCTGATCAGTACCCTACGGATGCGTACGGCGCCCGGCTTCGTCTGGTCACTAATATCGGCGATTCTGGGCATCGTGGTCGGCGGCATCCTGATCGGATGGCCGGTCGGTGGCGTGATATCGCTGACGATTTTGATGATCGCTTTCTTCGTGATCGAGGGCGTTACCTCGATCCTGTTCGCGCTCGATCATCGTCGTCAGCTCTCCGGCCGCTGGGGAATTATGTTGTTCAGCGGTATCATCGATATCTTGCTCGCCGCGATTATCCTCGCTGGTTTTCCCCGGTCCTCGGCCTGGGTGATCGGCTTGTTGCTCGGCATCAATCTGGTATTTGGTGGCGCGGCCCTGATTTCGATGGCACTTGCCGCCCGGCAGGCATGAAAACAGAAGCGGCCGTCTCGCGCGAAGGCATCGCCTTCCCGCTGATCGAGACCGTCGACATTGAAACGCCACGTGCCGGGGAAGTGCTGGTTCGCGTGGTCGCATCCGGCATTTGCCATACCGATCTGAGCGCGCATGCCGGCGGGAAACGGGGCGGGCTCACGCCCAAGCCCATCGTGCTCGGTCACGAAGGTGCCGGCATCGTCGAAGACATCGGCGGCGGCGTCACGACGCTCAAGATCGGCGACCACGTCGTGATGAGCGGCAACTCATGCGGGGTGTGCCCGAGTTGCCGGCGCAACTATCCGAGCTACTGCCACGAGGTCTTGCCGCGGAATTTCGGCGGCTTGCGTCCCGACGGCAGCAGTGCGCTGCGGAAAGGCGGCGAGCGCATCTTCGGGCAGTTTTTCGGGCAATCGTCGTTCGCCCGCTACGCGATCGCACCGGAGCGGACAGCGGTCAAAGTGCCCGACGATATGCCGCTGGAAGTGCTGGCGCCGCTGGGTTGCGGTGTCATTACCGGCACGGGCGCCGTGATCAATTCGCTTGGCGTTGGCGCGGGCGACAGCATCGCTGTCTTCGGCGTCGGCGGTGTCGGTTTGTCGGCGGTAATGGCGGCGCGGATTGTCGGCGCGACGCACATCATCGCGGTCGATATCAACCCTGCACGCTTGGCCCTGGCACTCGACCTCGGCGCCACCGCTTTGGTGAATCCCAGCGAGCGAAATCCCGCCGAGACCATCAAAGAAATCACCCGCTACGGTGCGAATTACAGCCTCAATACGACGCAGGTACCGGAAATCTGGGACGCGGCCATAGGCTGTCTAACCATGCGTGGCGTCGCGGGCTTCGTCACGGCACCACGTGGCGCCTGGACGCCAGCATTGTTTCCGATGCTGGCGACGGGCAAATCGATCAAGGGCATCCTTGGCGGTGATGCAGCGCCACAAACCTTTATCCCAATGCTGGCCGAGTATTATCGACAGGGTCGCCTGCCGCTGGAACGGTTGATCAGATTCTACCGGTTCGACGATATCGCCGTCGCATTCCAGGATACGAGCGCCGGCGAGACGGTAAAGCCGGTATTGCGGATGGATTGATCAATCAATCTCATCGCCAAAAGACGGCTCGCGGCGACAAGCGTCGACGGCTGGCCTTGCCGGGACAACGAGGCGGTGGGTGGGCGCGCGCGGGTTGACGCCAGTCACCCCGAACCTCGATCGTCTCGTGCAAAATAGCGACGTTGTGCTGGGGTGGACGCCAATCTGGAGACGGTCGATGAAAGCATCTTCCTTGTTCGATGTATCGGATCTCGTCACGGTGGTGACCGGCGGTGCCAGCGGGATCGGCCTCGCCTATGCCGAGGCGATGGCGGACAATGGCGCCTCGGTCACGATTTTCGATCTCGACCAGCGGCGGCTTGACGCGGAGGCCAAGCGCATCGGCGCGCAACGGGTACTGGTCGATGTCACCGACCGGAACGCGCTCCATCGCGCCTTCGACGAGACCGTGCAAAAGCACCGCCGGCTTGACGTCGTGTTCGCAAACGCCGGTATTGGGGGTGGGCCTGGTTTTCTGGCGCTCGACGGCACGCGCAATGTGGGTCGGGCGTTCGAAGCGCTCGACCCCGACTATTGGGATCGCATCTTCAAGCTCGATGTCGAAGCGCTGTTTTCGACCCTTCAGGCAGCGGCCAAGCACATGAAGACGGGCAAGGGTGGCCGCATCATCGTTACCACTTCGATCTCTGCCGTTAAGACTGAAACCGTTGTCGGCGCGCCCTATGTTGCAGCCAAGGCGGCGGCGGCGCATCTGGTGCGCCAGGCCGCCCTCGAACTGGCAGAATACGATATTCTGGTAAACGCGATCGCGCCTGGTCCCTTCGTCACCAACATTTCCGGAGGCCGACTGCAAGACAAGGAGGTGCAAGCAGCGCTGGCAAAACACTGCCCATTGAAACGCCTAGGCCACACCGATGACATCCAGGGCCTGGCGCTGTTCCTTGCCTCTCCGGCATCGAAATACATGACCGGCGCATCGCTCACAGTCGACGGCGGCACGACGTTGGGATCCCTCGAATAGCCGGCCCCACCCGCGGCATGAGACCAACCCGACCTCACCAAGACCGATGTCCCTGCCACTTGCCGTCTTCAATTCCGGCGGGACCGGCGCGCCCAGGTCGATGCAGAGCTGATGCGGATTTGCGTTTCCGTCGCGAGATCGTTCGTGTACCCGCGAGCGCGGCCTCGAGAAGAACCGCGGTCTAGCGGCGGCGCGAGCGGATATCGAACTCAGAGGGTGGTTCGGCGGCCATGCGGCGGCGACGTTCACACGTAGGGCGGCTTATGCCAACCCTTGGGCGACAGGGTGAAGATTTCGCAGCCGTCCCCGGTAACGCCGACCATGTGCTCGAACTGCGCCGAGAGCGAGCGGTCCTTGGTGACGGCGGTCCAGCCGTCGTTCAGTACCTTAACTTCCCAGCGGCCGGCATTGATCATGGGTTCGATGGTAAAGAACATGCCTTCGCGCAATTCGACGCCCTCGCCGCGCCGGCCGTAGTGAAGCACCGACGGCGCATCATGGAAAACGCGTCCGACACCGTGCCCGCAAAAATCGCGTACAACGGAGAAACGGTTGGCCTCGGCGAAAGTTTGGATCGCCTCGCCGACATCACCAAGGAAGCCGCCCGGCCGCACCGCCGCGATACCGCGCATCATCGCCTCATGGGTGACGTCTACGAGTTTCCTCGCCTTGACGCCGACATTATCACCCGCGAAATACATACGGCTTGAGTCGCCATGCCAACTGTCAAGAATCGGCGTTACGTCGATATTGAGGATATCGCCGTCCATCAGCTTGCGGTCGCCGGGGATGCCGTGACACACAACATGGTTTATGGAAATACAGACCGACTTGGGGAAGCCGCGATAGTTGAGCGGCGCCGGTATGGCCCCATGCTGAATGATGTAATCGTGGCAGAGCTGATTAAGCCGTTCAGTGGTGACGCCAGGCACAACATAGGGCGTGATGAAGTCAAGCACTTCGGCGGCGAGCCTTCCTGCCTTGCGCATGCCCTCGAAGTCCGCTGCGGTATGAATTTTGATGCGCCGAGCTTCGCTGTCTGCCCGGGAAGCCGTCATGCCCAGATTCATGTAGCGATATCTAGGCTTTCATGGCGAGAGTAGCAAGCCTAGCATGTTCACACATCCAGTCTCTTGAGGAACGGGAATGAGCGATACCGCCGCCCAGAGGGCGCCGACTGCATGCGTTCTGGTTATTGGCAACGAAATCCTGTCGGGACGGACTCAGGACGTGAATCTCAACTACATCGCCAAGGGATTGGCCGAGCGGGGTGTTCGGCTGATGGAGGCGCGGGTGATTCCGGATAACGCCGACATTATTGTCGCCACCGTCAATGGGGTGCGTGCGAAATATGATTATGTTTTCACCACCGGCGGCATTGGCCCGACCCATGATGACATCACCGCCGAATGCATTGCGCGCGCCTTCAGCGTGCCGCTAGTGCTCAACGAGGAAATTCACCGCATGATGCTGAAGCGCTATCCGCCCGGCGGGCTCAACGAGGCGCGACTGCGCATGGCGTACACGCCTCAGGGCGCATCACTGGTGCCAAACCCGATCCAGGGTCCGCCGGGCTTTCGTATCGGGAACGTCATTGTGATGGCCGGCGTGCCGCGCATCATGCAAGGCATGTTCGATGCCATCCGCCACGAGCTCAATGGCGGCCCACCTATTCTGTCGCGCACGGTCAACTGTCCCTTGGCCGAGGGTGTCGTCGCGAAAGGCCTGGGGGAAATCCAGGCCCGCTATCCCGAGTTGGACATCGGCTCTTATCCGACTTTCGGCCGCGGTGCGCCCGAGACCAATCTCGTGCTGCGCGGTACCAATACCGCCCGCCTGGCCGATGCGGTCGGTGAGGTGGTGGAACTGGTGCGGAGTCTTGGCGGCAAGCCGACCGAGCTATAGGAATGGGGGAAGAGCCCGCTTGGCGGAACTGGTAGACGCAAGGGACTTAAAATCCCTTGGCCGAAAGGCCGTGCCGGTTCGATTCCGGCAGCGGGCACCAAATTAAATCAATGACTTAGGCTGGCTACCAACGCTGCCAATACGATAAGAGAATAGCGGTTGGAGGTCGGGGTAACGTTTGGGCTAACAGAAAACGCATTTCAGCCATGCGCGCGTTCTACTCATCTCCCAAATTCCGCCGCTGAGCCTTTCGCCGCGCGAGGAACTGATCGCGCATGGCTCTGGCAATCACATTCTTAATCCGGGCGGCATCGTGATTGGTTTAGAAATCTGCCCAGGTGCTAGCCTCATCACCTCACAGAGGGGGGATGACGCAATGTCCACCGAATACCTCGAACGTTACTTGGTCCGGCTTTATCTGACGTGTTTGCTGATAGCGATAAGCGGTATCGGGATCGTGCTGCTTTGCGTTTTTTTGTTGCTGGACTTGAATGACCCCTTTTCGTTTTATGAAGTGAACCAAGACGCATTGCTTCTCCTATTGCCCGTCACGGGATACCTATGTGGTCGGTTGAGAGGGTCCTTCCAACGTGTTTGACAAGCCAATGGTGCGCGCAGAGGCAAAATTCACGAAAGCGGGCACGAAGCAAAATCACGAAGTGACGCGACGCACCTTCTATACCGCGCCCAAATTTCGGCGTTGGCTTCGCTCTCTCCCGGCGCCGCACGAAAGAGTTGATCGCCCAGAAGCCGAAAATTGAGGGATGAGCAGACGGCAATCCGCCCAATCATCATAACCCCGAGTGGACCTTCCTCGATTGGTCCTTCCCCAACCAGCTCGGGAAACTTTGCCGCCGGCGTCAATTCCAACTCCAACAGGCCGGATCCGCGATTGACGCTGGTGGCACGTTTTCATAGTCGTGAGTGTGCACAGGATGGAAGTTAAGTCTCGCCCGTTTGGCGATTAGTCGGCGGCGGAGTCAATATCGGCCGCGATGCGCCCTTTCTATGTATCCCCAAAATTCACGCGCTGGCTTGCCAGTCTTAAGCCATATGATGAGCTAGTTGTGCGAATGGCGCTAGACGAGCAGATCCGCGAACCGGGAATCAACCGCGAATGGGAGAAGCGGATTGCCGAATTGCAGCTCAAGCTGATCAAGAGTCCCGATGATTGGGCGGAGCTATTGCCGGCGGTGCAGCGGGCTAAGGCTGAGATAGGCAAAGGCAATGGTTAAAGGCAAAAATCGGCCGCCCGTCGGGATTGGAGGCCGGCGGCCGAGGAACTCCAGTTATCGCGATAACCCAGAAACTCCAGTTTTGGGGGGTAATGTTCTAGTTTGGAGTGTGTCTGACTCGTGACGCCGCTACACTGCTTCGTCAAATCACATAAGGGCCGATGGATCTGTGCGGCGAGTGTACAGAAGGTGGGCTGCGGAAAAGAAAAAGCCCCCGGCAAAACCAGGGGCTAGGAAGTGGAGGAACCATGAAACGCTCACATCCATTAGGAGGCAATGAACGTGCCATGCCATCTGATTTAACGAATGATTCAGATTAAACATAGGAAGAGTGACGGGAAAAAGAAGCCCCTGGCAAAACCAGGGGCAGAGTTGGGGGTATTCGGATATGGGCAGTAGAATGCAGCGGACGTTTCGCGCCTTCCAGTAGTTTCATTAAAAGTTAACTAATGATCATTGTGTTCCCGTCTCGTTCTCACAGCTCAAATTGGCAAATGTCCCGCAGGAAACCGCCCCGCGGTGAATAGATGAGCGCCTTTTTGACGACGATTGCGCGCACTACGAAGGGGCAATTTCGAACACTCTTAAAGAACGCATCCCGCGCTTGGTGCTGCATTTGCTGAACTTGAATTCAGGCTTATGAAAGTGTCGGGCTTCGCTTTGCTCACTGGCGCGCTGCGTTAGAGAGGCATCGCGACCATTTGCAAAGACCACCATTGCCGCAACAAACACGGGAGAAGCCCCATGTTCAATTCTGA